>NZ_JAHLYP010000018.1 GCF_025127995.1 Synechococcus sp. CS-1332 | reverse complement strand
GGGCCTGGTGCTGCAGGCCCTGCGCTCCCGCAGCCGGGCCGCCGCCCTGGTGGCCAGCGGCCGCCGCCGCCTGGGCCGACCGGCCCCCGCCCGCTTCTATTCCCAGCACCCCACCCCCAGTTACGGCGCCACCTTTCGTCTCGAGCAGCTGGGCCCACCGCCGTTACTGGCGGATCTGGCTAAGCAGGAGGTACCGTCCAGCTCCCGCCAGCCCATGGCCGCCCCTTTGCAGTCCCCCCACTTCGCCATCGCGCCCACGGAGGACGGCTGGATCATCGAGGCCCGTGTCACCAAGGATCAGCAGGGCGACTGGCTTCTGAGCCGCCACGAACTGGACGAGCTCCACGCCCTGCTGGAACGGGTGATCGCCTCCTGACCCCCTCCGCTCCCCCCGATCCGGTGACCCCGGAGCTGGAGTCGCCGGGCCGCCTGCTCAACGTGCTGGGGGTGACCTTCGGCATCGCCGGCGCCGTGGGGGGCACGATCGGCGCCGGCATCCTGCGCACCCCCGGCCTCGTGGCGGCCCAGATGGGCAGTGGCCCCTGGGTGGTGGCGGCCTGGCTGGCCGGCGGCCTCTACGCCCTGCTCGGTGCCATCGCCGTGGCGGAGCTGGGGGCCAGCCTGCCCCTGGCCGGCGGCTGGTACGTCTACGCCCGGCGCTGCTTCGGTGATGCCGCCGGCTTCAGCGTGGGCTGGATGGACTGGATCGGCCACTGCACCGGCATCGCCTGGGTGGCGATCACCATCGGGGAGTACGCGGTCTTCCTGCTGCCGGGCCTGGAGGCCCACGGGAAGCTGGTGGGGCTGGGGGTGGTGGCCCTGTTCACCGGCATCCAGCTGCTGGGGGTGGAGGCCGGCAGCGGCAGCCAGAAGCTGCTGAGCCTGGCCAAGGCGATGGCCTTTCTGGCGGTGGTGGCGGCCTGCTTCCTGCTGGGCGGCCCCGACACCCGCGCCGCCGCCAGCGCGGCGATCCCCACCGGTGCAACGGCCCTGGCCACCCCGGCGGGCTGGACGGGCCTGGCGGTGGCGCTGGTGTTCTCCCTGCAGGCGATCGTCACCACCTACGACGGCTGGCACAGCCCCATCTACTTCTCCGAGGAGTTCAGCGAACCCCAGGAGGACCTGCCCCGCTCCCTGATCGGCGGCGTGTTGGCGGTGATCGTGCTCTACACCCTGTTCAACCTGGCCCTGCTGCGGGTGCTGCCCCTGAAGGTGATCGCCGTCTCCAGCCTGCCGGTGGCCGATGCGGCCGCCCTGCTGTTCGGCGCCTTCGGCGGCCAGGCGATCACCGTGCTGGCCCTGGTGTCCCTGGCGGGCCTGATCAACGCCTCGATCATGGGCGCCCCCCGCATCCTCTACGGCCTCAGCCGGGACAAGCTGTTCAGCCCCCTGGTCGATCGGGTCAACCGGGGCGGCACCCCCACCGTGGCCTTGGTGCTCACCAGCCTGGCCTCGGCCCTGCTGGTGCTCGCCGGCGACTTCACCATCCTGCTCGGGCTGGCGGCGTTCCTCTACGTGAGCCTGTACTTGATGGGGATCGTCTGCCTGTTCGTGCTGCGCCGGCGGGAACCGGAGCGCCCAAGGCCGTTCAAGGCCTGGGGCCACCCGTGGAGCACCGCCATCGTGCTGGTGGGGTCGATCGCCTTTCTGGTGGGCGCCCTGCTCAACGACACCGCCAACAGCGGCTGGGCCCTGCTGCTGATCGGCGTGAGTGTGCCCCTCTTCCAGGTCACCCGGGCCCTCACACCGGCCGAAGCGCCATGAGCGGCCCATGGCCGCCGGCCTGGTGGGACGGCGCCCTGGCGGCGGAGATCCTGCAGCGCAGCGGCGAGCACCTGCTGCTGGTGGGCACCGCCATCGGCCTGGCCCTGGCGATCAGCCTGCCGCTGGGTCTGTGGATCAGCCGCCGGCCCCGCTGGGCCGGGCCGGTGCTGGCGGTGGCCAGCACGGTGCAGACGGTCCCGAGCCTGGCGATCTTCGGCCTGCTGCTCACCGTGCCGCTGCTGGGGGGCATCGGCACCACCCCGGCGATCGTGGCCCTCACCCTCTACGCCCTGCTGCCCCTGCTGCGGGGCCTGGTCACCGGCCTGGCCCAGGTGCCCCCGGGACTGAAGCAGGCAGGGCAGGCCCTCGGACTCAGCGACCGCCAGGTGCTGCTGCGGGTGGAGCTGCCCCTGGCCCTGCCCACCCTGATGGCCGGCCTCCGGGTCGCCACGGTGATCGGCGTGGGCGTGGCCACGATCGCCGCCGCCATCGGCGCCGGCGGCCTGGGGGTGTTCATCTTCCGGGGCATCGCCACGGTGAACAACGGCCTGATCCTGGCCGGGGCCCTGCCGGCCGCCGCCATCGCCCTGGTCGCCGATGGCGGCCTGGGGGTGCTGGAGAAGCGGCTGGCCCAGCCCCGTGCGAAGGGAGCCACTGGCGGCCGGCGGCGGGTTCTGCGGCTCGCCTGGCTCCTGGCGGGCCTCGCCGTGGGCACCGTGCTGGCGCTGCGGCTGCTGCCGCCCGCCGGTACAGGCACAGGCACAGGCACAGGCACAGGCACAGTGCGGATCGGCAGCAAGAGCTTCACCGAGCAACTGATCCTGGGCGAACTGCTGGCCCAGCAGATCGAGGCCACCACCCCGTTGAAAGTGAAGCGGGACTTCGGCCTGGGGGGCACCGGCCTGATCCACGCCGCCGTGCGCAGCGGCCGCATCGACGGCTATGTGGAGTACACCGGCACGGCCTGGACCACGCTTCTTGACCAGTTCACGCCTCCGCCAGACACGCCCGATCCGGCGCAGCGGGTGTTTGAGGAAACACGCCGGCTGTACGGCGAACGCTTCGGACTCAGCGTGTTCCCCTCGCTGGGGTTCGAGAACAGCTTCGCGATCCTGGTGCGCCGCGACGAAGCACGGCGGCTGGGGATCGCCACGATCAGCGAGGCGGCCCCCCACACCCCCGGCTGGCGGGCGGGCTTCGGCTACGAATTCCTCAACCGGCCGGATGGCTTCAGCGGCCTGGCCCGGCGCTACGGACTGCGCTTCGCCCAGCCGCCCGAGGCCATGGATCTGGGCCTCACCTACCGGGCCCTGGCCGAGGGCACGGTCGACCTGATCGCCGGTGACACCACCAACGGCCTGATCCCCGCCCTCGACCTGCAACAGCTCCGGGATGACCGCCACTACTTCCCCCCCTACGACGCGGTGCCCGTGTTCAACGCGGCCACCCTGCGGCGGCGCCCGGAACTGGTGCCCGTGATTGAGGCGCTGGCCGGCCGGATCCCCGCCACCACCATGCAGCGCCTCAATGCCCAGGTCGACCTCGACGGCCTGGGCGTCGCCGAGGTGGTGCGCCGCTGGCGGCTTCAGCAGGCCGGACCGGACTGAGTCTCCGCATCGCTGCCAGCAGCGGCGGGCTCCGGGCGCCGAAAGACCAGCACGGGCAGGTCGGTGTGGGTCAGCACCCGCTGGGTCTCGCTGCCGAGCAACAACCCGGCCAGGCCGCGGCGGCCGTGGGAGGCCATGAAGATCAGGTCGCAGCCATGGGTGCTGGCGGCCGCGATGATCGCCTCGTAGACGACCGGATGATCGCCCACGGCCGTGTCGCAGCGGACGCCCGCCGCTTCGCCTGGCTGAACTTCTCCACCACGGCCGGATCGAGCAGCACCGGATCGCCGTAGATGGAAGCCTGCGGCGGCCTCGCCTCAGGCACGCTGGGTGAGAGTCATGATCGCCCCTCCGGCAAGGCGCCGCTCCACCCGTTGCGCCAGCTCCGGGGCCAGCCGGTCCCGATCAAGGCCGTCCAAGGCCTCCCGTCCCGCCGGCAGACGGGCCAGCAGGTCCACGGCCGTGGCGGCCAGGGCTAGATCGAGGTCGCCAACCAAGGTGCACAGGGCCTGCCGCAGGGGTACCGCCGGCCAGGCCGCCAGCCCCACCGCCAGGCCCTCGAGGGCGGCCCGGCGCTGCACCAGCGGCAAGGGGGCCAGGGCCCGCTGCCGCAGATACGCGAAATCCTCGGGATCGCGCTGGTGGCCCAGCAGCGGCAGCAACAGCTCGGTCCGCCCAGCGCCGGTGCTGGCTCCCTCGAGGGCCTGCCGCAGCAGGACCCGGCAACGGGGATGGCGGAGGCGGCCGATCACGGCCAGCAGGGCCGGGTCGGCGGCGGGCTCGGCCAGCCACCAGGCCAGCAGCCGGGCCGCCGCGGGGCCGTCGAGCCGATCCTCCAGCGAGCCCAGCAGATCCGTGTCAGGCACCAGCCAGCCAGCCTCCACCGCCTCCAGCCAGGGCTCCACATCGAGGCGATCCAGACCACGCAGACGCCGCAGCCAGGGCCAGCGATCGGGGTTGCCGGCCGGAGGTAGCAGCTGCGGCAGGGCCTGGAAGGGAGGCGTTCCGGTCAAGAATGACCCCCCCCATGATCTGTCGCCATTGATACGTTTGGTGCGCCAGCCCTGGCCTGCTGAGGCCCCGGGGCTACAACGAAATCAGTCCAGACGTCAGGCAGGTCTCCAATGGCCTTCAGCGGTACCGATGTCATCCCCCATCCCCCCATCCGACGGCCACAGGGTGAGCCGCGGCGGTGGGGCCGGCCCTGCGAGGCGGCTTTAACCGTCAGGCCGATCGAGGAGAAGGAACGCCAGCTGGTGCTGACACTGACGGCCCAGCTGGCCGCTGTGCAATTCATCCGGGCCGACCAGGCGAGCGTTGCTCGGCTCTGGCAGGAAGTGGCGGCCCTGGAGATTGATCCCGAACGGGTCATCCGGCTTCTGTATGGGGGACATGATCTGAACGACAGGGCCAGGCTGGCCGAGATGGACCGTTGCTGGCATCCGGACGTTCCCCGGAGCCGGCGCTTCCCCTGGGACAGGCGCGCCATCAGGCGAGGGGCGTCCGCCTCCGGGCGCCGAAGCGTTCCACCAGCAGCTCTTCCAGCACGTCGCTGAGCTCACTGAGGGGAACGCCCTTCTCGTGAAGTTCGGCCAGCCGTGGCTCCTGGCCCATCGACCCGTCCAGGAAGATCTTGACCGCCTCCACCATCTGCCCGTCCTGGCGGGCCTTGGCACCCATCAGCCCGATCTGGCCCATGTAGGGCTGCCCGCAGGCGTTCGGGCAGCCGGTCCAGTGGCTGCGCACGGCCTCGGGCAACTCCAGCCGACGCTCCAGTTCCTCGATCACGGCCTGGGCGGTGCTCTTGGTGGGGATCAGGGCGAAGCTGCAGTAGCGGCTGCCCGTGCAGCTCACCGCTTCGGCCTGCAGAGCCCCGGGCTCGAGCCGGAAACGCTGCAACAGGGGCTCGGCCTGCAGCGCCTCCAGCCGATCGGTGGGGACATCCACGATCAGCACGTTCTGGGCTTCGGTGAAGCGCAGCTCCCCGCTGCCGTGATCGCGGGCCAGCCGCGCCAGCTCCAGCATCTGATCCGCATCAAGGCGCCCCATCGGCACATGCAGCCCAGCCCAGTGGAGGCCCGCCTGCTTCTGGGCCTGGACCCCCAGGCCGTCGCGGGGAGCCCGGCTCACCAGATGGCGCCCATCGTGGGGCAGAACCGGAGCGGCCGGCACTCCGGCCAGCCGGGCGTAGCTCTCGAGCACGGCCGTGCGATAGGGCTCCAGCCCCAGGCTGTCGATCAGATACATCAGCCGGCTCTTGTTGCGCTGCACCCGATTGCCGTGGGCCTCGTAGTGGCGCAGCAGGGCCAGGGTGAAATCGGCCAGCTGATCGCCCCGCAGCCACACCCCCAGGGGGATCGCCAGTTCGTTGCGCTGGGCCGAGAAGAAGCCACCCACCAACACCGTGAAACCGAGCGGCGCGGCCGGATCCTGCGGGTGGGGTGCCGGCAGGAAGGCCAGATCGTTATGCAGCAGGAAGCTGTCGGGGGCTCCGCCCACGGCCACGTTGAACTTGCGTGGGAGGTTGCGCGGACCATCGGCGGCCAGCAGGCGCGCCTGGATGGCCTCGACGAAGGGGCGGGTGTCGAGGAGTTCCTCCGGGTCGATGCCGGCCAGGGGGTTGCCGGTGATGTTGCGGGGATTGTCGTGGCCCGACTGACGACTGGTGAGCCCCACCTGCTCCAGGCCCTCCATCAGGGGCGCCATGTCCTCCAGCAGCAGCCCGCGCAGCTGCAGGTTCTGACGGGTGGTGATGTCGGCGCTGCCGTGGTCGCCGCAGCGATCCACCACATCGGCGAGGACCTCCAGCTGGTCGGAGCGGATCACCCCGTTCGGCAACCGCAGCCGCACCATGAAGCGCCCGGGGGTGACCGGCCGAAAAAAGATGCCCAGCCACTTGAGCCGGATGGTGAGGGTGGCCTCGTCAAGGGAGTCCCAGCCCTGGCCTGCCAGTTCGGCCAGCTGAGGGGCCAGATCCAGACCACAGAGGTCGGCCTTGGCCTGTTCGACCTTGCTGAGCGTGGGAGCCGGTGCGTCAGAGACCTGGGCGTCGGATCCAGGGGGGCTGATCATGCGGGATACAAACTGACGTGTGGAACACGCAGCAAAGAGCTGACGGGCAGGCTGTGACGAAGTGACACCTCGGCCTGCCCCAACCCGGGGCCTGAGCGACGGGATGCGGAACCGAACGGACGCCGATGAGAGCTGCGTCGTCGGGGGCGGTCGGCAGTCGGGGAGCGCCAAGAAAGCTGCGCTATCCCCACCGAACGAGGAAGACTTAGCTTCTGATACGGAGTCGTGATCGTGTGTTTCAACCGCTACCGATGACCGCCGCAACCGATCGGCGCGAGGCACGCCTCCGGGCCCTGGGCACGGGCCGGGCCCGTTTCCGCGAACTGATCGGCAAGGTGGGCAGCGGTGAGCACACCAGCACGGGCCTCGACCGCGCCGAAGCCCGCGAGGCGATGGACCTGATGCTCGGTGGCCTGGCCGATGACGCCCAGATGGGGGCCTTCCTGATCGCCCACCGCATCCGGCGGCCCCACCCCATCGAGCTCTCCGGCATGCTCGACAGCTACCGCCAGCACGGGCCGGTGCTGGAAACACCGGGGCGACGGCCCCTCTGCTTCGGGGTGCCCTACGACGGCCGCAGCCGCACCGCCCCGCTGCTGCCGCTGGTGGCCCTGGTTCTGGCCAGTGACGGCCTGCAGGTGGTGATGCATGGCGGCGGTGCCATGCCGGTGAAATTCGGGGTCACCCTCGCCGAGCTCTTCGAAGCCATCGGCATCGGCTGGACCGGCCTGCCGTTGAGCGCGGTGCAACGTCGCCTCGATGATCAGGGCCTGGCCCTCACCCACCAGCCGGACCATTTCCCCTGGGCCGAGCGCCTGGTGCCCGTGCGCGATGCCATCGGCAAGCGACCCCCGGTGGCGAGCCTCGAGCTGCTGTGGACACCCCACCGGGGCGACCATCTGCTCGTGAGTGGTTTCGTGCATCCCCCCACCGAAACCCGCGCCTGGCAAGCCCTCGAGGCCTGCGGTGAATCCGACGTGCTCACGGTGAAGGGACTGGAGGGCTCCACCGACCTGCCCACCTCCCGTGCCGGCATCACCGCCCGGCTGCGACAGGGTGAACCGGAGCGGATCCTGCTACACCCCCGGGACCATGGCATCAGCGCCCCCGAAGTCCCCTGGCAGAACCTGGAGATCTGGCGCAGCCAGGCCCTGGCGGCCCTGGCCGGCGAGGGTGAGCTGATGCAAGCCCTGCGCTGGAACGTGGCCGCCTACCTCTGGTTCTCAGGGCGCTTCGAGCGCCTGGCGGGCGCCCTGGATCAGGCCACCGCCCTGCTGGTGGCCCGCAGCGGTGAGCGCCTGCGCCGGGAACTGGCCGACCAGGCCAGGGAGAGCTGTCCCTCCTGAAGGGCAAAAGCAGGAATCGGTAACCGACGCGACTTTGGCAGTGGGGGTCGCCGTGGTCTTTTGGATCAGGTTGGTCAGCCTGCGCGCCAATCAAGAATTTGCCGGCACGGTGCGCTTCGTTGTGGAGCCCGTCCGGAGTGCATCCGCATCAGCGATGCCATCACTCCGGTCCTCTTCAGATTCTCCACCAGGCCCCATGTCGAATCTTTCCCGTCGCAAATTCCTGATCACCGCCGCCGGGACGACCGCCGGCGCCATCTGGCTCAGCGCCTGTGGTGGCAAGAAAGAGGCCGCCACCTCCATGGCTCCGGCCGTCGGTGGCGCGGCCGATGCCCCGGAGGTGAAAGGCGCCACCCTGGGCTTCATCGCCCTCACCGACGCCGCCCCGGTGATCATCGCCAAGGAAAAGGGCTTCTTCGCTAAGCACGGCATGCCCGATGTGAAGGTGATGAAGCAGACCTCCTGGGCCGTCACCCGCGACAACCTGGAGCTGGGCGAGGCCGGTGGCGGCATCGACGGTGCCCATATCCTTTCGCCGATGCCGCTGCTGCTGGCGGCCGGAAAGATCACCAAGAGCAAGCAACCGTTGCCGATGGTCACCCTGGCGCGGCTCAACCTGCAGGGCCAAGGCATCTCGGCCTCGAAGGAACTGCTTGGTAACAAGCTCACCATCGACAACAAGGCAGGCCTGGCCAAGGCCGTGGCCGACAAGGCCGCAGCCGGCAAGAAATTCAAGGCGGCCGTCACCTTCCCCGGTGGCACCCACGACCTCTGGATGCGCTACTGGCTGGCCGCCAACGGCATCGATCCCAACAAGGACGCCGACCTGGTGGTGATTCCACCGCCCCAGATGGTGGCCAACATGAAGACCGGCACCATGGATGCCTTCTGCGTCGGGGAGCCCTGGAACCAGCGGCTGGTCAACAAGAAACTCGGCTACACCGCCGCCGTCACCGGTGAACTCTGGAAGTTCCACCCCGAGAAATCCTTCTCGATGCGCGCTGACTGGGTCCAGAAGAACCCCAAGGCCACCAAGGCCCTGCTGATGGCGGTGATGGAAGCCCAGATGTGGTGCGAAGACCCCGCCAACCTCGACGAGTTGTGCGAGATCACCTCTAAGGACAAGTATTTCAAGGCGAGCGTGGCTGACATCAAGCCCCGTCTGGCGGGCAACTTCGACTTCGGCGACGGTCGTGTGGTGAAGGACAGCCCCTACCGGATGCGCTTCTGGAGCGAGAACGCCTCCTTCCCGTTCAAGAGCCACGACAAGTGGTTCGTCACCGAGGACATGCGCTGGGGCTACCTGCCTGCCAGCACCGACATCGACGCCCTGGTGAACCAGGTGAACCGGGCTGACCTCTGGAAAGAGGCCGCCAAGGCCATTGGCCAGGAAAAAGCCATTCCGGCTAGTGATTCTCGCGGTAAGGAGACCTTCTTCGACGGTGTCGTGTTCGACCCAGAGAATCCGAAAGCCTATCTGGATGCTCTCAAAATCAAGGCCATGACCTGACCTGGAGAGCCGGACCTACCGACCAGGCCGGCTCAACCTCGGAACCATCCTCCTTTCCACTATGGCCATTTCTGCAGCAATCCAACCCAGTCGTTCCAAACGAATGCTCCCCCGCTGGTTTGTCCTGGCGGTTCCCTATTTCCTGTGCATCGGCGGCTTCCTGCTGGTCTGGCAGTTCCTGTCGTTTGTTCTGGGTGTAGGGCGACTGCCGGGTCCGATCAACGTCATCGTTGACACCTGGGATCCTTATATCAGCCAGCCGTTTTTTGATGACGGCGGCACCAGCAAAGGGCTGGGTTGGCAGATCCTTATCTCACTTCAGCGCGTCGCCGTTGGTTACGGCCTCTCGGCCGTTGCAGGGATCACGATCGGGGGAATCCTGGGGATGAATCGTTTCCTCGGCAAAGGATTCGACCCGGTGATTCAGGTGTTGAGAACCGTGCCTCCACTCGCCTGGTTTCCCATCACTTTGATGGTGTTCCAGGATTCCACGACATCGGCCATCTTCGTGATCTTCATCACGGCGATCTGGCCGATCATCATCAATACCGCTGTTGGCATTCGCCAGATTCCCCAGGATTACATCAACGTCTCGAGGGTGCTGAAGCTGTCCAAGGCGGCTTACATCAAGGACATCGTGATCCCTGCAACCGTCCCATTTGTGTTCACCGGCCTTCGCATCGCCGTTGGCTTGGCCTGGCTGGCGATCGTTGCAGCCGAGATGCTCAAGGCGGATGGAGGCATCGGCTATTTCATCTGGGACGCTTACAATGCTGGCGGTGACTCCAGCTCAAGCCAGATCATTCTGGCCATCGTTTATGTCGGCATCGTCGGCCTGCTGCTCGACCGGCTGGTTGCTTTTGCAGGTCGCAAGATCAGCAAAGGAGCTGATTAGACATGTCGACGCTGTTTTCCGTTGACCACGTCACTCAGACGTTCCCATTGAAGAATGGCGGCCGGTATGTGGCCCTGAAGGACATTTTCCTCAACATCGCCGAAGGTGAATTCATCTCACTTGTCGGACACTCCGGCTGCGGGAAATCCACCCTCCTCAACCTTCTGGCTGGTCTGACCCGTGCCACCCAAGGCGGCATTCTGATGAACGGCCGTGAGGTTACCGATCCTGGACCCGACCGGATGGTGGTGTTCCAGAACTATTCGCTTCTGCCATGGCTCACGGTCCGCCAGAACATCGCGCTGGGGGTGAACAACGTGATCAAGAGCGGCGACCATCGGGAGCGGGAAGCCATCATCGAGCACCACATCCGATTGGTGGGCCTGAAGGCTGCCGCCGACAAATACCCTCGGGAAATCTCCGGGGGGATGAAGCAACGGGTCGCCATCGCCCGCGCCCTGGCCCTGCGGCCGAAGCTGCTGCTGCTCGATGAACCGTTCGGCGCCCTCGATGCGCTCACAAGGGGCAATCTGCAGGAGCAGCTGATGCAGATCTGCCAGGAGGCGAAGGTCACCGCCCTGATGGTCACCCACGACGTGGACGAAGCGTTGCTGCTCTCCGACCGGGTGGTGCTGATGACCAACGGGCCTGAGGCCCACATCGACCAGATCCTCGAAGTGCCCTTGCCGCGCCCACGCACCCAGCTGGCGGCAGTGGAGCATCCCCGCTACTACGGTCTGCGCGCCGAGATCGTGGGCTTCCTGTCCGAGCAGCGGCGGGCACGGCAACAACGGTTGAAGCCTGCCGATGCCATCGCCAGCAATGGGCTGGAAAAGGTGAATCTGGAGCTGGGCTTCATCCCCCTCACCGACTGCCTCCCGCTGGTGGTGGCCCAGGAGAAGGGGTTCTTCGCCAAGCACGGCCTGACCCAGGTGAAGCTGCGGCGGGAAAGCAACTGGAAAACCCTGGAGACCCACGTTCGCCAGGAGGTCCTTGATGCTGCCCAGATGGTGGCGGGGATGCCCATCGCCATGACCCTCGGCTGCAACGGCCAGACGCCCCTGCCCATGGTGAGTGCGCTCACCTTGAGCTGCAACGGCAATGCCATCACCCTGCACCGCCGTTTTCACGAGGCCGGGGTACACACCCTCGCCGATTTCAGGGATTGGATCGTCGCCCATCCAGGCACCAAACCGGTGCTCGCCATGGTGCACCCGGCCTCGATGCACAACCTGATCCTGCGGGCCTGGCTGGCCTCAGCGGGCATCGATCCGGAGCGCGACGTGGACATGCTGGTGATCCCGCCGCCCCAGATGGTGGCCGCCCTGAAGGCAGGCACGATCGATGGCTACTGCGTCGGGGAACCCTGGAACTCACGCGCTGTTCGTGAAGGTCTTGGCACGGTGATCGCCACCGATGTGGAGATCTGGAATGGTCACTGCGAAAAGGTGCTTGGGGTAAGGGAGGCGTGGGCTGCCGCCTACCCCCGCACCCACCAGGCCCTGGTACAGGCACTTCTGGAAGCCTGCCGCTACTGCGAGGACCCGGCCCATCGCCACGATCTGGCCGATCTGCTGTCCCAGAGCCAGTACGTGGGCACCGATGTGGCCACGATCCGGCCCGGCTTCGTCGATCCCTACGACCGCGGCACTGGCAGCCCGGCTGCCGTGCCGGAGTTCAACCGCTTCTTCGGTCCGGGGGTCAACGAACCCCTCGCCAGTGACGCCGTATGGATCCTGAGCCAACTGGGACGTTGGGGCCTGGCGAGCTTTCCCAGCAACTGGCAGGAGGTGACGAAGCGCGTGCAGGACCGAACACTGTTCCGGAGTGCCGCTGCCGCCCTGGGCCTACCGGCCTCCGACCTGGCTGAAGCGCCGATCGAGAGGATTGTCGGCGATCGGTTCGACCCGTTGGATCCCCTGAACTATCTCGACCTTCTGGCGGTCAAGGGGCAGGTGAGGGTGGCCTCCCTGGCTCTGCCACCGCCGCCTCCCCAGCGACAAGAAGCCCCTGCAGCCGCCCGTCGCTGACCTCCTTGCCTTCCGCTCCCCCCTCCACACCGATGCAGACCCTGACGACGCCCCACCCCACCCCAACAGGCTCCGGTGCACCGTTCCTGGTGATTGATGGCGTCAGCAAGGTGTACCCCACCCCGAAGGGGCCTTACACCGTGCTCGACAACATCAGCCTGGAGGTGGCGGAGGGGGAATTCATCTGTGTGATCGGCCATTCCGGCTGCGGCAAATCCACCCTGCTCGATCTGGTGTCCGGCTTCGGCCAGCCCAGCAGCGGAGAGGTGCGGCTGGAGTCGGTGCCGATCCGGGAACCCGGCCCAGACCGGATGGTGGTGTTTCAGAACTATTCGTTGCTGCCCTGGATGTCGGCCGCCGAGAACGTGGCCCTGGCTGTGAACAATGTGTTCCCCCATCTCAAGCGCAACGGCGATGCTCGCGCCATCGTCGACAGCCACCTGGCCATGGTGGGGCTCAGTGAAGCGGCCGATAAGAAACCGGGCAGTCTGTCGGGGGGGATGAAGCAGCGGGTCTCGATCGCCAGGGCCCTGGCGTTGCAACCCAAGGTGCTGATCCTCGATGAGCCGTTCGGCGCCCTCGATCCGATCACCAAGGAGGAGCTGCAGGAGGAGCTGCTCAAGATCTGGCAGGAGCACAAGGTGACCGTGCTGATGATCACCCACTCGATCGATGAGGCCCTGTTCCTCGCCGACCGGGTCGTGATGATGACCAACGGCCCGGCGGCGACGATCGGCGAGATCCTCGAGCTGCCCTTCCCGCGCCCCCGCCAGCGGGCCCAGCTGATGGAAATGCCGGAGTATTACGACTACCGAAATCATGCCCTGGATTTCCTCTATCGGCGATTCGCCCACGACGACCAGTGACGTCACGGCAAGAGGGCGAAGTGACCATCGCCGAGGGCCACACCCTGCTGCTGGATCCTGAACATCAGGGCATGGCCCGGTGCTTCGTGATCGAGCAGGGGCTGTTGAGGGTCTCGCTGGCGACCACCAACCACCAGCCCATCACCCTTTGATCGAAACCTTCCGAGGCCCAACCGGTGACATGAGGCTCGCCCCGAGGCTCGTGGAGCAGCCGGCAGCCGACTCAAGACTTCGATTCGGACCGGAGTACTGAAGGGTCGCCGGGGTTCAAGGTCTGCGCCATCGACGGCGACGTGCTCGGCCTCAGCGTCACGGCGGCGGCCTTGAGTTCCGGCTGCTGGGAGATCGGGCAGCCCAGTTCATGCATCAGCCGGTTGGCCTCGCAGGCCTGCTCCTGGGCCGCGCCCCAATGCATAGGCAGAAACACCGTGCCCTGACGGATGCGATCGGTGATCAGCACCTTGGCCGTCACGGCGCCCCGCCGGGAGCGCACCTCAGCCCGGCCACCATCGATCAATCCATGCTCTCGGGCGTCGGCGGGATGCACCTCCAACAGGGGCACGACGTGGGGCCGCATCAGCCGCTCGACCTGGGCCGTGCGGGTCATGGTGTGCCACTGCTCCAGGTAGCGGCCGACGGTGAGCACCAGGGGGTAGTCAGCGTCAGGGGGTTCGCCCAGGCCCATGGGCTGCTCGCTGATCAACCGGGCCCGGCCGGAGGCTGTGGGGAAACGGCCCGAGGTGTGCAGCCGCGGGGCGCCCCCACCCGGGGAGGTGCCGGTGGGGAACGGCCATTGCTGGGGGCCGTGCTCCTGCAGCAGACCATGGTTCAGCCCACTCAGATCGCACACCCTGTCCTTGGTGATGGCGACGAACTCGGCGAACACTTCGGCCGAGGAGCCATAGCTGAACTGGTCCTGGAAGCCCAGGCGTCGGCCCAGCTCGGCGAAGATCGCCCAGTCGGGTCGGGCCTCTCCCGGGGGAACACGGAAGGCCGGACAGTAGGTGACGCGGCGCTCGGAGTTGGTCATCACGCCGGCCTTTTCGCTCCACTGCGCCGCCGGCAGCACCAGGTGGGCGATGGCGGCGGTCTCGGTGCCGGCGTAGGCCTCGTTGAGGACCACCATCGGGCAGCGGCTCACCGCGGCCCGCACCCGGTCCAGCCAGGGAAGGCTCACCAGCGGATTGGTGGCCGCCACCCACCACAACCCCAGGTCGTCCCGCTCCATCGCCTCGATCTGCTCCCACACGGTGAGTCCCGATTCCGGTGCGATGGCCCCTGGAGCCAGGCCCCAGTGGTGTTCCAGCTCGGCGCGGTGCCCGGCCTCGGTGACATAGCGGTAGCCCGGCAGCAGCCGGGCCAGGCCACCAGCTTCCCGGCCCCCCATGGCATTGGGCTGGCCCGTGAGCGAAAAGGGCCCTGCACCGGGCTTGCCGATCTGGCCACTGACCAGATGCAGATTGATGATCCCCGCCACGGTGGCGGTGCCCTCGACGCTCTGGTTCACCCCCATTGACCAGAGACTCAGCACAGCGCGGCTCCCGGCCCAGCGGGCCGCAAGCTGGTGCAACTGCTGCTCCTCGATGCCGCAGAACCGGCTCACCCTCTCGGGCGTCCAGCCCGCCCATACCTCCGCCAACGCGTCAAAGCCCTCGGTGGACGCCTCCACGTAGGCCCGATCCACCCCGCCCATCTCCAGCAGCAGATGGCCGAGACCATGCAGCAGCGCCAGATCGGTGCCGGGCCGGATCGCCAGGTGGTGGTCGGCCGCGTCGCTGGTGGCAGTGGCGCGGGGATCCACCACCACGATCTGCAGGGCCTGCTTCTGCTGGCGCTTGCGCTTCAGCAGCCGCTGGAAGAGCACCGGATGGCATTCCGCCGTGTTGGTGCCGATCAACAGCACCGTGTCGGCCAGATCGAGATCGTCGTAGCAACAGGGGGGGCCGTCGGAACCCAGGCTGCGGACATAGCCCGAGACGGCCGAACTCATGCACAGGCGCGAGTTGGCATCGAAGTTGTTGCTTCCCAGCGCCCCCTTGATCAGCTTGTTGGCGACGTAATAGTCCTCGGTCTGGAACTGCCCGGAGCCATACATCGCAAGGCCGGAGGGCCCCTTCTCGGCCAGGGTGCGGCGCACCTGGGCCTCCAGCAGGTCGAAGGCCCGATCCCAGCTGATCGGCGCCAAGGGCTGGTCGATGCGCTGCCGGTAGAGCGGTGTGGTGAGCCGGTTGCGGTCCAGGGTCTCGCCAACGGTGGCCCCCTTGACGCAGACCTGGCCCAGGGAGGAGGGGTGGTGGCGGTCGCCGCGGGCCGTCCAGAGCGCCTTGCTGCCGGCTGCGGCCGCCGCGGGGGGCTTCATCTCCAGGCCGCAGCCCACACCGCAGTAGGGGCACTGGGCCCGGGCCGGACCGTCGGTGGGGGGGAGAGGCGTGGAGGGGTGGCTCAAGATCGCGGGCAGACAACAGAGGCAGGCTGCCTCCCGACGGACGTTCGGGCGTCAGGTTGAAGGCATCAGCCGTGGCTGCCGGCCACCGCCATCACCACCCTGGCGAGCTTAAGTGAGCGTCACGACTTCGTCCCGTGAGAGCCCTGCCGTGACAACGATTCAGAACGGCCCCGCCGCCACCGCCGAAGTGGTCCTCATCCGCCACGGCGAAACGGCATGGAGCCTCTCGGGCCAGCACACCGGCAGCACCGACATTCCCCTCACCGAACGGGGGGAGGCGGCCGCCCGCGGGCTGGCTCCGGTCCTGGCGGTCAAGCCGTTCTCCCTGGTGCTTTGCAGTCCGCTGCAGCGGGCGCGGCGCACCTGCGAGCTGGCGGGCCTGGCCGCTCAGGCCAGCCTCGAGCCCGATCTGGTCGAGTGGGACTACGGGGCCTACGAAGGTCTGACGAACACGGTGATTCAGGGGCGCCAGCCCGGTTGGTTGGTGTTCCGCGATGGCTGTCCCGATGGGGAGAGTCCCGCCCAGGTGGGGGAGCGGGTCGACCGGGTGATTCGCCGGCTGCGGCAAAGCAGCGGCCGGGTGGCCCTGTTCGCCCACGGGCATCTGCTGCGGGTGTTCGTAGCGCGCTGGATCGACCTGCCACCCAGCCACGGCGCCCATTTCCTGCTTGACACCGCCACGCTCACGATTCTTTCCGACTACCGGGGAATCCCTGCCGTGAAGTGCTGGAATGCCCCTATGAGCTTGTGCACCTGATAGCTCCGCCGCGTTTCCTTTACCTGGGCGGGGTAGGAGGCTTTGAAGGCTTCGGCAGCCGTTCTCCAGCCCCTCCCCCTCCAGCGTGACCGACGCCTTCCCGATCGATCTGGCGGCCTACCAGCCCCTGGCCCTGGATCCCACCCAGCCGGAACTGAGCCCATCCCAGCGGGAGGCCCTGCGCGCCAACATCCAGCTCTGCCGGGACGCGATCGTCTTCTTCACCGCCACCGGCGCTGCCCGGGGGGTGGGAGGCCATACCGGCGGCCCCTACGACACCGTGCCGGAGGTGATGATCCTCGACGGTTTCTTCCGCGGCGCCCCGGAGCGCTTCGTGCCGGTCTTCTTCGATGAGGCCGGCCACCGGGTGGCCACCCAATACCTGATGGCGGTGCTGCGGGGTCATCTGCAGGCCAGCGATCTGATGCAGTACCGGGCTGCCCATTCGCGCCTTCCCGGCCACCCGGAGCTGGGCCTCACCCCCGGTGTGGAATTCAGCTCGGGCCGGCTGGGTCACCTCTGGCCGTTCGTGAACGGGGTGGCCCTGGCCCATCCCGGGCGCATCCTCTTCTGCCTCGGCTCCGATGGCGCCCAGCAGGAGGGGGATGACGCCGAAGCGGCTCGCTTCGCGGTCGCCCACGGCCTCGACGTGAAGCTGGTGATCGACGACAACGACGTCACCATCGCCGGCCACCCCTCCCAGTACCAGAAGGGTTACGACGTGGGTCGCACCCTGGCCGGCCAGGGGCTGGCCACCCTCAGCGGCGATGGCGAGGATCTCGATGACCTCTACGGCCGGCTCTGCGCCGCGGTGGCCACCGACGGACCGGTGGCCGTGATCAACAAACGGCCGATGGCCGTGGGCATCGAGGGGCTCGAAGGTTCCACCCACGGCCACGACGTGATCCCCGTCGACCTGGCGATCACCTACCTCGAACAGCGCGGCCAGGACGCCGCCGCCGCCTGCCTCAAGGCGATCGAGAAGCCCGTCAACCCCACCATCTACCTGGGCTCCAGCCGCACCACCGCCGCCAACCGCAACATCTTCGGCGACACCGTCGTGGCCGTGCTCTCCCGGCTGGAGTCCAGCGAGCGCAAGGACACAGTGCTCTGCGTCGACTCCGATCTGGAAGGCTCCTGCGGTCTGAGCCAGATCCGCAAGGCCTATCCGGAGATCTTCATCAGCGGCGGGATCATGGAGCGGGCCAATTTCTCCGCCGCCGCCGGCTTCGGCATGCAGAAAGGACGCCAGGGCCTGTTCGCCACCTTCAGCGCCTTCCTGGAGATGTGCATTTCGGAGATCACCATGGCGCGACTCAACGGCGCCAACGTGCTCAGCCATTTCTCCCATGCCGGCGTGGACGACATGGCCGACAACACCTGCCATTTCGGCCTCAACAACCTGTTTGCCGACAACGGTCTGGAGGATGATCACCATCCCACCCGGCTCTATTTCCCCGCCGACGCAGGCCAGATGAAGGCCTGCGTGGAGGCGGTGTTCCACGACCCAGGCCTGCGCTTCATCTTCTCGACCCGCTCCAAGGTGCCCAACCTGCTGGATGAACAGGGCAACGACCTGCACGGGAAAGGCTATGTCTTCGAGCCGGGGAGGGACGAAGTGGTGCGGGACGGAGAAGCCGGCACGATCATCAGCTTCGGGGACTGTCTCTACCGGGCCCTCGATGCGGTCGAGCGGCTGCGCCAGGAGGGCACCGCCGTGCGCCTGATCAACAAGGCCAGCCTGAACATGGTGGACGAATCGATGATGGAGACCATCGGCCGCTCACCGTTCGTGCTGGTGGTGGAAGCCTTCAACCGTCGCACCGGCCTGGGCAGCCGTTTCGGAACCTGGCTTCTGGAGCGGGGCTACCACCCCAGGTACGCCCACCTGGGCACCTGGCGCGAAGGTTGTGGCGGCCTCTGGGAGCAGGCTCCCCACCAGGGCATCGACAGCGAGGGGATCCTCAGCCACGTGCGCAACCTGCTGGGCTGAACGGACGCCCGAGTTCCAAGGCGCCGGATGTCGGATTCCTGACCCCCCAAAGGAGAGCCGCTGAATTTCCAACCTTTTAACCCAAGCAGGCGAAAGTTGAGCTCACAGCCCCCTGCATGTGACGGCCATGAGCATCTCGACGATGGCCCCCTTCGAGGCCCAGGCCATGACGCCGGAACTGGAGCAGGAGCTGTCCCTGATCGATGCCTGGTGGCGCGCCGCCAACTATCTGGCCGTTGGGATGATCTATCTGCGGGACAACCCGTTGCTCGCCCAGCCACTGCGCCATGAGGACGTCAAGGCACGGCTGCTGGGCCACTGGGGCTCCTCCCCCGGCCAGGCCTTCATCTGGGCCCATGCCAACCGGGTGATCCGCCGCCATGACCTCGACATGATCTACCTGTCGGGGCCGGGGCACGGTGCCCCCGGGGTGCTGGGCCCCACCTATCTCGATGGCAGCTACAGCGAGGTGTATCCGGACAAAAGCCAGGACGCTGAAGGAATGCGGCGCTTCTTCAAGCAGTTCTCCTTCCCCGGCCACATCGGCAGCCACTGCACCCCGGAAACCCCCGGATCCATCCACGAGGGGGGCGAGCTCGGCTACGTGCTCTCGCACGCCTGCGGGGCGGTGTTCGACAACCCCGACCTGATCGCCCTGGCCTGCGTGGGGGATGGCGAGGCCGAGACCGGGCCCCTGGCCACCTCCTGGCACATCAACAAGTTCCTCAACCCGATCGGCGACGGGGCGGTGCTGCCGGTGCTGCACCTCAACGGCTACAAGATCGCCAACCCCACCCTTCTGGCCCGCATCCCCCACGAGGAGCTGGCCAGCCTGATGCGCGGCTACGGCTGGGAGCCGATCTTCATCGAAGGCCACCAGCCGATGGCCATGCACCAGGCCATGGCCGCCGCCATGGACCAGGCGATCGGGCGCATCCTGGAGATCCGCGCCGAGGCCCGCGCCAGCGGCGAAGCGGTCCGCCCCGCCTGGCCAATGATCGTGCTGCGCTCACCCAAGGGCTGGACCGGACCGGCCTACCTGCACGGCAAGAAGCTGGAAGGCTTCTGGCGCTCCCACCAGGTGCCCCTGGCCGCCCCGAACACCGATCCCGAGGAACTGCAGCTTCTGGAGGAGTGGCTCAGGAGCTACCGGCCTGAGGAGCTGTTCGACGCCAACGGCAGCCTGCGGCCCGAACTGCAGGCGCTGTCGCCCCAGGGGAACCGGCGGATGGGCTCCAACCCCCACGCCAACGGCGGCCTGCTGCGCCGCAAGCTGCAGTTCCCACCCCTGGAGAACTACGCGGTGCCGGTGGTATCGCCCGGCGCCACGGAAGAGGAGAACACCTACCCGCTCGGTGAACTGCTGCGCGACATCATCCAGGCGAATCCCACCTCCATGCGGGTGTTCGGCCCCGATGAAACCGCCTCCAACCGTCTGCAGGCCATCTACGAAGTCAGCAAGAAGGTGTGGATGGAGGAATTCCTCCCCGAGGACCTCAACGGCAGTGAACTGTCCCGCAGCGGGCGGGTGGTGGAGATGCTCAGCGAGCACACCCTGGTGGGGATGATGGAGGGCTACCTGCTCACCGGGCGCTACGGCTTCTTTCACACCTACGAGGCCTTCGCCCATGTGATCGCCTCGATGTTCAACCAGCACGCCAAATGGCTGGAATCCTGCCTGTTGCATGCCACCTGGCGGGCTCCGATCGGCCCCTGGAACTGCCTGATCTCCTCCACGGTGTGGCGACAGGACCACAACGGCTTCACCCACCAGGACCCCGGCTTCATCGACCTGGCCGGCAACAAGAGCGGTGATGTGGTGCGGGTGTACCTGCCGGCCGATGCCAACTGCCTGCTGGCGGTGGCGGAGGAGGCCCTGCAGGAAACCAACGTCTGCAACATCATCGTCTCCGATAAGCAGAAACACCTGCAGTACTTCACCCTGGAGCAGGCCCGGCGCCATGTGGCCAAGGGGGTCAGTATCGTCGGCTGGGCGAGCAATGACGACTGCGGCGCCACCCCGGATGAGCCGGATGTGGTGATGGCCTGCGCCGGTGACATCCCCACCAAGGAGACGCTGGCGGCGGTGGAGATCCTGCACCGCGAGATCCCGAGTCTGCGGATCCGTGTGATCAACGTGGTCAAGCTGTTCGCCCTCACCGAACCGAACGAACATCCCCACGGCCTCAGCGACCGGGACTTCGACACCCTGTTCACCACCGACCGGCCGGTGATCTTCAACTTCCACGGCTACCCCTGGCTGATCCACCGGCTCACCTACCGCCGCACCAACCACGCCAACATCCACGTGCGCGGCTACAAGGAGAAGGGCAACATCAACACGCCGCTCGAGCTGGCGATGAACAACCAGATCGATCGCTTCAACCTGGTGATCGACGTGGTCAACCGGGTTCCCTTCCTGCGCTCCCGCGCCGCCCACGTCAAGGAGCGGATGCAGGACGCGATCCTGTCCCACCGGGCCTATGCCCACACCCACGGCACCGATGCCCCGGAAGTGACCGACTGGCGCTGGACCCCGCCCGCCGCCGCGCCCTGATGGCGGCCCCCCCCTCCGCGGACTCGCCGGCAGCGGGGGAGGTGCTGGTGCTGAACGCCGGCAGCTCCAGCCTCAAGGTCTCGGTGCACGGGCGCGGCGGGGACCGCCTCTGGAGCGACCAGCGCAGCTGGAGCGTCGCCGCCGCCGAAGGCACCGACGCGGTGCTGGATGCCTGGCTGCCCGAGGCCCTGGCGGCCTGGGGGGATGGGCTGGTCCGCGCCGGCCATCGCGTGGTCCATGGTGGCGAGCGCTTCACCGCCCCCGTCCGCCTCGACGCGGAGGTGCTGGACGTCCTGGAGGGACTGGTGCCCCTGGCTCCGCTGCACAACGGCCCGGCCCTGCGGGTGATGCGCTGGCTGAGCGGCTGGAAGCCCGCGATCGAGCAGTGGGCCTGCTTCGACACGGCCTTCCACAGCACCCTGCCGCCGGAAGCCCACACCTACGCGATCCCGGCCCGCTGGCGCGGCGAGGGCCTGCGGCGCTTCGGTTTCCACGGCCTCAACCATCAGCACGTGGCTGAAAGCGTTGCCCTGCGCCGCGCTGATGCCACCGGCCGCGGGGACCTGCGGCTGATCAGCTGCCACCTCGGCGCCGGCTGCTCCCTGTGCGCCATCCGGGGGGGGCGCAGCATCGCCACCACGATGGGCTACACCCCCCTTGAGGGCCTGGTGATGGCCACCCGCAGCGGTTCGGTGGATCCGGGGCTGTTGCTGCATCTGCTGCGCCGGGGGGCCACGGTCGAGGAGCTCGCCCACGGCCTGCAGCACGAGAGCGGCCTGCTGGGCCTCTCGGAACTGAGTCCGAGCATGAAGGACCTGCGCCTGGCCGCCGCCGACGGCCATGATGGGGCCCAGCTCGCCATCGCGGTGTTCCGCCACCAGCTGCTGCAGGGGATCGGGGCCATGGCCGCCAGCCTGGGAGGGGTCGATGTGGTGGCGCTCACCGGTGGCATCGGCGAACGCGACGGGGCGCTGAAGCAGGAACTGGAGGCGGAACTCACCTGGCTGGCGCCATTCGAATTGCTGCAGATCCCCGCCGATGAGGAGGGGGTGATCGCCCGTCATTGCGGCGCTGCGGTGGCCTGAGGCCTCAGGGTCGCCGCCAGGACTCGCGGTGCATCCAGCTGATCCAGTCGGCGGAGATCTGCTTGGGGCAGGCGGCCTCACATTCCAGGTGGCTGCTGCAGCTGCCGAAGCCCTCGCTGGTCATCTGCGCCTGCATCGCCCGGGCCCGATGCTGCCGCTCCGGCTGGCCCTGGGGCAACTGGCCCAGGTGCGCCAGCTTGGCTGCCACGAACAGGCTGGCGGAGGCGTTGCGGCAGCTGGCCACGCAGGCGCCGCAACCGATGCAGGCTGCCGTGTCGAAGGCCTGGGCCGCCTGCTCGCGCCCGATCAACAGGACGTTGGCTTCCGGCGCACTGCCGGTGTTGACCGAGCAGTACCCGCCGGTGGCGATGATCCGGTCAAAGGCGGAGCGATCCACGGCCAGATCCTCCAGCACGGGGAAGGCACGGGCGCGGAAGGGCTCCAGCGTCAGCACCTCGCCATCGCGGAACTGGCGCAGGTAGAGCTGGCAGACGCTGGTGGCCCGCTGCGGCCCCTGGGCCTGACCGTTGATGAGAAATCCGCAGGACCCGCAGATTCCCTCCCGGCAGTCGTGTTCAAACCCCACGGGACGCCCCCCGGCGGCGATCAGCCGTTCATTGAGCAGGTCAAGGGCTTCCAGCAAGGAGAGGTCGGTGGAGACGGCCTCCAGCGGATGGACCTCAAACTCACCAGCCTCGCCGGAACCAGCCTGGCGCCAGATCCTGAGAGTGAGCGAAACGGTGGTCATCGGAGCAGGCTCGGCATAGGCGTCGCCGTTGGCGTCAGCCGGAAGGCACCAGGGCCATGGATTGATTCTGCCGCTCGGCCTCCGGAGATGTTGTTGTTCCGCATCATCCCGGCAGCACAGTGTGCGGCCTCGAGCCGCAGGGTGCAATACTCAGTAAATTTTCAGTATTGGACCGAGACCCCATGCCCGACCGGGTCCCCGCTCCAGCGTGAACGACCAACACCAGCTGGTGGCTGACTTGCGGCGCTCGATGGGTCGACTGGAGGCGGCTCTGGGCACCATCAGTGATGGCCTGGTGATCACCAGCTGCGAAGGGAGTGTGCTCTGGTGCAACGCCAGCTACGCGCAGCTGGTGGAGCGGCCGCCACCGGCTCTGGTGGGCGAATCCATCTACGACCAGCTTCCCCTCGACTGCGATGGTGCTTCCCTGCTGAACCCAGAGCAGGTGCTTGCCGGCGACGACCAGGGAGGACGCTGCACCAAGGTGCTGCATCGCAACGAGCTGCGCGCCATCGAGATCGACTGGAAACCCATTCGCACCGAGCGGCTGCGGCCCTTGATCTTCTGCTTCCGGGACGTCAGCGCCCTGCTCTCCTATGAACAGCTGAGGGTGGAGGCCGATCGGATCGAGCGGCGGCGTCAGCAGACCGACAATCTGAACCGGGCCCTAGAGCTGGAACGCCTCGCCCTGGCCACCAAGGTGATGGAATGCCCGGTCACCGGGCTGCCCAACCGCCGCGGCCTCCACGTCAGCATCCGTGCCGCCCTCAAGACCCAGCGGCAGAATGGCGGCCGGATCAGCATCCTGTTCTGCGATCTCAACTCCTTCAAGGAGATTAACGACCTTCACGGTCATCAGGTGGGCGACGATCTGCTGGTCGAGATCGGCCGCCGCCTGCAGCGGTCCTTGCGTTTCGGAGACATCCTGTCGCGCCTCGGCGGCGACGAATTCGTGGTGCTCACGATGGGCATTTTCGATGAGAGTGATGCCCTCCAGCTGGCGATGCGCCTGAATGCGGCTGTCGGCCAGACCTGGTCGATGGAAGACCGTACGATCCGCCCATCGATGAGCATCGGAATCACCATCTCGGACGATCCAGAGATCTCCGTCAATGAGCTGATTAGACGCGCAGATCTTGCCATGTATGAAGCCAAGACGAATGGCGATCAACACATCTCCTTCTACCATTCATCCATTGACAAGAAAGTCAGGAAGAATATCCACCTGCGTCATCAATTAGAGGGTGCACTTCAGGACGAGACCATGTTTCTGGCCTATCAGCCGATCGTGGAGCTGGGCGATCAGATCGTGGTGGGAATGGAGGCGTTGCTACGCCTCGGGGCGATCGCCGCGCCGATCGCCACGCCATCGGAATTCATTCCCCTTGCCGAACGCACGGCCCTGATCCTGCCGATTGGCCGCTGGGTGATCAGCAAAGCCCTGCAGCGCCTCTGCGAGCTCCGAGCCGAAGGTTCGGACGTCACCATGGCGATCAATGTGAGTCCCCTGCAGCTGAAGGAAAGCGGCCTCAGCGACTTCTTCCTCAGCCAGGCGGAACGCTCCGGTGTGGATCCCTCCTGGACCGTGATCGAGGTGACCGAAAGCATCCTGATCGAACATCCCGACCTGGCCACATCCGAGCTGCGCCGACTACGGAAAGCCGGCGTCAAGGTGCATCTCGATGATTTCGGCACGGGCTATTCCAGCATGTCCTGGCTGGCAAGGCTGCCGATCGACACGATCAAGGTGGACCGCAGCTTCATTTCTGATTTTCTCCACGATCACCGCAAGGCGGTGGTGCTTGAAGCCATGATTCGCCTCTCCCGCGACCTGGGCCTGGGCCTGATTGCCGAAGGCATCGAGACTGTCGAGCAGCATGCAGGCCTGCTCGACATGGGCTGCGTCCAGGGACAGGGCTATCTCTTCGGCCGACCCGAGCCCCTCAGCCGTAGCTGCGCTGTACCGGCGTAATGGATCGGAAGATCAGCGGCTCGCTGTGGCGCACCGGTGTGCTGCCGGGCCGATGCTGCCAGGCCGCGATGTGGGCGAAGCGCTCGTCATCCCGCAGGGCTTGCCCGGCCGGGGTCTGATGGTCCTCGCGGAAATGGGCGCCGCAGGATTCCTGCCGCGCCAAGGCATCCCGCAGCATCAGATCCGCCAGTCCGAAGAAGTCCTCCAGCCGCAGTGCCTTCGCCAGTTCACCGTCGAGGACGCCCTCGTCGCCCGGAAGGCAGACCTCCTTCAGGAAGACAAGCCGCAGGGCCTCCAGCTCAGCGAGCGCCGCCGTGAGACGGTCCGGCCGCCGGCTGATGCCGCAGGCGTCGATCATCAGGTGGCCGAGTCTGCGGTGGAAGACGTCCACGGGCTGGGAGCCCCCTGAGCGGCGCAGGGCCTCCATCCGTGACTCCACCGCCGCCAGGGCCTCGCAACAGGCCGGGTGGTCGGCCGGCAGGGCGCCGGTGGCCCGCCCCGCCAGCCAGCCCGTCACCGTCGCCGGGGCGATGAAATAGCCATCGGCCAGCGCCTGCATCAGGGCACTGGCCCCCAGCCGGTTGGCGCCATGCTCCGAGAAGTTGGCCTCCCCAAGCACGAACAGCCCCGGCACCGTGCTCATCAGGTGGTAGTCCACCCAGAGCCCGCCCATCGTGTAGTGGGGCGCGGGGTAGATCCGCATCGGCGTGGTGCGGGGGTCGTCGCCGGTGATTCGCTCATACATCTCGAGCAAGTTGCCGTAGCGGGCCTCGATCGCTTCGGTTCCGTCCCGGGCGATGGCCTCGGCCAGGTCGAGATAGACGGAACGCCCCCCGGGCCCGACGCCCCTGCCCTCGAGACACAGCTCCCGAGCCCGCCGTGAGGCCAGATCCCGCGGCACCAGATTGCCGTAGCTGGGGTACTGCCGCTCGAGAAAATAATCCCGCTCCGCGTCCGGGATCGCCGCCGGCGGCCGGTCGTCGCCGGGGCGCAGCGGCAGCCAGATCCGGCCGTCGTTGCGCAGGCTCTCACTCATCAGGGTGAGCTTGCTCTGGTGGACATCACCGCTGGGGATGCAGGTGGGGTGGATCTGGGTGAAGCAGGGGTTGGCGAAACAGGCACCACGTCGATGGGCCTGCCAGATCGCGGTGACGTTCGACTTCAGGGCATTGGTGGAGAGGTAGAAGACGTTCGAATAGCCGCCGGTGGCCAGCAGCACCGCATCGGCACTGAGCACCTCCAGCGCACCGCTGATCTGGTGGCGGCAGACCACCCCGCGGGCCACGCCCCCATGGACGATCAGGTCGAGCATGTCCCGGCGGCAGAGCAACTGCACCCGGCCGGCGGCGACCTGCCGCAACATCGCCTGGTAGGCGCCATAAAGCAGTTGCTGACCCGTCTGGCCCCGGGCATAGAAGGTGCGGCTCACCAGGGCACCGCCGAAGCTGCGGTTGGCCAAGGTGCCGCCGTACTCCCGCGCGAAGGGCACTCCCTGGGCCACGCACTGGTCGATGATCGAGCCGCTGATCTCGGCCAGCCTGTGGCAGCCGGCTTCCCTGGCGCGAAAATCGCCCCCCCTCACCGTGTCGCGGAAGAGGCGCTCAACGCTGTCGCCGTCGTTGGCGTAGTTGCGGGCGGCGTTGATGCCCCCCTGGGCCGCCACCGAGTGGGCGCGGCGGGGGCTGTCGTGGTACGTGAGCACCTGCACCCGATAGCCCTGCTCGGCCAGGCTGGCGGCGGCAGCGGCCCCGGACAGACCACTGCCCACCACCAGGATCCGCAGCCGCTGCTTGCGGTTGGGGCTGATCAGCGGCAGGCTTTCTCGGCAACGCTGCCAGGCGGTGGCGACGGGGCCCTCGGGAAGGCGGGGATCCAGGTACGGGGTGGTGCTCATCCGCCTGCCACCCGTGCAACAGCGGGACTCAGCACCAGGGCGATGGGGAGGAGCGCGAAGCCCGCCCCTAGGACCAGGGCCAGCCCCCTCCCGCCCAGCCGCAGGACCGCCGCATTGGCGGGCTCCAGCAACCCCAGCCGGCGCCCGGCACTCTCGACGCCATGCAGCAGGTGCAGACCCGCCGCGGCCCCGGCGACCGCATAGAGGGCCAGGCACCAGGGCTCCTGCAACACGGCCAGGACCGCGGCCAGTTCAGCGCCAGCAGACGGCCGGTGCCAGCGCAGTTGCAGCACGTGGACGGCAAGGAACAGCAGCAACAGCGATCCACTCCAGGGGATCAGCCGGGCCGCCAGGGCTGCCAGTGGCTCCCATGGCCCCTGGCGACGGCTGCGCAGGGGTCCGGCGGCCGGCCCCCTGGCCTGGAGGTTGGCGCGGGCCCGCTGCAGCGACAGCAGGGGATGGCCCAGACCGGCCGCCAGCAGGGCGAACTCCAGCCAGGGGAGCCAGGACTGGTGGTGCAGGGACGTGGCATACACCTCGAAGGCCGTCGGATCCACCAGCGCCATCCCCACGCCCCCCAGATGGACGGTCAGGAACAGCACGAGGGCCAGGCCGGTGGCGGCGATCCAGAATCCGACGATCATTCAGCTGAGGTTCAACTCCCCTGGAGGCAAGGTGGCAGGAGACAGCGGGGAGGTCGAGGGGATCGGCTGGCTCAGGCGAATCGCCGGGCGGTCAGGCGATGGGACGATCCAGTGAAGCGGTCAGATCAGGCCCCGCTCGTCAGCGTCATCGTACCCAATTACAACCATGGAGCCTTCCTGGCCGAGCGGTTGCAATCGATTCTCAGCCAGTCGTTTCAGGATTTCGAGCTGATCGTTCTCGATGACGCCTCCGGGGACGATTCCCCCACAGTGATCCGGCAGCAGTTGAGCCAGCACCCCCACCGGCTGGTCTGCAATGCGCTCAACTCAGGCCAGCCCTGCTCGCAGTGGCTGAGCGGCATGGAAATGGCCACGGGCCGCTACATCTGGATCGCGGAATCGGATGACACCTGCTCACCGGTCTTTCTGGAACGGATGGTGAGCCGTCTGGAGGGGGGGAGCGTGCTGTCCTACTGCCGCACCACCTCGATTGATGCGACGGGCGATCCGATCACCCCCCAGAGCTTCTGGCCGGATCAGGTCGACCCCGATCGCTGGCAGCACTCCTTCACGATCGCGGCCGTGGACTTCTGCCGCACCTACATGGCTCGCGGCAACGTCATCGCCAATGCCAGTGGCGTGGTGTTCCGCCAACCCGATCGGGCGCTGCTCCGGGCCCTAAGACTGCGGACGGCCGGCCGACGCTGCACCGGCGACTGGCTGTTTTGGACCGACTATCTGATGCGGATGGGTGGCACCGTGTCCTTCGATAACGAGGCCCACTCCGGCTTCCGTTGCCACGACCGGAGCACCCGCAGCACCGTCAGCCGCAGCCAGGAGAAGCTCCGCTTCGCTGAGTACTCCTCCACCATCACCTCGGTGCTGCAGATGACCCGGCCGAGGCCAGGCGGGCACTGGCATGACGTGGCCACCAGTGGTGGCTGGGACTGGATCCTCTACGAGTATCTCTGGCGTTACCAGCCCTCGCTGGCCGAAAAGCTGCTGATCCGGATCCTGCGCGGCCCCCTGCGCCTGGGCCTGTACTTGCGATTGCTGCAGTCACCGCTGCTGCGCCGCCGTTACCTGCGCTGGCCCACAACCTGAACTGAAAACGCAATCTCAGGAGGCCGGGCCGACCCGATCGTCAGGGGTATCGTTGGGCCCGGCAGTTCCGGGTGGTCGTTGCGAGTCGCCTTTGCCCATTACAGCCAGGACAATGACATCAGCGGTGTCACAACCTGGGTGCTGGGCCTGGCCGGAAGACTGGCCGCGGATGGTGTCAGCGTCGCCATCCATTTCCTGATCCTGCCAGGGGAACGGAGCGGTGAACCGACGCTGTTCGCGTCGTTGCGCCGTCAGGGCATTGAGGTGTTCTCAGCTCCGCGCCGGGCCAGCCTGGAGGAGGACACCCGGGAGACCCTGGCCTTTCTCAACCACTGGCAACCCACGGTGTTCCTGCCCCAGTGCCCAGCGCCGCACTTTGCGGCGGCGGCCCAGGCGGGCTGCCGGGGCCTGCCCTGGGCGCTCACCCTTCATTCTGATGATCCTGACTACTGGGCGGCGGTGAAGGCCTTCGGGGACTCCCGCCACGGCAGTTCACTGATCTGCGTATCCCGCCATATCCGTGACGAACTCGCCCGCAGGCAGGTCGACCGGCCGAGCAGCGTCATTCCCTATGGCGTGGCCATGCCCGTGATGGCGACAGGATTCCGGAATGATCCCTTCCATGTGGTCTTCAGCGGCCGGATCTGGGAGCACCAGAAACGCGCCTCGCTCGTGATTCAGACATTGATCAGGGCCTGCCGGTCCAAGGACGCCCTCCGCGCCACCCTGATCGGCGATGGCTATGCCCGGGCCGCCTGTGAACGGCAAGTGGCGGAGGCCGGCCTCTGCGGGGCGATCACCTTCACAGGGCCCTTGTCGCCCACCCAGGTGCAGGCCCGGCTACTCGATTCTCAGGCGATTCTGCTGATGTCCGACTTCGAGGGGCTGCCCATCGCCCTGCTGGAGGCGATGGCGGCCGGGGTGGTGCCGGTGGTGCGTCGCATCCCCAGCGGCATCCCCGAGCTCGTGGATCACGAGCGCACCGGCCTGCTGGTGTCGGAGGATCCCGAAGAGGCAGCCGAGGCCCTGCTGCGGCTGGCCGACGATCCCGACCTCTGGCAGCGCTGTTCAACGGCCGCGAGGGATCTCGTCGCTCAGCACTACAGCGCGGACGGCAGTTATCGGCAGTGGCGCCAGCTGCTGGAGGGCCTGGATCGGCAGTTCAACAACGCCCCTTCCAAGCCCTATCCAATCGACAGCCGCCGGATCGACAGCCTGCGCCGGATCGCTCCTTCCTTTCAACAGGCCTACAAGCAACCGAAGGCTCAGACCGCGACACTTCGGCAGGCCCTGCGGACCACCATCGCCAGGGTCAAGCATCGGATCAAGACCGTCCTGGGCCGGCCAGCCTGATCCGCCACCCCCTGGCATGGGAGGGTGCCAGGGATCCCCGGCTCGCCGCCGTGCGCCTTTCGCGCCCCTCCACCCTGTTCTGCGCCTTCCTGACGCTGCTCAACGACCGGCTCGGGGAGAGCATCGTGTTCCCACTGCTGCCGTTCCTGCTGGCGGGGTTCACGGCGGACGGCCGCACCCTCGGCCTGCTGGCCGGCAGCTACGCCATCGCCCAGTTCGCCTTCACCCCCCTGATCGGCGCCCTCAGTGACCGCTACGGCCGCCGGCCCGTGATCACCGCCTGCGTGGCCGGTTCGGTGCTGGGCCTGGGCCTGTTCGCCCTCACCGTGATCCTGCCCTGGGGCCGCCTCTGGCCAGAGGCCGCCGCCAGTGGTCTACCCCTGGCGCTTCTCTTCGCCGCCCGCCTGATCGACGGGGTGAGCGGCGGCACCGCGGCCACGGCGGCGGCCGTGCTGGCCGACATCTCGACCCCGGAGCGGCGGGCCCGGGCCTTCGGCCTGATCGGCGTGGCCTTCGGGCTGGGGTTCATCCTCGGCCCGGCCCTCGGCGGCCTGCTGGGCCGCATCAACGTGGGCCTGCCGCTGTTGCTCGCCGTGGGCTTCGCCGTGCTGAACCTGGTGGTCGTGGTGACCCTGCTGCCGGAAACCCATCCGCCCGAGGCCCGTCTGCCCCTGCCCAGGCACTGGGAGCTGCAGCCCTTCGGCCAGTTGCAGCGGGTGTTCGCCAATCCACGGGTCCGCCGCCTCTGCGCCGCCTTCTTCCTCTTCTTTCTCGGGTTCAGCGGTTTCACCGCCCTGCTGGTGCTCTATTTCAAGCAGGTGTTTGGCTGGGGGCCGGGACTGTCGGCCGGCGCCTTCCTGGTGGTGGGCGTGGTGGCGACGGTGGTGCAGGGCGGACTGATCGGTCCGCTGGTGCAACGCCTGGGGGAGTGGCGCCTCACCCAGATCGGCCTGGGCTGCGTCATGGCGGGGTTTCTGCTGGTGCCCCTGGCGGAACGGCAGAACGCGGTTCCCGTGGTGTTCACAGCGGTGGCGATCCTGGCCCTGGGCACGGGTCTGGTGACCCCCAGCCTGCGCAGCCTGGTGTCACGGCGCCTCGCCGACAGCGGCCAGGGCGCCGCCCTGGGCAGCCTGCAGGGGTTGCAGAGCCTGGCCAGTTTCCTCGGACCGCCCCTGGCGGGGCTGGCCTACGAGACCATCGGCCGCCGCAGTCCGTTCTGGCTGGGAATCCTGCTGATGGCCGTCGTGGTGTGGCTTGTGGCGGCAGGATCCCAGCGTCAAGCAGAGGCGACACCCTGACGGCGGGATCGCCATTGCTACGTTGCCATTCCTTGTGTCCGCGGAGCCCCGCCGTATGTCGTCGCAGCCGGTCGTCGCTCCCGATCTCTACATCAACCGCGAGCAGAGTTGGATCGATTTCAACCATCGGGTGCTCTCCCTGGCTCTCGACGAGCACACGCCCCTGCTGGAGCAAGCCAAATTCAGCGCCATCTTCAGCAACAACCTCGATGAGTTCTTCATGGTGCGGGTGGCTTCGCTGAAGTCCCAAGTGGAGGCAGGGGTCACCAGCCGCAGCGACGACGGCCTGACGCCCCAGGAACAGCTGGATGCGATCCACACCAAACTGCGTCCCCTGCTGGAAATGCAGCAGCAGCACTACCGCCATTCCCTCAAGACCCACCTGTCCGAATACGGCGTCCAGCTGCTCGATTACCTGAGGTTGAACGAGGCCCAGAAAACCTGGGCCGACGACTACTTCCGCAAGGCGATCTTTCCGGTGCTCACGCCCCTGGCCGTGGACCCGGCCCACCCGTTCCCATTCCTGAGCAACCTGAGCCTCAACGTTGCGGCCCTGATTCGCGACCCAGACACCGGCCGGCAGCAGTTCGCCCGGGTGAAGGTGCCCCAGAAGATCCTGCCCAGATTCGTGCCGATCCCCACCGAGCTGAGCGGCATGGTGCCCACCCCTGGCTTCACGGCGGTTCCCCTGGAGCAGCTGGTGGCCTTCAACCTGAGCTGGCTGTTCCCCGGCATGACCATCGAGGGGCACTACTTCTTCCGGATCACCCGCGACGCTGACCTGGAACTGCGGGACCTGGAGGCCGACGACCTGATGGAGGCCCTGCAGGAGGGCCTGCGCAAGCGCCGTGTCGGCGGTGAGGTGGTGCGGGTGGAGGTGGCCGACGAGATGCCCGAGGAGGTGGTGCACCTGCTGATGGAGGGCACCGACGTGGAGCCGAAGGACATTTATCGCACCAACGGTCCCCTCGGCCTCGACGATCTGATGAGCCTGATGGCGATCCCCCTCAGCCAGCTGCGGGACGCGCCCCACAAAGGGCGCACCGTCCCGTCCCTGGTGCGGGCCCAGCGCAGCCAGCTGGAGGATGGTTCGATCAAGCAGGAGGAATTCGAAAGCATCTTCTCGGTGCTGCGCCGCGGCGATGTGCTGCTGCACCATCCCTTCGACCTCTTCTCCACCTCGGTGGAGGAGTTCCTCAGGCAGGCCGCCGACGATGCTTCGGTGCTGGCGATCAAGATGACTCTCTACCGCACGTCGAAGGACTCACCGGTGGTGGCCTCCCTGATCCGGGCCGCCGAGAACGGCAAGCAGGTGATGGCCCTAGTGGAGCTCAAGGCCCGCTTCGACGAGGACAACAACATCCAGTGGGCCCGTCAGCTGGAGCGCTCCGGTGTGCACGTGGTGTATGGGGTGCTGGGGCTCAAGACCCACACCAAGGTGCTGCTGGTGGTGCGGCGCGAGAAGGGAGCCCTGCGCAGCTACGCGCACATCGGCACCGGCAACTACAACTCCAAGACCTCGTCGCTTTACACCGACGTCGGCTTGCTCACGGCCCGGGAGGATTTCGGCCAGGACCTCGTGGAGCTGTTCAACTACCTCACGGGCTTCTCCAAGCAGCAGAGTTTCCGCAAGTTGCTGGTGGCGCCCGTCACCCTGCGCAAGGGCATGGAAGGGCTGATCCGCCGGGAGATCGACCATGCCCGGGAAGGTCGCGGAGGCCATATCAGGGCCAAGATGAATGCCCTGGTCGACCCGGCCATCATCGCGCTGCTCTATGAAGCCTCAGCGGCCGGCGTGCGGATCGAACTGATCATCCGCGGCATGTGCTGCCTGCGGCCGGGAGTCGAAGGGGTCAGCGAAGGCATCAGCGTCGTGAGCGTGATCGGTCGCTTCCTGGAGCATTCACGGCTCTTCTGGTTCGGCAACGGCGGCCAGCAGGAGATGTTCTTCGGCAGCGCCGACTGGATGCCCCGCAACCTGGACCGGCGCGTCGAGGCGGTGGCACCGATCGAGGATCCGCGCCTTCAGAAACAGATCGAGGCTTTGCTTGACCTCTACCTCACCGATACAGGCGCCTGGCACATGCACAGCGATGGACACTTTTCGCAGCGTCAGCACGCCGGTGAGGCAAAACTGACGCAAATGCTGCTCATGGAGCGCTGGCGCGGCGGCTTCACGCCCGAGGCCAAAGCGTAGCCACCACGACATAAGCAACATTTTTTAGACAAGCTACTGACAACCTTCCAGAGAAGGCTGGTTTCATCCATCCTGAGGTGCTACATTCCGGCCAAATTCATTCGGGAGCCTGGGGTGATGGGGACACCTCTGCATTCCGCCCTCTCACTGCTGAAAAGCAGTGCAGACGCGGCTTCGCCCAGCAGGGCGAAATCCAGTGGCGGTTCAGTCAGTTCCAAGACAACAGCCCGCCAAGGGGGACGGCTCAGCGCTGATTCCATTGGTTGGTATCTCAGCACCATTGGCCGTGTGCCGCTTCTCACACCGGCCGAAGAAATTGAGCTGGCCCACCACGTTCAGGCCGGCAAAAAATTGCAGGCCCTCGTCGATGGGGAGCTGACGTCGCGTCAGAAGCGGCAGCTGCGCATGGGCCAACGGGCCCGCGACCGCATGATGGCCGCCAACCTCAGGCTGGTGGTGAGCGTGGCCAAGAAGTACCAGAATCAGGGCCTGGAACTGCTCGACTTGGTCCAGGAAGGGGCGATCGGTCTGGAGCGGGCCGTCGACAAGTTTGACCCCGCCATGGGCTACAAATTCTCCACCTACGCCTACTGGTGGATCCGCCAGGGCATGACCAGGGCCATCGATAACAGCGCCCGCACGATTCGACTGCCGATTCACATCAGCGAGAAGCTCTCGAAGATGCGGCGCATCACCCGCGAACTCTCCCATCGGCTGGGGCGCCAGCCCAACAGGCTCGAACTGGCCCACGCCATGGGCATGCGGCCGGAGGAGCTCGAGGAACTGATGACCCAGAGCGCCCCCTGCGCCTCCCTTGATGCCCATGCCCGGGGCGAGGAAGATCGCAGCACCCTGGGGGAACTGATCGCTGACCCGGCCAGTAACGAGCACTTCGATTCGATGGATCGCCTTCTTCAGAAGGAACACCTCGGTGCCTGGCTCTCCCAGCTCAACGAGCGCGAGCAGAAGATCCTGCGGCTTCGCTTCGGGCTGGAGGGCTCAGAACCCCTTACGCTCGCTGAGATCGGCCGTCAGATCAACGTCTCCCGTGAACGGGTGCGGCAGCTGGAAGCCAAGGCCATCATGAAGCTGCGCTTGATGAGCAATCTCCACCAGGCCGCCTGATCCCACCTTCCCTGCTGGCGTTGGTCCTTCCTCCACAACAGGGCGGGGTTACCCAGCTCACCGGTGCGCTGGTGGTGGCCTCCTGGCTGGCCCTGCTCAGCGGCGCGGCTCTGCTGCTGCGCCGCCGCTGGCCCGAGCAACGGGAATGGAGCCGCAAGCTGGTGCACATCGGTGCCGGGCCGGTGGTGCTGATCGCCTGGGCCTTTGGGGTCGAGAGGCTGATCGCCGTACCCGCCGCCGGCACCATCACCCTGCTGGCGGCCCTCAATCACCGGGTCCGGGTGCTGCCAGCGATCGAGGATGTGGAGCGGCGAAGTTACGGCACGATCGCCTACGGCGCCTCAATCACCCTGCTGCTCTGGCTCTGGTGGCCCGCCCATCCCGCCACGGTGGCGGCCGGCGTTCTGGTGATGGCCTTCGGTGACGGCCTGGCCGGTCTGCTGGGGCCACTGATCCCCTCGCCCTCCTGGACCGTGTTCGGGGAACGGCGCTCCCTGGTGGGCACTGCTGCCATGGCGCTCGCCAGCCTCACCGTTCTGCTGGCCCTGGGGCAGCTGGGCAGCGGCCCCGCGCCTGGAGCGGCGGGGATCGCCCTGATCGCCCTGGTGGCGACGGGTCTGGAGCAATGGGCCCTGCTGGGCATCGACAACTTCAGCGTGCCTGTGGCAGTGGCCGGGCTGTGGCGGGTGCTGAGCTGATGGGACCGATCGAGCGGATTCTGATCGGCGTGGCCCTGGTGGCGGCCCTGCTGGGCCTGCGGCTGGCCACCCGCCGTTTTCGCTTGCCACCGCCGCCGCTGCTGCTGCCAGTGGTGGCGGTGGTGTTCTGGTCCGTGCTCGGCAACATGAGTCGACCGGCCGGGGTGCAGTGGCTCGGCGCTGTGGATGAACTGGCCACCGCCTATGCCCTGATTGCCCTGCTGGCCTGGCTGGCCCTGGAGTGCCCGGAGGCCCTGGGCTGGTGGCGGCCTGTCGCCAAGATCCTGCGCGACCTGCTCAGCCTGGGTCTGTCGGCCCTGGCCACCGTGCTGGTGCTGCAGCGCCTGGCCAACCTCAACCTGGTAGGCCTGGTGACCACGTCAGCCGTACTCACCGCCGTCATCGGCCTGGCGGCCCAGGAATCGCTCAAAGATCTGTTCGCCGGCATCGAACTGCAGCTGGATCCGCCCTTCCGGGAGGGGGACTGGATCAGCGTCGGCGTGGAGAGCGGCACGGTGGAGTCGCTGCATCTGATGAGCACCCGCCTGCGCCGCACCGACGGCTCCACCGTGAACCTGCCCAACAACACGGTGGCGGACAACCCGATGCAGCGAATCAACCAGTACGACCCGGTGGGGAATCGCTTCCAGATCTCCCTGGGCTATGAGATCCCGCCGGCCCGGGCCCGCCAGTTGCTGCTGCGGGTGATGGCCGACAACCCGCTGGTGCTTCAGGAGCCGCCGCCGGAGGTCTGGATCAGTGCTTACGACGACTCCCTGGTCCGCTACGAACTGCTGGCCTCCCAGCAGGGCGCCTCGGAAGGGGCACGACTGCGTCTGCGCAGTGAACTGCTGGAGCAGATCTGGTACGCCCTGGAGCGGCAGGGCTGGGAGCTGCCCTATCCGGTGCGGGAGCTCAAGCGCCGCCAGACCCGCCGGGATCCGGCCCATCCCACCGGTGTGGATGCCTCCCTGACGGCGGAACTGCTGCGGCGCAGCTGGCTGTTCGCCCAGCTGGATCCCGACCAGGTGAGTCGGCTGGCCCCGGAGGTGCGCTGCCTGCGCTTCGGCTCCGGCGAAACGATCGTGGGAGAAGGGGAGGAGGGTGACGCCCTGTTCCAGGTGGTGGATGGCCAGGTGGAGGTGTTCAAGGCCGATGGTTCCCCCCTGGGGCGGTCTGTAGCGGTGCTGGGCCGTGATCAGATCTTCGGGGAGATGACGGTCTGCACGGGGGAACCCCGCACGGCCACGGTGCGTTCGCGGGGGGAATGTGTGTTGCTGGAGGTGGAGCGGGACGACTTCCTGCCCCTGGTGGAGGACGACGCCGGCGTGCTGGATGCCCTGGCGGCGATCGTGGGCCAACGGCGCTCGGAGCTGGAGAAGCTCTCCTCGCCGGATGCGGCCCGGCGACAGACCTCGATCCTGGAGCGCATGCGGCAGCTGTTCGGTATCGAGGTCGCTTGAGGAAGCACTGACCCCGGGCAGACCAGGAGGCGGGGAGAGCTCAAGCCTTCAGGAGCTGCTCGCAGCGGAACTCCCAGTCGCGCTGGGTACCGATCCCCGCCACCAGCATCCGCCCGGCCGGCTCCTCCCGCAGCCGCAGCTGCCACTGGCGGATCACATCGGCCCGCTCCATCCAGACGTCGAGCACCAGCCGCTGGATGGCCTCGCCGTCCCAGCTGCGGCCCCGGGCGGTGTCGAGGGCCCAACCGAGCAGATCATCCAATTGGAAGGGGCGGAAGCCGCCGTAGATCGGGCCGGGCGTGGGGCTGCCGGAGGGTGAAGAAGCGGATTTCTGCTCGAGATAAAACAACTGCAAGGGATCCGACAACCCGCAGAACTGCAGGAGATAGGACATCAGCGGACCTCCATGATCTTGCTGACCCAAACGTACCCATGGCGGAGCAGTTAACTGTTCACAAAGAACAGTCTGTTGCAGAGAATGGAATCAGCACTCGCGTCATCAGAGTGCTGATTGGGTTCTCAGGCCAGGGCGAGGCTTCGAGCCTGGGCCTGCTTCACCGCTTCGGCGAGTTCGACCAGCAGATCCAGGGTGGTGTCCAAATCGATGCAGGCATCGGTGATGCTCTGGCCGTAGGTGAGCGAGGCAAGATCGGCGGAAATCTTCTGATTTCCTTCCACCAGATGGCTTTCCACCATCACCCCCATCACGTGGACGGACCCCTGGCGCACCTGATCGGCCAACTGGCGCAGCACCTCCCCCTGGCGGCGGTAGTCCTTGTTGGAATTGCCATGGCTGCAATCCACCATCAGCCGTGCCGGCAGACCATCGCGGGCCAGCAGGGCCGCCGCGGCCTCGACCGCCTCGGCGTGGTAGTTGGTGCCGCTCTTGCCCCCCCGCAGCACGAGGTGGCCATCCGGGTTGCCAGTGGTGGAGACGATGGCGGCCTGGCCCTCCTTGTTGATGCCCAGGAAATGGTGCGGCCGGGCGGCCGCCTCCATGGCATTGATGGCTGTGGCGGCGCTGCCGTCGGTGCCGTTCTTGAAGCCGATCGGCATCGACAGGCCCGAGGCCATCTCCCGGTGGGTCTGGCTTTCGGTGGTGCGGGCGCCGATGGCGGTCCAGCTGATCAGGTCAGCGAGATACTGGGGCACCACCGGATCGAGCACCTCGGTGGCCGCCGGCAGGCCCATCTCCGCCAGGTGCAGCAGCAGGGAGCGGGCGCGGCGCAGGCCGGTGTTGATGTCGTAGCTGCCATCGAGGTGGGGATCGTTGATCATTCCCTTCCAGCCCACGGTGGTGCGGGGCTTCTCGAAGTAGACCCGCATCACGATCTCCAGTTCGCCCCGGTGCCGGCGCTGGGCCTGGGCGATGGCGCCGGCGTACTCGCGGGCGGCAGCCACGTCATGGACCGAACAGGGGCCGACGATCACCAGCACCCGCTGGTCGCCGGCGTGCAGGATGGCCTTGATGCGCTCACGCGCCTGCTGCACGGTGCGGGCGGCCTGCTCGGACAGGGGCAACTCCGCATGCAGCACAGCCGGCGGCACCAGCGGCCGGGTTTCCACCACGTGGAGATCGGAGGTGGGGATCATGCGCGGCGGCCGGCGGAGATTGGTCAGGGACTCCAGCCTACGAACTGACGTTCCAGACACCCTTCGCCACCCTGGCGCCATCGGTCGCAGCGACGACTTCTGCAGCCGTCGTCACCAGTGGGTGGACCCACGGCGAAGAACAATGGACGTCACGTCCATGCCATCCGGGGGTACGACCCGGACCCACGCCCCCATGTCCCTCTCGCCTGCCGACCTGCTCCCCACCTACCGCGAGGCCGCCGCGGCCCGCGAAGCCCTCGGCGTGCCGCCCCTGCCGCTCACGGCACCCGAGGCCCAGGCCCTCACCCAGCTGCTGGAGCACCCTCCTGCCGGCGAGGAGGCCTTCCTGCTGCACCTGCTGAGCGAACGCATCCCGCCGGGGGTGGATGAGGCCGCCTACGTGAAGGCTGGCTGGCTCAGCGCCGTGGCCCAGGGCACCACAACCAGCCCCCTGGTGAGCGCCCTGGAGGCCACCCGGCTTCTGGCCACGATGATCGGCGGCTACAACGTCGGCGCCCTGATCGCGCTGCTGGGCAACGCCGATGCCGCCATCGCCTCCGAAGCGGCCACGGGACTGAGCCGCACGCTGCTGGTGTACGACGCCTTCCACGACGTGCTGGAGCTGGCCGAAACCAACCCCCTGGCCCGCCAGGTGGTCGACAGCTGGGCGGCGGCCGAATGGTTCCACGCCCGGCCGCCCCTGCCGGAGGCGATCACCGTCTCGGTGTTCAAAGTGACCGGAGAAACCAACACCGACGACCTCTCCCCGGCCACCCACGCCACCACCCGCCCCGACATCCCCCTGCACGCGATGGCGATGATGGAGACGCGGATGCCGGAGGGGCTGGCCCTGATCGCCGAGCTGAAGGGCAAGGGCCACCCGCTGGCCTACGTGGGCGATGTGGTGGGTACCGGCAGCTCGCGTAAATCCGCCATCAACTCGGTGCTCTGGCACATCGGCACCGACATCCCCCACGTGCCCAACAAGCGCAGCGGCGGGGTGGTGCTGGGCAGCAAGATCGCGCCGATCTTCTTCAACACCGCCGAGGATTCCGGCGCCCTGCCGATCGAGTGCGACGTGAGCGCCCTCAGCAGCGGCGACGTGATCACGATCCGGCCCCACGCCGGCACGATCGAGCGGGCCGCCGGCGAGCCGGGGGCCGGGGAGGTCCTGGCCCGCTTCGAGCTCAAGCCCAGCACCATCGCCGACGAGGTGCGGGCCGGTGGCCGCATCCCCCTGCTGATCGGCCGCTCGCTCACCGACAAGGTGAGGCTGCAGCTGGGCCTGCCCCCCTCCGAGGCCTTCATCCGGCCGGTGGCCCCCGTTGACACGGGCAAGGGCTTCACCCTGGCCCAGAAGATGGTGGGCAAGGCCTGCGGCCTGGCGGGCGTGCGCCCCGGCACGAGCTGCGAACCGCTGATGACCAGCGTCGGCAGCCAGGACACCACCGGGCCGATGACCCGCGACGAGATGAAGGAGCTGGCCTGCCTGGGCTTCTCCGCCGATCTGGTGATGCAGAGCTTCTGCCACACCGCCGCCTACCCCAAGCCGGTCGACCTCAGGACCCACGCCGAGCTGCCGGACTTCATCAGCTCCAGGGGCGGCGTCGCCCTGCGCCCCGGCGACGGCATCATCCACAGCTGGCTCAACCGCATGCTCCTGCCGGACACGGTGGGCACCGGCGGTGACAGCCACACCCGTTTCCCGCTCGGCATCTCGTTCCCGGCCGGCTCCGGCCTGGTGGCCTTCGCGGCCGCCATCGGTGCCATGCCCCTCGACATGCCCGAGTCGGTGCTGGTGCGCTTCTCCGGCTCCCTGCAGCCCGGCGTCACCCTGCGGGACGTGGTCAACGCCATTCCCTACGTGGCCATTCAGCAGGGCCTCCTCACGGTGGAGAAGGCCGGCAAGAAGAACATCTTCAGCGGCCGCATCATGGAGATCGAAGGGCTCCCCGATCTGAAGCTGGAGCAGGCGTTTGAGTTGACGGACGCGACCGCCGAGCGCTCCTGCGCCGGCAGCACGATCAAGCTGAGCGTCGAGACGGTGAGCGAATACCTGCGCAGCAACGTGGCGCTGCTGAAGAACATGATCGCCCGGGGCTACAGCGATGCTCGCACCATGGCGCGGCGGATCAAGGCGATGGAGGCCTGGCTGGCGGATCCGGTGCTGATGGAGGCCGATGCCGACGCCGAGTACGCCGCCGTGATCGACATCAACCTGGACGAGCTGAGCGAACCGATCCTGGCCTGCCCCAACGACCCGGACAACGTCAAGCTGCTGAGCGAGGTGGCCGGCGACCGGATCGACGAGGTGTTCATCGGCTCCTGCATGACCAACATCGGCCACTACCGCGCCGCCGCCACGGTGATGGATGGGGCCGGCACCAGCGCCGCCCGGCTGTGGGTCTGCCCCCCCACCCGCATGGACGACGAGGTGCTGCGGGCCGAGGGCTACACCGCCAAGTTCGAGACCGCCGGCGCCCGCATGGAGCTGCCGGGCTGCTCGCTGTGCATGGGCAACCAGGCCCGGGTGGAGGACAACACCACCGTGTTCTCCACCAGCACCCGCAACTTCAACAACCGCCTCGGCAACGGCGCCCAGGTGTACCTGGGCAGCGCCGAACTGGCGGCGGTGTGCGCCCTGCTGGGGCGCATCCCCAGCCCGGCCGAGTACCTGGAGATCGCGGCGGCCAAGATCGACCCCCTCTCCGACCAGCTCTACCGCTACCTCAACTTCGACCAGATCGATGGCTTCAGCGATGCCGGCCGGGTGGTGAGCGTGGAGGAGGAGGAGAAGGTGCTGGCGGAGGTGTGAGGGGGTGCCGCTAACGCTCCAGCCCAGAAGCGGGCAGAAGCGATGTAATCCATTGACTTAGGTGGAATCACATCTCTTGAATCTGGATATTGGACTGTAACTTCCAGAATCTTGAAGGAGCTTCATAGCCAATTCAGAGATATTGAACTTCCGCCCGATTTCCATGCCCCCCGATCGGCAAGGAAGAGAAAGCCCGAGCAACTACGATGATCGTTTCATCAATCAGCTGAACTTATCCCGTGATTCTTGAAAACTCTTGCCACTCCCTTCTCTTCATGCTTGGAAGCCCGCTTTTGGCGCACCAAGACAAAATCAGCTGCAATGGCACCACAAAAATATACCATGAGGGAGATGGCACGAGGCGATGAATAAGCGCAATTGGAATTAACAGGATGAAGACTGGCATGAAGTGCATCGCATTAGATATCCGCCGATTTACAGGAGAGAAGCCGCAAACAATTGGTGAGATGAGAAACGCGAAGGGAAGATAGGCCAGTTGGAGAAGATGCGCAGGGTTCTTCCAAGCAATGGCAAACACGATTGGGAGAAAAACGCAAGTTATCCCAAAGAGCCTCAACACAGTGTCACAGCTCATATCTCTTGCGGACTGCTTCATCTTCAATGCCTGGGGATCCCTGAGTTTATAGACCGGCTGAGTGAAGTCCTCAGCAATCTGATTCGGTTTAGCTGGACTCATGCTGACATACCAAGGTGAACGTGGAAGCTTGGTCTAGCGAGATACCAAGTCTTATCGCTGGGTTACTGACTGGTTCTGTTGTCAGTCCAACGTTTGAGCTAGCTGACCCCAGCACCGTGGAGCGCTAGACAGCAAGCACTGAATGGGTCGCAGGCCTAACGCTTACTGTCCAGTGTGCCACGCCGCTGGGACTCAGCTTGAGCGGGGGGTTAGGCCTGACTGAGAAACGGCCTACGGGCTTGCTTAAGTACATCGTGCTCTGTTTCTAGGCCAGGGTAGGTAAAAATTCCCCTAAGTCCCAGCACCCATTAACCGGTGCATTTGGCAGCGAGCACGCAGAGATTTTCCAATGACTCTCTGTCGGCATGCGCTTTTGGCAGATATCCAGAGGGATCGACCCACATCCGCCGCGCCTGTGAATTCTGAATGAACCTTTAGTTGCCTGCTCCTATTGGTGCTGTAAAGATGGAATGTCGATATACTGGGTAGCTGGAGAGACTCTTCGAAGTCGCCTGCGAAGTTAAATAGCAAACTAGCAATGTCATCAACTCGGCTCAAGTCGGGCCGACCTTTATGACGGCCATTTCACCCAACTTTGTCACAAGAATCGAAACATAGTCGAGGCGTTGGGTGCTTTGTGTGAAGACTAACGCTCAATTGACGGAACCGATTAAGTCCGCCATTTTACCGCCAGCGTTCCAGCTCGGCCTCCAGTAATACCAGCAGCTCCAGGCGAGCGTCGACAGAGGAAGCGGACCTTCCTTGTCGGTGGCCTCATCGCCGAACACCTGCCAGCGCGAGCCGCTCAACCGTTCGGCGTCGGCGGAAGTGGCCGCCACCAGGTCCACCCCGGCGCCGAGCAGCCGGAGGGCCTGGCGAAAGCGGCGCTAGCAGGTGACCTTCTTTGCGGGGCTGAGCTGGGCGCGGCCCACGATCACCGCCAGATCAAGGTAGGAATCAGGGCGTGCCTCGCCCCGCGCCAGCGAGCCGAACGCCAGTACCCCCTCACCTCACCCAGCTCCAGCAAGATCGGCAGATCCCGACGCACCCTCACCGGTCCACGCCAGCCCCCGCTCCTACTCGCCGCCCTGGACAGCCAGAAGCTTGCGCTGCTGCTTCCAGCGCAGCACCTGCCAGACCAGGAACACCAGCAGCAGGGGCAGCACAGCCACCAGCACCACGAACCTGAAGGTGTTGTCGACGATCTCACCGCCGGCGGTGGCGGCCAGGACCTGCTCCACCAGATAGAGCCCGTAAAGACCCAGCAGCAACCAGCCCTCGAGGCGGGAGATCGTTCCGTTGCTCCAGAAGATCGGCAAGCAGGCCAGGGTGGTGGCCACCATGATCGGCAGATCGCGGCTGATCATCACCGGATCCACCGCCAGTCCCTTGCCGCCGGACACCACGGCACAGAGGCCCAGGATCACCACCTGGTTGAGCAGGTTGCTGCCCACCACGTTGCCGATGGCCAGGTCGGCCTTGCCCCGGTAGGCGGCCACCACCGAGGTGACCAGCTCGGGCATGGAGGTGCCGGCCGCCACGATCGTCAGGCCGATCACCGTCTGGCTCACCCCCAGGGCCACGGCGGCCGTGGTGGCCCCCTTCACCAGCAGCTGGGAGCCGAGCACCAGCAGGGCCAGGCCGGCGGCCAGCTTCAGGCCGGCCACCAGCGGGGTTGCCCGTTCCTCTTCGTTGTCCTCGTCGTCCTCGGAATCTTCCGACGCGGTGCGGATCTCCCAGACGAGATTGGCCACCATCGCGAACAGCAGCGCCACCCCCGCCTGCCAGGTGAGCCGGCCCCCGGAGGCCATGCCCCACACGGCCATCGAGATACCCAGCAGCAGCGGCACGTCCCGCCGCACCAGCCGGCTCCTGACGCGCAGGGGAACGATGGCCGCGCTAGCGCCCAGCACCACCAGGATGTTGAAGATATTGCTGCCGACGATGTTGCTGACTGCCAGGTCGGCGTCCCCCTGGATGGTGGACAGCACACTCACGAACAGTTCCGGCGTGCTGGTGCCCAGCGAAACGACGGTCAGACCGATCACCAGCTGGGGAATGCCCAGCAGCAGGGACAGGGCAACCGAACCGGCCACGAACAACTCCCCACCGCCGAACAGCACCAGGATGCCGAGGATGATTTCGACGGAACTCGGCAGCGTGAGCATGACGGCTGTCGTAAAGCGCCCGAGTTTAGGGAGACACCACCGCGTCGCCTGAAGTGACACGCTGGAACTCCACTCCCTGCCGCCCCTCTGAATCAGGAAACCCTGCTGTTCGAACCCGCCCGGCCGGACGCCGATGCCCTGCGCACCGTGCTGGCCTTCCCGAGCAGCTATTCGGTGGGGATCACCAGCCTGGGGTATCAGGTGGTGTGGGCCAGCCTGGCGCGCCGCAGCGACCTGGACGTGCGGCGGCTGTTCACGGATCAGGGGGACCCGCCGCATCGCCATTGCGACCTGTTCGGCCTGTCGCTCAGCTGGGAGCTGGACGGACCGGTGCTGCTCGACCTGCTCGAGCGGCAGGGCATCCCCCTGTGGAGCCACCAGCGGGGGGAGCACGACCCGATCGTGTTCGGCGGCGGGCCGGTGCTCACCGCCAATCCCGAACCCCTGGCCCCCTTCTTCGACGTGGTGCTGCTCGGTGACGGCGAACAGTTGCTGCCCGCCTTCATCGACGCGCTCCAGGCCGGCCGCCCCCTGCCCCGCCCCGAACGCCTGCGGCAGCTGGCCCGGGTTCCCGGGGTCTACGTGCCGGCGCTCTACGCCCCCCGCTACGACGCCGACGGCGCCCTGCTGGCGGTGGAGCCCATCGCCGCCGAGGTGCCGGCCACCATCGCCAAGCAGACCTGGCGGGGCAACACCCTGAGCCATTCCACGGTGATCACACCCGAGGCGGCCTGGCCGTCGATCCACATGGTGGAGGTGGCCCGCAGCTGCCCGGAGCTGTGCCGCTTCTGCCTGGCCAGCTACCTGACCCTGCCCTTCCGCACCGCCTCCCTCGACGACGGTCTGATCCCGGCGGTGGAAACGGGGCTGGCGGTGACGCAGCGGCTCGGCCTTCTGGGGGCCTCGGTGACCCAGCACCCCCAGTTCGACGACCTGCTCAGCTGGCTGGATCAGGACCGTTTCGAGGGCACCCGGGTCAGCGTCAGCTCGGTTCGGGCGGCCACCGTGACCCCCCAGCTGGGGCGGATCCTGGCCCGGCGGGGGAGCAAGTCCCTCACGATCGCCATCGAAAGCGGCAGCGAACGCATGCGCCGGGTGGTGAACAAGAAACTGAGCGGCGAGGAGATCTTCGCGGCGGCCCGCTACGCCAAGGAGGGTGGCCTCAGCGGCCTGAAGCTGTATGGCATGGCCGGGCTGCCCAGTGAGGAGGACGCCGACATCGAAGCCACCGCCGACCTGCTGCTGGACCTGAAGAAAGCCACCCCGGGCCTGCGGCTCAGCCTGGGGGTGAGCACCTTCGTGCCCAAGGCCCACACCCCCTTCCAGTGGCAGGGGGTGCGCCCGGAGGCGGAGAAGCGTCTGCAACGGCTGGCGCGGCGCCTGCAGCCCAAGGGCATCGAGCTGCGGCCGGAGAGCTACGGCTGGAGCGTCATCCAGGCCCTGCTCTCCCGCAGCGACCGCCGCCTGGCGCCGGTGATCGCCGCGGCGCGGGGCCAGCACGACAGCCAGGGCGGCTGGAAGACGGCCTACCGGGCGGCCCGGGCCGGCGAGGTGACCGCACCGGCCGATCTGCCGTTCCCCCTGCCGCTGCCACCCCCCTGGGAGGAGGTGGTCCACGCCACCTGGGCTGAGGAGAGGGTGCTGCCCTGGGCCCATCTGGAGGGGCCCCTGCCCCCGGCCACCCTGCTCAGGCACCGGCAGGAGGCGCTGGCTGGCGATAGCAGCGCAGACCCGCCAGCAGCACCCAGCCCGCCACATTGACGCGGCTGTCGTAGAGCGGAATGTCAGTGGCGTGCAGGGCCACCAGCACCAGGGTCGCCGCCCACCAGGCCCGATCGAACAAGCTGCCGCCGGCCATGCCCAGCCAGCCGGCCCGGCCCAGCAGCCAGAGCACCAGCCCCACCACGAGCACGGCGACCGGCACCCCGTGGCTCAAGGCCAGATCGATCGGCAGGTTGTGGGGATGGCCGTGCCAGAAGCCGGTGCGCATCGGGTAAATGATGCTGAAGGCGGCCGCCCCCCAACCCAGCCAGGGCCGTTCGGCGATCAGTCCCAGCGCCACCTGCCACTGGGCCAGGCGGGTGATCGCCAGCGGCCGCTGGCCGCCGGAGTCAAGGTCGATCAGCCGGCCCCAGATCGCCTCGGGCACCAGCTGGCGGGCTAGCTCCTGCGGGGCCTCCGGCACCCAGGGCAGGGTGGCCAGGCCGATCACCGCCAGTACCACCAGCAGCACCGGCAGCAGCCATACCCAGCTGAGCGGCCCCGCCACCAGGGGCACCGCCAGCAGCAGGGCGCCCCAGGCATTGCGGGAATCGGTGAGGAACACGGCCGCCACCAGGGCAGCGGCGATCACCAGCACCACCCCCCGGCGCCGCCAGCCCTGGCGGGCTTCCAGCAGGGCCGCCAGGGTGAAGGGCCAGGCCAGCACCATCCAGGCCCCGGCAATATTGGCGTAGTCGAACAGGCCAGCCAGCCGCTGCGGCGGATTGCCGCCGGCCTTGATGTGCCAGATGATCAGGCCCCCCAGCCACTGGAACGGTCCGCTCCAGCCCCACCAGAGCTGGCCCAGCCCCGTGAGGATCACCGGCACCGTCCCGGCCACCAGGGCCAGGGCCACCCGGCGGCGGGCGGCGGGGGTGCCGAGATACACCTGGAAGCCCCAGAAGCCCCAGAAGAAGGGCAGCCAGTTGCCCATCCCCAGCCAGGCCAGCCCATTGCTGGCGGCCCGGAAGCAGCCCAGCACCATCAGCACCGCCGCCACCAGAAGCACACCATTGACCCGGTCGGCCAGGACGGGGCGCCGGCCGCGGCTGCCCAGGATCAGGGCCAGCAGCAGGGCCAGGCCACCCAGAAAGGCACTGCTGGCCAGCAGGAACAGCCCCAGCTGGAAACAGCGCCAGCCCAGGGGGGTGGCGGCGTCCGGCTTGGGCGCCATCAGGCGCTCGTCGAGGGCGGAAAAAAAGATCACCGGGGCGGCGGCGGCAACGGGGGACCGGCGGCGGGTCCCGGGGCAAGGCTCAATCAAACACAGCGGTTCGGCCGCGATAGACCATCACCTGTCGCCGCAGAAACAGGCGCACCGCCCGGGCCAGGGCCAGCCGTTCGGTGTCACGGCCCTTGCGGATCAGGTCCTCCACCTCGTCCCGGTGACCCACGTGCATGGTGGCCTGCTCGATGATCGGCCCCCCATCCAGCTCCTCGGTGACGAAGTGGGCCGTGGCGCCGATCAGCTTGACGCCGCGCTCCCAGGCGCGGTGGTAAGGCTGGGCCCCTTGGAAGGCGGGCAGGAAGGAGTGGTGGATGTTGATCACCTGGGCGAACCGGGCCAGGAACGTGGGGCTCAGCACCTGCATGTACTTGGCCAGCACCACCAGCTCGATCCCCTCCTCCTCCAGCAGATCCAGCTGGGCCTGCTCCACCTCCGCACGGGTGGCCGCCGTGATCGGCAGGTGCACGAAACGGGCCCCGAAATCAGCCGCCAGCGCCGCCAGATCCGGGTGGTTGGACACCACCAGGGGCACCAGCATCGGCAGTTCCCCGGAGCGGGTGCGCCATAGCAGATCCACCAGGCAGTGGTCCTGGCGGCTGGCGAAGATCGCCACCCGGGGCAGGGCATCGGAGAAGTGCACCTGGCCCTCGCCGCCGAGGCGCCCCGCCAGGGCGGCCACCGCCGGAACGATCGCCTCTCGGGGCAGGCCGAAGCCCTCCAGGGCCCATTCGATCCGGCTCAGGAACAGCCCCGCCCCCGCATCGGTGTGGTGATCGGCGTGCACGATGTTGCCGCCGTTGGCGGCCACCCAGCCCGAAAGTTCGCTCACCAAGCCTGGTCGATCGGGGCAGATCAGCTGCAGGATCGCCGTGGCAGAACGCATCGATGATTCCGGAATGGAGCGGACGGGACCGTCATCGTGGCGCAGGCGGGCCGGTAAAGTCACGGCGCCAGCCACGTCACAGCACCGTCCCATGGCCGTCGCGTCGATCCCCGCGCCCATCTCCCTGATGGCTGGCCTGCGCCGCCTCGCCCTGCTCGCCGTGGCCCTGCTGCTCAGCGTGTCGCTGGTGGCCTGCTCGGGCGACCAGACCCGCAAGCCCCCGACGATCAGCCCCGCCGACATGACCCTGATCGCCCGCCAGGCCGAAGGGTTCCTGGCCTCGAAGGAACGCCTGCCCGAACTGGCTGATCTGGTCAACGACCGCAACTGGGTCTTCACCCGCAACCTGATCCACGGTCCGATGCAGGATCTGGGTCGCCAGATGCTCTACATCAACCAGCGCCTGCTCCCCGCCGACCGGGCCGAGGCCGGCAAGCGGGCCACCAAGCTGAAGTCTTCCCTGGCCAAGCTGGATGAGGCCGCCCGCCTGCAGGACGGTGAGAACCTCCGCAAGGACTACATCAAGGTGGCCACCGGCTTCAGCGCCTACGCCGAGGTGATCCCAGCCGAGGCCGTCGCCATGGCCGAAGCCTTCGCCGCCGAGGTCAAGGAGTCCAACGCCGTGCCCCCGGCCCCCTCGGCCTCTACGCCCGCTCCCCAGCCGGTCTCTGTGAGCAACGCCGACGCCTGAACCCAGGCCCCCGCAAGCACCGCCAGTAGGCAGCGCCCCTACCACGGTGATCGTGGTGGGGGCGGGCATTGTGGGCCTGGCCTGCGCCTGGTGGCTGCAGTGCCGGGGCCACCAGGTGTTGCTGCTGGATCCGGCCCTGGCCGGTGATCGCCCGAGAGATCGCGACGCTGGGGGCGAATGGCGCAGCGGCAGCCGGGCGGCCCTCGGCGTGCTGATGGCCGACAGCTTCCACCGCGAGCGGGGCCGGGCCTGGGAGCTGCGACAGCGCAGCCTGGAGCTCTGGAGCCAGTGGCGCCGTGAGCTGGCCCAGCGGGGGCATCCGATCCCCTACCGGGCCGGGGTGCTGCTGCTGGCCGCCGATGGCGCCGAGCAGGAGCGTCTGGCGGCGCTGGGGGCGCGCAAACGGGCCCTGGGTCTGCCCATGGAACTCTGGGACCGGCAGCGATTGGAGCCTCTCCAGCCCACCCTTCCCCAGCCCGCCCTGGCGGGGCTCCACTCCGGCCGCGACGGCCAGCTCGATCCCGGCTCCGCCCTGGCGGCCCTGGCAGCGGACGGCCGGGAGCGGGGGCTGGCGCTGCGTGCGGAGGCAGCCGTGGCCCTCCAGCCCGATCAGGGCGGCTGGCGGGTGGAGCTGGCAGGCGGAAGCTCGGAGCAGGCGGCCTGGGTGGTGCTGGCGGCAGGGACCTCCGCCGGCGCCCTGCTGGAGGGTGTCCCCGGCATCGGGGATGGCCGGTGGCTGCTTGAGCCGGTGCTGGGCCAGGCCCTGGAGCTTGAACTGGAGGCCCCCCTGCCCTCCGCCTGGCCCGGGACGGTGGTGTGGGGCGGCCTCAATCTGGTGCCCCGTCCCGACCTGGAGGGTGGCCGACGCCTGTGGCTGGGGGCGACCCTGGAACCCGGCGCCGCCGCCGATCCGGACCAGCTCAGCCGGCTGCGCCAGCTGGGCGGCGCGGCGCCGGAGTGGTTGCAGGGGGCGCGAGTGGTGCACCACTGGCAGGGCCTGCGG
>NZ_JAHLYP010000017.1 GCF_025127995.1 Synechococcus sp. CS-1332 | reverse complement strand
TGTAAACGGGGCAAGTTTACTGTAGGCGCTGCCGAGATTATTGATTGTGTCGGCCCAGGCTTGCGGCAGCTCGGCTTCTGTGAAGACCCGCAAGGCATTGGTATAGGCCTCGATGGCGTTCTCGATCTGTTGTTTCGGATTCTCTGAGAACGGGGCAAGAATGCTGTAGGCGGAGCCGAGATTCTTGGTTGTGGTGGCCCAGGCTTGCGGCAGCTCGGCTTCTGTTCTGATCCGCAAGGCATTGGTATAGGCCTTGATGGCGTTTTCGATCTGTTGTTTTGGATTCTCTGAGAACGGGGCAAGACTGCTGTAGGCGGAGCCGAGATTATTGGTTGTGTCGGCCCAGTCTTCCGGCAGCTCGGCTTCTGTGAAGACCCGCAAGGCATTGGTATAGGCCTCGATGGCGTTCTCGATCTGTTGTTTCGGATTCTCTGAGAACGGGGCAAGCTTGCTGTAGACGATGCCGAGATTAACGTTTGTGATGGCCCAGGCTTGCGGTAGCTCGGCTTCTGTGTAGACCCGCAAGGCATTGGTATAGGCTTCGATGGCGATCAGCAGATTGGATCGCGAACTACCAAGTTGATACTCCTGCAGTAAAGATCCAAGGTTGTCAAGAACGGCGGCCAGGGCCTGTCGCTGGCCTTCATCTGCCTGTTCGATTGCACCTGGAAACCAGTCGCTCAACAGGGCTGCCAGGTCAGTGTTCAGCAGCGACAAATGAGCGCTGAGGAGCGAGAGCACGCTCGCCGGATCGCCATTGCTGTCTGCAACCGTCTGCAATAACTGCATCAAAAATGCTTCTTGCTCATTCGAGTGGCTAGTTTTGGCGGCGGTTACACCATTCGCCAGTTGGGCGGCAAAGTTGCGCAACCAGGCAGCCCATTGCTGGTTGTTCTGCTCCACCAGCCTATGGGCCACCTGCTCACACATGCTCACTAAACCCTGGTCCAGGAGTTCGCTGTGTGCCCCCAGGATCCGTTGCTCTTCTCCCGCTTGGCACGCCAGCAGAAGCTGGATCAGATCCACATAGGCCTGCTGCCTCTCTGCTGATGGGGGCTCCTGCGGCGAATCGTCCTGCCTGATGAACTTCGCAATTTGTTGGGCAAGATTCTCCAGAAACGCGGCTGCATCGGAATTCCCCTGCTGCCGCAACGTTTCCGAATAGTGCTGCATCGCCGCTACTAATCCCTCATCCAGCAGCTCTGGGTGGGCGTTGAGGATCGTGTTCTCCTCCCCGCTGGGGCACTTCAGCAGCTTGATGATCAGTTCTGCGTAGACGCTCAGGCGTTGGTCGTCCATGGAACGGTCAGCGACGTGATCTTGGCGATCGGGCTCGCCGGGCAGGGTCTTGAGGATACGGGAGCTTTTTCAGTGCCCATCGATCTACCCCAGCTCAGGGCAACCGGACTTCCAAGCCCAGATCACTTGCCGTAGCGGCCAGGGATCCATGGGGCTGGGCCTCGATCACCCGCCGCAGCTTCCCGAGACCCTGCGATCAACAGCTGGTTGCCAAAGTTGAACAGGGCCAACCTGCTGTTCGGCATCTTCCGGCCCTAAGGCAGCGGGGAGGCGTTTCACCTCCTGCCTAAAGCGCAGGGCCGTGTCCTTCTTGAGGTCCGCCCTGGACGAGAGCACGTTGGTGCGCAGGAAGCGGGCCTTGCCGTACTCGCTCTGATTCACGAACAGCACATAGGGCCTATCCCCATCTGTCCCCGGCTGGTTGTCCATGATGGTGATGAGGATCTCAGCCGTGGCAATGCTTAGTTCAGGTCTGCTTCCCCACTCTCCACCCCAACTCCCTGCACCCACTCGCTCACCACCTGTTCCATGACGCTGCGCAGTGAGTGACCCCACCAGCTTCACAGTGGATTGCCGGTTCAACCCCGTAGATGGGTCTCTGGTCGCTCCAGGTAGCTGTTGGGCAATTCGGCTGTGAAGCTCAGCGGAACAACAGCTCCTGCATGAACTGATCGCTCAACGCCACCGCCGCCGCCCAGTTCTCCGCCTCGCTCAGCCCAGAACTCCGCGTGGGCTTGAAGCTGTGGTCGCCGCTGGGGATCCAGCCCAACTGCACCGCTGGCGACAGGCTGTAGGTCTCCACCTCCTCCCGCCGCCCGAACGTGTCCCGCTCCCCCTGCAGGATCAGGCTGGGCGTACTCAAGGCGGCCAGGTGTTCGGTGCGCAGCTGCAGCGGCTTGCCGGGCGGATGGAAGGGATAGCCCAGGCACAGGCAGCCCCGCACCCCGTCGCTGGCGGCCAATTCATCCACCAGCAGGCTGGCCACCCGCCCGCCCATCGACTTGCCGCCGATGAACAGCGGCCGCTGCGGGCTCTCGCCCGTCTCCAGCCGCACCTGCTGGCGGAACGCCTCCTGCAGCACCGGCATCCGCTCGGGTCCCTGGCGGCGGCCCGTCTCGCGCATCCGGGCCATGTAGCCAAACTCGAAGCGCACCACCCGCCAGCCCACCGCGGCCAGTCCGGCGGCGATCGCCGCCATGAAGGGGCTGTCCATCGGTGCCCCGGCCCCATGGGCCAGCAGCACGGTGGCCGGCGCGTCGTCGGGTCCGTCGATCAGGCGGGGAGCGGAACTGGTGCCCATACAGTCAGACCATGACACGCCGGATCGGCCACGCGCTGCGTCGTGCTGCACGGCTTGGGGCCATGGGGGCCATCCTGCTGCTGGCGGCCGGATCGGCATGGGCAGATGGACGCGGATCAAGCCCGGTGCTCCGCCTCGACGGGATCGGCCCGTTGCGTCTCGGCATGAGCCGCGCCGAAGCCGTCGCCACCGGCTGGCTCTCCGCTCCGGGCCCCGGTTGTGAGCTCGGCGGGCCGCCGCTGCCTGTCGTCTACAAGCTCAAAGGGCCCAAGGCGCCGGCCGGAATCGTCGGCACGGCCCAATTCGACCGGGGAACGTTGCGGGTCTTCGCCTTCTCGGCCGGTGTGCGGACGACGTTCGGCGTCGCCATTCCCGGCGGCACCGTGGGCGACCTGCTCAAGCGCGCCCGCGCCGCCGGCCTGTCCGCCACCTCGGTCTACGACGAGACCTTCGCCGGGCGGTTCGTCACGGTGAACCGGGGCGGCAAGCAGGTGCTCGGTGCGTTTGCCACTCAGAGCGCGATCGCCACGCTCGCGGTGCCGTACGTGCCCGTCTGCGAGTAGCCGCAACAGCAGCCTGGATGGCTTCCGTGGCCAGTCGAATCCTTGGCCAGCTGGTGGTGGTCAGGACAAGGATCGCGATGCTGCGCTCCTGGAGGTTCTGCTGATACCGAAGGTTGGTATCGGTCGTCATCAGCAGCTCGTAACCCTCCTGCTCCGCCAGCCGGATCAACTCGCCATGGGTGACGGTCGACCAGCCCAGCTCGTAGGCCGTGGCCTTCCAGATACCGCCGCAGGGGAACCGGTGTCCCCTGATCAAACAGGATCCGCACTTCAGACCACCGTCGCAGCCGTGCTCCGGGCGACAGGCGCAAGAACCAGCCGGGCCTGCGCGACGCTGACGCCAGGAAAGAGCTCGACGAACTCCTCAAGGGAAACGCCGTCTTCCAGATTTTCGAACAGGGCCGCCACCGGAATCCGTGAGCCGCGAAACACCCAGGCACCACTGACACGCCGTGGATCGTGCTCCACGGCAGGGCAACCCGCCCAGTCCAGATCAGTCCCAGTGGCCATGGGTCCAGCCGGCAGCCGAGGCCTTCAGGGAAGACAGCCTGCCTGTGGGTGGACGTGGCGCTGCTGTCTCTTCACGGCAGCTCCAGCCAACCCCGCCGGGCCCGATCCAGAGGGTCAGGCCGTCGAGTCGTTCCTCCCTGGCAGCAGAATCCAGGTGCTTGCCTTTCCACCATGGGCGCGATTCTGCTCACCGTTGTCACCGTGCTGCTGGGCTACGGCCTGGGCAAGGGCGTGCCCCGGCTGGTGCAGGGCTCGGGCCGCCTGGCGCGCCGCTCCCGCTTCAGCCAGCTGGCCTTCGGCAGCCTGCTGCTCCTGCCCTGGCTGGTGGGCATCGCCTTGGTGGTGCAGATCCCCCTGAACCCAGGGCTGCTGTTGCCGGCGAGCGGCTATGCGGCCGGTATGGCCTGGGGCCGCCGCAAGGTGGGGTTGTAGACGCGCCCGTTGGGGCCAACCCTCACCGCGGCAACTGCGATTCCAGCTCCCGCAGCCGCCCCTCGAGGGCCTCGATCCGCTCCAGGTAGGTGAGGGCCAGGGCCATCCCGGACACATTGAGGCCGAAGTCGTCGCGGAGGCGGGCGGCGCGGCGGGCCAGGGTCACCGTATGGACGTGGAAGGTCCACACCGGCGCGTTGGTGGCGCAGCGGAAGACCCCGAACTGGACCAGTTCGATCACCTCCTCGTGGCCCAGCCCCGAGGCGGCCAGCAACTCCTCGAGGGCCACGGTGCAGGCGTCGTCGTCGTCGGGGATCAGCAGATCGTCAGCCATCGGTGGTGGGTCCTTCGAGGTGGTGGCGGGGGTGGAACGACGAGGCTTCGGCGAGGTCGCGGTACAGCGCCTGCTCCCGTTCACCGATCTTTTCGGGCAGCACGATCTGAATCACACCGTAGAGATCGCCCGCCCCGTCGCGCCGCTGGGGCAGGCCCTTGCCGGCCAGGCGCAACTTCTGGCCGCTGCGCATCCCCGGCTTCAGGCTCACCGCCACCGGGCCATCGAGGCTGGGCACGCTGATCTCGGCCCCCAGGGCCGCCTCCCAGGGGGCGATCGGCAGCTCCAGGTAGAGGTCGTGGCCCACGGCCCGGAAGCGGGGATGGGGCGCCAGCCGGACCACCAGATACAGATCCCCGGAGGCACCGCCGGCGATGCCATCGCCCCCCTTGCCCGGCACCCGCAGCCGCTCCCCCTCCACCACCCCGCGGGGCACCCGGATGCGGCCGCTGCGGCTCTGCTTCTGGACGCGGCCGTCGGCCCCCAGGATCGGAACGCTGAGCGAGAACGACACCTCCGTGCCGCGGGTGGCCTGCTCCAGCGTCAGCTCGGTCGCCACCTCCACGTCCTGGCCGCGGAGCGGGAAGTCGGCCGCCTGGCGCCGGGGGCCGCCACCACCGAAGCCGCCACCGCCGAAGCCCATCCGCTCGAACAGGTCGGCCAGGTCCACCTCCTGCTGACCGCCGCGCGAGAAGCGGCTGTCCCATTCCGGGGAGGGATGGAACTCCTCGCCGGGGCCATGGCGGCCGAGGTCGTCGTAGGCCTGGCGCTTCTCTGGATCGGAGAGGGTCTGGTAGGCCTCGCTGATCTCCTTGAACTTGTCTTCGGCGCCCGCCTCCTTGGCCACATCGGGGTGGTATTTCCGCGCCAGTTTTCGGTAGGCCTTCTTGATCTCCTCGGCGCTGGCGCTGCGCTCCACCTCCAGGGTGGCGTAGTAATCCTTGAACTTCATCGCAGCATCCCTGCCCGGCCCCTGAGATCGGAGGCCATCTTCCTATGCCCCTGCTGATCGCCCTGGCGGCGGTGGCCTTTCTCTATGCCTCGGTGGGCCACGCCGGCGCCTCCGGCTACATCGCCGTCCTGGCCCTGGCGGGGCTGCCGGCCCCCGAGATCCGCGCGATCGCCCTGGTGCTGAACGTGCTGGTGGCAAGCGTCGGCACGCTGCAGTTCGTCGCTGCCGGCCACTTCCGCCGGGATGTCTTTGTGCCCCTGGCCCTGGCGTCGGTGCCCGCGGCGCTGATCGGTGGCGCCATTGCCTTGCCAGCCACTCTGTTGCGGCAGTTGATCGGAGCGGTGCTGCTGTTCTCCGCCTGGCGGCTGGCCGCCCATAGGACGCCGAGCGATCCGCAGGCGATGCAGGTGCCCCGCCGCCAGGTCGTGGCCCTCACCGGCGGAACCCTGGGCCTGCTGGCGGGGCTCACGGGCACCGGCGGTGGAATCTTCCTGACCCCCTGGATGATCCTGCGCTCCTGGCTGCTCCCCAAGCAGGCGGCCGCCGTCTCGGTGGCCTTCATCCTGGTGAATTCGATCGCAGGCTTGGCCGGCCTGGTGCTGCGCCAGGGCGTCGCCGCCCTGCCGGATCCTGGGGCTCTCGCGCCGCTGGCTGTGGTGGTGCTGGTCGGCGGCACGCTGGGGGCTTACGGCGGCAGCCGCCGCTTCTCGTCGCCCTGGATCCGCCGCCTGCTGGCGGTGGTGCTGCTGATCGCCGCCTGGAAACTGCTGGCCGTCTGAGCCTGAGCCGGGCGATCAGCCGATCGGCAGGACTTGGAAGCGGCGCCGCAACCACAGCGATACATAGACCAGCGCCACCAGCACCGGCACCTCGATCAGGGGACCCACCGATCCGGCCAGCGCCTGGCGGGAGCTGACCCCCCAGACGCTGATGCTCACGGCGATGGCCAGCTCGAAGTTGTTGCCGGCGGCGGTGAACGCCAGGGTGGCCGTTTTCGCGTAGCTGAGCCCGTTGCGCAGTCCCACCGCAAAAGCCACGCTCCACATGATCGCGAAGTAGAGCAGCAGCGGCACGGCCACGCCGACCAGCCGGAGCGGATCGGAGGTGATCGCCTGGCCCTGCAGGGCGAACATCACCACGATCGTGAACAGCAGGCCGTAGAGCGCGAACGGGCTGATGAAGGGGATGAAGCGCTGCTCGTACCAGCGGGGCCCCTTGAGCTGCAGGCCGATGCGGCGGCTGAGGTAGCCCGCGGCCAGCGGCAGCCCCAGGAACACCAGCACCGCCGCGGCGATCTCCGCCATCGAGAAGGTCACATCCTGGGTGGCCAGGCCCAGCCAGCCAGGCAGGATTTTCAGGTAGAAGCCACCCAGCAGGGCGTAGGCCAGCACCTGGATGATCGAATTGATCGCCACCAGCAGGGCCGCCGCCTCCCGGTCGCCCTGGGCCAGATCGATCCAGATCAGCACCATGGCGATGCAGGGGGCCAGGCCGATCAGGATCAGCCCGGTGCGGAACTCCGGTTGGCTGGGCAGGAACAGCCAGGCCAGGGCGAACATCAGCGCCGGCCCCAGCCCCCAGACCAGCAGCAACGACAGCCGCAGCAGCCGCCGATCCCGCGCCGCCCGACCCAGTTCCTCGTAGTGCACCTTGGCCAGCACCGGATACATCATCAGCAGCAGCCCCAGGGCGATCGGCAGGGAGGTGCGGCCGATCCTCACGGCATCGAGCCATCCCTGGATAGCGGGGAAGAAGCGACCCAGGAGCAGGCCGCCGGCCATCGCCAGCAGGATCCACAGCGGCAGGTAGCGGTCGAGCAGCGACAACCGGGCCAGCACGGCCCTTTCCTCGTCCATGGGACCGGCCCTGCTGATTGAATCAACGCTAATTGATTAGCCAGTGGAGCCTTGCTCCGCTGCTCGCTGGAGCCGCTGCACCGCATCGGCAACGGGCCGCAAGGAGACGTTCTCCACCGAGAGCGCCTGGGAGGCCCCGAAAGGGTTGTCGAGATCGGTGATCAGCAGCAGCAGCTTGATCAGCAGCAGGGAGATCACCCCGATGAAGAACAGGGATTCCGCGAAGGGCTCGATCCGGGAGAGCACCAGCCCGACGGTGAGAACCCCTGTTCCGATGTAAGCAATCCCGTAGACGGAAGGGACGAACGTGGTGCTGCGAATCACGTCGATGCGCTGCACGCCGCGGCGGATGTTGGCCAGCTCCAGCAGCAGGCGCGCCTGCAGTGGTGCCGGATACAGGCAGCCCAGCTGCTCGATCGCCAGCTGCAGCTCGTTGAGCCGCTCCAGCAGCTCCAGGGTCGGCCCGGCCTCCTGCATCCAGGCCAGCAGCGCTTCGCTGAAGCCCGCCAGCAGGGCCAGGGTTCCCTGCACCTCGGCCTCCGGCCGAAGCAGCCGGATCCCCTGCACCTCCAGGGCGAGGCACTCCAGGGCGGCGGCCAGGTCACCCGGCAGCTTCTCGCTTTCCTTGTAATCCGTCAGCACCCCATTCAGCAGGAAGCCGAGCAGAAACACCTCCGAGGCCACCAGGGCGGAGAAGAGCGGATTGGGGGTCAGCACCTCCCAGTGCTCCTGGTGCACCAGCACCCGGCAGGCCTCGATGGCCAGCAGCACCAGGCCCACCCTGCCGAAGAACCAGACGCGTCGCAGCAGGGGCCTGCGGTCCGGCTCGTTGGCCGGATCGATGGCACGGGCGTTCATCGACTCGAAGCGAACCGCTGGCAGTCTCGGTGGTCGGGCTGGGGGCTGAATCAGCCCTTAATCTTGGCCACCTCCTCCTTGACTCGCTTCAGCACGTCGCCGCTGAGGGGAACGAAGCCGAGTTCCGCCGCCTGCTGCTGGGGTGCTTCCTCGAGCGACCAGAGCAGGAAGGTGCGCATGGCTTCCGCCTTCTCAGCCCCCTGTCCGCTCTGGTAAGCCAGGATCCAGGTGAAGGCCACGATCGGGTAGCTTTCGGCCCCTTTGGGGTTGCAGTCTTCCCCTCCCAGACGCTCATCGAGGACGATGTTGTTCAAGGCTGCCGCCCCTGATGTCGCATCCGGAAGGACGAACTTTCCGTCCTTGTTCTGCAGCGCTGCCGGCTTCACCGCCCCCCGCAGGAAGGCCTGGTTCACATAGCCGAGCGAGCCGGGGGTGTTCTGGATCAGGCCGGCCACCCCCTCGTTCCCCCTGGCGCCCAGCCCCACGGGCCATTGCACCGCCTTGCCGACGCCCACTCTCTTCTTCCATTCCGGCGAGAAGCAGGCGAGCGAATTGGTGAAGTTGAAGGTGGTGCCGGAACCATCGGAGCGGTGCGCCACGGTGAGGGGCCTGGCCGGACAGCCCAGGGCGCTCCAGTTGGTGATCTTCCCGAGATAGATGTCGACCAACTGGGCCTGGGTCAGCTTGAGGCCGGGGCAGTCGGGATTGTTGTAGGCCGGGCTGATCGTGCCGCCCAGCATCGGGATCTGCACGGCGCCGCGCTTGCCGGCCATACCCTCTTTGAAATTCGCATCGCTGAGGTGTTCGTCGGTGGCGCCGAAATCCACCGAACCGGCCAGAAACGAGCGCACGCCCTGGCCGGATCCCACCGACTGGTAGTTCACCAGATACCCCTTGGCGGTCTTGTAGTCGGCGGCCCAGCGCTGGTAGGCCGGGGCGGGGAAGGAGGCCCCGGCGCCGTTGAGCGAAGGCAGGCGGCGGCCGCCGGAGCCGCAGGCGCTGAGGGTGAGCGTCAGAGCGGCTAGCCCTACCGGCAGGCAGGCACGGCGAAGAGGGGTGATGGTTCGCGGGAGTTGGAGAGTCACTGGCTTCACGACACTGGATGCCTTGCATCTAGGCGACGTTGAGCAGGCCTTTGGTTAAGAGAGGTGCCAAAAGTGACAAAGGCGACAGCGGGAAACAGCAGCTTCCCAGTCCAGCTATGGCTTTTCCTCCAGCTCTTCCGCCTCCGGTGCGCGCGGTAGCAACGGCAGCGTTGGAAGTGGCAGCACCTCCAGGGCAGCGGGATTCGGTGCAGTTTCCGGGCCGATCAGGTCCACGGCGGTGCGTTGCACCACCAGCCGGAAACGCAGGGGCGCCTGGCTGCGGTTGATGAAATCCTGCACACCGGCCACCTGCTTGGCCGTGGGCAGGGCGGGATCCGTCACCCGCACCCGGGCCCGTATCAGCGGTGGGTTCTGCTGCCAGTCGATGCTGAGGCCCACCAGATCGATGGCGGGGTCGCCGCCCAGGGTGATCGTGCTGCTGCGCAGGCGCTGCTCGATCGTGGCCTCCACCTGCTTGGCTTTCGTCTCCTGCTGGGATCGGTTTAGCAGGCGAAAGAAGCTGCTGCCCAGGGGAATCACCAGCAGGGCGGTGAGGGCCACGCTGGTGAGGCCCAGGCGGCTGTGAAACAGCCGGCGCCGGTACACCGTTTCCAGCGTCCCCAGGGCCGCCATCGCCCCCACCATGATCCCCAGCAGGTTGGTGGCGAAGAGCAGCAGCGCCCCATAGGCCTGGCCCCAGAAGGAGGAGGCCAGCAGGATCCCCACGACGCAGATCGGCGGCACCAGGGCCACGGCGATGGCCAGGCCGGCCAGGGCCGAGATCGCATCCTTGCGGAGCTTGGCGTACATCGCCACCGCACCAGCCACCAGGGCCACCCCCAGATCCAGCAGGTTGGGACTGGTGCGGTTCATCACCTCGCTGCCGAAGCTGGGGAAGGCCACCAGATGGCCCACCGCCATCGCCAGCAGCACGCAGATCACCACCCCCAGCATCAGGGTGCGCAGGGCCCGCAGGAACATCGGCAGCCGCCCCCGCAGGATCTCGAAGGCCATCGCCTGCAGCGGCATGATCCAGGGGGCCACCACCATGGCGCCGATCACCACCCCGGGGCTGTTGGCCAGCAGCCCCAGAGTGGCGATCAGGGTGGCGCCGACGGTGAGCACCACGAACACCTGGTTGAAGCTGGCGTCGTGCTCGAACTCCTGCTGCAGCGCAGCCAGCCGACCGTCATCGGGCGGGGCGATAGGGGAGGAGGTCATGGCCGCGGCGCTCTTGGACGGCTCCCCAGCCTGCTGCGTCGTCGGGATACCTTCAAGTTTCTGTCCAGCCTTTCATTGCCCCATGTCACGGCTGAATCCTGCAGCAGCGGGCCTGGTGCTGGCAGTCCTTGTGCCCCTGGCCGCACAGGCAGAAAGCTGGTCGTACCAGCGGCTGGTGGAGGCGTTCGAGCAGCGCGGCTTCAGCGTGCTCGGCAGCCACCCCCGCTGCGTGGAGCGCGGCCTGTACGGGCTCTACTTGCGTGAGAGCCGGCGGATCGTGGTCTGCCCCCGCGGCAACCTCAACGACACCCTGCTGCACGAGGGCTGGCATGCGGTCCAGTCCCGCTGTCTGCGGGGACGGCCCCATCTGGGTGAGGAGGAACTGCGCCGGGGCCTGAGCCGGCGCGACCAGCGCGACCTGGCCCGGCTCTACGGCGAAGGCCGCTGGCAGCGGGAAGCGGAAGCCAGGGTCATGGCCCGCCGCGATCCCGCCTCCTACTTCCGCCTCGTGGACGAGCTCTGCGGTTCACCAGCCGCCCCACCAGCCCCGGAGCCGCCCGTGGCTGCGCCTCAGGGCCAGGCGGTGAAGCGCACCGGCTCATAGCGGGCGATCGACGCACGCCAGCCCCGGATCGCCAGGGCGGCCAGCTCGGCATGAAAGTCGGCGCTGGCGCCGCCGTCGACCCAGCGGGCCTTGAGCCGGGGCAGCTGCTCCTGAAGCACCTCCAGCGGCAGCTGCACCAGCAGCAGGCTCGCGTCCCCGGCGGCTCGCTGCAGGGCACCCTCCTCACTGCGCTGCCAGAGGCGCAGCAGCAGCTCGAGCACCAGGGTGCGGCCGTCATCGCCGGGGTCCGGCGCTTCAGCCGCCGCCGCGGCCAACGACTTGCCGTTCAGGGGCAGGGCCCGCTTTCCCTCCTGCTCCAGCAAGGCCAGGGCCACCAGATAGGGAGCATCCGCCATGACCATCGCCTGCACAGAGTCCCCAGCCTGCTGGATCGGCAGCGGCCAGCACCGCTCCCCTCTCACAACGGCCTGTCGACAACGGCCTGGCGACTGGCGAGCATGGCGGTTCGTGGGCCCGCCCCACGCCACCCGCCCCGGATCCATGGACAGCTTCGACGGCAAGATCATCGTGGGCAGCGAGGAGTGGTGCAGCTTCCCGGACGCTGGGCTGCCGGCGATCAAGGCCCGGGTGGATTCCGGCGCGGCCACCTCCGCCCTCCACGCCACCAACATCGTGGCCTTCGACCGCGATGGGCAGCCCTGGGTGAGCTTCGAGGTGCACCCGCTCCAGGGTGACCGGGTGGTGGTGGTGCGCCACGAGGCCCCCGTTGTCGCCAAGCGGGAGGTGCGCAACACCAGCGGCGTCCCGGAGAGCCGCTACGTGATCCGGGAGCGCCTGGTGCTGGGTGAACAGAGCTGGGAGGTGGAACTCACCCTGGCCAATCGGGATGCCATGGGCTACCGGATGCTGCTGGGCCGCCAGGCCATGGTGGGCCGGATCCTGGTGGACCCGGAGGGCAGCCATCACCTGCGCAGCCTCAGCGCCGAGGAGAGCCGGGCCCTCTATTCCCATGTCCGCAAGCGCGACGATGGCCTGCGGATCGTGCTGCTGGCCTCCAACCCCGACCTTTACAGCAACCGTCGCCTGATCGAAGCCGGCGAGGAACGCGGCCACCACATGCAGTTCCTCAACATCCGGCAGTGCTACATCCGCCTGGATCCGCGCAACCCGGAAGTCCACTACCGCGGCGGAGACGTGCTCGGCACGGTCGATGCCGTGATCCCGCGCATCCGACCCAGCGTCACCTTCTACGGCTGTGCCGTGACGCGTCAGTTCGAATCGATGGGGGTGCCGTCCCTCAACAGTGCCCACGCGATCACCGTCTCCCGCGACAAGCTCTTCGCCTCCCAGGAGTTCGTCCGCGCCGGGCTGAACACCCCGGTCACGGGATTCGCCGATTCCCCGCTCGACACGGTGGATCTGATCCGCATGGTGGGCGGTGCCCCCCTGATCGTGAAGCTGCTCGAAGGTGCCCAGGGCAAGGGCGTCGTGCTCGCCGAGACCCAGAAGGCGGCCGAAAGCGTCATCAATGCCCTGCAGAGCCTCGACGCCAACCTGCTGGTGCAGGAATTCATCAAGGAGGCCGGCGGCACGGATCTGCGCTGCTTCGTCGTCGGCGGCAAGGTGGTCGCCGCCATCGAGCGCCGGGCGGCCGAGGGGGAGTTCCGGGCCAACCTGCACCAGGGGGGAACGGCCCGGACCGTGCAGCTCGATGCCCCTGAGAAACAGATGGCCATCAAGGCCTGCAAGGCCCTCGGGCTCGATGTGGCCGGCGTCGACATCCTCCGCTCCCACCGCGGGCCCCTGCTGCTGGAGGTGAACTCCAGCCCCGGGCTCGAGGGGATCGAAGCGGCCACCGGCCTGGACCTGGCCGGAAAGATGATCCAGAAGCTGGAACGCAAGCTCGGCTGGGGTCGTCCCGCTGGCCAGGAGGCTGCCGCCGACGTGAGGTCGTGATCGAAGCTCCTGCTCCACCGGCTGCTGGTGCCACCCCCTACCTGGAGCTGCAGGCCGTCGAGGCCTGGCTGGGCCCCCGCCGGGTGTTCGAGGATCTTTCCTTGCAGCTGCACCGCGGTGAGCACACGGTGGTGCTGGGCCCCAACGGTTCCGGCAAGAGCTCGCTGGTGAAGCTGCTCAGCCGCGAGCTCTATCCCGTGGTGAGGCCAGGCTCGCGGTTGCGGATCTTCGGCAGCGAAACGGTGAATCTCTGGCAGCTGCGCGGCCGTATCGGGCTGGTGTCCCAGGACCTGCAGGCCGGCTACGGGGGCCAAGTGCCTGCCGCCGACGTGGTGCTCTCCGGTTTCTTCGGCTCGGTGGGCATCGGCCGCAGCCAGGTGGCCAACGCGGCTCAGCGCCAGCGCGTGGCGGAGTTGATGGCGCAGCTGGCTCTGGCCGATCTGGCGGAGCGCCCCTACGGCCAGCTCTCCGACGGGCAGCGGCGGCGCCTGCTGCTGGCCCGGGCCCTGGTGCACGGGCCCGAGGTGCTGGTGCTGGACGAGCCCACCAACGGACTCGACCTCAAGGCCAAGCACCAGCTGCTGGCGATCCTGCGCGACCTGGCCGGTGCAGGCACCACCCTGCTGCTGGTGACCCACCAGATCGAGGCGATCCTCCCGGAGATCAGCCGTTGCGTGCTGTTGCGCGAGGGGAAGGTGGTGGGCGACGGCCCCGCCGCCCAGTTGCTGCAGGACGCTCCCCTCAGCGCCCTGTTCGCCACCCCCCTGCGGGTGTGCGAGGCGAACGGTTACCGGCAGGTGTTGCCGGCGCGCTGAGCCGCCATCATTCGGGACATGTGCCGTGGCTTCTGGGTGCCCCGTCCGATCCGCCTGCTGCTGGCCTTCTTCACCGCCTGTCTGCTGCCGCTGATGGGCCTGTCAACGGCGGCGCTCTCCGCCAGCCCGGGGGGCGCACCCCCCGCCTTGGGCCGGAACACCTACGTGTCTCTGGAGAGCCAACCCTTCCATGGCCAGCTGCTGGACCTGAAGCAGCAATGGACCGATGCACCCCTCAACCAGGTGGTGGGGGACAGCCCGCGGGCCACCCTGCTCAATTTCTACGTGGTGATGGCGCAAGTGAGCCGGGATATCGCGCGAATCGAGGCCAAGGCTGCAGTAACACCAGGTCTGGTCTGGTCGAGCGCCGTGCGTAGCGAACTGGAGCTGATCGACAGCTACTTCGCCGAAGCGGTGAAGGCCCTGGATGTGTCGGAGATCCCCCAGAGCATCCGGGCGGATTTCGCCGATGAATATGCCCTCAAGCTCAAGGTGATTCTCGATTACGTCTTCACCCACAGCCGCAAGCCTTTCGAGATTCCTGATGTGGCTGGGATGAAGGCACTGAACGAGGCAAGGGTGCGCCCCAGTGCCAGCTGGACCATCCCGGGCACGTCCATCACCTTGACCGATGAAGGCTCCCATGAGGGCCGTGATCACGGCTACATCTTTTCGGCCGCGACGGTGGCTCAGATTCCCAGCCTCTATGAAGAAATCAAGGATCAGGTGGCGTCCTCCGCCAGCGCCTCTGGCTTGCTGACGCCAGCGATCTATGCCGCCTTCAGCCTCAGGCCCGGCCACATCCTGCCGCCCAAGTGGTATCTCAACATTCCCCAGGGTTTCCGCCGCAACGTGCTGGAGTCCCATCTCTGGGACCAGACCCTGTTCCAGATTGTTGTGGGGCTGCTGGCGCTGGCGGTCTTCGCCGTCGTTCAGTTTCGGTTGGTGCTGGCCCTGCTTGGCACCTATCGGATGACCGAACGGGCGGCCAGCAAGCAACTCACCCCCATGCAGATCTGGCAAGTCGACAACATTGCCTGGCACCGGGTGCTGCTGGCGGGGATTGCCCTGCCCATAATCCGTCTGGTGGAACTGCTGCTCGATCACTACGTCAACGTCACCGGCCTGCCCCTGCAGGTGCTGATGTATCTGCTCTACACGCTCTACTTCTGCTGGGCGGGGTTGTTCAGCTTCTTCCTGATGGAGGCCCTCGGACGCAGCCTGGCGGAGTGGATCACGATTCTGCGCGGACGGCGCAATCCCCTGCAGTTGAGCCGGGTCAGCAATCTGGTGATGCCCGTCTGCCGGGTGCTGGGGGCCATCTTCGGAGTCTCCCTGATGTACCGGCTGCTGATCCTGCTGGGCCTGCCGGGCTCCACCGTGCTGGCCTTTTCCGCCGTGCCCGGCCTGGCCATCGGCTTGGGGGCCTCGAAGCTGTTGGGCAATCTTTTCGCCGGTCTGTCGATCCAGACCGACCGCCCGTTGCGGGTGGGGGAGTTCTGCCGCATCGGCAGCAATCTGGGCTATGTCACCAAGATCGGCCTGCGGTCCCTGGAGCTGCAGACCCACGAGAGCCGCATCACCATCCCCAATTCGATCGTGGATGAAGAGACGATTGTCAATTACTCCCTGCGGTCGGATAAGTCGCCGGATCTGGTGTTGCACGTCTTTGAGTTGCATCTCCCCCTTCCTGGGACTCTCACACCGGATCAGTTACAGGATCTGTTGCATTACAGCCGCACCTTTCTGGCTGATGAGCTGCCTGGATTGACGAACGCCCAGGTGTTCATCGACCAGATGGCGCAGGATGAAGACTTGCTACTGCGCTGCTGTGGGCAGATTCAAGCTCCCAACTGGACCGACTACCTCACCCTCAGGGAATCGGTCCTGCTGCGGTTGCGGCAGCTCCTTGATCAGGTGATCCGTTCCCGCATGGTGATCGGCGTGGCGTACAACACCAGTCCGGAGCAGCTGCAACGCATCCCAGCACTGATCGCCGGTCTGTTCGATCACGAGCCTCTGGCGGCCTTCCGCGCCTGCCGCCTGTTGGCCATCAGCGACTTCAGTTACGACTTCACCTACGACTACCGCTCGTCCCAGCCCACCTACGCGGCGTTCAAAGATGAGGTGGCCCGCCTCAACCGGGCCCTGCTGGCCCTGTTCGCCACCGAAGGGATCGAGATCCCCTACCCCACCCAGGCGGAGGTCCAGATCGATGCCTGAATGCTTTCTCCATACCCTGACGGGCTGCGGCCTGGTGATCGCTGCCTATCCCCGCTTCAGGTACGACGCCCGTGGGGGCGGGGGCCCGGGGTGGCTCACTGATGGGGACAGCACCGGTTCGCAGCGGCTCCGTTTCGAACCCGATGCTTTGAACATCCCGCCGCTCGACTGGCGCACCACCCGGTTCCTGGGCCTGCCGTTGCCCCCGGGTCTGGTGATCACGATCCATCCCCAGCAACTCGAGGGCAGCCTCGATGGCGCCACCGGCGCGATGGCGCTGCGGTTCTGCGCCCGCTTCCGCTTCGCCATCGGCTCGCTCTACCGGGCACCGGATCTGATCGTCGACACCACGCTCAGCACCGGTTCGGTGCAGGGTCGCCGCCACCAGGCCACGGGCCAGCCCCTCGATGGCGACGGCCAGGCGCAGCTGGTGGGGGTGGCCAGCATCGCCCCCAGTGGCGATCCCTGGCTCGACCGCTTCCTGGGTCTGCCCGATGAGGCCTTGGCGTTGCTGCGCTGCCGGTTCGAGCCGCTGGCGCCGGACGGTCGGGACTTACCTTGACCCCCTGACGTCTGCTGCCGCCATGCATCCCCTGCCGTTGCATCTCGGAGCGGGCAGTGATCTGCGCGCCAGCCTCGAGCAGCTGGGGAGCGAAGCCGGCACCTCGGGGTTCGTGCTGGGGGTGGTGGGTGACCTCTCCCATGCGGCCTTCCAGTGCCCGGGCCAGGCCGAACCCACCGTGCTGCAGGGCCACCTGGAGATCATCACCCTGCAGGGCACCGTGGCGCCCCAAGGGGTGCACCTGCACCTGAGCCTGTCCGATGGCGAGTGCCAGGTGTGGGGCGGCCACCTGGAGCACGGCAGCCTGGTGCTCAGGGGTGCCGACCTGCTGGTGGGATTCCTGCCCACCGCCGCACCCCAGGAGCCAGTGGCAGCCAGCCCCACCCAGCCGCGGGTGGAGATCGCCGTGCGCAGCGGCTGCCCCTTTTCGGCCCGGGCCCTGCGCATGCTGCGCACCCTCGGCATCCCCCACGTGGTGCAGCTGGCCGACGACGAGGGCGTCCGTGAGGAGGTCGCCGAACGCAGCGGCCGCAGCTCCATGCCCCAGGTGTTCATCGATGGCGAGCCCATCGGCGGCTACGACGCCCTGGCCGATCTGCACGGCCGCGGCGCCCTTGACCATCTGCGCTGAGGGCGACCCCCCTAGCGGGCCAGCTCCGGAAACTGGGTCTTCAGCCGGGCCACCTTCGGCTGGTCATGGATCACGACGTAGGGGTGGGCCGGGTTGCGGGCGACGAAGTCCTGGTGATAGGCCTCGGCGGGGGTGAAGCCCCGCCAGTCCTCCACCGTGGTGGCGATCGGCCGCGGCAGCGCGCCGGAGCGGTTCACCTGGCTGATGTAGGCCGCGGCCACCCGGCGCTGCTCCGGGTCGGTGGGAAAGATCGCCGAGCGGTACTGGGAGCCCACATCCGGACCCTGGCGGTTCAGCTCGGTGGGATCGTGCGCGACGGCGAAGAACACTTTCAGCAGCTGGCCGTAGCTCACCCGGGCCGGGTCGTAGGTGATGCGGATGCCCTCGGCGTGGCCGGTGTCGCCGCCGCTCACGCGGTCGTAGGCCGCGGTGGCCGGGCTGCCGCCGGTGTAGCCGGTCACCACCTCGGTGACCCCCTTCACGTGCTCAAACACCGCTTCCATGCCCCAGAAGCAACCCCCTGCCACCACCGCCGTGGCGCGTGGGCCGGCCGCCAGGGTGAGCCCGGTGGCCGGATCGGGCAGGCTGGCGGCCACGGCGCTGGAGGCTCCCAGTCGGGGCAGAAGGCCCGCCGCGATCAGCGGCAACGCCAGCAGGCTGACAGCCAAGGCCGAGAGGGCGGCGGCTTTGGTGAGGCGGGGCGACAGTCGCATCGGAGGGGAATCGGGTGTTGCAAGAACTACCGGCCAGGGCCTCCAGCGGATTCCCCCGTAAGGTCAATCAGAGCGAAGGAACCTCCATGGCAGCCCGCCTCGCCATCGGCCCGGTGGACGTGAGTCCCGAGGTGCGTGAGTGGGTGGATAGTGAAACGCTGCAGCGTCTGGTGGCCCGCCACCGCAGGGGCGACTGGGGCGTGGTGGATGCCCGCGATGCCCGCGACAACACCATCGCCGCCTACCGCCAGCAGGGGTCTCTGCGCAGCGTCTTTGATCTCGGCCAGGGCCTGCAGGTGTGGATCCTCACCCATGATCTCGGCACCGACCGATTGCACACCCTGGTGCTGCTGCCGAGTGACGAATAGAGCAATGAGGGTTGGTTGGGCGCTCGTCGGCCTGCATGATCTGGACGATTCGTCAGCCCTAATCACATTGATCGGGTCCAACTTGTCAGGGTGCTGATGACAGTCAGCATTCAACTCTGTCAGCATTCACGTCTGTCAGTATTCACGTCCTGGGTGTTGCCTGGCCTGGTGCCGCCCCCACACCCGTCCGCGGCGTCAGGCCAGGGGAGGCTTGGCTTTTCTCCAGAGTCCCTGTATGTCCACGTTGGCACTGTCTTCATAATTTCTTCCGTCAGCCTGTGTTGCCTTGCCTCTGGACGGGGGCGTGGGATGCCGTAAAAGTGGTCAACAGGTTGTTGGAAGCTGAAGGAATGATTGAGCTTCCGCAGCCCAGGCGTCAGTCCCTGTCCAGGGTTCAGGGCCCGCCGACCCAATGGTCTGAGGTTCGTCCTCCCGATGCAGGCTCGGCCGCGCCGATGTGGTCTCCGGCCGACGAGCTGGCCGCCCTTGAGACCGTCTGGGAAAGCCTCTGTCAGGACGCCACCAGACCAGGCCCTTCCCCGCAGCTGCCGAACCTTCCCAGCCCCAGCCTGGCCCGAGGGGGTGCCCAACGCCCCCTTCGCCAGCGGAATCGCCTCGCTGGCGGCAATGGGCGGCTGGCTTGTTGAGCTTTTTCTTCTCTTTTCTCAATTCTTCGTGGTGAAGGAATGTATGGATCCTTCGCCAGGCGCTTAGCGCTGTAACGATCTTGGTTTCTTTGCTCCGAATCGGGTAAGACTCTCGGCTTGACATCGTCGACGGGCAAGCCTTCAGGAGAACCCTTTTCTGTCGTGCGCCTGCATCGGTTTCCGCCAGAAGCCGCCAGCTCCCCTGCCCATGGCGATGCTCTTCTCCCTGCCCTTTGCGTTGTTTTTCCCATGGCCCTGGTCCAAGCCCCTTCCCTTGGTATCGAGCGTTTCGCAGATGATCGCAACAAGGAGAACTGGTCGAAGGCGTCGCCGCAGGATCGTGATGGCATCATCCGGCTGGTGTATCAACAGGTGTTGGGTCAGCAGTATGTGATGCAGAATGAGCGCTTGGTCGGTGCCGAATCTCTGTTCCGTAACGGCTATCTCACCGTTCAGGAATTCGTGCGCACCCTCGCCAAAAGCGGACTCTATCGCTCACGCTTCTTTGAATCCTGCAACCCTTATCGCTTCATTGAGCTCAACCACAAGCATCTCCTGGGCCGGGCTCCCCACAACAAGGCCGAGATGCTGCACCACTTCACGGTCCTGCAGGAGCAGGGCTATGACGCCGAGATCGATTCCTACATCGACAGCCCCGAGTATCAGGAGCGCTTTGGCTCTGATGTCGTGCCCTATCTCCATGGTTGGGACTATTCCTCCGGCCACCAGGGTCAGCAGTTCTCCTGGCTGATGCAGCTGGCCGGTGGAGCGGCCGCTTCGGTCAAGGGCGACAGCGCCGGCACCCGCTTCAAGCTGGGCAGGGCCCTGCACCAGGATCGGGCCGTGACGGTGTCGCTCAGGCGTCCCCGCTTCAGCGGTGAATCGTTCTTCCAGGCCAACCTGGGCCAGGGTGGGGCGAGCGTGGATGGCCCGGTGTCCCGCAACGGCCAGCCCACCGATCCCTCCCGCAGCCACCGTGAGGAGGCCTTGGTGGTGTCGGCCGGTGTGCGCAGCACCAGCACGTCCAGTGGTCGGGTGGCCACCATCACCGCCACCGGCCTGGTGAACAACGCGATGGTGCGCAGCGGCGCCTACGTGATGCGGGTGCCCTACAGCCGCATGAACGAGGCCCTGCAGCGGGTGCAGCGTCTCGGTGGCCGGGTGGTGCGCGTCAGCGTCAACTGAGTCAGCGCCCGGGGGGGTCAGGGCCGCAGGTCCACCCCCCTCCGGGCCAGCAACTGGCGGCAGGCCATCAGGGCCGAGAGGCTCACCCCGGCGGTGCCCTCGCCGGGGTGGATGGCATCCCCACACAGCCACAAGCCCGCCAGGGGGGTGCGGCTGGCCAGGCCGAAAGGTCCGAAGCGGCTGGGGTGCTGGCCCAGGCCGCCCACATAGCCCCAGGGCCGCCCGGTCCAGCCGGCAAAGCCCCGGGGGGTAGCCAGCTCCCCGTGGAGCCAGTCGGCAGGCCCTACTCCCAGCAGGTGTTCCAGGCCCCTCTGGATGGCGGCCATCGCCTGCTGCTTGCGGGCCTGATAGTCGGCCTCCTCCTCCCCCCCGAACCAGGGGTGGGCTGGGGTGAACACGCTGGCGATCACTGTGGCCCGCCCGGCGGGGGCCCGCCCGTCCCCGTCCTGGCTCACCGAGACGAACAGGGAGCCCGGTTCGGTGGCCTCCAGCTGCAGATGGCTGGGGCACCCGGGCGGCAGCTTGTCCCGCTCGACGGCCCCGTAGAACACCAGGGCGCCGCTGGGTTCGTGCAGGTTTTCGAGTCGCCGGCGGTAGCCGGCTGGCAGGGAGTCCCCCAGCAGGGCCGGCAGGGACTGGGGGGGCAGCGTGACCACCACCTCGGAGGCCGTCAGGCTGAAATCGGCCTCCGCTGTCCTCGGGGCCCCGGCCCGGGCGCCGGCGTGTCGACCCGTGATCTGCCAGCGGTCGTCCGGCTGGGCGGGCGGCTGCAGCCGTTCGACGCGGTGCCGCAGCCGCAACCGACCGCCCTGTTGTGCCAGGGCCTGCTCGAGGCTGTCGCTGAGGGCCTGCATCGACCCCTCCAGGTGCCAGAGACCCAGCGGCTCCTGCACCATCGCCAGCACCGTGGCCCCATAGAGCGCGGCCGTGCGATCGGCGGGCTCCTGGGAGTAAAGCTTCAGCTGCAGGTCGAGGAAGCGCCGCAGTCGCCCGTCGGCGGCGCAGCCGGTGAGCTGCATCAGGTCGGCCACGGTGGTGGTGGTGAGCAAGCCGCTGGCCAGCGTCCCTGGCCCCATCGCCCCCAGCAGCTGGCCCAGATCCCACCAGGTGCGGGGCGGCAGCACTGGATCCTGGGAGGCGAAGGCCCAGTTGGCCCGGTGCACGGCGTCACAGAGGGCCCAGAAGCGGCCACTGCCGGGGAATTGCCTCAGCCGTTCCTGGTGCCAGCGCTCCGGGTCGCGCCAGATCGACACCGGCTCAAGGCCATCGCCCAGGTCCACCACGCAGCCGGGATCCAGCGGTACGGCCCCCGGCGGCGCCACCCCCAGATGGCGGAACAACCGCGCGTGGATGCCGGCGGGGTGGCCAGCACCACCGTCCTCCAGCCCTGCCACCTGCGTCGCCCCCACGTCGAACACGTAGGGCCCGCGCCGGAAGGTGCCGGCACAGCCACCGCTCTGTCGATGGGCCTCGAGCAGGTCCACCTGGAGCCCCTGCTTCGCCAGCAAGGCCGCCGCCGTCAGGCCGGCGATGCCGGCGCCCACCACCACCACCTCCGTCCTGGACTCGTCGCTGGGGGTCAACGCTTTGGAGGCCTCGATGCCGATGCTGGCAGGCTGGAGACCAGGGCCGTGGTTCCTCCTTTGGGCTGGCGGCAGAGGGGCTGGTGCCCACCGAGGTCGCCGCATCGCGAGGGACCTGGATGCATTTCGGCGGCAGATGTGCAGCGGCTGAATCATGAATAGGCCAGGCTCCATGAAAATGGGTACGGCTCCCATAGGCTTGCAAAATCGGTTTGGGTTGTCTTTCGCTTTCTCTGCGTCACAAGCGAGCTGTAAGGATGTCGCTCATCGGTTGAAGATGAGTGGCGCAGTAGCCTATCTGTCCTCGATCTTTCTTGCCTCAACCATCGCTCATATGCGGCAATAATGCAGCATATGAATGTTCCGTATCCTGGTTTAAGCGGTGTTTTGACTGAGCTAAAAGTGTGATACCTTGGAAATTGGTTATAGCGTTCCTCCGGCGCCCTGCACCCAAGAACTATGATGACGACTCGACATTCTTCTGTATTCGCCACCTTGAAGGGTGGTCTGTCTCCCTTGGCTCTCACCAAGGTGCTGTTCACAGCTGTTGTTGCCACGGGCTTCGCCACCGCACTGTCGGCGGGTCCCGCCAAGGCTGACGCCACCACCACCTGCGGGATCGCCGCTGATCTGACGATCGGCGACAAGATCATCTCCAACATCTTCTGCAGCAGTGGCGTTGGTGCGGAGACGGAGATCCGTTTTGATTCGGCAGGTTTTGTTTACGATTTCGGAACCACGATCAGTCCGCCAACCCAGTCCGGGTCGATCGCCTACACCATTACCATCATGGATCCCCGGGCCTTTGAGTTCCAGGCTGTTGGCCTTGGCGCTGGGTGCGCCTTCCCCGATCTGGGTGGGTGCACGGTGACCAAGAACGTCAGCTGGAGCGGCGGTTCTACTTCACTGGTGGCCGTCAACGGAATCCCACCGGTCTCCTACGTGTTCGCGCCCGGCGTTTCGACGCTCAACATTGAGGACGTGTTCTTTGCGCAGGGGCAAACGGTCGTTTCCGTTGTCAATAACTCATTCATCCAGAGGGCTGCGCAAGCACCGCCGGACTCCGTCCCCGGACCTCTCCCCATCCTGGGCGCCGCTACCGCCTTCGGATTCAGTCGCAAGCTCAGGGCACGGATCAGGAAACCAGCCGCAACGATCTGAATCCGTTCCCCTTCATCCCCGATCCATCCTTGCCGTCAGGCAGGGATTTTTTTTGCAGGCTCCTCTCCTCGGACTGTATGGGTCCGTCGGGTCAGGCTGGAGCTAGTCACCGCATCGCCCCATGCCTCCCCCTGATCCCTTCGCCCCCTGGCTGGCCGAGCGCCTCGGGGTGGAGCTGGTGGGTTGCGCCCCCGTCGGCGGTGGCTGCATCCACAGCGCCTGGCGGTTGGATCTGGCCGATGGCAGCAGGCTGTTCGCCAAGACCAACGGGGCCGCCTCCTTGCCGCTCCTGGAAGCCGAAGCCGAGGGTCTCCAGGCCCTGGCGGTGGCGGCCGGCGAGGCGGGGCCGCTCGTGCCCGTTCCCCTGGCCTGCGGCGTGGCGGGAGCATCATCCGTGCTGGTGCTCTCCTGGCTCGAGTTGGAGGGCGGCCGTTCCGCCGCACAAGTGCCGCAGTGGCACCGCCTGGGGGCTGCCCTGGCGGCTCTGCATCGGCGCAGCCTCACCCGCTGCTGCGTGGCGGGGGATCGGGGCGGATCGTCCTTCGGCTGGCCCCGCGACAACGTCATTGGTGCCTTCCCCCAGGGCAACGGCTGGGACGACGATTGGGGCCGTTTCTTCGTGGAGCGGCGTCTGGTTCCCCAGCTGGAGCACCTGGCCTTCAGCGGCACCCCCCTCGCTCAGGCCCAATCGCTGTTGGAGCGCGCCGGTCAGTGGCTGGACAACCATCAGCCCGATCCTTGCCTGGTGCACGGCGATCTCTGGAACGGCAACGCCGCGATCACCGCCGGCGGCCAGGGGGCGATCTTCGATCCGGCGGTCTACCGGGGCGACCGGGAAGTGGACCTCGCTATGGCAAGGCTGTTCGGTGGCTTCCCCGACCCATTCTTCGACGGCTACGAAGCCGAATGGCCCCTGCCGTCAGGCCACCGCTTCCGCCGTGATCTTTACAACCTGTATCACCTGCTCAACCACGCCAACCTCTTCGGTGGCTCTTACCTGGGCCAGTGCCAGGCCCGCATGAATGAGCTCCTGAGCCGGGGAACGGACCAGGAGAGGGGGTGATGCTGCTGGAGCTTCAGGTCAGGTATTCCTTGCGCAATGTCTGGACCTTCGTCATCACGGCCGAGCGCTTCTCACCCGTGGTGAGGTTGTGCCAGCTCCAGTTGCCCACCACCACCAGCCCCAGCAGCTCCAGCAGACCCGGGACGACCGGCAGCAGGTTGATGGTGTCAAGCACACCCTTGATCAGGATCTGGGCCACGATCACGGCCAGCAGCACGCCGGAGGCTTTGCCGACCCGGCCCACCTGGCTCCAGTCCACCTTGTCGAGGGTTTCGTTGACCTTGCCGATCACCTCGCTGTAGCGCTCGGTGAAATCCACCCCTGCGGCGCTGCTGGTGGTTTCGTCCTGCATGGTCTCCTTCTCCTCTGTCGTGCTGTCGATCATGGAAGGAGAGGTCTCCTGACGGAATGATGCATAACGTACCGGTGTGAACCCACAGACGCCAGCGGAATTGCGGCTCGGTCGGCAGGCGCTGACGCTGCTTGAGGCCGTCCTGGTGGCGGCCGCCCCAGAAGAGGGCTGTGCCCTGCTGCTCGGGAGCCGTGACCCCTGGTGCGTCCGGCGCGTCTGGCCCTGCCTCAACGTCTGGGAGCCGCCGGCCGAGCGGTGCCGCCGCTTCGCCCTCGACCCGCGTGAGCAGCTGCTGGCGCAGAAATGGGCCCGGGTCCGGGGGCTGAGCGTGCTGGGATCGGCCCACAGCCATCCGCTTTCGGAGCCCGTGCCCTCGGCCCTGGACTGTTCCCTGGCGTTCGCCCCCACCCTGATGCTGATCCTGGGGCAGGGCCCCGCTGCGGGAGAGCCGCGTTCCCTGGCCTGCTGGTGGTTGCCGGAACAGGGCAGCCCCCGGCGGTTGGCGTGGAGAATGGACGATTAGTGCGTCGTGGGCCTCCACCGCCATGCTTCCTCCCGACACCAGCGCCGTCCAGCTCAGCCCCGATGAGGTGGTGCGCTTCTCCCGCCACCTGATCCTGCCGGAGATCGGCATGGAGGGGCAGAAGCGGCTCAAGGCGGCCTCGGTGCTGTGCGTCGGCACCGGCGGCCTCGGTTCGCCCCTGCTTCTCTATCTGGCCGCCGCCGGCGTGGGCCGGCTCGGCATCGTCGACTTCGATGTGGTCGACCACAGCAACCTGCAGCGCCAGGTGATCCATGGCACCAGCTGGGTGGGCAAGCCCAAGATCGAATCGGCCAAAGCCCGGATTCACGAGATCAATCCCCACTGCCAGGTGGACCTCTACGAGACGGCCCTCACCAGCGAGAACGCCCTTGAGATCATCGCCGGCTACGACATCGTCTGCGACGGCACCGACAACTTCCCCACCCGCTACCTGGTCAACGACGCCTGCGTGCTGCTGGATAAGCCGAATGTCTACGGCTCGATCTTCCGCTTCGAGGGCCAGGCCACCGTCTTCAACTTCGAGGGCGGCCCCAACTACCGGGATCTGTTTCCCGAACCGCCACCGCCGGGAATGGTGCCCTCCTGCGCCGAAGGCGGTGTGGTGGGGGTGCTGCCCGGGATCATCGGCGTGATCCAGGCCACCGAAACGGTCAAGTTGATCACCGGCATCGGCACCAGCCTCAGCGGCCGGCTGCTGCTCTTCGATGCCCTCAAGATGAGCTTCCGGGAGCTGAAGCTGCGCCCCAATCCGGAGCGTCCCGTGATCGAGACGCTCATCGATTACCAGGAGTTCTGCGGCGTGGGCGGTTCGGCCCCCGGCCAGGAGGAGGCGGGCAGCGTGCCCACCATCAGCGTGACCGAACTCAAAACACTCCTCGACGGCCCGCAGGAGGACCTGCTCCTGCTCGACGTGCGCAACCCCCCGGAGGCCGAGATCGCGGTGATTCCCGGCGCGGTGCTGGTGCCCCTTGATCGCATCGAAAGTGGGGAGGCGACCGAGGAGGTGCGCCGCCTGGCGAAAGGCAAGCGGCTCTACGTCCACTGCAAGCTGGGCGGCCGTTCCGCCAAGGCCCTGATCGCCCTTGGCCGTCACGGCATCGACGGGGTGAACGTGCAGGGTGGCATTGACGCCTGGAGCCAGGAGGTGGATCCTGCCGTCCCGCGCTACTGAGCCCCTCACCCCGGCCAGGAGGCGGTGGCTGGAGCGCCGCCGTCAGGAAGCCCGGCGCCTGATCGCCCTTGAGAAGCGCTTCCTTCCGCTTCTGATTGCGGCCCTGCTGCCGGTCCTGGTGATGCCGTTCACGGCCACGCGGGGCTGGCTCGCCAATGTTCTCCTGGCCCTGGTCTTCAATCTGCTGATTCTCCAGTCGATCCTCACTCTTCCGGTGATCGGCGGGGTGACGTATGCACGCCTGCGCCAGGAGATCTTCCGCTGGGTCGGGCTGGTGGGCGGCCTCGGGCTCTGGGTGCCGGTGTTCACCGGCACCTGGCCCGGGGGTCTGTTCCGGGCCGTGGAGATGGTGCTGCTGAGCCTGTTCTTTCTGGCCACCTCCCTGCGGCTGGTGCGCCTGCTGGCCCGGGTGCCCCGGGTCAATGGGCAGGTGATGGCCGGCGCCGCGGCGGGTTACCTGCATCTGGGCCTCACCGGCGGCGTGCTCGCCACGGCCACCCAGGTGCTCGTGCCCGGCAGCTTCAGCCTCGGGGAGGGCACCAGCCACCAGTTGCTGCTCGACCGACTCACCTACTTCAGTTTCGTCACCATCGCCGGCGTCGGCTATGGCGACGTGCTGCCGGCCAATGCGGTGGGGGAGCGCTTCGTGATCCTCCTCAGTATCGCGAGCACCCTGTACGTGGCCCTGCTGGTTGGGCTGCTGCTGGGGCGTTTCATCGCCTCGGAGGAAGTGGAGATGCTCGAAGACGACCAGCTGGACATCGAGTGAGGCCCCAAGGCCCGCCGCTTCAGCAGCCTCTGGTTCAGTAGTCGACGCCGCGCTTGAGATCCACGCCCCGCTCGGCGTAGTGCTTGTGGCACACCATCTCGGAGTGGACGCTGGCCAGATCGAAGTAGGCCGGCCGGCTCTTGCAGCGCCCCGTGATGATCACCTCGGTTTCGGTGGGCTTGCGCAGCAGGGTCTGGACAATCGGTTCCACCGGCAGCAGTTCCAGATCCACCGTGGGGTTGAGTTCGTCCAGGATCACGGTCTTGTAGAGGCCGCTGGCGATCGCGGCCCGGGCGATCTCCCAGGCCCGTTCCGCCTCCACGTAGTCGATGGGCTGCTGCTGGCCGCGCCAGACGATCGCATCGCGGCCCGAGCGCAGGTGATCCACCAGATGGGGGTAGCTCTCGCGCAGGGCGGCGATCGCCGCGTCCTCGGTGTAGCCCGCCCCGCCCTTGAGCCACTGCAGGATCAGTACCCGGTGGCTCTTGTCCTGGCTGATGCCCCGGCCGATGGCCTGCAGGCCCTTGCCCAGGGCGCTCGTGGATTTGCCCTTGCCCTCGCCGGTGTAGATCTCGAGGCCTTCGAGCCCCTGCTGGGGCCCGCTGTGGGCCCGCATCTCCGAGTGCAGATCGGCCAGCTGCACCAGCTGACGCGGCGCGCCCCGGCCGGTGCAGATCATTTCCATGCCCGCCGGCTTGGTGGCCAGGGTCCGCACCACCTCTTCGGTGTCGAGCAGGCCCAGGTCGAGCACGGGGTTGAGCTCGTCGAGCACCACCACCGAATAGAGGTTGCTGGCGATCGCCCCCTTGGCGATGTCCCAGCCCCGCTGGGCCTCCTGGTGGTCGAAGCGGGTGGCCTCCGCGGCGCTGAAGTGGTCGCCCCGGCCGGTGCGCACCTGGTCGATCAGGTGGGGGAAGCCCTGCTGCAGGGCCTCGATGGCGCTGTCCTCGTCGTAGGCGCGGCCGGGGCCCTTGAGAAACCGCAGCAGCAGCACCCGGGTGCGCTTCTGCTCGCAGATGCCCAGCCCGATGGTGCGCAGCACCACCCCGAGGGCCGCCTGGCTCTTGCCCTTGCCTTCTCCGTCGTAGACGTGCAGCTGGCCGTGGGCCCGCTCGTCGCTGCCGGCGGCGGTGCGGATGCCGATGCCCCGCCCGGTGCCGCGTTGCGGGGTCTGGGTGCTGCGGGCGGCGGGGGTCATGGGTGGGTGGTTCCGGTCCGGATGCTACCCAGACTTGCCAGGATCTACGCCATGCCCACACCCGGCCGCCTCCACCTGCTCGAAGCCCTGCCCGCTCCCCTGGAGCGGGGCATGGTGGCGTTGTGCCGGCAGCTCGACGGCTTTGACCGGGTGGTGGTGGCCTACTCCGGCGGTGTCGACAGCGCCCTGGTGGCCGCCCTGGCCGACGACCGGCTGGGGGAAAGGGCCCTGGCGGTCACCGGAGTTTCGCCGGCCCTGGCGCCCCACCTGCGCCGGGAGGCCAGCGACCAGGCCCGCTGGCTGGGCTTGCGCCACCGTGAGCTGCCCACCGCAGAGCTGGCGGATCCCACCTATGCCAGCAACCCGGAGGACCGTTGCTACGCCTGCAAGCGGGAGCTGCATCGCCTGCTGGCCCCGATCGCTGCCGCCGCCGAGGGGGCCCAGGTGCTGGACGGGGTCAACCTCGATGACCTGGGCGACCACCGGCCCGGCATCCGTGCCGCTCGCGAATTCGGCGTGCGCTCGCCCCTGGCCGAGGCCGGCCTCGACAAGGCGGGGGTGCGCCAGCTCTCCCGTGCCCTGGGCCTGCCCTGGTGGGACAAACCGGCCCAGCCCTGCCTGGCCTCCCGTTTCCCCTACGGCGAGCCGATCGATGCCCCCCGGCTGACCAGGGTGGCCGCCGCCGAGGACTGGTTACGCCAACGTGGCTTCGCCGAACTGCGGGTCCGCAGCCAGGGGGAGACGGCGCGCATTGAAATCCCTGCCGCCGGCTTGCCGGCGGCGCTGAAGTCTCTGTCCCAAGGTGAGCTGCGCCCCCAGCTGGTGGAGGCCTTCAGGGACCTGGGCTTCACCGCCGTGGCCCTCGATCTGGAGGGTCTGGTGAGCGGCAAGCTGAACCGCTCCCTGGGGGTGCATCGGGACTGACCGACACCCAGACGTGCCCCTGGCCTTGGGCTCAGGCGCTGGCGAGGTGGGGCTCCCTCTGGCTGTCGATCAGGGCCTCGGGTGTTTCGCGGCGGAAGCTGGTGAGCTTGTGCCGGCCGGATCCCAGCTCCTCCCAAAGGACCTGACAGGCCCTCTCAGGCATGGTGTGGTCACCGCAGGTGAAGACATCCACGGCCGCATAGCCCGATTCGGGCCAGGTGTGAATGGAGATGTGGGACTCCGCCAGCAACGCCAGGCCCGTGACGCCCTGGGGTTCGAAGCGGTGGGTGATCAGGTTGAGCAGGGTGGCACCAGCGCGTTTGGCTGCTGTCGTGATGGTGTCCCTGAGGAAAGCTTCGTCGTCGAGCCTTGCGCAATCGCAGTCGTAGAGCTCGAGGATGCAGTGTTTCCCTACTGCGTCGGTGGTGTCGCCTGGAGGGGAGACGGGGCGTGCAATGGCGTGGATGGGGGAGGCGGCGGGCTTCCATCCCGGGTTGGGATGCAGGCTGGAAAGGGTTTGGTTCATCGAATCCGATCAAACAGATCTCACCATACGCGCCAGAGCGCGGATCAGTGGTTCGCCAGGTCGCCTGCGGCGACAGGGAGATCGGGCCTCAGACCACCAGGGCGCCGCCGTGCAGTTCCACCACCTGGCTCTGGGCCCGCCAGCCGTTGCTGAAGGCCTCCAGATGGGTGGCACTCACCAGGCACTGGTGGCCGTCACCCACCGCCTCCAGCAATAGTTGTTGGCGCCCCGGGTCAAGCTCGGCCAGCACGTCGTCGAGCAGCAGCAGCGGTGGCTGACCCACCACCTGGCCCACCAGGTCCAGCTCCCCCAGCTTCAGGGCCAGCACCAGGGTGCGCTGCTGGCCGGCGGAGCCGTAGCGCCGCGCGGCCTGGCCGCCGATCAGCAGCGCCACCTCGTCCCGGTGGGGACCCACCTGGCACTGGCCCAGCCGTTCCTCCTCGGTCCGCTGCTGGCGCAGCTGTTCCGCCAAGGCCTCCCGCCAGGGTCCCTCCTCGTCGCTGGCGTCGGCCAACAGGGTGCCGCTGATGTACGCGAGCTGGAGGGGTTCGGCGGCCCCGCCGATGCGCTGCTGCCAGGCCACCGCCAGCGGCTCCAGGCGCCGCAGGGCCCGCTGGCGCCGCCGGTGCAGGCGGGCGCCGACCAGGGCCATCTGCTGATCGAAGGCATCCAGCAGCTCCTGCCGCTGACCCGCCGCCAGTCCCCGGCGCAGCAGCTGGCTGCGCTGCCGCAGCAGGCGTCCATAGCGGCTCAGCAAGGCGCCGTAGACCGGTTCGAGCTGCAGCACCACCCGGTCCAGCCACTGGCGCCGCAGGGCGGGCTCCCCCCGCACCAGGTCGAGGTCGAGGGCGCTGAAGCCGACGCAGCGGAGGGGGCCGATCAGGTCGAGCTGCCGTTCGAGCCGTTTGCCGTTGCGGAACGCCTGGCGGCCACCACTGCGGCGCAGCTCCAGCTGCAGGCTGTCGGCCTCGTCGGTGAGGGCGCCCAGGCGGCTGCAGGGGTGGCCGTGGCTGATCAGGTCCCGGTCGACGCTGCAGCGGTGCGAGCGCAGGCTGGTGAGCAGTTCCACCCCTTCCAGCAGGTTCGACTTTCCCTGGCCATTGCTGCCGATGACGAGCAGGCGGGGCGCCTCCAGCGTCAGCTGCAGGCCGTCGATGTTGCGGAAATACCGGAGGTCCAGGCGGTGCAGCCGGATGGTTCTGGGGCGATCAGCCGCTAAGGTACCGCCATCGGAGGCGGGGGTCCTGTGGGGCCCCTACCGCCGTGGCAGGGCATGTAGCTCAGTTGGATAGAGCGTCAGATTCCGGTTCTGAATGTCGGGGGTTCGAGTCCCTCCATGCTCGTCAGCCCCGCCCAAAGGTCTCCTTCACCCGTTGGCGTCGGGCCGAAGGTCCAGGCCCATGGCCCGGATGCCGCCGGGATCCACCACGAACCCCGCCCGGGTGAGGGCCTCAAGGGCTTCGGGCGGGGCAGAAAGGGAGATGCTGCAGCCGCTCAGTTCCCGCCGCAGGCGGGCCAGGGCGGCCTGCACCAGGGACCCGATCACCTCGTCCCGGCAGGGGTCGGCCGGATCGGCCACCAGGTCCCAGAGGTTGGCGTTGAGGGCCTGGTCACTGGTGGCGCGCACGAAGCCCACCAGCTGGCCCCCGGGGTTGAGCACCACCAGATGCCAGGCGCTGCGCGCCAGCACCCTCTGCCAGCGTTCGGTGCTGCGGGGGCCATCGCCGCAGGCCTCCAGCAGGCGGTTGAGGCCGGACGGTTCGGGGTCGTGCTGATGCAGCAGCGCATAGCCCTCCCGCAGGCGTGGGGTGGGGGGCTGGCTGCGGAAGGGGATCAACAGAGAGTTCAGGGGATCAGCCCGTGTTGCGCATGCCTGCGGCGATGCCGTTGATGGTAAGCAAAGCGCCGCGCAACAGTTCGCTGCGGCTGTAGGTGCGGCCGTCGCCAGAGCCGCCCGGCCCTTCGCTCGGCCCCTCGCTCATCGGCGGTTGCCGCTTCTGCTCCCGCAGCCGGCGCAGCAGTGCCACCTGCAGGTAGCCCAGGGGGATGATGGTGCGGTTGCGCAGGTCAACCGACAGCTGCAGGGCCGGGTCGCCGTCGAGGAGCCGGCTGTGGTTGCTGATGCGCAGCACCAGGGCATGGGTGAGGGCGAACTCGCTGGCGATCGACGCGAAGATCTGCTCGAACACCACCTTGTTCTGGGGACGGCCCAGGGAGGTGACGTAATGGCCGGCCAGCTCCAGGTCGACCTTGGAGAGGGTCATCTCCACCTTGGAGATCAGCATGCGGAAGAACGGCCAGCGTTGGTAGAGCAACTGCAGCAGCTCCATCTGCTCACCGTCGGCATCGAGTTCGGCCTGGAGGGCCGTGCCCACCCCATACCAGCTGGGCAGCAGGAAGCGGCTCTGGGTCCAGCCGAACACCCACGGGATGGCCCGCAGGCTGGAGAGATCCTTGGCGCCGCTCTTCCGCCGTGCCGGCCGGCTGGAGATCTGCAGCTTGCTGATCTCCTCGATCGGTGTCACCTGCTGGAAGAAGGCCACCAGGTCGGGGTTGTCGTGCACCAGGGCCCGGTAGTGGTCGCGGGAGCGGGCCGCGAGCCGCTCCATCAGCACGTTCCAGGTGGGGGTGTCGTCCACCGGGGTGCTCACCATGCTGTTCTGCAGCACGGCGGTGGTGACCGTCTCGAGGTTGTAGAGGGCCAGTTCGGGCAGGGAGTACTTGGAGGCCAGCACCTCCCCCTGCTCGGTGATCTTGATGCGACCTTTGAGGGTGCCGCTGGGCTGGGCCAGGATCGCCTGGTAGGCGGGGCCGCCACCCCGTCCCACCGAGCCGCCCCGGCCGTGGAAGATGCGCAGGGCGACGTCGTGGGCATCGGCGAGCGACTGCAGCGCGATCTGGGCCCGGTGGATCTCCCAGTTGCTGGAGAGGAAGCCGGAATCCTTGTTGCTGTCGGAGTAGCCCAGCATCACTTCCTGCAGGGGCTGCTCGCCGTCGCTGTTGCTGATCAGCAGCTGGCGGTAGAAGGGGTCGGCGAACAGGCGTCCCATCACCGCCGGGGCCCCCTGCAGGTCTTCCACCGTCTCGAACAGGGGGATCACCAGCAGGGCCGACTTCTGGGCCATCGGATCCACCAGCCCCGCCTCCTTGGCCAGCAGCACCACCTCCAGCAGGTCGGACACCGTGTGACTCATGGAGATCACGTAGGTCCGGCAGATGCGCCGGCCGAACTCCTGCTGCAGCCGCTGCAGCATCCGGAACACGGCGAAGGTCTCGGCGGTGGGGGCGCTCCAGCGGGCCGCGGGCGGCAACAGGGGCCGGCGGGTCTTGAGCTCGTTCAGCAGCCACTCCACTCGTTGCTCCTCGTCCATCTCCCCGTAGGGCACAGGCAGCAGCAGGTAACGGCTGAGTTCGTCGATGGCGTCGCTGTGGCGGGTGCTCTCCTGGCGGATGTCCAGGCTGGCCAGGGAGAAGGCGAAGATGTGCACCTGGCTGAGCAGGTCCTGCAGGGCTTCACAGCTCAGGCCGGTGGCATCGAGGCTTTCCTTGATCAGCTCCAGGTCGGTGCGGAACTCCTCCACTGACGCGTAGTGGAGCTCCTGGGGTGGGGCCGGCTCCATCAGGCTGGTAAGGCCGGCTTCGTGGCCGGAGGAGCCGTCACAGGGGGATTCCCAGCCCGCCTCGGCCAGCTGCTGGTTGCGCTGCTGGGTGAGCCGCAGCCGCTCGAGGGTGTAGCTCAGCTTGAGCCGGTAGGGCTCGAGCCGGTAGCGGGCGGCCCGTTCCTCGTAGATCTCCGGGAAGCGCAGCCGGTCCATCTCCAGGGATTCCAGCAGGGCGGCGCTCACCTGGCTCCACTGCATCGAGATGCTGAGCTGGTCGCGCAGGATCGACACCGCCTGGATGTAGCGGGCGAGCATCATCTGCCGCTGGAAGCAGGCCGTGCGCCAGGTCACATCCGGCGTCACCGAGGGGTTGCCGTCCCGGTCGGAGCCCACCCAGGAGCCGAAGGTGCAGAAGGCGTCCCGGGGGGGCTGCACGTCGGGGTAGCTGGCCGCCAGGGCGGCGCGGATGCGCTGACGCAGCTGGGGAAGGGCGTCGAAAAGCACCTGCTGGAAGTAGTGCAAGGCATAGTCCACCTCGTCGATCACCGACGGCTTGAACTGGTGCAGCTCATCGGTGCGCCACCACAGCCGGATCTCCTCCTCCAGCTGCTGGCGCAGCCTGTCGTTGTCGTCCGGATTGCCCTGGCCGTTCACCTGCAGCTTCTGGATCAAGGCCGCCACCCGCCGCTGCTTGTGCCGCACGGTGTGGCGCACGATCTCGGTGGGGTGGGCGGTGAACACCAACCGGATGTCGAGCTCCCGCAGCAGGTTCTCGAGCTGGCCCGGCGGCACGTTCAGGGCCCGTAGGCGCTCGAACAGCTGGCGGAAGGTGGCCGGATCGCTCTGGCTGGCCAGGGCCGGCAGGAAGGGGTCGTTGCTGGCGGGGGCGGGGGCCCGTTTGATGCTTTCGAGGTAGCTGTCCTCCTCGATGTGCTGCTCGAGGATGTTGACGAGCTGGAAGTACAGGGAAAAGGCCCGGGCCGCGGCGATGCCCTCGGCCAGATCCATCGCCTTGATCAGCGCCACGATGCCGTCGGTGTCGACGGCGGAGGAGGCCTCCGGATCAAGACCCGGTGCCACCGGACCGCTCAGTTCCTTGAGCCTGAGCAGGCGTTCCACCTGCTCGGGGGGGCATTCGCTGCGCAGCACCGTCTGCCAGAGATCCTCCACCAGTTCGAGCCGCTCGGTGAGCAGCCGGATCACCCCGGGGGAGGCCTCGGCGGGAACGACCGATGGTTCGGTCAGGTGGAGCCGCATGGGGGCGGTGGACGCGGGGGTGCTGTTCATGATCCTCCAGGAACCTGGGCGGCTTCTGTTGCCAGCCATGCGTCCAGGGCCTTCTCCCGTGCCTCGAGAGCCACGGCCTCGCTGCCGATGATCGCACTGATCGTTTCGCCGCGCCGTTCACGGGCGAGCCAACGCATCGCCTGGTTGCCCGTGCTGAGCAGCTCATGGAGCGGCGCCAACCAGCGCTCCAGCCCCAGCTCTGCCGCCAGCGGTGCCATGGTCTCCAGCTCGGCGGCGATCCAGACGCGGGCTTCGACCGTCTCTCCGGTGCGCCAGTGCACAAGCTGGGCCTCAAGGCTGGAGCGGGCCACCGCCCGGTCGTTGGCATCGGCGATGGCTTCGAGTTCGCCTGCGGCGAGCCGGCTGGCGAGCAGTGGATCCTGGCCCTGGGGATCCCCAAGCAGCAGCTGCAGGCGCAGTTCCGTGAAGGCGGTGACCGCCAGCAGCAGCAGCGGGTCATCAATCAGGTCGCAGATGCGGATCTCCAGGCGGTTGAGGCCATGGGGCCGGTCGTCACCGTTGGGGCGCACCGAGGTCCACAGGTGGCGCACATTGCGCATCGCCCCGGCGGCCAGTTGCTCCTCCATCCAGTGGATGTAGTGGGCATGGTCGCGGAACAGGGGCACCTGGGGCGGGGTGATCGGAAACTGCAGCCAGCGCTGGGAGTGGGCCCCGGTGACCACCCCGTCCAGGAAGGGGGAGCTGGCGCTGAGGGCCAGCAGCAGGGACGCCTCGCAGCGCAACAGGCGCAGGCCGGCGAACAGGGCATCCATGTCCGTCAGCCCCAGGTTGATGTGGACGCTGGCGGTCACGACCCGGGTGCCGTAGGTGGCTTCGATGTAGGCGTGGTAAGGGTTTTCGGGGTCGGAGCGCTCGAAGCGGTGGCTGTCCCCCAGGCTCAGGGTGCTGCCCGGCAGCAGGGTCAGCTGGCGGGGCTGGAGCCAGCGGCGCAGGCGACGGCGCGGCTCCAGCAGCAGCTCCAGCTGGGCGGTGTAGGAGGCCTCGGGTGGGGTGACGTACTCCAGGTTGCGCAGATCTGGTTCGGTCATGAAGCCCGCCAGCGCGGCGGCCGCTTCGGCCGAGCAGCCCACCACCGTGCCGTCGGCCCGGCCGGTGTACATCTCCACTTCGAAGCCCTTGAGCAGCAGGGGAGCGCTCATGGCGTGGCGTCCGACGCACGGGCCCCGGCCGGCTCCAGGCAGGCGAGGGCCTTGAGCATCCCGCGCGCCTTGTTGCGGGTTTCCTCGTACTCCGCCTCCGGCCGGGAATCGGCCACGATCCCTGCCCCGGCCTGGACCTGCACCCGCCAGCCGCCGTCGGGGTGGGGCCGCACCACCATGGTGCGGATCGTGATCGCCGTGTTTAGCGCCCCGGCCAGATCCACGGCCCCATAGACCCCCGAGTAGGGCCCACGGGCATCCGGTTCGAGGGCATGGATCAGCTGCATGGCGCGGATCTTGGGCGCTCCGCTCACCGTGCCGGCCGGGAAGGACGCCATCAGCAGGTCCCAGATGTCGTGATCCTCGGTCAGCAGCCCTTCCACCTCGCTGACGATGTGCATCACGTGGGAGTACTTCTCGATCACCATCAGCTCGGTGACCTGCACCGTGCCGGCGCGGCAGACCCGGCCCAAGTCGTTGCGGCCCAGGTCGACCAGCATCACGTGCTCGGCGCGCTCCTTGGGATCGGCCAGCAGTTCCTCGGCCAGGGCCGCATCCCGCCGGGCATCCTCGCCGCGCGGGCGGGTGCCGGCAATGGGCCGCAAGGAGGCCTTCACCCCTTCGGCGCAGGGCTCCGCCTTCACCATCACTTCGGGGCTGGAGCCGATCAGATGCCAGTCGCCGAAGTTGAAGAATGCCATGTAGGGCGAGGGATTCACCATCCGCAGGCTGCGGTAAAGCTCGAAGGGATCGTGGCTCACCCGGGTTTCCAGCCGCTGGCTCAGCACCAGCTGGAACACGTCGCCGGCGGCGATGTGCTCGGCCGCCGTGGCAACGGCGGCTTCGAAGTCGGCCTGGCTGCGGTTGCTGCTGGTGGCCAGCTCGGTGCCACTCGCCTCGTGCCAGGCCAGCGGTTTCACGTGCGACGGCAACGGGGCGTGCATCCGGGCCTCGAGGGCCTCGATGCGCGCCTCTGCCCGCTCGTAGGCCTCGCCGGGATCGGCTCCGCCCGAGAGATCCACGTAGGCCACGGCCGTGATCTGGCGCTTCACCTGGTCGAACACCAGCAGGCTGTCGGCCAGCATCCAGCAGCCATCGGGTGGAGCCCCCTCGGCGGCGTCGTGCACCGGCACGCTGGACTCGATCCACTGGATCAGCTCGTAGCCCCAGAAGCCGAACAGTTGGGCCACCTTCGGCAGGCCCTCCACCGGGCCGGGCCGCAACGGCGCCAGGGCGTCCCGCAGCAGGCTGAAGGGATTGCCCTGGAGCTGTTCGCTGCGGCCATCCCGCCAGCAGCGTTCGCCCCGGTCGCCGCGGCAGGTGAGGGTCCAGAGCGGGTCGCTGACGACGTAGCTCCAGCGGCCCAGCTGCTCACCCCCCTCCACCGACTCCAGCAGCACGCCATGGCTGCTGCCCGCCCCCACCTTCAGCCAGGTGGTCAGGGGCGTCTCCAGGTCGGCGGGCCAGCACTTCTTGAGGGGCAGAAGATTGACGGCCAAGTCAGCACCTGCTTCCCCACCGGCGATCCGGGCGAGGAAGGCGCTGCGATCAGAACCGGGCATCACGGCGACAGGCAGGCAAAAAAAACGGGGCTCTCGGCCCCGCCGTTATAGGTGCTGGCCGGTGAGGCTCAGGCTTCGTGGGTGGCCTTGCCGCTGAACTTGAGGCTGGCGGGGTTGGGGTTGGCGCCGATGCTGCGGGGGGTGTGGCCCACCATGGCGCGGCCTTCGTTGACCTTCTCGGGGAAGACGCCGTCCTTGGGATGCAGGAATTCGGTGTCGCCGCCGGGGTAGATCCGGTAGATCTTGTAGTCCTCGATCCGGGGCTTGAACTTGGTGCGCAGCTGGGTGCCGAGGGCCAGGCACTGCTCCTTGCGGGCGAAGTACATGAGGTTGTCCCCTTCGTTCATCTCCGCGGCACCGCCGGTGGGGAGTTCGAACGCCTGGGCCTTGGAGCTGCTCCAGGTGATGGCGTACTTCTCCTCGGTTTCGGCCGAGTTCAGCAAGCCACCGGTGCTGCCGATGGACTTCGGGAGTTGACCGTGGAGGGCCGTATCAGGCATGACTTGCAGACCGTTTCAGGCGGAAACTAGCACCGTGTTTTTCGCCTTCCCGGCGCCCCCGGGGGACTCTTCACACCCGTCAACAAACGCGGCCCACCCGGGGCCCATCCCCTCAGCCGCTGCGCTCGGCGGCAGGGAAGAAGACGGTCAGGTTGCTGCCGCCCCGCTCGGTGAGCCGGCCCCCCAGGCGGTGGAAGAGCCGCTGGGTGGCCTGGCGGCTCAGCTGCAGGCTGCCGGTCTGCGGATTCCAGCTCAGCACCGGCCCCACCGGCATCGGCACGGCGGCCGCCAGCCCGTCGGCCTCACGGCTCTCGGGGTCGTCACTGCTGAGCTGCAGTTTCAACCGCGACCCCGCCGGCAGCAGCCGCAGCCGCACCTCGCTGCCACTGGGCAGGCTGCGGCTGAACCGGTCCATCAGCCCGCCGAGCATGGTTTCGAGTCGGCTGGGATCGCTCATCACCGGCGGCAGGTCGGCGGCGATCTCGAGCACGAGCTTGAGGTCCCGCCGGCCCAGCTGGCGTTGCCACAGCGCCTCCAGTTGATAAAGAAGCCGGCTCAGGTCCGTCCGGGCCAGTTCGCTGTCGCTCAGGGGCTGGCCACTGCCGGGCTGGCGCTGCAGTTCCGCCGCCAGGAAGATCAGTCCGAAGCGGTCGATCTGTTCGCTGCATTCGCTGTCGATCTGCTCCAGCCGCTGGCGCACCACCGCCGGCAGGTCGGTGCGGCGCAGCAGGGAGCGGATCAGGGTGCGGATCGTGGCCAGAGGGGTTCGCACCTCATGGGTGAGGGCCTCGAGCAGGGCCAGCTCGCTGCTCACGGCGTCGTTGCCGTTGCCCTCACTCCGTTTCTCCCCGTGCACCAGCGGCTGCAGGGTGACGCTGGGGGCCATCGCCGCCAGCCGCTGGGCCAGCAGGGGCCAGAAGCGGGTGCCCAGATCGGGCGCGTTGCGGAGCGGGCCCAGCATCTGCAGCCGGCGGCGCAGTCCCAGGCCCTCGGCCGGATCGTCCTGGGCCAGGCGCCGATCGAGCAGTTCCAGGGCGGCCGAGAGGATCGAGGCCTCGAAGCGCACCACCAGCCGCCGCGCCTGCGGGGGACCATCGAGGGCCAGGGCCACCTGCAGCACCGGCGTGATCAGCACCAGCAGCGGATCAGTGCCGTCGTCCTGGCGCAGGCTGAGGCGCCGGAAGCCCCCCGGCCGTCCGGCTGTCCCCCGGGGAGCGGTTCCCGGAGGGGGCGGCAGGCCGGGCAGCAGTGGCAGCCCCGATGGCATCAGGTTGCCCACCTCCACCGGTGTCCAGACCCAGCCGTCCATCCACTCCAGCAGGGAGGGCTCGTAGAGGGCCGGCAGGGGGGCCGCCAGCCAGACGCCGGGCTGGGGAGGGGCGGCCCCGAGCAGATCCGCCTGCACGGTGGCCAGGGCGGCCCACCACTGACGCCTGACACTGTCTTCGTCCCCTCGCCCCGCCGGCACGCCGTCCGCCAGCAGTAAACGAAGTTCCCCCAGGCTCACCACCATCGCCGCAGGCTGCGGCTGCGCCTGGCCACGGAGGCACAGAGCCCGAGGCTGATGCAGTTGACGAGCATGGCCGACCGGCCGTAGCTCAGGAAAGGAAGGGGAATGCCGGTGATCGGTCCGAGGCCGATGGTCATGTTGACGTTCACCACCACCTGAAACATCAGCATGGCGCCGATCCCCACCACCACGAGCGATTCGTAGTCGCTGCTGGCCCGACCGGCGATCTGCAGCAGGCGCCAGATCAGCACCACAAAGCCCACCACCACCAGCATCGAGCCGATGAATCCGGTTTCCTCCCCCAGGGCACTGAAGATGAAATCGGTGTGCTGCTCAGGGATGAAGCGCAGCTTGGTCAGTGATCCGTTCATCAGGCCGGTGCCCCAGAGCTGGCCGGAGCCGATCCCCACGGTGCTCTGCAGCAGGTGGTAACCACCGCCGAGGGGATCCTGGGCCGGATCGAGGAACAGGGTGAGCCGGGCGCGCTGGTGCGGCCGCAGCCCGTGCTCCCACAGCCAGGGCGTCCCCACGGCGAACAGTCCCTGGACGGCCAGCACCAGCGCCAGGCCGATCCCCTTCCAGGGCAGGGAGCGCCAGGCCACCCACCCCATCAGGGGGATCCAGGCCACCAGCAACCAGGGCACGGTGCCGGCCATGATCGCGGTGAACAGCGGCGAGAGCAGCAGCAGCAACCAGGTGGCGGGCATGCCCGACCAGAACAGCATCACCAGCAACACCGCACCGAAGACCAGCGACGAGCCCAGATCCGGCTGCACGAACACCAGCAGCCAGGGCACGCTGATCATCCCCACCGGCCGCAGCAGATCGATGGGCCGTTCCACCGGGTACTTCGACAGCACGCCTGCCAGCAGCAGGATGGCTGCCACCTTGGCGAATTCCGACGGCTGCACGTAGAAGCCACCGATGTTGATCCAGCTCTGGGCGCCGAGGGCGCTGACCCCGATGATCCGCACCGCGATCAGGCTCACCACCATCAGGATGTAGATCGGCCACTGGAACCGGGCGATGCGCTCCAGGGGCACCCGGGACAGCAGCAGGGCCACGACCATCCCCACCGCCGCGATGATCCAGTGCTGGTACCAGTCGGTGGTGGCCTGCTGGCGCTGGGTGCTGGCGATCAGGATCCCCGCCAGCAGGATCAGGGCGGTGGGGATGCCCCACAGAATCGGATCGAAGCCGAAGCCACGCCGCTTCGCCCCCTTGGCGGCGAACCCACCGCGCCGGGGGCTGAGAACCGCCATCGCTTCAGGCGAGGGCCGGGCTGAGGGCGCAGCTGGCGCTCAGCCGCTCGGCAAGCTCAGTGAAGGCGCGGCCGCTGGCGGAGGTGGGTGCCGAGAGCACCACAGGCCAGCCCCGCTCCCCGCCCTCGAGCACGGGCATCTCCATCGGCAGCTGGGCCAGCAGGGGCACGCCCGCCTCGTCGGCCAGCAGCTGGCCACCACCGCTGCCGAAGAGGGCGTAGCGGCGATCGGGCAGATCGGGGGGGATGAAGGCGGTCATGTTTTCCACCACCCCCAGCACCGTCACCCCCATCTGCAGGAACATCGCCAGGCCGCGGCGGGCGTCCTGCAAAGACACCTGCTGGGGTGTGGTGACGATCACCACGCCGGCCATGGGCACGGCCTGGGCCAAGGTGAGCTGGGCGTCGCCGGTGCCGGGGGGCAGGTCCACCACCAACACGTCGCGCTCGCCCCAGTTCACCTGATAAAGGAACTGGCGGATGATTCCGTTGAGCATCGGTCCGCGCCAGACCACCGGCTGGTTCTCCTGGATCAGCAGGCCCATGGACACCATGACAATGCCGCAGCTCTCGATCGGCTCCAGCACCTGGTCATTGCCGCTGCCCGTCACCTGGGGGCTGCGGTCGGCCACGCCGAGCATGGTGGGGGCATTGGGGCCGTAGATGTCGGCATCGAGCAGGCCCACCCGCAGGCCCGAGGCCGCCAGGGCACAGGCCAGGTTGACCGCCACGGTGCTCTTGCCCACACCGCCTTTGCCGCTGCTGACGGCGATCACCTGGCGCACGCCGGGGATGCCCTGGCGTTCCGGCAGCTGGCCCCCGCCCGGGCCGTGGCCGGCGGCGCCGATCGGCCCCGACGAGGGGGCGGCGGCGGGCTGGGCCAGCTCGATCTGGACGTCGTTGATCCCCTCCACGGCCAGAAGGGCGCTGCGGGCCTCGGCGGCGATGCGCTCCCGCTGGCTCGCGGCGAAGCCTGGCAGGGCGAGGCGAAACACCGCCCGGCTGCCCTGGTGACGCAGATCGGTGATCCAGCCGAGCTCCACGAGGCTGCGGCCGCTGCCGGCATCGCGGAGCGCCTGCAGGGCCTTCAATAGGGTGTCGGCGCTGGCCATTCGTCGACGTCACAGGCGTTCTGATCCGGGATCCTAGGGGCCGTGCCCCGGGGCGGTCGGGCCGGCACTGGCGCTTCCCTGGCGGCCGCCCGGAACTTCCGCAGCCCATGACAGAGACTCTCGAACCCTTGTGAGACCCCCCGGCGGGCTGAAAAGGTGTGCGGATGTTCCGCGACCGCCGCGCTGCCGTTCCATGGAGATGCCACCTGCCGATTCCCGCAGCCGCGCCAAGGCCCTGCTGATGGGCCTGCAGGATTCGATCTGCGCCGGCCTGGCGAGCCTCGACGGCGAGGGTGGCTTCGAGGAACAGAGCTGGGAGCGGCCGGAGGGCGGCGGTGGCCGCTCCCGGGTGATGAAGGACGGCCGGGTGTTCGAGCAGGGCGGCGTCAATTTCTCCGAAGTGGAGGGCGAGCGTCTGCCCCCCTCGATCCTGTCCCAGCGCCCCGAAGCGGAGGGCCACCGCTGGTTCGCCACCGGCACCTCGATGGTGCTGCATCCGCGCAGTCCCTATCTGCCAACGGTGCACCTCAACTACCGCTACTTCGAAGCCGGGCCGGTGTGGTGGTTCGGCGGTGGCGCCGACCTCACCCCCTACTACCCCTTCCTGGAGGATGCCCGCCATTTCCATCACACCCTCAAGGGGGCCTGTGATGGGGTGGATCCCGCCTATTACAAGGTGTTCAAGCCCTGGTGCGATGAGTACTTCTTCCTGAAGCACCGCGGCGAGACCCGGGGCGTGGGCGGCATCTTCTACGACTACCAGGACCCAGGCGGGGTGCTCTACAAGGGCAGCGACCCCGAGGGGCCTGCGGCGGCGGCCAGCACGGCCGTCGGCCCTCTGCACCAGGACTGGGAGCAGTTGTTTGCCCTGGCCTCGGCCTGCGGCAACGCGTTTCTGCCGAGCTACGTGCCGATCGTGGAGCGCCGCCACGGGCTGCCCTGGGGAGAGGTGGAGCGCCAGTTCCAGCTCTACCGCCGCGGCCGCTACGTGGAGTTCAACCTGGTGTTCGATCGGGGCACGATCTTCGGGCTGCAGACCAACGGCCGCACTGAATCGATCCTGATGTCGCTGCCACCTCTGGTGCGCTGGGAGTACGGCTACACGGCTGCCGAAGGCAGCCGGGAGGCCCTGCTCACTGACCTGTTCACTCGCCCCCAGAACTGGCTTGAAGACCCTTCCCTGGAAGAGCGCTGCCGACCCCACCAGGCTGTGGGGTGAGGGGCTGGGCGGTGGTGGTGGGGCCGCGGCCCAGGCCGACTTCAAGGGCCGTCACGATCCGGTTGGCGATGGCAAGAACCGTGTCGGGGCGGGTGGCGGGGTTGCGCAGGGAGCGCTCCAGCCGGCCTTCCAGCTTGCCCACCTCGAGCAGGGCGATGCCACGCCTGGGTCCCCCCAGGCCGCCGCGGAAAGCCATGGGGAAGCCACCGAAGGCCTCGGCCAGGCTTTCGTCGAGGCGGCCGAAGGGCCGGTGCAGCGGCGGGATCAGCCCCGATCCGACGCCGTCGGGGCCCCAGGCATCGAAGTGGATCTCCAGGGCGTAGCCGCCGGCGGCGGCATGCTGCCGGCCCACACTCCAGTTGGTGCCGGGATCGTTGCCGTCGCTGATCGTGCGGAAGGGGGGGCGGTAGGTGCTGATGCGCAGCCCCCGCTGCTGTCCCAGGGCCACCACCGCCTCGGCGACGACCATGTTCCAGTAGAGCTCGTCGCTGATGCCCGGATACATCGGCGGCGCCCCGGCGGCCACCGCGGCGCCGCTGGTGCCGGACCCCGCGATCCCTTGGGAATCGGCATGGCCGGCCAGCACCAGGATGGGGGTGTCCGCTTCGGCGGGGCGGAGGCCGATCCAGTCCCGGTTCAGGTGGCTGCGGGGGCCGGTGATCGGATCGCTGCCGGCCAGCGCCGGGGCTGATGTCCGGAGCTGGCCGGCCATCGGCATGGCTTCAGCGCTGCGGGCGGGTGCCGCCAGGCCGGCAAGGCTGCTGAACAGAAGGGCTGGACCCACAAACCAGGCGGCAGAACGGCAACGCATCGGCTCAGATCGGGGAGGAGAGCAGGGAGCCGTCGCTGGCCAGTTGGAGAGCGGGCCCGAGCTCTCGCTCGATGGCGATCAGTTCGTCGCGGTGGGCCCGCAGGCGCAGGGTGCTGCCGCCGCCGCTGTCCCCATCCATCAGCCGCAGCTCCAGGCTCTCGGGCCTGGCCGCCCGCCGGCTGTAGACGACACCCGCCATCGGACCCACCAGGGCCAGCAGCAGGGGCCACCAGCCGAGGGAGGGAAGCACCTGGCGCAGCACCAGGCCCAGGCAGGCGGCCCCCACGCTGCCCAGCAGCGAGAGCAGCAGGGCAAGGGGCAGGCTGGAGCGCACCTGGCCGCGGAAGCGCAGCAACTGCCGCTCGGGGTCGCCGGCTTCGGTCTGCCAGCCCCGGGCCGTGAGCCAGTTGGAGAGGCCTTCGAGCACCAGCACCGGCGGCTGGGGGGAGTGGACGTCCACCACCGTGGTGCGGTCCTTGCTGGCGGCCCTGAGGAAGAAGACCAGGCCGACGGCCATCAGCAGGGTGAGCAGGAGGGTGGAACCCAGGGTGGGCATGGGGGCGGAGCCTTGGCGGCCCCCATTCTGGCCCGACTGGCCCGGACGGCGTCCGTGCTGGGCCACGATGGCCCCAAAGTTCCTGCCCCACGATGGCCCAGACCCCTGTCAGCGTCAGCGCCAGCCCCGGACCGGCGGCCCGTTTCGCCGTCTTCGACCACGACCTCGACGCCACCTGGCAGGAGCTCTACGGAAAGGCCCGGGCCCTGGCGATCGATACCGAGGCCATGGGGCTGATCCACGGGCGCGACCGCCTCTGCCTGGTGCAGATCTGCGATGACGCCGACAACGTCTGCTGCATCCGGCTGGCGCGGGGGCAGACGGAGGCGCCGCGGCTGAAGGCCCTCTGCGAGAACCCGGCGATCGAGAAGGTGTTCCACTTCGCCCGCTTCGATGTGGCGGCGCTGGCGGAAAACCTCGGCATCGCCGTGGACCCCATCTTCTGCACCAAGGTCGCCAGCCGCCTGGCCCGCACCTACGCCCCGCGCCACGGCCTCAAGGACGTGGTCAATGAGCTGGTGGGGGTGGAACTCGACAAGCAGGCCCAGAGCTCCGACTGGGGCCGGGTGGAGGAGCTCAGCGATACCCAGCTGGCCTACGCCGCCGGGGACGTGCGCTGGCTGCTGGCTGCCCGTGACCGGCTGGAGGTGATGCTGCGCCGGGAGGAGCGCTGGGAGCTGGCCCGCCGCTGTTTCGCCTGCGTGCCGGTGTTCTCCGCCCTCGACCGGCAACGGTTCAACCAGGTGTTCGAGCACTGAGTCGGCGAGCGCTGGCGGGGCCCTCCGGGCCGCCCGCCGAGCGTCCTGCCTGCAGCGGCCCTCAGTCCTCGATCATGAAGAGGTCGTCCTCGCCCACCGAGCGCAGCTGACCGTCGAACAGCAGGCCCCGGTCGAGGCCGCTGGCCCTGGTCTCCTCCAGCAGCCGCTCGGCCAGGGCCAGCTTGGCGGCGGTATCCCGCAGGCCTTCCTTGGCCGCCAGGATCTCCACCCGCCGGCGGGCCGCCGCCAGGCTGATGCCCAGCTGGGTGGCCAGATGACCGCAGGCGGCGTTGAAGCTGCGGTCGGGGATGCCGGGCATCGGTGCGGGGGACGAGGGGGCGGTCGAGCCCATCATCCCCCTACCCCGGCATCAGGCGCTCGAGGATCAGGGCCGCCAGCCGCGCGCTGCCACCGGCCGGTCCCATGCGCCGCCGGCCGATGCGGCCCAGCCGGGCCCGCTCGCCGTCGTTGTTGAGCAGGGCGATCAGCCGCCGCTGCAGCTGTCCGCTGTCCTGACACGGCAGCACGGCTCCCCCCAGGAGCCGGCTCTGGCGGCGGGCGAAGCCGGCCTTGAACTGGGGGCCGGGCCCTGGCAGCGACAGGGCCGGCACCCCCAGACCCACCAGCTGCTCGGTGGCCGTGCCGGCGGTGGCCAGCCCCAGCTCCGCCAGCGGCGCCCAGGCCGCGAACCGGCCCGGCCCCACCAGCAACTCGAGGGGGCCGCGGCGCCAGAGGGCCGAGGCACCGGAGCCGGGC
>NZ_JAHLYP010000016.1 GCF_025127995.1 Synechococcus sp. CS-1332 | reverse complement strand
GGCAGCCATGCCTTGTTCAGGTGGAACACCAGCACCGCCAGCATCGCCGCACCACGCAGCGCATCAATGTCCGGCCGGTAGGCAAACCCACCCGCCTTCCCGCTCACCCCATCCGCCTGGCGGCTCGCCGCGGAGGCGGCTTCTTTGCCCGTGACGGCGGCGATCAACCCTGCCCCCTTGTGTGCAGGGAAATGTACCGACCAGCCACCGCCGCTGGGTTCAGCTGGCGGTCAGCGCAGCAACCGGGCTTTCCACCAGACCCGCCAGCCACTCCAGCAGGGCCCGGTTCACCTGGTCGGGCACCTCGTCGTGGGGGCAATGGCCGGCCTCGAGGACCACTTCGGTGGTGCGGGCCGGCGCGTGGCGCTGGAAACTGGCCCGGCGACCGGCGGCGTTGATCCAGGGGTCGCGGATGCCCCAGAGCAGCAGCAACGGCGCCGTGAGCCCATCGAAGAGTTCGTCGAGGGGCTGGCCGCGGGGAATGTCGAACACGGTGCGGAACACGCCGAAGGCCCCTGGATCACGCGAGGGGCGCAGGATGGCCTCGACCAGCTCGTCGTCGACGTTGGTGCGGTCGATGTAGACCTGATTGAGGGTGCGGCGCACCGTGCCGGGGCGTCGCATGTTCTCGAACAGGAGGCGCTGCAGCACGGGACTGCGCAGAAGGGCCGACCCGATCGTCTGGCGGGCGATGGCCCCCCACCCCTGGGGCGGCTGCTGCTCATCGCTGAAGGGCCCGGCGGCGTTCAGCAGCGCCACGCCCGCGGCCTGATCGCCAAGGGCGGCGCCGGCGGCCAGGGCAGCGAAGCCACCGAGGGAGTTGCCCACCAGCACCGTGGGCCGGCCGATCCGCTCGTCCACATAGGCGCAGAGCTGGTCGCGCCAGAGGGTGCCGCCGTAGGTGAGGCCGGCGGGTTTGTCACTGCGGCCAAAACCGAGCAGATCAATGGCATGGACCTCATGGGTCTGGGCCAGAACCGGAATGTTGAAGCGCCAGTGATCGGTGGAGGCCCCGAAACCATGAACCAGCAGGATGGCTGGCCCGATCGGCTGCTCTGGAGCCGACCGCACGGCGTGCACCCGATGGCCCAGGAACTGCCAGGGGGTTTCGGATGTCAAAGCCATGGAGGCAGAGGCGTTGCGATGGGAGACGATGCTAGGAAGCCCGGCCAGCGTGCGGCCCTGCCCCCTGCGCCTGCTGCCATGTCCGACGCCTTCAGCCTTGCCGACCTGAGCCCACTGCTGCCCGGGGTGGCCCTGTGGGCCCTGGCCCTGTACCTGCCCCTGAGCGTCCCGTTGGGTCGGCTGGAGCAGGCCCTGGCCGAGGGGAGCCTGGAAGAAGGGATGCAGCAACTGGTGCTGGTGGGCGGCAGCCTGCTGCTGGCCCTGGCGGTGGGCCTGGTGGTGGAACTGCTGCTGAGCTGGGCCCTCGGCCCTGGCTGGGCCGGAAGCCTGGGCTTGATCGCCGTGCTGGGGGGCCTGTCGCTCAGCCTCGCCGCCGGCAGGGACAACAACAAGCGCTGAGACCAGCGCAGGGGCTGCTCAGGTGTTCCGTTGCTGATCTCCCAACGGGCCGGGCGAGAGGAATGGCAACCACCGCTACGGTCTGGAGACGCACGGCCAGACCTGTGCCTGAGGGATCACCGCGCGCCGACCGCCATGACCGACCAACAACCCCGCAACCTGAGCCTGCCCACCCCTGGGTGCTTCGCGGACCCCGATCGCAGCGGCCTGACGGCGACGGACGTGTTCGACGGCATGACCGAACACCTCTTTTATACGCTCGGCAAGCTCGCCCCCAGCGCCAGCCGCCACGACCTTTACATGGCGCTCAGCTACGCCGTGCGTGACCGGCTCATGACCCGCTATCTGGCGGGCATTGAAGCGATTGCCGCCAACCCCAAGCGGATCGTGGCCTATCTCTCGGCCGAATTCCTGATCGGTCCCCAGCTCGGCAACAACCTGCTGATGCTCGGCATCCAGAAGGAGGCCGCCGAGGCCCTCAAGCAGTTCGGCATCAACGACATCGAGGAGATCCTCGATGTGGAGGAGGAGCCGGGCCTCGGCAATGGCGGACTGGGCCGCCTGGCCGCCTGTTTCCTCGAATCCCTCGCCTCGCTCGAGATCCCCGCCACCGGCTACGGCATCCGCTACGAGTTCGGCATCTTCGACCAGCTGATCCGCGACGGTTGGCAGGTGGAGATCACCGACAAGTGGCTCAAGGCCGGCTGGCCCTGGGAGATCCCCCACCCCGACCAGGCCTGTTTCGTGGGCTTCGGCGGCCACACCGAGAGCTACCGCGACCGCAACGGCGCCTACCGGGTGCGCTGGATCCCCGCCGAGCACGCCATCGGCGTCCCCCACGACGTGCCGGTGCTGGGCTACCGAGTGAACACCTGCGACCGGCTGCGCCTCTGGCGAGCCGATGCCACGGAATCCTTCGACTTCTACGCCTTCAACAGCGGCGACTACTACGGCGCCGTGGAGGAGAAGGTGGGCTCCGAGACCCTCTGCAAGGTGCTCTATCCCAACGACGGCACCGCCAAAGGCCGCCAGCTGCGCCTCAAGCAGCAGCACTTCTTCGTCAGCTGCTCGCTGCAGGACATGATCCGCAGTCTCGATGCCCGTGGCATTCCCATCGAGGACTTCCCGGCCCACTGGGCCGTCCAGCTGAACGACACCCACCCCTCGATCGCCGTCGCCGAGCTGATGCGGCTGTTGCTCGATGACAAGCACCTCGAGTGGGAGGCCGCCTGGGCCATCACCACCGCCTGCCTCTCCTACACCAACCACACCCTGCTGCCCGAGGCGCTCGAGAAGTGGGGCCTCGATCTGTTCGGGTCCCTGTTGCCCCGCCACCTCGAGCTGATCTTCGAGATCAACCGCCGTTTCCTCCAGCAGGTGCGCCTCAAGTACCCCGGCAACGACGCCGTGCTGCAGCGCCTCTCGATCATCGATGAAGCCGGCGGAAAGGCCGTCCGCATGGCCCACCTCGCCACCGTCGGCTCCCACCACGTCAACGGCGTCGCCGCCCTGCACAGCGCCCTGGTCAAGCAGGAGCTGTTCCCCGAGTTCGCTGCCCTCTGGCCCGAGAAGTTCACCAACGTCACCAACGGCGTCACCCCCAGGCGCTGGGTGGCCCTGGCCAACCCCCAGCTCTCGGCCCTGCTCGACGCCTCGATCGGCAACGGCTGGGTGCGCAACCTCGATGAGCTGCGCCAGCTGGAGCGCTACGCCGACGACGGTGGCTTCCTGGAGAACTGGGGGGCCACCAAGCTGTCGGTGAAACGCCACCTCACCAACTACATCCACCGCCACACGGGCGTGCTGGTGGATCCGGCCTCGATGTTCGACGTGCAGGTGAAGCGCATCCACGAGTACAAGCGCCAGCACCTCAATGCCCTCCAGGTGATCGCCCAGTACCTGCGCATCAAGAACGGCCTCGCCGATGGCATGGCCCCTCGCACCGTGATCTTCGGCGGCAAGGCCGCCCCCGGCTACGCCATGGCCAAGCTGATCATCCGCTTCATCAACGGCATCGCCGATGTCGTCAACGCCGACCCCGACATGGATGGCCGCCTGCGCGTCATCTTCCTGGCCGATTACAACGTCAAGCTCGGCGAGCGCGTCTACCCCGCCGCCGACCTCTCCGAGCAGATCTCCACCGCCGGCCTGGAGGCCTCCGGCACCGGCAACATGAAATTCATGATGAACGGCGCCCTCACCATCGGCACCCTCGATGGCGCCAACGTCGAGATCCGCGAGCAGGTGGGCGACGACAACTTCTTCCTCTTCGGGCGCACCACCGAAGGCATCGCCGTACTCAAGGAGCAGGGCTACCGGCCCTGGGAACGGATCGCCAGCACCCCGGAACTGCCGGAGGTGCTGCATCTGGTGGGGCAGGGGCACTTCAGCAACGGGGACAAGGAGCTGTTCCGCCCCCTGCTGGAGAATCTCACCGGCCACGACCCCTTCTTCGTGCTGGCCGACTTCGAGGCCTACATGCGGGCCCAGCAAGCGGTCAGCGACGCCTGGAGCGACCGCAGCCGCTGGAATCGGATGTCACTGCTGAACACCGCCCGCAGCGGTCTGTTCTCCTCGGATCGCTCGATCCGGGAGTACAGCGAACGGATCTGGCAGACGGAGGAATTCCCCGTGACCATCACCTGCCAGATCGACGAGGCACCGGCCAAGGGGCGCAAGCTGCCGGCCGCCCAGTGAAGGGCGCCGGGGTGGCTCAGCCGCCCCGGTGATCCGGCAGATCGGGTGTCTGATGCAGCAGGCGGTTGAGTCGCAGCCTGTCTGCATTGAGGGGGTCGGGGGCGAGCTCGCCGGCCACCTCCCGGAAGGTCTGCTCCACGGGCTCGGGCACCCTGACATCGAAGATGCGCTCCATCAGCGCCTCGATCGAGAACAGGTGGGCGTTGATGTTCTCCAGATCGGCCATGGCCTGCTGAATGGCCTCAGTTTCAGGCGCCCCGTCGCCACTGGCCTCCTGCAGGTCGGCCTCGGGGGCGGCAGGGGTGGGGGCGGCGTCGCCGTCGCCGTGCTGCTTCTGAAGCTCTTCCAGCACCCGGCCGGCCAGGGTACGGAATGACTGCAAGGCGGCCCAGTTGAGCTCCTGCTGCTGGCGGAGGCTGGGATTTTCTCGGATCAGCCGGTCGTGTTCCCGATAGAACCGCTGGCAATCAGGACATTGGCAGGGCTCTTCTGGCACCGCGTCCCTTCTTTCATTCAACGACCATCATGGCACCGTCAGGCCGCCAGGGGGCCCTGATCGGGCCGATCCCCCGCCTCACTCAGCAGCGGCAGGGGAATTTCGATCGAACTGACCACCTGAATCACATCGCGAAGGCGCATCGAATCGGCGAACCAGCCCATGGCCTGCTCCACGTCGCCGCGGCGCTCGGCATCGCTGGCCTGCTCCTCGTGGGCGTCGGCCAGCAGCGCCAGCCAGCAAAGGCAGCGGGCCTGCACCACCGAGAGATCCAGTTCATCAGGATGGGTGTGGGCGATGTTCTCACTCTCCTGCTGCACCAACAACCGCAGGCGCAGGTCGTGTAGCTGGGTCATCCACTGCTGACGACTGGCCACACGCTAGCGGGAGCGTTCCTTTTGGGGAAGTGCACCAGTGGTAGCGCACGTTACGGCTTGGGCAACGCCTCAGTTGGAGGCAAAGGCGGCCACCTTTGTTGGGGGCGGCCATCTGCAGGGACGACTGGGCGCTGAGCAGCGACGCCAGGTCATCCGCGCGACAATGACCGGCGGACCGACACACCACGGGTGGAGGCACCCTTTGCCCCATTAGCTCGGCTTGCCCATCGGGGCTGGAGCCTCACCCTGCCGAGGGCCAAAGCCAGGGTCCACGGTGACGGAGCCCTGACAAAGATTAAGCTCTAGTGACGGCCAAGCTCAGCATCCCCTCAGTTTTGTGGTATTCTTCCCAAGCTGGCCAAGTTCGCCTCACAGGTGCTTGGGCCACATTCACACCCACGCACCCAATCGCTTCCATTTCACAATGACGATCTCCAGGTCCCTCTTCAGACCGAAGCTGGTCGCCAAAGTCGGCATCCTTGCTGCCGCTCTGCTGACCCTCCAAGCTGGTGAATCCAAGGCCCAAGACCGTGGTGGTCCACCACAGGTCGGCGGCAACTTCAGCTGCTCGGTCCTAAGCATCATCAACGGATCCTGCAACAGCGGAGACATGACCGTTGGCGACAAGACCCTCACTGACTTTGATTTCAGTAACCTGAATTTCTCAAGTGAGGACACCATGACCTTCTCAAGGATTGGGTCTGGCCTGGGTTACTAGTTTCAGTATAACTTTGTTCCTATCCTCGAGTCCGAGTTTTCTGGAGAATTTTCCTACAGGGTGACCATCACCCCTGAAGGCTTGGCTGCTGGCAACACATTCCTCAAAGTTCAGCCCAACATCACTGGAAACATCCAGACCGCGGCCGGCACATTCATTACATCAGTATCGACAAACCCAGGAATCACCCCGGCCGTCATCCAAGCTTCCAGCAGCAACATCGCTCCTGGTATCAACCCTGGTAATGACGCTTTCTTTGGCCCTGGCGTAACCACCGCCATTTTCACGCAATCTTTTGTCCTGGCCGGTCTGCCTACGGGTGCTTCGGTTGTCAACTCCCTCGGCCTCACGCTGACTCAGCAGGGTCCCGCATCGGTCCCCGGCCCGCTGCCCATCCTCGGTGCCGGCGCAGCCTTCGGCTTCTCCCGCAAGCTTCGCCGCCGCGTCAAACAGGCTGCTTGATCACCTTTCGGGGTCATCAACGTCTCATCAGCACAGCCTCCCCGTCAAGGGGGGGCTTTTTTGTGTCGTTCAAAGGGCCGCCCAGATAAGCATCGTTCGGCAGAGATTCCTCAGGGGATGGACTCCCACCCGCACAGGTGGACAGATGGGCTGTTGAGGCTAGGATTTGGTGTTGAACCATACCCTCTGGACATCCAGCCCTAATGACGTACAGATTGCAAATGGAGTGGCTTTGATGGAATCGGCAAGCAGCAGCAGAGGCGAAGCCTCTTACAGATCCTCCATCACGGCATCTCACTGGTTTGCCCTTGTGGGATGGGTCTTGATCGGATCTTCGCTCAGCAGTTTGCTGTTCGCCGCCCTACCTGTCCGGCTGGTGGACGCGGAATGGCAGCTGAGGCTGATCAGTGGCCTTCTCGCCAGTAGCACCATTCTTTTGCTCGGAACGCTGCTGGTGTGCGGGGCACAGTTATTAAACCTTAGAAGCCAGAAACTGGAGAAGCGGTCGCAAGTTCTTCGTCTTGCGGCGGGCTGGTTCGCTGTGCTGCTCTTACTGATCATTCCGTTTCAGTTCTACGCCGGACATCGCGCAAGTGGTGTTGTTCAGACATCGGAGAATCAGAGCATCCAGTTGGTCAAGAAGATCATCCAGGGTGTAAGGGCCTCCAACGATGAGGCTGAATTGCGTCAGTTCCTTGCCAGTCTCCCCTCTCCTCCCCCCGTGCCTGCTCGCTTTGAGGCGCCATTCCCTGTGATCAAGCAGCGACTGCTGACCAACTTTGATAGCCGGCTCAACGCCGTCAATTATCAGGCTGGCGTTCTTCGCGCTCAACGTCTGGAGAAGTTTATTGCAGATGCAACCCGCAACTCTGTCCAGGCTTTGTTGATAGCCATCGCTTTCAGCGGCATCGCCGGTGAGTCGGGGCCTCTTTACGGACTCTTCCAAAGAATCGGGCTATTTCGATACAGGGATTAGCCAGCGATTAAGACTCTCTTGACAACGGGGCTGGCGGGACTCGAACCCACGACCTACGGTTTAGGAAACCGTCGCTCTATCCGGCTGAGCTACAGCCCCTTTGCTGACATGAATGGCGGTGAAACCATGATTAGGCCCCTCTCATCATAGGACTGCAGGCCTCTGCCTCCCGTCTCAGGCCTGTCCAGCCGTACAACCCCTCGGCTCCTGTCCAATCTCCCGACCACTTCCAGGCGACCGCTAGCCCTAATCTGAGCGATGGAAAGCAGGCGAGGTGAACGCGATCGGTGTGGTGCAGCCTTCGGGCCAGCGCCGCGGCCGGTTGAGGAAAGTCCGGGCTCCCCAATGGCCAGGCCTGCTGGGTAACGCCCAGTGCGGGTGACCGTGAGGACAGTGCCACAGAAACACACCGCCGATGGCCACCGGGGGAGGTTCGCCTCACCCGGCGCACAGGCAAGGGTGCAAAGGTGCGGTAAGAGCGCACCAGCGGCATCGAGAGGTGCCGGCTTGGTAAACCCCGGCTGGGAGCAAGGCCCAGGGACAGCGGTTGGCCATCTTCCCCGTCCCGATTCCCATGCGCCGCTCGAGGCCGCCGGTGACGGCGGTCCCAGACAGATGATCACCCCCCCTGCCGCCGGCGTGCCGCTGGCAGGGGAGAACAGAACCCGGCTTACGTCCTGCTTTCCCCCTCTTGCCCTGCGATGACTCCCCAGCGCCGCCAGCAGCTCCTGGCCTTTCTGGAGAGTCTCGGCTTCGGCAGCGGCTCCGGCGGCCTGCTGCCCCCCGATCCGGACGCCGCCGGCGCCGCCCTGGCCACCCTCGATGAGGCCCTCACCCACAGCTCCACCGGCCGGCCCCGCCACCACGACCGCCTGGAGTTCCTCGGCGATGCGGTGCTGCGCCTGGCGGCGGCCGAGTTCCTGCGCTCGGCGCACCCGTCCCTGAGCGTCGGCGATACCTCCGCCCTGCGGGCCCAGCTGGTGTCCGACCGCTGGCTGAGTGAGCTGGCCCGCGCCATCGTCCTCGAGCCGGTGCTGCTGCTGGGGGCGATGGCCACAGGCGATCGGGCCGGCCGCGCCACCGTGCTGGCCGAATGCTGCGAAGCGCTGGTGGGCGCCATTTACACGCTGGGAGGCGGGCCCCAGGGCGGCCTGACGGCCGTGCAGCACTGGCTGGCCCCCCACTGGCAGGCCAGCGCCGCCGAGCTGCTGGCCGACCCCCTGCGCCACAACTGGAAATCAGTGCTGCAGGAATGGAGCCAGGGCCAGGGGAAAGGCCTGCCCACCTACACCTGCCACGAGCGCAGCCAGGTGCACGGGGATCCGGAGCGCTTCGAATGCCACGTGGAGGTGGCCGGCCTCAGCGGTGAGGGCCGGGGCGGGTCGCGGCGGGAAGCGGAGCAGCAGGCCGCCCGGGCCGCCCTGGCCGCACGCGAACTCAGGCCTGCTCCAGAGTGCTGAGGGGCACAGTCACCAGCTTGTCCCAGTTGCCGCCTTCGAACAGCACGGCCGCCATCGCCCCGCTGATGCGCTGCACGAAGCCCTGATAGCCGTTGTAGATGGAGCGTGGATCGCGCACCACAACGGTGGAACCGGGCAGGATCGGGCTGCTGGCCATGGCGGAGGCCCCCGGGAGCCATCAAGTTCGGCCATTATCGGTGCCCGGGTGCCCTGTCGCGGTGCTGGCGGCCACCGCTCCGGTCCGGGCGCGATGATGCGCCGCGACGGGAGCGATCTGGCTGTGGCCGATATCAGCAACGAGGCGCCGGGAACCGACGATCCGGGAGAGCTCATGGCCGTGGGCCGGTTCGTGGCGGCCCAGGGCATGGGCGGTGAGGCGCGCCTGCTGCCCCTCAGCGACTTCCCCGAACGTTTCACCAGGCCGGGCCAGCGCTGGCTGCAAGCCCCCAAGGGCGACCCACGGCCCGTGCGGCTGCTGGCCGGCCGTCCCCTGCCGGGCAAGAACCTGTTCGTGCTGCGCCTCGAAGGCGTCAGCGACCGCAACGCCGCCGAAGCCCTGGTGGACCAGCACCTGCTGGTGCCCGCCAACGACCGCCCCAGCCTGGAGCCAGGGGAATTCCACCTCCTCGATCTGGTGGGTCTCCAAGTGCGGCTGCTGGCGGAGCCGCAAACCCCCCTCGGCACCGTCACCGACCTGATCCATGCCGGCAATGATCTGCTGGAGGTGGAGCTCGCCGCGGGGGGCCGGCGGTTGCTGATCCCCTTCGTCGAAGCGATCGTGCCGGAGGTGAACCTGACAGAAGGCTGGATCGGCCTCACGCCGCCCCCCGGCCTTCTCGACCTCTGAAGTGGCCGCAGGCACACAGCAACGCTGACGGCAGGGGCCACCTCGGGTTGAATGGGCCCGACTGATGGTCCTGCGGGACCGCTGCCGCTTCCATGTCTTCCCCCTCCCTGGTTCCGGTGATCCTCTGCGGCGGCACCGGCACCCGCCTCTGGCCCCTGTCGCGGGCCAGTTACCCCAAGCAGTACTGGCCCCTGGCCGGCACCACCGAGGAAACCCTCCTGCAGCAGACCCACCAGCGGCTGCAAGGCCTGCCGGACCTGGCGCCGCCGTTGCTGATCTGCAACGAGGACCATCGCTTCATCGTCGCCGAACAGATGCGCCAGATCGGCGTTGAGCCGGCGGCGATCCTGCTGGAACCGGTGGGGCGCAACACCGCACCGGCGGTGGCGGTGGCGGCCCTGCAGGCCACCGCCCGCGGTGACGACCCCCTGCTGCTGATCCTGGCCGCCGACCACGTCATCCGCCGGGCCGGCGATTTCCGCGCCACCGTGGCCGCCGGCATGGCGGCCGCCACCGCCGGCCAGCTGGTCAGCTTCGGCATCGTGCCCACCAGTGCCGAAACGGGCTACGGCTACATCGAGGCCGCCGGACCCATGGCCGCCACAACGCCCGTACCGATTGCCCGCTTCGTGGAGAAGCCGGACAAAGCCACCGCCGAAGCCTTCCTCGCCACCGGCCGCTTCACCTGGAACAGCGGCATGTTCCTGTTCCGCGCCAGCGCCATCCTTACGGAGCTGGAGCGCTTCGCCCCCGAGGTGGTGAACGCCTGCCGCACCGCCCTGGAACAGGACAGCGCCGACCTGGAGTTCCTGCGGCTGGAGCGGGAGGCCTTCGCCAACGGCCCCAGCATCGCCATCGACGTGGCGGTGATGGAGAAGACCGACCGGGGCGTCGTGCTGCCCCTCGATGCCGACTGGAGCGACGTGGGCAGCTGGGGGGCCCTCTGGGAAACCTCCGAGCAGGACTCCGAAGGCAACGTGCTGCGGGGTCGGGTGATCAGCGAGGGCAGCCGCAACTGCTACCTGCGCAGCGAACACCGCCTGGTGGTGGGGCTGGGCGTGGAGGATCTGGTGGTGGTCGAAACCGACGACGTGGTGCTCGTCGCCCATCGCGACCGGGCCCAGGAGGTGAAGGGCATCGTCGGCCGGCTGGAGCGCGACGGCGCCCCCGAGAGCCGCGCCCACCGCCGCATCTACCGGCCCTGGGGCCACTACGACGGGGTGGTGGAAGGGGAGCGCTGGCAGGTCAAGAAGATCTCGGTGAAGCCCGGTGCCAGCCTCTCCCTGCAGATGCACCACCATCGGGCTGAGCACTGGGTGGTGGTGCGGGGCACCGCCGTGGTGGAAAAGGACGGGGTGGAGGAGCTTGTGGGCGAGAACCAGAGCACCTACATCCCCCTCGGCGCCCGGCACCGCCTCACCAACCCCGGCAAGATCGCCATGGAACTGATCGAGGTCCAGAGCGGCCCCTACCTGGGCGAAGACGACATCGTCCGCTTCGATGACCGCTATGGGCGTAGCGACGCTCCAGCCCCTGTGCCGGGCTGAGGGCGCCGGCCTGCGGCGGCGAGCCCGCGGAGCGGGCAACGC
>NZ_JAHLYP010000015.1 GCF_025127995.1 Synechococcus sp. CS-1332 | reverse complement strand
CATGAGAAGGGGGTTGGATGGGAAGGAGAACCGAACGATGAAGCGCGATCAGGCGACAGCAGCAGCTGCGCGATCGAAGTAGGTGCCGATTTCGGACATCAGGGAGGAGCAGTCGCCCTGGGTGATGCCGTTGCGATCGTTGGCGATGGCGATGGCGGCGTCCTTCATCTTGCGGATGCCTTCGGCCACGGAAGCGCCGGGGACGCCGAGGGCCAGGTAGGTCTCGCGGAGGCCGTTGAGGCAACGGTCTTCGAGGACGGAAGCGTCACCGGTGAAGATGGCGTAGGTGACGTAACGGAGAACGATCTCCATGTCGCGCAGGCAAGCAGCCATGCGGCGGTGGGTGTAAGCGTTGCCGCCGGGGGCGATCAGGGCAGGCTGTTGATCGAACAGCTCGCGGGCGGCGTTGGTGACGATCTTGGAAGCGTTGGAGGTGATGCGGTTCACGGAATCCATACGCTTGTTGCTCTCGGCAACCATCGACGCCAGGGCGTCGATCTGACCAGCGTTGAGGAATTCGCCGCGGGCATCAGCCTGAGCAACGACCTTGGTGAAGGCGTCGAACATTGAGTTAGCTCCTGTTCTCGACGTCGAACGTCGGGATTGGGTGGGTAAGGGGGGGGGTGAGTCTGGAGCGTCAGCCCGGTGGTGGCCTGGCAGACGTCGACTACGTCATTGCTTTCGATGATCGCCTGGCCTCGGCCGGGCATCGCTTCGAAAGACCTACCTATTGTTGTGCCCCGCGTCCTTGGGATGGGGGAGCCTTAATAAATGGTCACCAGCATCAGGATCCCAGCTGGCGCAACCGTTCTGCCCCCCTGCACAGGCCCCTGGGTTCAAGCTGAACGCCTGTCCTGGCTGATCGGTGTATGGGGCTTGTGGCCTGTGCACGGGATTCCCATCAAAAAGGGCCCCTCCAAGGGGGACCCTCTGGTTGGCGGCAGTGGCTGGGGGCGAGGCTAGGCCTGCGCTCAGCCGTCTTCCCTCGCCTTGGCTTTTCCCTTGCGGGGGGCGGGCTGTTCCGGACTGCCGGCGATACCGCCACCGGTCACGGAGACGCTGATGATCCGACCACCCAGGGAGTGGACCAGACGCATGGTCTCGTTCATGCGGGTGAAGGGCACGTTCATGACCATGTCCGCGGTGCGGGAATAGTCGTTGTTGCTCACACCGGTGACGGTGAGGGCGACCTGACGGGAGCTGTTGAGGCCGGTGCCTCGGGTACCTGCGGAAACCTTCATGGATTCGGTGGGGTAGGGGGAAAAGACTGGACGGGAAAAAACCGCTTCAGTTGATCGGCGTGATGCTGGCGATGCGGCCGCCTTCACGGAGGATCTGCTGCTGGGTCTGCAGCAGCTTGCTGAAGGGGATGAAGCGCACCCGGTTGCTGCGCTTGTGCAGGCGGTAGTTGTTGAACCCGGAGATCTCCACCCGGAAGGTGCGGCCCTCTTCGCCGGCTCCCACCCCCTGCCGGGTGAGGCCATCGGTGCTGACCTTGCGGAAGACACTGCCCCGAGCGTTGGGGCTGACCACCGGCATGGGGGCTTCCGCATGCACGGAGGGGTTGAGGCGGGACTGGTTCTTGAGCAGGTCGCCCCGCACCGAGGCGCCCACACCCCGGGTGAGCTGGAGCATGTAGGAGAACTGCAGGCCCTGCTGGCCGGAGGAATAGTCCCAGCCGTGGAGGTAAGGAACCACCTCTTCGCCGAAGCGCGTCTGGTACTCGGCGCTGTCGATGTAGGAGTCGATTTCGGCGTCGTAGCCCTGCTCCTGCAGGATCGTGAAGTGGTGCAGCATCTCGGCCTTGTTCTGGGGAGCCCGGCCCAGGAGATGCTTGAAGTTGAGCTCGATGAAGCGGTAGGGGTTGCAGTTCTCGAAGAACTTGGCCTTGTAGAGCCCGCTCTTGGCCACCTGCCGAACGAACTCCCGCACGCTGAGGTAGCCGCGCTTGAACAGGGACTCCGGACCGGAGAGCCGCTCGCTTGCCATCACGTACTGATTGCCGAGCACCTGCTTATAAACGGCACGGATCAGGGCGGCCTTGTCGTTTTCGGTGGCGTTTGTCCAGTTTTCCTTGTTGCGGTCGCTGGAGAAACGCTCGATGCCCAGATAGGCAGCGTTGGCAAGTGTCATGAGCGTGGGGGGCCGGGGGAGAAACGTTGGGTAGAAGGTCGGGGTGCAGCGCGATTGGCCACTGCGGATCGGCAGCAGCCTCCGAGGACGGCTGCAGGAAACGTCCCGACCATGGGCTGCAAGCCGGATCCTATGGGCCTGTCCGCTCGCCACGACAGGGTTTTCAGAATCGTTACAAACCCCCCGACCGGCGGCCCCCCAGCCCGTCTGGCCCGACCCTGGCGTTGTGCCCCCTGGCGGACTGGCCCCATACCGATACCATCCGGCCATCATCCCGGTGCCGTCATGACTGCTGTTGTGCCCCTACCAGAGGACGCCTCCCTGCGGTTGGCCGACCAGCTGCAGGTCTTGTCCCAGGTCGCCGAAGCGCTCACTTACCGCCTGCTGGAGCTTGAGGAACGGTTGGAAGGCCAGGAGGACCGGATCGGCGAACGGCTGCAGGCGGCCGCTGGTCAGGAATCAGCCCATGGGGTGGCCATGGATCAGCGGCTGGGTGACACGGAAGCGCGTCTGGCCAGGATCGAGGCGGCGCTGAGGGGTCTGGATCGGAGCGGGACCTCCCGCCATCTGCAGGCCGTTCAGCCGCCGGCGATGCAGCAGGAGCTGCCGGGGTCCATGATCGAGGACGACGGATTCGAGCTGGGCCCGGAGGAGGTCGACCCCTTCCTCGATGAGGGTGAGCAGCCATTTATGGACGAACTGATCGCCGGCTGATCGGGCCCGGGACGTCGCCTTGGCCTTCGCCGTCAGTTCTCCAGCCAGGAGGGAGGGATGTCGCCCTTGTAGTCGTCGGTGCGCTCGAATTCGAAGGGGCCGGCCAGGGACCCCCACAACTGCTCGTGGGTGGCCGGATCATGGCCCCGGTCGATGGTGCGCATGCCTCGGGGGTCGATCTCAAAGCTGCTGACGAGGTAGGCGAGGCTGCCCTTGCGCTCCACGAGGCAGCGGCAACCGGGTTCCACCTCGCCGGTGAAGCCGTCGCCCATCTCCTTCACCACGTAGGTGCACCCTTCCAGGGGAAGCAGGTCGGCGGCCTCAATCTGCTGGCGTCGTCCTTCGTCATCGCTGGCGCCCCAGAACCGCTGCTCCTCACGCAGGGCCTGGTTGTGGATGATCAGATCTCCGTCGCGCTGTTCAGCCCGGAGCACCCGGATCCTGTACGGCGTCCCTGGGGAAATGGCGTAGGACTGCTCGAGCAGCAGCGAGCCCGGGGCCAGCTGGGGCAGGGGCCGGAACTTGACCAGGATGTGGGCGTAGAGGGGTGGGTTGTCGAAGGCCTGGGCCTGATTACTGAAGCCAGCGCTCAGCTGCTGGAGGAGGCGGGTAAGCGAGCTGCTCATGGGCACCACCTAGAGGTCCAGCAGGCGGATCCGGAAGGCGCCGACGTGGCGGGCCGTGGTTGGATCGCTCTGGGCGAAGGGGTGGTCGGCCACGCTGCTGAGGATGGCTTCAAGCTTTTCGGCGGCCGAGAGTCCATGGGACTGGTCCTGGCGGCTGTGGGCCTGCCAGGCTTCATCGAACGCCTGGGCAAAGCTGTCGGCGTTGTTGAAGATCTGGCTGGAGGTCGAAGGCGGCTGGGGCATGGTGATGGGCTGCAAAGCAGTCCGCACGCAATGCCAGGACCCAGATTTGAACTGGGGACACGGCGATTTTCAGTCGCCTGCTCTACCAACTGAGCTATCCCGGCCCGTCGCCGGAGCGACTGGGCGATCTTAGATCACGGCCCGCTGCGGGTGCGGGCCCGTGGGGTTCGGGCCAGACAGACCATCCCCACCACTTGCCAGCCGAGCGTTTCCAGGGTCAGGGCGGCGTTGCATCCGGTGGCTCCGCTGGTCAGGATGTCGTCGACGATCAGGACCGGCCGGCCGGTGGCTTCCCCGAGGCGGGGACCGCGACGGCAGCGGAAGGCACCCTCCTGGTTGGCCAGGCGCAGGGCGCGCTTCAGCTGATGCTGGCCGAGCACCGGCCGCGACCGTTCCAGCAGATCGTCGCGGCGGTACCCCAGCTGGCGGACGAGCTGGCGGCACACCAGAGCGGGCAGGGGGTTGCCGCGCCGTTTCCAGCTCGGTACCGGCACCAGCAGCGGCCGCCGCCGCCACTGGGGCAGCCCCTCTGCCATCACCCGCACCAAGGCACCGACCCTGGCGTCCTCCGGCCGCTGCCGCAATCCGAGCAGCAATCGCCGCAGCTCTCCGTCATAGGAACCGGCCGCCCACCACAGCAGGGGCTCGTTGCCCCGCTGGCCCCCGGCGGAGAGGGAGAGCTGGCTGCGGCAGTCGGGGCAGGGGGCTGCTGAGCCGTGATGAGGCGGCTGCAGGCCGCGACACAAAGGGCAGGGGGTGGCCGCGATCCAGTCGAACGGGAGTCGGCCCAGGCGTAGAAGGAGGTTCAGGGGTCTGGCGCTGCTGCTTCAAGCCTTCCCGGGCAGCGACCGCAGCATGGCCACCAGGGTGCGGTGGGCGTCTTCGCTGTCGCTGAGGGCGTGGTCGAAGGGCACCTCCACGGGGGCGCCATCCACCTCCAGGCGCATGGCCTGGGGCTCGACGGCCAGCATGCGGGCCTCCCTGGCTTCGGCGCAGCCGCCGAAGTGACGGGCATAGGCCAGGACGGCCTCCGCATGGTCGTCGTTCATGTGCTTACAGATGCGGTCGCTCACCGCGGCGGTGAGGGGGTCGGCGGCCATGGGGTCGGTGCGGGTGAGGGAATTCTGGGCTCAGGCGCCGGCGTACCGCTGCCAGAGCAGCAGGCACAGCCTTACACCGCTGTAGCCCACAAAGCCCGCCAGCACGACGAACAGCGCCATGGAGAGGATCGAGCTGAGGCGTTCTTTCATGGCCGTAGGGGTGGTGATTCGACCTCCATCCTGAAGCTGGCCCTGGCGAGCAGGGCCATGCCCAGGGCCGCCGTGCGTTTCGGTCGGTTCAGCACCGGGATCCCCAGGGCGCGTGACCGCATCGCCCGCCACTGGCTGTTGCGGGCCCCACCACCGACGCTGATCACCCGCCGCAGGGCCGGCGCCCCCAGCTGCCGCAGTCGTTGCCAGCCGGTCGCCTCAATGGCGGTGAGGCCCTCGAGCAGGGCCTGGAGGTAGCAGGCATCGCTGACGGGCCTCGGCTCCAGGATCGGCTCCAGCTCGGGGTCGTCCACCGGAAACCGTTCCCCTTTGCGGCTCAGGGGGAGCAGGTTGAGCCCCGTCGGGCGGTCCGGAGCGATCTGGCGGCTCAGCTCCGCGATCCGTTCGTCGTCGAAGAAGCGGCGCAGCACGCCTGCGCCGGCATTGGAGGCACCCCCCGCCAGCCAGCAGCCGGCCACCCGGTGGTTGCTGAGGCCGGCGCCGGCCAGGGGCGCATCCACAAATTGCTTCAGCACCAGGGTGGTGCCCAGCACGGTGATGCCGTCGCCTGGCTGTGGGTCGGCGGCCAGCACGGCCGCATTGGCATCGGTGCTGCCCGCCACCACCTGACAGTCCACGGGCAGGCCCAGGCACGCCGCCGCCGACCGAGCGAGCGGGCCCAGCAGGCTGCCGCTGGGTCGAATCCGGGGCAGCGCCTCCACTCCCACGCCTGCGGCCACACCAGCGAGCCAGGCTCCCTGCTGCAGGTCCCAGCCCAGGCGCACGTTGTTGGCTTCCTCGCCCCAGCGCCAGTCGTTCAGCAACCAGCCCATCAACCAGTCGGCCTGGTGGCGCAGCAGCAGGCCAGGCCCCAGACCCGCTTCACGGGCCATGGACAGCAGCCGCAGGGCCCTGGCCAGACTGCCGCTGGCGCTGGCGGCCGGATGGGTGGACCAGCTGCCGGGCGCCTGGCCCAGAAGCGCCGAGATCGCACGCGCCTGCTCCGCACAGGCCAGGTGGTAGGGGAGCGCCTGCTCCAGGGGGGGTGGCAGCAGGCTGCCGTCAGCCCTGCAGGCCAGCAAGGTGCCTGAGGTGCCATCGATGGCGATGGCCCTCACCCGGAGGCGGATCGCTTCGGGAACGGTGGCCAGCAGCTCGATCAGCCCCTGCCGCCAGGCCTGGGGCTTTTCCATGCGGCCGGGGTAAGGGGACTGCCGGCTCAGCAGGGGGTCGTCGGGTTGGCCGCCGGCCGCACCGGCCTGCGCCAGAACGGCCAGGCGCAGGCCGCTGCTGCCGAGGTCAACCCCCAGAAACAGCGCTGACACGGCTCGCCGTGGCCTGCTTCAAGGTGGCGGCGATGGCCGTGACGTCCTCCCAGGGAAGGTCGAGATCCTTGCGGCCGAAGTGGCCGTAGGCCGCGATGTCCTGGTAGAAGCGGCCCCCCCGCTGCTGGGGCAGTTCCCGCAGACCGAAGGCCTCGATGATCGCGCCGGGACGCAGGTCGAAATGCTCCTGCACCAGGGCGGTGAGGTCGGCGTTGTCAAGGGCGCCGGTGCCGAAGCTCTCCACCAGGATGCTCACGGGGCGGGCAACGCCGATGGCGTAGCTGAGCTGCACCTCGGCCTTGTGGGCCAGGCCGGCCGCCACCAGGGCCTTGGCCACGTAGCGGGCGGCATAGGCGGCGGAGCGATCCACCTTGGTGGGGTCCTTGCCGGAGAAGGCACCGCCGCCGTGACGGGCATAGCCGCCGTAGGTGTCGACGATGATCTTGCGCCCCGTCAGGCCTGCGTCGCCCTGGGGGCCGCCCACCACGAACTTGCCGGTGGGGTTGACGTAGAAGCGGGTGCCTTCCTTGGTGGGCTTCAGGGGCAGATCGTCGGTGGCGGGAAGCACCACGTGGGCCCAGAGGTCGTCCTTGATGCGCTGCTGAACGGCCTTCTCATCGCTGATGCCCTCCACTTCGGCGGTGTGCTGGGTGGAGATGAGGATCGTGTCGATCGCCACGGGGCGATCGTTCTCGTACACCACGCTCACCTGGGTCTTGCCATCGGGGAGCAGGTAGCCGAGGCTGCCGTCGTGGCGTACCTGGGCCAGCCGCAGGGCCAGCCGGTGGGCCAGGCTGATCGGCAGGGGCATCAGCTCCGGGGTTTCGTCGCAGGCATAGCCGAACATGATTCCCTGGTCGCCGGCGCCCACCTTGTCGAGGGGATCGCCGTCGTGGTCGTCGGCCTCATCCACGCCCTGGGCGATGTCCGGTGATTGCTGATCGAGGGCGATCAGCACGGCGCAACTCCTTGCATCGAAGCCACCGGCGCGGGCGCCGGTATAGCCAATCTGCTCGATCACCCCCCGCACCAGGGTGTTGAAGTCGACCCGGGCTGTGGTGGTGACTTCCCCTGTGATCAGGCAGAGCCCGGTGTTCACCACGGTCTCGCAGGCCACCCGGCTGGACGGATCCTGGGCCAGCAGCGCATCGAGCACGGCATCGCTGACCTGGTCGCAGATCTTGTCGGGGTGGCCTTCCGTCACCGATTCCGAGGTGAAGACGAAACGGCTCATAGGGGTGAGGGAGTCAGTCGATGGGTGAGCTTATTCCCACCGGTTGGCTGGCCCCTGCAGGGATGGACGGAGCTGCCAGCGGCGAGGCGCTTTGGGGCACCACGGTCAGCTCCTGCCAGTGATCCAGCTGCAGGAAGGAGCCGTCCAGCTCCACGGGCCTCCGCCAACCGGCCCGGTAGCCCAGCACCACGGGCACCCCGGCGGCCCGGGCCATGCGCAGGTCGCTGTTGGCGTCGCCGATCAGGGCGCAGCTCTCCACGGCCACGCCCAGTTCACCGCACAGACCGCGGACGGCGGCGGGATCCGGCTTGCGAGGCTGATGTTCCGCGCTCCAGATAGCGTGCACATAGGACGCCAGATCATGGGCGGCCAGGAACGCTTCGATGCCGTCGACGTGGTCGTTGCTGATCACGGCGCAGCGCACCCCAGCCTGCCGCAGGGCCTCCAGCAGGGGACGCAGGCCGGGGGTGGGGGCCGGTCGACGTTCGCTCCCCTGGCCGTGCAGGGCGTCGGTGCGGGCGAACACCGCTTCGGCCATGGCCAGGGCTTCGGGCCAGCCCAGGCCCACCTGCACCAGGGCGGTGGCGGTGGCCACCAGGTTGTGGTCACGGCTGGCCACCGCCATGGTTCCGGCGGGATGGAGGCCTTCCGATGAAACGCCGTAGGCACGGTGGAGCAGCTCGCCCAGGTCGCGGTGCCGCTCCGGGTCGCCTGCGGCCAGATCGGCCAGCTCCAGACAATGAAAAACCCTGGCCTGGGCCAGGGCCACGAGCATGGGCTCGCTGTGGCTCAAGGTGCCGTCCTTGTCGAACAGCACCGCCTCCAGGGGCCGATCCCCGCAGGGCAGGGGGGTGCCCCGCAGGCAGAGAAGCACCATCGTCAGAGCGTCCGAGCCAGTGACTTCATTCGAGGGAGACACCCATGGGTTCGCTGTCCTCGGCCTGTTCCAGCAGCATCTGCTTGTAGCGGGCGGCCATTTCCTCGGCCTTGTCGAACACCTTCTGGGGGTCGGTGAGCATGTCGCCCGGTTCCGGCTCGAGGGCCTTGGTCGACAGGGAGATCCGGCCCCTCTCGGCGTCGAGATCGATGATCATCACCTTCATCTGATCGTTGACATTGAGCACGGTGTGGGGGGTCTCGATGTGCTCGTGGCTGATCTCGGAGATGTGCAGCAGGCCACTGACACCACCGATGTCGATGAAGGCGCCGTAGGGCTTGATGCCGCGCACGGTACCCAGCACCACCTCGCCCACCTCGAGTCGATTCATCTTGCGCTCCACCAGGGCACGGCGATGGCTCAGCACCAGGCGGTTACGCTCCTCGTCCACCTCCAGGAACTTGAGGGGGAGGAAGTCGGCCACGAGCTCCTCCTTGGCCTTGCGGGTGCTGATGTGGCTGCCGGGGATGAAGCCCCGCAGACCCTCCACTCGCACCAGGGCGCCGCCGCGGTTGGTGGCAAACACTTCGCTGTAGATGGTGGCGTCTTCCTTCTGCAGCTGGCGCACCCGCTCCCAGGCGCGCTGGTACTCGATCCGGCGCACCGAAAGGGTGAGCTGGCCGTCCTCGTTCTCCTCGCTGAGGATGAAGAATTCGCGCACCTCCCCGGGTTCGAGCACGTCGGAGAGATGCTCGACGCGGTTGATCGACACCTCCTGGAGCGGCATGAAGGCGGCGGTCTTGGCGCCGATGTCGATCATGGCGCCCTTCGATTCGAGGGCGAACACGGTGCCGTTGACGACGTCACCGGGCTTGAAATTGTAGTCGTACTTGCTGAGCAGGGCCGCGAACTCGTCCAGCGTGAAGCCCACACCGTCACCGTCCCGGGCGCTGACCCTGCTGCTGGAGTCGTCGGCGCTCGGGACCTCTTCCGGAATCGCCAGATCGAGATCCTCTGTGGTCTCGATGTCGGCGGCCTCCTCGCTGCTGATCGGCGCGAGGGCCTCGAGGGTGTCTGCTTCGGAAGAAGGAGTGAGGGTCATGGAGCTGGGGCGGTCTGCCGGTGGCAGTGCGAAGGAACGGGGTGACTGCCCGCCTGCAGCGCACACCCGATCGATCACTCTATCAATGGGTCGGCTGCACCTCCGCCCGACCGCCTTGATTCGGCCCTAACCGACGACCACCAGCCGGTTCTTGGCTTTGCCTCGATTCCCCAGGCCCTCCAGGGTGGCCACGAAATCGCTGACCCCCTGGAACTGGCGGTAGACAGAGGCGAAGCGCACGTAGGCGACTTCGCTCATCTCCCGCAGGCGCTGCAGCACCAGCTCACCGATCTCGTTGCTGCTCACCTCGCGGCCGGCCCGCTGCTGCAGGACCAGTTCGATGTCGTCGACGACGGCCTCCAGCCGGGCCGGTTCCAGGCCGGTCTTCTCGCAGGCCCTCAACAGGCCGTGCAGCAGCTTGCTGCGATTAAAGGTTTCTCTGCTGCCGTTGCGCTTCACCACGGTGATCGGAACGGTCTCAACCCGTTCATAGGTGGTGAAGCGAAAATCACAGTTGAGGCACTCCCTGCGCCGCCGCACGCTGCGCCCGGAATCGGCGGCCCTTGATTCCAGAACACGGCTATCGGTGTGTTGGCAGGAGGGACATTGCATCCCTGGGCACGCTTCCAAGTGTTGGGAGTGTAAACAGCTACGCGCACAAAGAGAAGGGGTTGGCATCAAGCTGGGGCCTCAGGCAAGAAAAAACCCCTGGTTTCCCAGGGGTTTGATCAATCCAAAAGCGTGGTCACTTGCCGATTTTCGGGGGATCGCGGAAGGCGATCGCGAAAAAGAGCGTGGAAATGGCCAGGGCCAGGATCAGGATGTAAGCGAAGCTTTCCATGGGAATCCTCGGGGGGGCTGGCGGTCAGCTGAGGGGGGAGCCTGCCGGGGGCACGAAGCCCTCGGGAAGGCGTCGGGTGGAACGGTCGCCCAGCTTGGCGAACAGACCGAATTCCACCTGCTCACCGAGATCGGGGTCGATACCGGCGAAGACATCACGGTAGAGGGTGCGGGCACCGTGCCAAATGTGTCCGAAGAAGAAGAGCAGGGCGAAGCAGGCATGGCCGAAGGTGAACCAGCCGCGGGGCGAACTGCGGAAGGTGCCGTCGGAGTGGTAAGTCTCACGGTCGAACTCAAAGGCCTCGCCGAGCTGGGCCTTGCGGGCCAGTCGCTTGACGTCGGCCGGATCGGTGAACGTCTGACCGTTGAGGGCGCCGCCGTAGACGGTGGCCGTAACGCCCTGCTGCTCGAAGGAGTACTTCGCCTCGGCACGACGGAAGGGGATGTCGGCGCGGACGATGCCCTGCTGATCCTGGAGGATCACCGGGAAGTTCTCGAAGAAGTTGGGCAGGCGACGGACCTCGAGGTCATGGCCTTCCTTGTCGGTGAAAGAGATGTGCCCGATCCAGGAGGTGGGCAGGCCGTCTCCGTTGATCATCGGGCCGACGCGGAACAGACCACCCTTGGCTGGGCTGTTGCCCACATAGTCGTAGAAGGCGAGCTTCTCGGGAATGGCCGCGAAGGCCTCTTCCTTGGTGGCGCCGTTGTCAATGGCGGTCTGGACTCGACGGTTGATCTCGGTCTTGAAGTAGTTCTGATCCCACTGGTAACGGGTGGGGCCGAATAGTTCCACCGGCGTCGCCGCCGACCCATACCACATGGTTACAGCGACGATGAAGGCCGCGAAGAACACCGCCGCGATCGCACTGGCCAGCACCGTCTCGATGTTGCCCATGCGGAGAGCCTTGTAGAGGCGCTCAGGCGGACGGGTGGTGATGTGGAAGATTCCGGCAATGATGCCGACGATGCCGGAGGCGATGTGGTGGGCCACGATCCCTCCTGGGTTGAAGGGGTTGAAGCCTTCAGGACCCCAGGAGGGTTGCACCGCTTCGAGATGGCCCGTGAGGCTGTACGGATCCGAGATCCACATCCCCGGTCCGAAGACACCGGTGAGGTGGAAGGCTCCGAATCCGAAGCAGCCCAGGCCGGCGAGCAGCAGGTGGATGCCGAAGATCTTGGGGAGGTCGAGGGCTGGCTCCCCGGAGCGGGGGTCCTGCCAGATCTCGAGATCCCAGTAGGTCCAGTGCCAGATGGCGGCAAGAAAAAGCAGGCCACTGAAGATGATGTGGGCCGCAGCCACGCCTTCGAAGCTCCAGAAGCCGGGGTCGACGCCGGTTTCACCGGTGACGCTCCAGCCCCCCCAGCTGCCGGTCACGCCCAGGCGGGCCATGAAGGGCATGACGAACATGCCCTGGCGCCACATGGGGTTGAGGACCTGGTCGGAGGGGTCGAAGATCGCAAGCTCGTAGAGCGCCATGGAGCCGGCCCAGCCGGCTACCAAGGCGGTGTGCATGAGGTGCACGGCCAGCAGTCGGCCCGGGTCGTTGATGACGACCGTGTGCACCCGGTACCAGGGCAATCCCATTGGGGGGTCAGGTCTGGGTTGACAGTTGCCTAAGCCGATCGCCGGAGCGATGACGGCTAAGGAGACGCTCGGTGGTTACCGATCCGTGCTGGCGATGGTAAGGGTTGCGGGCAACACCACGGGGCCCCAGGTAACGGACCGCAACGGCGCGATTCACAATGGGAGCCATCCCGTCCCTCGAGAGGCTTCCGCCATGCCCGTGATCCGGTTCGTCCGTGAGCAGCGCGACGTGGAGTGCTACCCGGGGGAAAATCTGCGTGAGGTGGCCCTGCGCGAGGGCATCGAGCTCTACGGCCTCAAGGGCCGCCTGGGCAACTGTGGCGGTTGCGGCCAGTGCATCACCTGTTTCGTGGAGGTGGTGGAGGGGGGCGCCGACAACGCCCTCACCGAGCAGACCTCGGTGGAACTGCTGAAGCTGAAACGGCGCCCCCAGACCTGGCGGCTGGCCTGTCAGGCCCTGGTGCAGAAGTCGGTGATGGTGCTCACCAGGCCCCAGGTGGGGCTCGGGGATCGGGAGGGCGAACTGAGCCGGGCCCGTTCCCTGGCCCTGCCGGAGGGCCCCACCGCCTGGCCCGAGCCCCCCGCTGCACCGGACGCTGAGGATTCTCAGGAGTCAGAGACGGCTCCGGAAACAGCCGGGGCTCCATCCACAACGAGCGATGAAGGGGGCGTCCATCCCGCCGATGGGCGGTGATACCTTCTCAACACCTCTCCAGCAGTCATGGAAACCAACGACCTCGGCTTCGTTGCCAGCCTCCTGTTCGTTCTGGTTCCCGCCGTCTTCCTGATCATTCTCTACATCCAGACGAACAGCCGCCAGGGCGGCTGATCCGGGTTCACCGGGTCCGCCCTTCCGGCTCCCGCACCAGCAGCACCGGGGCCGGAGCATGCACGCGGATGTAGTCGCTCACCGAGCTGCCCAGAAGCTTGTCGAGATCCACCAAGCCCCGGGCCACGAGCGGCCTGCGGTCCTGGGAGGCGATCACCACCAGATCGGCCTTCACGTCCTCGGCGGTGGCGCAGAAGCTGCGGGCAATGTCGCCTGTGCGATGCAGTCCTTTCATCTCCACCCCGAAGCTGCGGGCCCGTTGAATGGCCTTCAGCAGCACCTCATCGCCGGGGGTGCGGCCCCCCCGTGAGGGGGTGATGTCCTGCCGAGACACATGCACTCCTGTGAGGCTGCCGCCTGGGATCCCCTGCACCAGCTCACAGGCCAGCCGCAGCGCGTCATCGCCCACCCCGGTGCCATCGATGGCCACGAGGACCCGGTTGATGGCTTTCACATAGAGGTCGTCCCGCACCAGCAGCATGGGCCGGGTGGACAGCTGGAAGACGTACTGGCTGGCGCTGTTGCCCAGGATCGATTGCAGCCTCCCCAGCCCCCGCGATCCCATCACGATCAGATCGGCCTCCAGCTCATCGGCCACCTTCAGCACGGTCAGCTTGGTGTCGCCCTCGCGTACCAGGATGTTGACGTCTCCAGGGGTAAGGCCGAGGCGCTCGATGGCCTCCTTCACCAGAATGTCGGCTTGCTGGCGATGGGTTTCCAGATCGAGCCCCCCCTGCTCGGGAATCACGTGCAGCAGGTTGATCCGGGCCTGACGGCAGGGGGGGATGTCACGCAGGATGCGGACCATCTCCTCGACATGGCCCTTACCGGAATCGGCGATCAGCAGGTTGCGGAACACGGACATCAACGTGGCTCGGCATCAGCCTATGGCTGATCCCCATTCCGCAATCCCCCGTGGTGAAGTCCGTGATGCAGCGTCCGCAGGAAGCGTGCTGGCGCCTCCATCGGCGGGTGCTGCCCCAGCACACCGACCATGCCGGGGTGATGTGGCACGGGGCCTATCTGGCCTGGCTGGAGGAGGCCCGTGTTGAGGCCCTGGCCCAGGCCGGCCTGGCCTACAGCACCCTCTCCGCCCGGGGGCTGGAGCTGCCGGTGGTTGGCCTGCGCATCGATTACCGCCAGGCCCTGCTCCATGGCGATGGCGTCGAGATCCGTAGCCAGGTGATGCCGCGGCTGGGATTGAAACTCCCCTGGCACAGCCACTTCATCAATCCCGATGGGGCTGTGGCGGCTGAAGCCTGTGTGGATCTGGTGCTGGTGGATCTCTCCGGCGGCCCCTCGCGGCGACGGCTGCTGCGGCGGTTGCCGCAGGATCTGGAGCAGGCCCTGACGATCCTCCGGGCGGGGCCGCCCATGGCGAGCTCTTAGCTGCAGTACATTTGTACTTCCATGGAGGTGGGGCGCGGGAATGGGTGATCTGGTGCAGGGTTCCTTTCCCCGCCAAGCGACACCGGCCTGGGATCGGCAGCGGCGTCTGTGGTGGCTGCTTTGGAGCCGTTGCCCCGGCCTCGGCTGGCAGCGGCTGCGCGCCCTTGAGGCCAGCTGTGGCGGGCTGGCCGCCGCCTGGCTGGCGCCTGCCGATGCGCTGGCGGCGGTGCCGGGTCTGGGGCCGGGGCTGGTGGCGGTGGTGGAGCGGTTTCGCCACGGCTGGGGCCCACGGCCCCTGGAGGCCTTTGCCCCCCGGTGCCGCTTCGGCCGTGGGGTGCTGGTACCTGGGGATCGGGGCTGGCCCGCGGGCCTGGGGGAGCTGCACCGGCCGCCCTTGCAGCTGTGCTGGCGGGGGCGGGGCAGCCTCTGGCCCCATCTGGGCCAGCGCCGCTCGGTGGCGGTGGTGGGCACGCGGCGTCCGTCCCTGCATGGCCTCTCGATGGCCCGCGCCGTCGGCGCCGCCCTGGCCGAGGCGGGCTGGCCCGTGCTGAGCGGTCTGGCGGAAGGCATCGATGGTGCCGCCCACGAGGGATGTCTGGCGGCCGGGGGTGCCCCGGTGGGGGTGCTGGGTACGCCCCTGGGCCGCGCCTACCCCCTCCACCACGCGGCGCTGCAGGGTGCGGTGGCCCGCGAGGGCCTGCTCGTGAGCGAGCTGGCCGAGGGCGGCACCGTCCGGCCCGGCAGCTTTGCTGCCCGCAACCGCCTGCTGGTGGCCATGGCGGCCGCGGTGGTGGTGGTGGAGTGTCCGGTGGAGAGCGGGGCGCTGCATTCGGCCGAGCTGGCCTGGCAGCTGGAGCTGCCGCTCTGGGTGGTGCCAGCCGATGCCGGCAGGGCCTCGGCCATGGGCAGCAACCGGCTGCTGGCCAGGGGCGCCACCCCCCTGCTCCTCCCCGCCGACCTGATCGGCCAGTTGGGGCGTGGCCCCCTGGCCGCAGGGGCCCCCGGAGACGGCCCTGATCCGGCCAAAGGGGTTCGGGGGGCGGAGGCCGAGGGGCTGCTGGAGGCGGTGGGTGGCGGCGCCAGCCTCGAGCAGCTGAGCCTGGCCCTGGATCGCCCCATGGCCGAGCTGATGCCCCGGCTGCTGGAGCTGGAGCTGGCCGGGCTGCTGCGGGCCGAGGCCGGCCTTTGCTGGCGCCCCTGCTGAGGCCGCCACTGCTGAGACCGCAACCGCTGATTAGGCTCCCTCCATGGTTTTCCAGGTCGGCACCGTCTCCGTCCCTTCGCCCCCGGCGAATGGCCCTGACGCCCTGCTGATTACGGCGTCGGAGCTGCTGGGCTGGCGTCGCCGCCTGCTGGCCCTCGGCGGCGACGCCGCCGCCTTCGACTGGCTGCTGGATGTGGGCGCTGGTCTGCGTTGGAGCCAGTTGCAGGCGCTCTGGTGCCACCCGGAGGCCGAAGTTCGCCTCCAAGGCTCGCTGGAGGCGCTGGAAGCCCTCTGGCGCCGCCACCTCGACTCCCATGAGCCCCTGCAGTATCTGGTGGGCCGCTGCCCCTGGCGCGACCTGGAACTGCCCGTGGCGCCCGGGGTGCTGATCCCCCGGCAGGAAACGGAGCTGCTGGTGGATCTGGCCCTGTCCCTGTGGCCTTCAGCGCGCCCTGAAGCCCGCTGGGCCGACCTGGGCACCGGCTCCGGTTGCCTGGCCATCGCCCTGGCCCGCAGCCTGCCTGTCAGCCGGGGATTCGCCGTGGAGGCCAGCCCCGAGGCCTTCGCCCAGGCCGGCGCCAACCTGACCCGCTGGGACCTGCAGCACCGCATCACCCTGCTGGCGGGTGACTGGTGGCAGCCGCTGGCGCCTTGGTGGGGCGGGCTGGATCTGGTGGTGAGCAACCCCCCCTACATCCCCAGCGCCACCCTGGCGGGACTCGATCCGGTGGTGCGGGAGCACGAACCCCGCCAGGCGCTGGATGGTGGCCCCGATGGGCTGGTGGCCATCCGCTCGATCGTGGCCGGCAGCTCCAGGGGCCTGGCCCCCGGCGGCCTGTTGCTGCTGGAGCACCACCACGACCAGAGCGAGGCGGTTGCAGCACTGCTCCGCGCCGCCGGTCTGGATCGGCTCGCGGTGCATGCCGACCTCGAGGGCCGGGCCCGCTTCGCCAGTGGCTGGAGGCCCGGCGGTCGATGAACGCTCCTGCACAACTGGCCAGGCGCCTGGCGGAGGGGGAGGCGGTTCTGTTCCCTACCGACACCCTGCCGGCGCTGGCCGCCCGGCCGGAGGCGGCCGCCTTGCTCTGGCGGCTGAAGCAACGTCCCGCCGACAAGCCGCTGATCTTGATGGGGGCCGACCTGGCCCAGTTGATCGAGGCCCTGGGGGTGCCCTGGCAGCAAGCCTGGATCGAGCAGGCCCGGTGCCACTGGCCAGGGGCTGTCACCCTGGTGTTGCCGATCGCCGGTGCGTTGACCAGCCATCTCCATCCCGGCGGCACGAGCCTGGGGCTGCGTGTCCCGGCCTGCGATCGTGCGCGGGAGCTGCTGCGCCACAGCGGCCCCCTGGCCACCACCAGTGCCAACCGTTCCGGCGAACCCCCGGCCACCACGGCGGCCGAGGCATCGCATCAGTTCCCCGGACTGTCCCTGCTCGAGCCCCTGCCCTGGCCGCCGGGATCCGGCCAGGCCAGCACGGTTCTGGCCTGGCGTGAGCTGGAGGAGGGCACGGCTCACCCGTGGGCCGTGCTCCGGTCCGGGGCCGCCGTGCCGTCGGGCCTGGGGGGTGGCTGATGTTGCCGCTCCTGCTGCTGGTGCTGTTGGAGGTGAGCCTGAGCCACTGGCTCCTGGCACCGCTGGTGCATCTGGCCACCCCCCTGTTCCAGCTGGGCTGGCTGGGCTGGCTGGGGTTGGCGGCGCTGGTGTGGCTGTTCGCCGGGGCATGATGCCCTGATTGTGAAGGGCTCGCCTGCGGCCGGATCCACCCCCTGGCGCCGAGGAAACGTGCCGACCGCCCCCATGACGCTTGCCACAGCCGCTGACCCAGGGTTTGCCGCCTTCGGGTCCAGCCTGACGGCCATCACCCTGGCCGAGCTGGGGGACAAGACCTTCTTCATGGCCCTGATCCTGGCGGCGCGCCATCGCCCCCGCTGGGTGTTCGTCGGGGCCTTCGCGGCGCTCAGTCTGGTCACCCTGTTGTCCCTGGGGATGGGGTACGGCCTCAGGGAATGGCTGCCCCAGTCCGTCGTTCCCTGGCTGGCGGCGGTCCTGTTTCTCGGGTTCGGTGTCAAGCTCCTGGTGGATGCGGCCGGCCTGCCCGCCGACGCGGCCAAGGAGGAAGCCCAGGGGGCCAGGGAGGCGATCGACGCGGCTGAGAGCGATGGCAGCATCCGCGGTCCGGGTGCCGTGATCTGGGAGGCCTTCGTGCTGGTGTTCCTGGCCGAACTGGGGGATCGTACCCAGTTCGCCACCATCTTTCTGGCGGCGGCGCCGGCCTTCACCTTCGCCGGTCTGCTGGCCGGCACCCTGCTGGGCCATGCCCTGGTCACCTGGCTGGCGGTGGGTGCGGGCCAGTGGATCGGCGGCAGGATCAGCGAGAGGTTGCGCTACCGCCTCAGCGGTGGCCTGTTCCTGGCCTTTGGCCTGCTGTCGCTCTGGCAGGCCATCGGCTGAAACCCTTCAGCGGTTAGCGGGCTGCTGCAGATCCCAGCGGAAAAGGCCCCGCAGTGTCGGCTGCTGGAAGGGGCCTTGTTCCATCGTTGGGGCGAAATCCACGCTTTTGTTGACGGGAACCGTCAGCGGGCGCGATGGGGGGCCGACGGCCGGCATGGTTTTGGCCCCAGCCGTTGGCGGCGGGCCACTGGGATCCACGTAGCGGGTGCGAATGCCGGGACGGCCCAGGATCTCCGCTCCAGAGCGGGCTGGTTGCTGAGGCTGAGAAGGGGGCGGAGGCGGCGGTGGGGCCTGGGCCAGGTCCCCGGTGAGGGCGATCAGCCCCCCCACCAGCCAGGCATGGCACGACATGGCCTCCCGCTCGCTGTGCTTGGCAGATGGTAAGGGCGGCGGATCAGTTTCCCTGTCCAGGCAAGCCGGCTAACGGATTTGAACCGATGGCCTTCGCTTTACAAAAGCGCTGCTCTACCACTGAGCTAAGCCGGCATGGGCCTTGGCCCGGCCCAGCCTATCCCTGGGCCAGAGCCCAGAGCAGCAGCTGGGTGCGGCTGTGGCAGCCGGTCTTGGCCAGCAGATGGGAGACGTGGCTCTCGACCGTGCGGGGACTCAGCACGAGCTGGGCGGCGATGTGGCGGTTGCTGTCGCCACGGCGCAGCAGATCGAGGACCCGTTGTTCGGCCGGGGTGATGCCCACGGGACAAGCTTCCGCCAAGGTCTGCCATCGCTTCACTGCCTGCAGTGTTCCCGCCGGTCGTCGCCTTGGCTGTGCCGCCTCAGACCGGATCGGCAGCGGCGGGGGATGGGTCCTCTGTCGGTTCGCAGGCCAGGGGAAGGGCCAGCTCCTGCGGGGCTTCGGGGTCGGGGGCCTGGGCCATGCCCACGGCGGCGGCCGCGGCCACCAGGGCCGGCAGGGGACGGGCCCGCTTGATCGGCAGGTTGGCCACCAGGGCGGTGACCCGGTCCTCGGTCTCCAGGCTCACGTCCCCTTCCTCGATGTCGATCTCCACGTAGCGCTGCACCACCTCGAGGATTTCGCGCCGCATCTGCTCCAGCAGTTCGGGATTGAGATCACTGCGGTCGTGGGCCAGCACCAGCTGCAGCCGCTCCTTGGCCATGGTGCCGCTGGGTTTCTGGCGCCCCAGCAACCGTTGGATGAAATCGAACAGCGTCATGGTGCTCAGAAAAGACCGGTGGTTTTGCGGATCTTGTTCATCAGCCGGGCGCGCAGGCCCTTGCGTGCCTTGGAGGGATCTTCCAGGGGGATGTCCTCACCCCGCAGACGCTTGGCGATGTTCTGGTAGGCCTTCGCGGCGGGGGATCCGTTGCCGTTGAGGGTGAGCGGTTCCCCCCGGTTGGTGGACACGATCACCTGCTCGTCCTCCACCACCAGGCCCACCAGGGGCAGCGCCAGGATGTCGGTGACGTCGTCGACGCCCAGCATCTCCTGGCTGGCCATCATCTTGGGCCGCACCCGGTTCAGCACCAGCTGCACCGGTGCTACCCCACGGGTGTTGAGCAGGCCGATCACCCGGTCGGCGTCACGCACCGCCGAGACCTCCGGGGTGGTGATCACGATCGCCTCGCGGGCGGCTGCGGCCGCGTTCTTGAAGCCGTCCTCGATGCCGGCGGGGCAATCGATCAGAACGAAGTCAGCCCGCTCGGCCACCATGGCGACGATGCGCTGCATGTCCTCGGGGGTGAGCCACTCCAGCATGCGGGGATTGCCGGCGGGCAGAAGGGCCAGGTTGGGCTCCTGCTTGTGTTTCACCAGGGCCTGCTCCAGTCGGCAGGTTTCGGCCAGCACCTCCTGGGCGGTGTAGACGATCCGGTTCTCGAGACCGAGCAGCAAATCGAGATTGCGCAGGCCGAAATCGGCATCGAGCACGACGGTGCGCTCGCCCAGCCGGGCCAGGGCGATCCCCAGGTTGGCGGTGAGGGTCGTCTTGCCGACGCCCCCCTTGCCGGAGCAGATGAGGATGATGCGGGCGGGTGCTGACGTCACGGCGTCCACGGGCGTCGCGGCAGGTTAAGCCCATTGGGCGAAGCGACCGGGCCATGGCCCTGAACTGCCGCTAGAAAGGCCTTTCCCTCCCCGCGTCTCGATGACCCCCACCCCCCACCGGCCCCAGCGGCTGCTGGTGATGCCCGACGACGGTGTGGAGGCCGTGGTCGCCCTGATCGAGGAGGCCAGTGAGCAGCTGCTGCTGAAGCAGTTCAAACTCCAGTCAGAGGCGGTGGAGGAGGCCCTGCAGCGCGCCCGGGAGCGGGGTGTGCAGGTGCGGGTGATGCTCAATCCCCACACCTCCGGTGGCGACCGCTGGAACGATGAGGCCTTCACCCGGCTGCAGTCCTGGGGCATCGAAACCGCCTGGACCAGTGAGTCCTTCCCCGTCACCCACGAGAAATCGATGGTGGTTGACCGGCACACCGCCTTGGTGGCCACCTTCAACCTGGCCGACAAGTACTTCACCGAAACCCGCGACTACGGGGTGCTCACCTACAACCCCGCCGTGGTGGCCCAGGTGATCGCCGGCTTCGAGGCCGACTGGCAGCGCGTCTTCTTCCAGCCCGACCTCGGCGTGGGCCTGGTGTGGAGCAGCGCCCACAGCCGCGGTCAGATGGCCCGCATCGTCGATGCCGCCACCCGTACCCTTTGGATCCAGCACCCCAAGTTCGTCGATGCGGTGATCCTGGAGCGGATCATCAGCGCCCGGGAGCGGGGCGTGAAGGTGCGGGTGCTGTGCGGCGGCAAGCACGGCATCAGCGACTGGGACATCTACGACACCTTCTCTTCCTTGCGGGTGATGGAGCGTTTCGGCGTCAAGGTGCGGCGCCAGCAGCGACCGAAGCTGCACGCCAAGCTGATCCTGGTGGACGGGGCCTTCGCCCAGACCGGCTCGATGAACATCGACCGCAGCGCCTTCGACCTGCGCCGGGAGCTGGGCATCGAGAGCGATGCCCCCGACGTGGTGGCGCGGCTCAAGGAGACGTTCCAGATCGACTGGGAGGCCGCCGCCAAATACCACGCCCCCGATCCCCTCGATCCCAGCTTCCACGAGGAGGGGGAACTGCCGCCGGATCCCCATTTCGTGCATGACTGACGCTTCCGAGCTCTCCCCGACGGCCCCCGCGCCCGGGCTGCGGCAACTGTTCACCGGCATGCTGATGGTGGCCCTCTCCGCCTTCGGCGGCGGCCTTTCGGCCTGGAGCCAGCGGATCATCGTCGAGCAGCGCCGCTGGATGAGCAACGAGGAGTTCCTCACCGGCCTCACCGTGGCCCGGCTCTTCCCCGGCCCCAACCAGATCAACATGGCCGTCTACGTCGGCACCTTCTTCTGCGGTCTGCCCGGGGCCCTGGCGGCCCTGGCGGGCATGCTGCTGGTGCCGTTCACCCTGCTGATGGGGGTGGGGCTGCTGTACTTCCAGTTCCATACCCTGCCTGCGTTGGACCGGGTGCTGGCGGGGGTGGTGGCGGCGGCGGCGGGGATGGCCCTGTCGATGGGCTTCAAGATCCTCGATCAGTACTGGAAGGATCCGGTGGCCCTTCTGCTGGCGGTGGTTACCTTCGTGCTGATGACTTTCTTCCACGTGCGTCTGGTGCCGCTGGTGTTGGTGGCCGGCCCCCTGGCGATGGCCTGGTACTGGCCGCGGCGGTCCCATCCCAGCCCCCCTGCCGGAGAGTCACCCTGATGCCGCCCCTGCTGCTGGCGGCTGCTGCCGAGGCGGCCAGCTGCACCCCCATGCGGCTCAACGATCTCGGCCACCTGCTCCAGGTGATGGGCACCTTCCTGGGCCTGTCGCTGTTTTCCCTGGGGGGCGGCAACACCCTGCTGGCGGAGTATCACCACCTCAGCGTCGCGGAGTACTGCTGGCTGCGGCCCGCCCAGTTCGCTGACATCTACGCCCTGGCCGAAGCGGCTCCGGGCCCCAGTTCGATGATCGTGGGTCTGCTCGGTATGGGGGCCGGCTGGCCCGAGGGCCCCGGCTGGGCGCTGCTGAGCGCCTATGGCGCCGAGATCGCCATCCTGCTGCCCTCCACGTTGCTGATGGTGGTGGCCTGCCTCAGCTGGAACCGACTGCGGGACTCCCCCTGGCGCGTGGCCTTCGAGCGGGGACTCGGCCCCATCACCCTGGGCATCCTGTTCGCCGTGGGGGTGAAAATCCTCCAGACCGCCGACACCAACGCCCCCGGGGTCGTCGTGTCCCTGCTGGTGTGCGTGCTGATGCTGCGCACCCGGATGTCGCCGTTGTGGTTCATGGCCGTGGCCGGGGGACTGGGGGCCTTCGGCCTGATCAACCGCTGAAGTCCGGCGCCGCCGGATCGATGCGGATCTCCCCTTCCACCAGCAGGGCCTGCTCAGCCAGGCCTGGCGGCGGCAAACCCTCCGGCCCACGGGCCACCACCTCGGCGATACGCAGCTGCAGCGGGCGCAGTTGCAGGGCGACGATGCGGGCGTTTCGGTCGCCGGCCACGCCGGCATGGGCGATGCCCCGCAACCGCCCCCACACCAGAACGTTGCCGGCGGCACTGATGCGGGCGCCGGGATTCACATCCCCCAGCAGCAGCACCGAACCCTCCGCCTGCAGATGGTCGCCGGAGCGCAGGGTGCCGCGATGCACCAGCAGATCGCTTGCCACCACTGCCGGGGCCGGGGCTGCGATGGTTTGCGGCGGCCCCGGATCGATCTCGAGTCCGAGGGCCGCTGCGGCCACCAGCGTCTCCGGGTGGTCGCCGGCGACGCGAATCAGGTGGAGCTGCAGGGGGGCCAGCAGCTCCTGCAGTTGCCGCAGGTCCGGTAGCCGCAGGGGCCAGCGGCCCGCCTCCAGCACCACGGTGCCCGCCCGGGGGTGGCGGCTGCCGAGGGCGTAGCGCACTTCCTCCAGGGCACTGGCGGACCCCTGCTGGGCCGGCAGCCGCAACAGGTGGTGCTGCTGGGCGTCGATCGCCTGGATCAGTGCGGCGGCCAAGACGGTGCACAAGGGTGCAGCGAACCTAGAGGCCCTGGCGGCCCCCGTCCTCCGCTCGCCGCACCGCCAGGGCCGCGCGCAGGTCGTCGCTCACCTGGGCCGGGTGGATCAGCCAGGCCATGTCGACCGTCTGGCAGAGGCTGGCCACCAGGGGCGAACGCTGCTCAAGGGCCTGCAGTCGCAGGCCATCCCAGAGCCGCAGGCCACCGGCATAGGGGTGATACCCCCGGCTCTGGCGCTGCTGCAGGGCGCAGCAACCTTCCGCCACCAGGCCGGCCCGTTCGCACAGCTGCCGTGCCACCGCCAGGAGCTCGAGCCGGCCGGCAGAGGGGAGATCGCTCACGTCGGTGGCCTTGGGCAGGCGCCGCTCCAGCAGCCGCCCGCAGGGATCGGCCAGCTCCTCGGGGCCCTCCTCCCGCCAACGCACCAAGTGGTAGCCGGTGCGGATGTCGTCGTTGGCCAGGTAGCTGTCCAGATCGAGCCGGTCCCGCTCCCATAGCCAGCGGGCCATGGTGGGATCGGCCCACACCACGGCGGGGCCCAGCCGGCGGGCCACGGCGATCACCCGGTTCAGCAGCCAGTTGCAGACGATGTTGAGCCGGTGGTTGTAGACGCTCCTGTACATCAGGTGGCGCACCACCAGGTAGTGCTCCACCGCCATCAGGCCGCGGGGATGCAGGGCCAGATCACCGTCGGGCGCCAGGGTGAGGCTGGCGAGGATCCGCTCCAGGTCGAGCTGGCCGTAGCGGGTGCCGGTGCTGTAGCTGTCGCGCAGCAGATAGTCGAGCCGGTCGCAGTCGAGCTGGCTGCTGATCAGTGCCTTGATGGCCCGGCAGGGGTACTGGCCGTGCTCCAGCAGGTCGGCCACCAGGGCGGCCTGGCCGGGGGCATCGGCGTCGAGCCGGTCGCGCAAGGCGGGATGGTCGCGGATCAGCCGGCCCGACCAGACCTCATGCTGCACCCCAAACATCTCCTCGCCCGAGTGGCTGAGGGGGCCGTGTCCCACGTCGTGCAGCAGGGCGGCGGCATAGAGCACACCCCGGTGCTGGGCCAGGGAGGGATCGAGCCGCTCCAGCTGCTGCAGGGCCAGCCGCGCCACCGCCAGCACCCCCAGGGAATGGGTGAAGCGACTGGATTCCGCCCCATGGAAGGTGAGAAAGGCCGGCCCTAGCTGGCGGATGCGCCGCAGCCGCTGGAAGGGTGCCGTGTCGATCAGGTCGATGGCCAGGGCTTCGGCAGGATCCTGGCGATCAAGGCGGATCGCCCCGTGCAGCGGATCGTGGTAGGTGCGCTGGCTCATGGCGCCAGGACTGGGGCTACCAGTTCCGCCACCAACAGCGTGGCGGCCGCCTGCCGCCAGGTGTCCCCGTCCCCGTCCGGTTCAAGCGGTTCGGGCTGGGGCAGCAGCACATCCGGCTCGATGCCCTGGTTCTGGATGTCGCGGCCGCTGGGGGTGAGGTAGCGGGCCACGGTCACGGCCAGACCGCTGCCGTCACTCAGGTTGATCAGGGTCTGGATCAGCCCCTTGCCGAAGGTGCGGCTTCCGGCCAGGCGGGAGCGGCCACTGTCCTGCAGGGCACCGGCCAGGATCTCGCTGGCGCTGGCCGTGCCGGCGTTCACCAGGGTGAGCATGGGGCCGCCATACAGACGGCCGGGGGTCGCCTGCTGCCGGGCGGCGATACCGCCCCGATCCTGGGTTTCCACGATCGGCTCCATGTCGAGCAGCCCATCGGCCACCGCCAGCCCGGCGGCCACCAATCCGCCGGAGTTGTTGCGCAGGTCGAGGATCAGCCCTTCGATCGGCCCGGTACCCCCCGGGGCTGTCAGCTCGGCCAGGGCGGAGCGAACCTGCTGGGGCACTGGTTCGCTGAACTGGGTGATTCGCAGGTAGCCCAGGGTGTGCCCCTCGCTCTGCAGGCGATGGCTGCGCACCGGTTGCAGATCCACCTCGCGGCGATCGAGCAACACCTCCGAGGCCTGGCCCGCCGGGGTGCGCAGGGCCAGGAGCACGTCGCTGCCGGCGGGGCCGCGCAGGTGGGCGGCGGTGCCCTCCAGCCCCAGTTCCTCCGCCGCAATGCCGTCCACCTTGAGGATTTCGGTGCCGGAGACGATCCCCGCGTCAGCGGCGGGGGAGGCATCGAGGGGGGCGATCACAACGATCCGCTGATCCCCGGCCCGCAGTCCCAGCTGCAGGCCCACTCCGGTCACACGGCCCTGGGTGTTGGAGCGCAGGGTGGCGAACTCCTCGGGGCGCAGCATCCGGGTGTACGGGTCGCCGATCGGCGCCAGCATGGCCTCGATCGCGTCATAGGCCTCCACTGAGCTGGCAATCGACTTCTCCAGGGCTTTCTGGCGCAGCCGCCGCCATTGAACCGTCTCCAGCTGGGCGGGATCGACGTAGCTCTGGTTCACCAGCCGCCAGGCTTCCACCACCAGTTGCTGGGCATCGCTGAGCGCCAGCGCCGGGGCGGGCAGGCACAGCCGCAGGCACAGGCCCGTCATCAGGAGGAGCCGCAGGAGCCGGACCCCGCCCGGTAGCCCTGTTGCAAACCATTGAGCCGGCATGGACCGGCGGCCCGGGTCTCTCACGGGGGGGTCAGAACAATCGGTAGACTCTCTCAACCCAAGCCCCACGCTGCATGGCGAACTCGTCTCCTGGCGCCAAGTCGTCCCCGATCTATGACTGGTTTGAGGAGCGCCTCGAAATTCAGGCGATTGCCGACGATATCTCTGCCAAGTACGTCCCGCCCCACGTCAACATCTTTTATTGCCTGGGCGGCATCACGCTGGTGTGCTTCCTGATCCAGTTCGCGACCGGCTTCGCGATGACCTTCTACTACAAGCCCACGGTGGTGGAGGCCTACACCTCGGTCCAGTACCTGATGACCGACGTCAGCTTCGGCTGGCTGATCCGTTCGGTCCACCGCTGGAGCGCCAGCATGATGGTCCTGATGCTGATCCTGCACGTGTTCCGCGTGTACCTCACCGGTGGCTTCAAGCGCCCCCGCGAGCTCACCTGGGTCACCGGCGTGACCATGGCGGTGATCACCGTGTCCTTCGGTGTCACCGGTTACTCCCTGCCCTGGGATCAGGTCGGTTACTGGGCCGTCAAGATCGTCAGCGGCGTTCCTGCCGCCGTCCCTGTGGTAGGCGATTTCATGGTTGAACTGCTCCGCGGCGGTGAAAGCGTGGGCCAGTCCACCCTCACCCGCTTCTACAGCCTCCACACCTTCGTTCTGCCCTGGCTGCTGGCGGTGTTCATGCTCATCCACTTCCTGATGATCCGTAAGCAGGGCATCTCCGGCCCGCTCTGAACCCCGTTCCTCCATTTAGCCTTCCCACACCGGTCACCAGCGCTCCGAGCTCCCCACCATGCACATCCTCAAGAAGCCTGATCTCACCGATCCCAAGCTGCGGGCCAAGCTGGCCAAGGGCATGGGCCACAACTATTACGGGGAGCCGGCCTGGCCCAACGACCTCCTCTACATCTTCCCGGTGGTGATCCTGGGTACCCTCGCCTGCCTGGTCGGGCTGGCCGTTCTCGATCCCGCCATGCTGGGTGATCGGGCCGATCCCTTCGCCACCCCGCTTGAGATCCTCCCGGAGTGGTACCTCTACCCGGTGTTCCAGATCCTCCGGGTCGTCCCCAACAAGTTGCTGGGCATCGTCCTCCAGACGATGGTTCCCCTGGGTCTGATGCTGATCCCCTTCATCGAGAGCTTCAACAAGTTCCAGAACCCATTCCGCCGTCCCGTGGCCATGGGCGCCTTCCTGTTCGGCACCGTGTTCACCATCTACCTGGGCATCGGCGCCTGCCTGCCGATCGACAAGTCCCTGACCCTGGGTCTGTTCTGAAGCCATTCCGGGCTTCGGCCCCGAATCAACCTCCCCTTGAGCCGCGAGCAATCGCGGCTTTTTTGTGTTCAGGCCCCCATCCGGGTCCAGAGGGGAGCAGCAGCCCTTGGGAGGCCCGCGCACAGGGCCCCTGGCAAACAAGGGGTGGCCCTGGGCCGCAGGCTGCCCTCCTCCCAGCGCTCCGGGGGGATAGGAAGCCCTCAATCGGCCTGAGGTTTGCCCATGAACCAGGCGCGCTGGTCCAGGTCCCAGCTGCATGAGGCCCTGAGCTGGTCTGCCGGCTGCTGCAGCCAGGCAGGAATCTCGCCCAATGGCTTTGGCACCCCCCGGGGGGGTGATATGATTTTGGACTGCGCCCCAGAGAGCGAGAGCTCAAGCGGGACGCGGACTTACTGAGACTGAGAGGCGCGAGCCGACGGTGCTGTAAGTTTTCTAAGTCGCCGAGAGGCGACGCGCCGCGAGAGCCCCGGAAGGGGTGGAGCGGTAGAACCTGGACAACCAAAAAAGTTTAGGAACTGACGCTTCCACTGCGTCGGTTGCGTCTGGCGAGGAGGTGCGAATGCGGGAGACCGTAGACGGCTGAATCAAAAGTGCCTGTGTTCCTTGCTACGGCGAGGGGGAGAGGAGTCCCTGAGAGGGGAAGCAACGGACGAAGAGCGGTGGAGGTGTGAGGTCCCGTCAAAAGAAACAAGCGACGGGTCGAAGCAATCAAGGAGTAGCGGAGCGTTCTCACGACGCGCCGATGCTTGGAGCGGCGCCATTTTGAAAGGAATGGAAGGCCCTTTGTTTGGTCGGCTGGTTGCGAACCGGATCTGAGATTCGGGAAAGTCACTGGAAGCAAGCTGGTGAGCTGTCCGATGGATGGTGAGCCTGGGAGCTGACATGTGCACTCTTTGAACCCAGCGCGAGAGCGTTGGTGGCCCTGATGTTGCTGTAGACGCCAGTCTGCAGGGATAGCACGAGGCAAATTCAGCTGAGGGTAGCGCGAGCTATCCAAGAGGGTTGGATCTACAACGGAGAGTTTGATCCTGGCTCAGGATGAACGCTGGCGGCGTGCTTAACACATGCAAGTCGAACGAGCCTTCGGGCGAGTGGCGGACGGGTGAGTAACGCGTGGGAATCTGCCCTCAGGAGGGGGATAACGGCCGGAAACGGCCGCTAATACCCCATATGCCGAGAGGTGAAATGAATTTCGCCTGAGGATGAGCCCGCGTCTGATTAGCTAGTTGGTGGGGTAATGGCCCACCAAGGCGACGATCAGTAGCTGGTCTGAGAGGATGATCAGCCACACTGGGACTGAGACACGGCCCAGACTCCTACGGGAGGCAGCAGTGGGGAATTTTCCGCAATGGGCGAAAGCCTGACGGAGCAACGCCGCGTGAGGGATGAAGGCCTCTGGGCTGTAAACCTCTTTTCTCAAGGAAGAAGACATGACGGTACTTGAGGAATAAGCCACGGCTAATTCCGTGCCAGCAGCCGCGGTAATACGGGAGTGGCAAGCGTTATCCGGAATTATTGGGCGTAAAGCGTCCGCAGGCGGCCTTGTAAGTCTGTCGTTAAAACGTGGAGCTCAACTCCATTTCAGCGATGGAAACTACAAGGCTCGAGTGTGGTAGGGGCAGAGGGAATTCCCGGTGTAGCGGTGAAATGCGTAGATATCGGGAAGAACACCAGTGGCGAAGGCGCTCTGCTGGGCCATAACTGACGCTCATGGACGAAAGCCAGGGGAGCGAAAGGGATTAGATACCCCTGTAGTCCTGGCCGTAAACGATGAACACTAGGTGTCGGGGGAATCGACCCCCTCGGTGTCGTAGCTAACGCGTTAAGTGTTCCGCCTGGGGAGTACGCACGCAAGTGTGAAACTCAAAGGAATTGACGGGGGCCCGCACAAGCGGTGGAGTATGTGGTTTAATTCGATGCAACGCGAAGAACCTTACCAGGGTTTGACATCCTGCGAATCCCTTGGAAACGAGGGAGTGCCTTCGGGAGCGCAGAGACAGGTGGTGCATGGCTGTCGTCAGCTCGTGTCGTGAGATGTTGGGTTAAGTCCCGCAACGAGCGCAACCCACGTCTTTAGTTGCCAGCATTTAGTTGGGCACTCTAGAGAGACCGCCGGTGATAAACCGGAGGAAGGTGTGGATGACGTCAAGTCATCATGCCCCTTACATCCTGGGCTACACACGTACTACAATGCTACGGACAAAGGGTTGCAAGCTCGCGAGAGTTAGCTAATCCCATAAACCGTGGCTCAGTTCAGATCGTAGGCTGCAACTCGCCTACGTGAAGGAGGAATCGCTAGTAATCGCAGGTCAGCATACTGCGGTGAATACGTTCCCGGGCCTTGTACACACCGCCCGTCACACCATGGAAGTTGGCCATGCCCGAAGTCGTTACTCCAACCCTTGTGGAGGAGGACGCCGAAGGTGGGGCTGATGACTGGGGTGAAGTCGTAACAAGGTAGCCGTACCGGAAGGTGCGGCTGGATCACCTCCTAACAGGGAGACACAACTGATCGTGATGTCTGAGCGCCGAACAAGCGAAAGCTTGGGAAGCATATTTGTCTCAGGCCACGGTCCTGTCATCTCGAAGGTCGATCGGTACCTCAAGGTGAGCCATCAAAGCCGCAGAAGAGCTACCAGCCCCGAAAGGGATTGGAAGTGACGCTGAGGTTGTTGTGATGGACTCGTTTTCAGTTCCTAAACTTTGTCTAGGTCACCCCACAAAGGGTTTCCAAGTCTTTCGGATTTTTTGGCCTGAACAAGGTCATAAAAATTTGAGTGATGAAAGAAACTTGTGTCAGAGTGATAGATCCTGGGCCATTAGCTCAGGTGGTTAGAGCGCACCCCTGATAAGGGTGAGGTCCCTGGTTCAAGTCCAGGATGGCCCATTCGTGTTTGGGGGTTTAGCTCAGTTGGTAGAGCGCCTGCTTTGCAAGCAGGATGTCAGCGGTTCGAGTCCGCTAACCTCCATCCAACGAGGTAAAGACCACCACCACGAAGCGGCAACAGGATGCATTGTGATGGGTGAGGTGACAAGACATGTTCAGCTGAGGACTCCAGCCTCTTTTCATTCCCAATCGATCAACTGCTAGTGATAGCTGTTGTTAAAGATCGTGGTTGAAAGGAAGCTGGACTCGCTGATTTTAGCGGAAGCGAAAGATCAGTGACTCTAGCAAAGAACCTTGACAACTGTATAGGTAAGTCTGGATAAAGAAAGCATCTCATAGATGCCCAGACGGTCGCGAACGACTCTTGGTACTGCCAAGGGAAGGAAGCGTCTGACTGGGAGATTCTTGAGTTTAGAGCCGAGAGCTGCCAGCGTCTTTTCGCTCCGCCGAGGAGGGAAGAGTTTGATTCTTTCTTTCAAACCATCAAAGCCTAAGAGAGATCGGGAAACCGAAGGATCAAAGGTTGAAGAGAGGTGAAAGTAGAAGAATGGGTCTCAACAACCCTGAACGTTGGTGGTGTTAATTGGTCAAGCTACAAAGGGCTCACGGTGGATACCTTGGCACACAGAGGCGATGAAGGACGTGGTTACCTGCGAAAAGTCTCGGGGAGCTGGAAACACGCTTTGATCCGGGAATCTCCGAATGGGGCAACCCCTAGAACGGCCACCTGAATCCATAGGGTGGCGCGAGCCAACCCAGCGAACTGAAACATCTTAGTAGCTGGAGGAAAGGAAAGTAAAAACGACTCCCTAAGTAGCGGCGAGCGAACGGGGAAGAGCCTAAACCGATGGTTTCGACCATCGGGGTTGTGGGACAGCAACGTGGACCAGGGACGTTAGTGGAAGCGCTTGAAAGGCGCGCCATAGAGGGTGAAAGCCCCGTACGCGAAAACGAAACTGGCCTAGCTGTATCCCGAGTAGCACGGAGCACGTGAAATTCCGTGTGAATCCGCGAGGACCACCTCGTAAGGCTAAGTACTCCTGTGTGACCGATAGCGAAACAGTACCGCGAGGGAAAGGTGAAAAGAACCCCGGGAGGGGAGTGAAACAGAACATGAAACCGTGAGCTTACAAGCAATGGGAGTCCTACTCATAGGATGACCGTGTGCCTGTTGAAGAATGAGCCGGCGACTTATAGGCACTGGCAGGTTAAACCGGAAATGGTGGAGCCATAGCGAAAGCGAGTCTGAATAGGGCGTTGGTCAGTGTTTATAGACCCGAACCCGGGTGATCTAACCATGGCCAGGATGAAGCTTGGGTGATACCAAGTGGAGGTCCGAACCGACTGATGTTGAAAAATCAGCGGATGAGCTGTGGTTAGGGGTGAAATGCCAATCGAACCCGGAGCTAGCTGGTTCTCCCCGAAATACGTTGAGGCGTAGCGTCTAGTGCTATAGCAGGGGGGTAAAGCCACCGTTTCGGTACGGGCTGCGAGAGCGGTACCAAATCGAGACGAACTCTGAATACCCTGTGTGAAACTAGGCAGTCAGACTGTGGGGGATAAGCTCCATGGTCGAAAGGGAAACAGCCCAGACCGCCAGCTAAGGTCCCCAAATGACTACTCAGTGATAAAGGAGGTGGGATTGCCCAGACAACCAGGAGGTTTGCCTAGAAGCAGCCATCCTCAAAGGAGTGCGTAATAGCTCACTGGTCGAGCGATCCTGCGCCGAAAATGAACGGGGCTAAGTAGTCTACCGAAGCTGCGGATTTAAATGTTCTTAGGAACATACAAATGGTAGGGGAGCGTTCCATGTGGGGCGAAGCGTTAGCGTAAGCGGGCGTGGACTGCATGGAAGTGAGAATGTCGGCTTGAGTAGCGAAAACATGGGTGAGAATCCCATGCCCCGAAACCCTAAGGGTTCCTCCGGCAGGCTCGTCCGCGGAGGGTTAGTCAGGACCTAAGGCGAGGCCGAAAGGCGTAGTCGATGGACAACAGGTCAACATTCCTGTACCTGTCATGTTTTGGGAAGGGGGACGGAGAAGGCTAGCCCAGCCAGATGTTGGTTACTGGTTCAAGCGTTCGAGGCGTTGAGAAGTGGAGAAAACACTTTGAGCTGAGGCGTGAGTACGAGCTGCTACGGCAGCGAAGTGGGTGATGTCAAGCTTCCAAGAAAAGCCCTATACCCGTTAAGGCATGATGGCCTGTACCCGAAACCGACACAGGTGGGGTGGTAGAGAATACCGAGGGGCGCGAGATAACTCTCTCTAAGGAACTCGGCAAAATGGCCCCGTAACTTCGGGAGAAGGGGTGCCACCGCAAGGTGGTCGCAGTGAAGAGGCCCAAGCGACTGTTTACCAAAAACACAGGTCTCCGCTAAGTCGCAAGACGATGTATGGGGGCTGACGCCTGCCCAGTGCCGGAAGGTTAAGGAAGCTGGTCAGCGTAAGCGAAGCTGGCGACTGAAGCCCCGGTGAACGGCGGCCGTAACTATAACGGTCCTAAGGTAGCGAAATTCCTTGTCGGGTAAGTTCCGACCCGCACGAAAGGCGTAACGATCTGGGCGCTGTCTCGGAGAGAGGCTCGGCGAAATAGAATTGTCTGTGAAGATGCGGACTACGTGCACCCGGACAGAAAGACCCTATGAAGCTTTACTGTAGCTTGGTATTGTGCCCGGGCTCTGAATGCGCAGGATAGGTGGGAGGCTTTGATCCATTGCTTGCGGGTAATGGTGAGCCAACGGTGAGATACCACTCTTTCAGAGCTAGGGTTCTAACGGTCACCCGTCATCCGGGGACCGGACAGTATCAGGTGGGCAGTTTGACTGGGGCGGTCGCCTCCTAAAAGGTAACGGAGGCGCGCAAAGGTTTGCTCAGGCTGGTTGGAAATCAGCCGACGAGTGTAAAAGCAGAAGCAAGCTTGACTGTGAGACCTACAAGTCGAACAGGGACGAAAGTCGGCTTTAGTGATCCGACGGTTCTGAGTGGAAGGGCCGTCGCTCAACGGATAAAAGTTACTCTAGGGATAACAGGCTGATCTCCCCCAAGAGTTCACATCGACGGGGAGGTTTGGCACCTCGATGTCGGCTCATCGCAACCTGGGGCTGAAGTCGGTCCCAAGGGTTGGGCTGTTCGCCCATTAAAGCGGTACGCGAGCTGGGTTCAGAACGTCGTGAGACAGTTCGGTCCATATCCGGTGCATGCGCAGGAATATTGAGAGGATTTCTCCCTAGTACGAGAGGACCGGGAGGAACGCACCTCTGGTGTGCCAGTTATCGTGCCAACGGTAAACGCTGGGTAGCCATGTGCGGAGAGGATAACCGCTGAAAGCATCTAAGTGGGAAGCCCACCTCAAGATGAGTATTCCCATGGCGTTAGCCAGTAAGGTCACGGGAAGAACACCCGTTGATAGGCTCTACGTGGAAGCCGGGTAACCGGTGAAGCGGAGGAGTACTAATAGACCGAGGGCTTGACCAACATCTGGCTCTAAGCCCGCCATGACCGGCCATAGATTTTGAAAGAAGTCTGTGGTGAGGGAGTGGCGTGATGACTTCTTTATTCAGAGGAGTGACAGCGAAAGCTGTTGCTCTAACCTATGCAGTTCTCAGGGTTCAATCCCATGCCGTAACAGTTGTTGCAGCATGGGAAACCTATCCTGGTGTCCATGGCGCTGTGGAACCACACCGATCCATCTCGAACTCGGTTGTGAAACGCAGCAGCGGCGACGATAGTTGGGGGGTAGCCCCCTGCGAAAATAGCTCGATGCCAGGTAAAACATCCGCTCCAAGGCAGCCGTAAGGCACCCTGTGAGCCAACAGTTCCACCAAGTGGATCTGAGAGAAGCCACCCGAGTAGGGTGGCTTTTCTGTTGGCTGCTTTTTGACGGCGCTG
>NZ_JAHLYP010000014.1 GCF_025127995.1 Synechococcus sp. CS-1332 | reverse complement strand
CTGATCGGCACCACCCGGGTCACCACCACCCGGCTGATCTCCCGCATCCGGGCCGCCGAACTGCTCCAGGTCCCCAGCGGTGAATCCGGCCTGCGCCTGGCCCCGGCCCTGGTCGATGGCGCCCCCCTGGCCGCCTGAAGCGTGATGACAACCACGACCCAGACCTCCGAAAGCCTGATCGGCAGCCTCTGTCGCGAGATGGCCGCCCTGCACCAGAGCTGGCAACTTCTGAATGGTCACCTGAGCGCCTGCCGCGACGCCCAGCTCCACCTTCGCCTCCGCCGGGAAGCGGAGCGCCTGCAGCGGCGCCGGCTGGACATCCAGCGCCTGGCCAGCACCGTGGCGCGCCTGCCCCTGCGCGATCCCCTCGGAGCGAGCTTCCTGCTGGAAGTGGCCAGCAGGCCACTGCCCTGCTGAAGGGCTGGGCAGAGGCCCAGGGCCGATCAGGCCAGGGCGGCCGCCGGCTGCTGGGCCCCCGGCTGCTGGGCCGCCCCCAGTTCCCCATCGATCAGCAGCATGGACGCTGCCTCCAGGCGGCCGAAACGGACCCGACCCAGCAGATGGGCGGCCTCGTTCTCGGCAGCAATCTGGCCCCCAATCAGCGGGTCGAGGAAGACCGTGCTGCGCACGTCCCCAGCGCGCTCGGCCGTGGAATAGAGAAGTTGCAACGAGGTGGTGACGTCGGCCTCCAACCGGAAGGCGTCGGCCAGGAGCGCCTCGGCATCGCTCCACTGCTGGCCAGGGGCCGGCAGGTCTCCCAGATCCACCGTCTGGCCGCGGGCGATCAGGTAGTCGGCCACCAGACCGGCATGGTGCTGCTCCCCACGGGATTCCTGCATCAGGTAGGCAGCGAAACCGCGCAGTTCCCGCTCGGCAAACCAGAGGGCCATGGCCCAGTAGGCGGCGCTGGCCTTGCGCTCAAGACCCAGATGCTCCTGCAGCCCCTCCAGCAGCCCAGCGTCCATGGGCTGGGCCATGGCCCTGCCGGCGGGTCCGGTGGCGACGGCGTTCTGGGACAGGGAGGAGGTGGAGGAGGTCATGAAGAACGGACTTGGGGTCAGGACCCAATCAACACTTGATCAATGTAAAGAGCACGGCGACCAACCGACCCGTTCCGGCACCGGGGTGGAGCAGCGGCCCAGACTTGAAGAACCTTGCAGCGTCCCCATGGCAGGCGCCATCGATCACGCCCTGCGACTGCGCAGCCTCTGGATCGCCTGGCTGCTGGCGATGCTGTTCCACGTCGACCTCGGGCTGATGCCCCTGTTCCACGGGCTCTCGCCGGAGATCCACAGCCATGTGGAGGCTGCCCAGCTGCCGCTGCTGTTCGGCGCGATGCTGGCCTATTTCCTGATGCCCCTGGCGGCGATCGTTCTGATCGCCTATGCCGCCAGCGATCCTTCTCACCCACGCCGCTGGCGACGCTGGCGCCTCTGCCACTTCTGGCTCAGCGTCGTCTACACCCTGACCAACATCCCCCATCTGGTCGCCGACATCCTGGTGCCCGACGCCCGGGCCGATCAGATCCTGCTGATGCTGGCCTTGGTGGTCCTGGGCCTGCTGATCAACCGTGAGGGCTGGCTCTGGTGGCATGTCAGCCCGTAGGGCCAATCCCCAGCAGTGTGCCCACATGGGCAGCGCTGGCCGACGCCAGACCTGGGAGGTCGTAGCCACCTTCCAGGACGGACACCAGTCGCCCCTGGGCCGACTCCGCAGCGATGTCGATCAGCAGCTGGGTCAGGGCAGCGAAATCACCATCCTCCAGCCGGAAATCTCCCAGGGGATCACCGCCCCTGGAGTCGAAGCCCGCCGAGATCAGCACGAACTGTGGAGAAAAGACCTCGGCCAGGGGCAACAGCTCCTGCCGCCAGGCGGACAGCAGCTGGCGGCCCGTCGTGCCGGCCGGCAGGGGACTGTTGCGGGTGAAGCCCGCTCCGGGCCCCTCACCCTGCTCCAGCCGGGTGCCGGACCCTGGGTAGAACGGGGCCTGATGGCTGCTGAAGAACAGCACGGAGGGATCACGCCAGAAGATGTCCTGGGTGCCGTTGCCGTGGTGCACATCCCAGTCGACGATCAGGATCCGCTCCAGCCCATGCACCGCCTGCAGATAGCGGGCGGCAACGGCCACATTGTTGTAGATGCAGAAACCCATGCCCCTGGTGGCGCTGGCATGGTGGCCCGGGGGCCTGACGACCGCAAAGGCCTGGCGCACGCGCCCCTCCATGACGCCCTCCACGGCCGCCAGAACGCCGCCGGCCGCCAGTCGGGCGGTGCGCTCGGAATGCGGGCTGATGGCCGTGTCGCCGGTGGAGAGCTGGTCACGGCCCGCCAGGATGTCTTCTTGAACCCGCTGCAAATACTGTGGGGTGTGGCAACGCAGCAGTTCCCGGTCCGTGGCCGGGCGAGGCGGAATCAGCTGACACCGGCTCAGCAGACCGGCGCGCTCCAACCCCTGGATGACGGCGTCGACCCGAGCGGGACAGTCCGGGTGCCAGGCTCCGGTGATGTGGTCCCGGTAGGCGGCGCTGCAGACAATCCCTGTCGCATGGACAGGCGTCTGCGGGGCTGGCTTCAGCGGGGCAGCAGGCACACCGAGCTGGCGTTTCCCCTGACCCCCACCGCTCGGCTCGGGACCTGGGGCAACCATTCCGGACGGGGCGACAGCTCACTCTGCTGCATGGCCATGGCGTCGGCAGACAGGAGCTCGGTAAGCACAACGCCCAACGAATCCCTTGCCCAGACCTCTACGTCACTGGCTGGGGGACAATAGAACGTGAGAATCTCGAACGGGAAAACCACCCGCTCAAGGAAGAAACCACCCGGTCCGCAGCAGCGGATGATCCGCATGCGTTCCGAACAGTTGCGATAACTACAAAGCAAAGCATCCATGACAACCTCCATCCCGTCCCGCTTATCCAGGCATGGGCCGCCGTGGTTGTCAGTTACCGATGCGACGAAGACCCGACGATGAGTGCTTCTACTACTTCAGCAAAGGCTCAGCTCCGCTTCAGCCAACCAGGCGCTCCAGAGAACCAGTCGCCCAGATCCTCCCGGTTGGAATCAAAGCCTTTGAAATCGATGGAACCCATCAGGTCCATCTGATCCATGAACCGTTCGAGATCGGTTTCGGGCTCTCCCCGCCGTTGCTCACGCTGAGCCCGCCGCAACCAGCTCCAGACACTGGCGTCGCGGTCGGCGAACTTCTGAACATAGATGCGCTCGCGTAAACTGACGGGCCGGGAATCGGCAATTCTCCCGATGATGTCCTGCAACCGCAGGCGAGTGTTGGGTGTAAGCATCTCTTTCATCACCAATGGTGGAAGATCTAGCGGTTCTGAGAAATCGAATGGTGCCGAGGATCACAGAATCCTGCCGCCTGTCAGGACATGCCGAAATGAAACCTCGGGGTCCCCGACCCGTTGAGCGTTCTGCGGCGACAGAATCGAGATCTTGATCCATAGAGCCGATTCCCAGGCTTTCGTCCCGTGCTCTCCCCTTCCGCAGCAGGCGGGACCGCCGCCCGATCGGCCGATCCGGACCACCAGCCGCTGCTGCTCGTCTACGACGGCGGCTGCCCGTTCTGCCGCCATTTCGCCTTGAGCAGTGAAGTGCGGGGCGGGATTCCAAACCTGCGCATCGTGGATGGGCGGGCCGACGCGGGTCTGCGCCGGGATCTGCGGAAGCGGGGCCTGGTGCTGGCGGAAGGGGCGGTTCTGCTCCAGGGGGACAGGGCCTGGCACGGTGCTGAGGCGGTGCGGCACCTGTGCGGCCTGATGCACCCGAGTGATCCCCTGCTGCAGCTGCTGGTGCCCCTGTTCGATGGGCCGTCCCGCAGCGCTCGGCTCTACCCGCTGCTCCTTGGGGCACGGCGAATGGCCCTTGCTCTGAAAGGTTTGCCGTTGGATCCGGACAGGCCCTGAGCGGCAAAAGCCCCAGAGGGTCCGGCGCGTTGGCTCAAGGGAGCGGCGGCAGGGGCGCCCGCCCCGCCAGCGCGGGGGACGTCCCCGTCGGCTGAAGCAGGGGTGAGGGGTCCACCGCCACCAGTCGCCCCTGCCGCATCTGACGCCACTCGAAGTGCAGATGGGCGGTGCTGGCCGACCCGCTGCTGCCCACCCGACCGAGGCTCTGCCCCGCAGCAAGACTCTCCCCGGGCAGCACCGCCACATCCAGCAGGTGGGCATACAGACTCTGCCAACCCAGACCATGGTCAACCACCACGGTCAGTCCGTAGCCACCCACCTCATCCACCAGGCGCACGGTGCCCGGCAGTACTGAAAACACAGGCGATCCTTCCGGGACGATCAGGTCAAGGCCGGTGTGCATCCGCCAGGCGTTGCGGGAGTCGGCCAGCCGCCATCCGAAGGAGGCCTGTTCCGTGGGCCGCTGCCCGAGGGGATACCCCAGGGCACCGGCCTGCAGGGCCGGGGCTGCCCCGGCCGCAACCGGCAGATAGCGGGAGCGCAGCGACTCCGGCAGCCGTTCGTTCTGTCCGAGATCCCCTACCGGCACCTCAAGGGGAACCTCGGACGGCCGGGGCGGGAGCTCGCCGGTCGCCAGCACGGGCAGCGGTACCAGTGACAACGGCAGCAGCCATGGCAGCGCCAGAACCGTCAGGGACCATCGGAACCGGGATGCCATCCGTCTGCTGCTTGGGCCGTGCAGACCTTGGTAACGCCCCGGGGCGTGACTGCCAAGGCGCCAGCGCCGGTGGCGAGCCGCTCATGTCCCAGCGGCAGACTCCTGGCTCTCCGGAAGGATCACCATGGCGTTGGCGATGGCGGTGTCCATCACGATGCGGAGGCCCAGACAGGGATCAATCACCTCCCGGCCCATGGTGATGACCTTCTGGGTCAGCAGACCAAACAGGATCGGCCACTCCTCCGGGTCTGGGCAGAACCGCAGCACCATCGGCAGCAGGGCCGGCCAGAGGGTTGGCAGCGACTGGAGGGACTCCGGCGAAGGCTGGTGCCGGCTGGGCACCTGCGGCACGCCGAAGGCCTCCTGGCCCAGGCTGTCCATCCCGTGACGCCACAACGCCATCGGGTCAGGCAGAGCCATGCAGCCCGCCTGCTGGGCGGCGGCGGCGGCCAGGCCCCAGGTGGAGTACCGATCATGGAACAACCCATGGGCCAGACCTTCACCGACCAGATAGGCCGCCCCGTTCTGGGTGCCGACAACGTGCAGTCCCACAGGCTCCGTCTGGCCGGCCGCCCGGGCGCGGGCCCTCAGGCAAGCCTGCCAGGCGTGGCCCGCCAGGGAGCCGCACACCGCCAGGAGTGATTCGACATGCACGCCTTTGTCCGTGGCCATGGCCTGGAGCAGACGGCGGCTGACCTCTTCGGCGCCGATCTTGGCGCCGACCAGGGGGTCCTGGGCCCGGCGAGCGGCAATGGCCTCATCCAGGGGATCTAGGGGGTGAGCTGTCATGGCCGGTGACGGGGGAGTCAGGGGATCCCTTACCAGCATTCCCGGATTACGTCCTGGAGGCGGTGATCGGGGATTCCCTGCGGGTGGGATGGATCACCACCGTGCCGGCGAGCTTGTCGTGCCAGCCCTGGCCACGGGGATCCCAGAGCACCCAGAAGAAACCCAGCAGCAAAGGCAGGCTGGAGAGGACATAACCGATGTAGCGCAGGCACCACTGGCGCAGGCAAGGTTCACCTCCGGAGTCGGCATCCACGATCCTCAGGCGCAGCATCAACTTGCCGGGGGTGCCCTGTTTCCAGCGCCAGAAGAAGATCACCAGCAGGGCCGAGATCGCCGTGCTCAGGATCAGAACAGCCGTTTCGCTGGGGAGGATGAAAAGAAGCAGCGGTAACGGTGCCGTGACGAGCAGCAGCAACACCGAATCAATCAGAGAGGCTGCCGTGCGGACCCAGAATCCCGCGTAAGCCATGCCCGGGGCTGGGGGAGGAACGGGTCTGGGCATGGAGGCATCCTTGCGTGCCGACAGCGCAATCGACCAGAGCAGTGTTAGGACAGTGGCGCTTTGCTCTGAGTGTCCGATGCGAGCCCTTTCCTTCCTGTTCGCCCTGATGGTGGGTCTGGCCCTGGCCTGTATCGCCCCCGCGATGGCTGGCGGCCGTGGCCTGGCACCCGAGGCGATGATGGCTCCTGAAGTCGCCGAGATCAGCACAGAATCCGCCGATCTCCTGGCTTCGGACGTTGCAACCACCGATCTGCTGACCGCCGATCTTCTCGCCGAACTGAGCATCGACATGGCCCCCAGCCTCGACGCTTCGGTCTGAGACACGATCACCCTCTGACGCACCGGCCGAGCTGGCACCTGAACCCATGGCTCGCTCCCTGCTCGAACCGCGCCTTTCCCTGGTGTCACTGAGGCCTGCAGAAGCCAGCAGTGCCGCAGGAGAAGGGGGCCAGGAATCTGAGACCAAGGGCTTTGCCAAGTCCCGCTCTGGGGGCAAAGGCAAACCTGCGGGAACCAAGGGTCGGCGAAAGAAGGGCACAGGCCTCTCCGCCGCCGACCATGGTCCCCTCGGCCGCAGCCCCAGCCTTGAGGCGATCGAAGCTCGCTCCAGGCTTGGCTTGGCCTTGGCGGGTCGGCTGCGGGAATCGGACGTGACCCTGGCCTGGAAACGGGCCGCTGCCGAACATCACCCCGACCGTGGCGGTCGCCACGACACCATGCAGGCTGTCAATGGAGCCAGGGATGTGCTGCTTGGAAGGGGCCTCGACTGAGTTACTTACAGCAGACCGGGCAGCAGCCACCAACTGGTCTGGCGATAGGCCTCGAAACCGGGGTAGCGGTTTGCCATGGAGGCTTCCTTCTGGATCATGCGAGGCAGGTACAGCGCCAGCACCGAAGCGGGCAGCAACCAGGCCCACGGCGAACCGGCGATCACCGCAAAGCTGCTGTAGCGGAGCAGGTCGCCCAGGTAATTCACATGGCGGACCCGGCGCCAGGCACCATCCGCCACCAGGGTGGCCCCGAGCTCTTTGGCCGTTCCCTTCTGCACGTCAGCCGCCGTGTTCAGAAGCGATCCGAAGATGTAGAGGGTGAGCCCCAGGGCGATCGTCAGCGGCCTCAGGGGCTGGTCATTGGCCATCGCGAGCCACCCCGGCAGGGCATAGAACACGCCGACATAGAGCACCACTGCGACGGCCTGCAGGGGCTTGACCACGTCGGTGAAAAGCTGACGCGACCGCCAGGGGAACAGCACCTCTTCAAGCAGCCACCAGAGGCAGTAGGTGAGATGCAGAGAGAGGTAAATCACCACCCGAGGTGAATCGAGCCCCAGCACCAGGGCAGGGACCAGCAGGGCCACCATGGTGGTCACCTTGGCGATGTTGATCGCTTGCAACTGGGTCATCCAGGGCCGCGGACGAGGGGGCTTTCATGCTGGCAGGGTGCTTCAGCGTCCGGGAGGAGCCGAGATGGGGAAGCGTTCCAGGTAGGTGGTGACCGCCAGCGGCCTGGGCTGGTTGTATCCCACCGGCAGCCAGAGGTCGCCGGCGGCGGAGACGTAGTGGATTTCCCAGTGGTAAAAGCCTGTGAACGCCTGGGGATCCATGCGGAGCAGTTCCGCGTAGTGCAGAACGGCCCTGACATAGCGGTTGCTGTTGTTATATCCCCAGAGCCCTTTGCGGATGTCCTTGAGGCCGCCCCGACGCACCAGATAGCGGGCAGCGGCATGGATCGCATCCTCTGGATCACGGATGTCTCCTTGTCCGATGCCTCGCTGGGCCCAGGTGCTGGGAAGGAACTGCATCGGTCCCCTGGCATCGGCAACGGAAACACCATCGATGCGGCCCATACCCGTTTCCACCAGATTCACAGCGGCCAGGACCTCCCAGGGGATGCCCGTGGCAGCGGCCGCCTCGCGGTAATAGCGCAGCAGGTTGGCGGCTGGTTCCGGAGGGATGATCCGCCAGGCGGGAACGACTGCGGAGCGAGGCCCACCCCGATGCATGGCCAGGAACTCCCGGCGGGCCCCCAGGTGATGGTCCATGACCCCTTGCCAGCGGACGGGGAGGTACCCCCGCACCCGAGCGGCCAGGGACGGATCGAGGGCAAGCCGGCGATAGATCACCTGCTGGCGGTGGCCCAGGTCGGGCAGCTGATCGGCCGGCGTGGCCGTTGCGCGCAGGGCCGGCTCCAGGACCGCAAGCTGGGCGGCGATGGCCGCAGGATCCCGCGGCAAGCGTGGGTAGGACCGGGGAGCCCCATCGGCGGTACCGGTCGGCGCGGTCAGCGGGGGCGTCAGCGGGGGCGACGACGGCTGGGACGGTGGCTGGGAAGGCGGTGGCTGGGACGGTTCGGCAGCGGCACTGGCACCGGGGGGCCGCTCCGCCGTCACGGTGGTCACCGCCACGGCGGTGGAGGCCAACAGCAGAACCAGCAGAACCGGGGTGACCACGCGCATGGGCAAGGGAGCCATCAACCGAAGGGGACAAGAACGCTGAGGGAAAGGAGGCCGGATCCGGTGCGTTAGGCAGGACGACCTGCTGGGCATCAGGTTTTGGTCAGCCAATAGAACTGGTAAGCCTGAAGCACGATGCGGCTGGAGGACTGGGATGGACTGCGGCCCGAATGGAGATCGATGAGGCGGTCGTGACTGCTGAAGACCGAAGGCGTCAATCCGTCGAGATCGAAGAATCTCGGCTGGTCGTTGAAGTTGGCCACCACCAGGACCAGCTCCGAAGGCCGCAGATGGTTAAAGCGCACGAAGGCCAGAAGATGCTCACTCTCCAGTTGCAGGATTTCACGGTTATTGAAATCAGCAAAAGCAGAGATTTCCTTGCGGATGGAAATCATCTTCCTCATCGCCGTGAAAATGGTGTTCTCAACCGTTCCCTGCTTTCTTCTGAGCTCTGCCTTGTCCCAATTGATCTTCGGACGATGCACCCAGCGATTATCAATGCACTTACTAGGATCTTCATAGAAGCTGTAATCATTCAAAACCCCAAGAGCGTCACCGTTATAGATGAGCGGAATGCCGCCGAAGGAAAGAATGATGCCGTGCATCAGCAGAATGCGGCTGATCGCCGTGGCGATGAGTTTCTGATCCTTCGATTCCAGCGCCGTCTCCAGACCGACCAGGGAGGCGAGCGAGCCACAGACCCGCGCATCACCAGTGGTGTCGTTGGGCATGAACGCGAGGCCCCGCGGAATCGCGTCAAACGTACCCTTGAAGTAGTCGATCAAAAAGCGGCGATGGGCCCGTGGTTCATAACCCACTTGCTCGATGTCCTTGTCGTCAAAGCCAAAGCCGATATCATCGTGACAGCGCACATAGTTGAGCCAGGTGGCCCGCTCAAGTTTGCTCGGCAGACTCTTGAGGCCCTGCAAGAGCAGCTTGGTGTTTCTGGTGGCCACGCTGTCCCACAGCAAAGCCATCAAAGTGGCGTTGTAGGCGATTTCACACTCCTTAGCCACGATGGCATCTTCGCCAAAGTATTTAGTGATTTCGGTGGGTGCCACGATGGCCTCGGCAATGAACAGCACGCCAGGCGCCGTCACCTGGCAGCAATCCTTCATCAGCTGCAGGATCAGATGGGCCTTGCGCTCGTTCTGGCATGTGGTGCCGAGCTTCTTCCAGAGAAAGGCCACGGCGTCAAGACGCAGAACGTCCACACCCTGGTCGGCCCAGAACAGCAACACATCCAGCATTTCAATAAAAACGGCTGGATTCGAATAGTTCAGATCCCACTGATAGTCATGAAACACCGTCATGACCCATTGCCCCATCGCCTCATTCCAGGTAAAGTTGCCCGGGTCTGATTCAGGAAAGACTTCGGGCATACTCTGCTCAAAGACATCAGGAATATCCCTGTTCTCATAAACATAGTAATAATCCCGATAATGCTGCTCTCCCGCAATCGCCCGCTGGGCCCATTCGTGCTCATCGGACGTATGATTCAAGACAATATCGAGAACTAGCAGGATGTCTCGCTTCCTGAACTCGTCCGCTATTCGGCGCAGATCATCGATGGTACCAACTCTTTCGTCAATCTGGCGAAAGTCACTGATCGCATAGCCGCCATCACTCTTGCCGGCTGGACATCTCAAAATGGGCAGGATATGCACCATGTTGATACCAAGCTCCTGAAAATAGCCAATCTTGGTCTCTAAATCAGGCAGGTTCTCCGCAAAGCCATTGGAGTACACAGCCATTCCCACCCACTTCTGGGAGAGAAACCAATTATAGTCATCCTCCCTCTGGATATCGAGTGATTCGAGTTCAGGCGATCGATCGATATAGCCACGGGCCATGGTCTCAACGAGGCGCAGCAGCTGGAACTTGAAATCGTCCCGGTGACCATACAGGGTGACAAACAGGGAATGGATGGCGTAAAAGTTGGCACCCAGCCTGGTATAGAAGTGACGCAGATCCTGGCGACGAATCTCCGGACGAAGATCATCGAGAATGGAGTTCAGCAGAGAGTGGGAAATTTGCTCGTACATCGACTCAGTTCAAACTCCATGACGCCAGAAACGCCTTGTAAACATGGGCGTCATCGATGGTCGCACCCCTGCGCGACACCAGCTCAGCAGCGAAGTCTCTGGAATGTTCCAGGCTCTCCTGCGGAGGCCACTGCTGGCTGAGCCCGAGCAGGTAGGCGGCGGCAAATCCATCCCCTGCACCCACCGTATCGACGACGTGGGTATCGGCAGCAGGGCCGACGGCCAGAATCTCGCCACAGTTCCATAACATGGCTCCCAAGGCGCCGCGGGTGACGATCAAAGACTCCAGTTGGTAGCGATTGGAAAAGTGGTGCATTGATGCCGCAAGACTGGCATCGTCTGCCCTATCGGACAGGTCCGTCGCCAGCAGGCCGAGCTCCGCTGCGTTGAGCTTGACATGGTCAGCATCCTCCACCAACGGGAGGACCGTTTCCGGCGACCACCAGGGACTGCGCAGGTTCACGTCCAGAAAGATCTTGCCTCGATGCCGGGCCTTGAGGGCTGCCAATGCCGCGGCAGAAGCGGCATGGCGCAGGGCCAGGGAGCCGTGGTAGAGAAGTCCCGTGGCCGGAAGCCGCTCATCATCTGTCGGCAGAATGAAGTCATAGGCACTTTCCGGCACAATCTCATAGTGGGGTTCGTCATCCTCAAGGGTGACGCTCACCTTGCCTGTGGGATGGCAAGGATCGGTCTGCAGAAATGAATGATCAAGGCCCCATGACTGCATGGAGGAACAAATAGCTTCGCCGAGAGCATCTGTGCCAACCCTGCTGATGAAACTGGGAGACAGGCCAAAACCTCTCAGATGCCAGGCCACGTTGAAAGGGGCGCCACCAAGAACCACCGCGCCATCAGGAAAGCAATCGAAAAGAACTTCTCCAAAGATGGTGATCGGACAGCACATCTGCATCAGCTCAATCCATCCCCCTTAGGACATCGGCATGGAAGTGGCCCATCCCTTCCAGGATGCCCGCACTGTAGTTGCCATTCATGCCCAGAAACCCACCTCTGGCGAGATATAAGCGATCCGCCGTACCGTTTTGCCTAGCCTCCGCAGTAGCCTGCTCGACCACAGCAGGATGGGCATTGGCCACCAGCACCGCAGGCAGCGAACTGGTGAGCACGGAAAGATCATTGCCGCTGTCACCGGCAAACAACGTCTGGTCAGCGTTAAATCCCTGCTTCCGCATGAGGAATTCGATCGCATGGAGCTTGCTGGCCCGCTGCGGCAGAATGTCAAGCAGCCCGATCGCTCCTTGCTCATCCACGCTGTGGATCAGGTTGGCCGCAAGAGCCCCTTCATCCAGCCGGCTGTTGATGGCCCGCATCAAGGCCGGCAGATCAACATCCAGGGAAACGAAGTAACTCAACTTATGCGTGTTCTGCCTGTCTTCCGGCTGCAACGTCATGCCCTGGAGTCCTGAGAGAAGAACGGCCAGATCTTTTGCTGCGAGCCCCCGCCAATCGGAAGCGATGTGCCGTGACCATCGGTCCAGCAGGGACCAGCCATGGGTGCCTCGTTGAACAATGGAGCTGCCGACATCCCCAAGGATCCAGTCAGGTTCCGGAAGTCGATACACCCGAATCGACTCTTCAACCAACGCCAGATGCCGGCCACTGACATAGGCCAGAGAAATGCCTTGCTGAGCAACCACACGAGCGAACATCGCTCGGGCTCCTTCGGATTCCAGAGCCTCACCGTTGGGGAGAAGGGTGCGATCCAGATCCGTGCAGAGGAGCAGCCGTTGCTTCAACGTTGGCGTGAGATCCGGGTGATCAGCGGAAAAAGTCATAGTGTTCAATCGCCTCCAGGATACCGGAGGCTTGGGATGCGGAGGAGAAATACACGCGTTCGGATTCGCTGAGCTGGGCCAGTTCCTCACGGTGTCGACTGTCCACCACCACGCCCAGGGTTTGGCCCCGCAACATATCCTCATCACCGCGGGACTCGCCGTTAACCAGAACACGCTCCAGGGGGATCTTCCACCTATTGGCGACATAGCGCAGGGCCTGCCCTTTGGAGGCACGGGCGGGGATGAAATCAAGGAAGTGCCCGAAGGAAACGCTGGTATGGGCAGAAAGCTCGTGCTGACGCAACAGCGTGAGAATCTCATCCATTGAAGGTGCCTGTTGCTCGTCGTAGAAGTAGGACAGCTTGAAACGGCTCTGATGTTCCTTCGGCTGCAAGGTCAGTCCCGGCAGTGAATCCATGTAGCGCTTGATCACCTGCGGGGTCCACAGATGGTCGATGTGATAAGTCCAGGAGATATCTGTTGTCAGTTGGGGTGGCGTATAGATTTCCGTCCCCAGGCTGGTGATCAGCACATCTGGCATCGGGATGGAATGAACCTTCAGAATCTTGAGAACTGAGTTCAGGCGTCGGCCTGTGGCAATGCCAAAGAGGACCCTGCGATGCTGCTGCCGCATCACTGTCACAAACTGGGCAAGAGCTTCAGCATCGCCAAGCAGGGTGTTATCGATAGCGGTGAAGATCGCACAGGTTCGAGTCTGGACAGCCGGGGGGTTGGACAGGCGTGACGGTCGGGAAACGTCCCGGCGCTGAAATACCAGAGTCTGCAATCTCTCAAGATACCTTTGGGCATGGGCTTCCCAGGAATAGAACCTGGCGACATTCTTGAGTCCATTGGCCGAAAACCTCGACCAAAGTGCCTGATCTTCCAGTATCTGGAGCAAGGCGCTGGTGATCGAAGCTTCATCAAGAGGATCAATCAGCAATCCATTTCTGCAATTACCGATGATGTCCACGGGTCCGCCGACCTCCGTCGCCACGAGCGGCAGTCCACTGGCCGCCGCTTCAAGCAGGGTCAGACCGAAGGGTTCGGTGAGGGCAGGATTGACGAACACACCCTTCGAAAAGGCTGCCAACCGATAAATCTCCGCCACATCACTGGAGGAATGGTGCTTGGGCAAAGCCACAAGCCCGTTCAACTCGTGGCAGTCAATGACAAGAAGAAGCTCCGTCAGGACAGCCTGAGCGCCCTCATTAAGTTCACGGATATCGTTTCGATTGCCTGCCACAATCACAAGATTGGCTATCTTCTGGAGATGCTGTGACTGCCCGTAGGCTTCCAGGAGTGAAACGATATTCTTGCGTTGATCTGGCCTTGAGAGTGCCAGAATCATCGGCTTGTCAGGCTCCCTTAGGTGCTTGCTGAGGGTGCTGGAAAACGCGACAGGTTCATCCCTGGAGGCAGGAGGATGGAATTGATTTAGATCGGTTCCCGGTGGGATGACCGACATCTTGTCTGGTGTATAGCAGTCATAAAGCTCATATTGATCCTCGATCTCATTGTGAGTGCTGGTGATCACGAGATTGGCGCAGTTCAGCACATCTTCTTCCGCACTGATCCGCTCGGACATCTTGTAGCGCTGCTGGATCTCTTCGACGGACAAGCCGAGGGCAAGCAGGCGGCGAACCTTGTCCCGACCGAGGGAGTGGCCGGTGTGGATGAGGGGCAACCCCGTGAGGTGGGAGAGGCGAACGCCCACGTAGCCGGCGTCGGCGTAGTGGCTATGCAGCACATCCGGCAGACTGGGCTGGCGATGGAGCCAGGCGAACAGCTCGTCGGTGAAGGTATCGAGATGGCTCCAGAGCTCTTCCTTGGGGATATAGCCGTCTGGTCCGGCAGTGATGCGAATCAGGCGTGCCTTGCGGTCCAGCACCTCCATCGGCGTCGCGTAATCCGTTGAAACACCAGCATCCCTGACGCATCGGGTGACCAGATCCACTTGACGAACGGCTGACTGGCGAGCCAGGGCCCTGGTCAGTTCCACAACATATTTGGTCTGGCCACCGGTATCAGCATCACGACCCAGCTCAAGATCTTCTCCCCGGATCAGGCCATGAATGCTGATCATCAAGATGTAGAGAGAATGCTTCTTGGCTCCCGTCGTCATGGATCGCGTTGCCGTCCTTCTCCCTTCCAGTGTGACCACGGGACTCTTCATTGAGCCTTTCCATGGAGACTCCCGTGCCATTTGTGGTGGTGGGTTTCAACAGGAGCGGGTCGCCGGGCCAGGGGCCAGCGGTCGATCGCCCAGCGATTGGGCCCTCAGCCCAGCAGCCAGCGCAGCATCAGGGCCAGCTGGCCGAGGGCTCCTTTGCCAGTGAGCTCCTCGCCAATCAGGGCCGCCACGAACCCCAGCATCGCCACACGCCCGTTGAGCCGCTCCACCCCCGCCAGGGCGGCCAGATTCCAGGGGCGGGACGTGGTGAGCCCCTCCCCGAAACGCTCCACGGGCTCGTAGCGGAAGGCCTGATCACCACCTTTCTTGGTGCCTTCGCCCATGGCATTGGTGCCTTCGCCCATGGCTTTCTCCCCGTGTCCAGCTCAGCCTATGCGCCATTCAGCCGCCACTGGCACTTCAACGCGCCGCAGCTACAGTACGGATGTACCAGAGCTCAGCCATGGCGCCCGGTCAGATCGATCCTGCGTTGGCCCCCCTCAGGCGGGCCAACCCCCAGCGCTTCCGGGACGCCCGCCCGGGCCACCTGGCCGTGGTGGCCATGGCCGGCAAGCCTTGGTTCATCGGTCGGATCTGCGACCTCAGCGGCCCTGCCCCAACGGACTTCGCCAGGGTGCTGAACATCGACACTGGCGATATCGAGCGGATCCCGGCCCCATGGATCGTTGAACTGATGGGCGACGGTGGACTCGTGATTAGCCAGTTGTCCCGCCGGGCACCGGTTCGTTCTCCAGCAGGTTGATGCGGTACAGCACCTCCTCAAGGGCATCGGCGGCACGGATGGCGCTGAAGCGCTGCGGGTGATCGGGCCCGCAGCAGGACGGCACGGGCGCCAGGATCGTCCAGGGCCTGGCATGGCAGAACTGGACGACGCTGAAGCGCTCACCGCAGGCCCCGGCGGGAGCCACCACCCGGTGCCAGCCGGTGGGGATGCGGCCGTTGCTGAGACGTTCCAGCATCAAGCCGGTGTTGATGATCACCCGTCCCTCCGGCGGTGTGGCCTCCAGCCATTCCCCGGCCACACGCACCTGCAGTCCTGGTCCCGTGGCTCGCGGCAGGGCGGTGATGAGGTTGATGTCCCCATGGGCCGCCGCCCAGAGATGGCCCCCCGCCGGGGCCTGGGCCATGGGCGGGTAGCGCAGGGCCCGGGTGAGGGTGGGGGCCTCACTCACCATCTCCTCGAAGAACTCTTCGGCGCAGCCCATGGCTAGGGCGATCACCCGCAGAAAGCGTCGCTGCAGATCGGCGATCGCCCGGTGGAACTCCGCCAGCAGGGCCGTGATGCCCGGTATCACCGCTTCCGGCAGGATCGGTTCGGGATAGAACTCCGGGAACCGACGCCGCAGGGGATGGCCCAGGGGCAGAGGGGCCGACCAGTTCAGCATCTCCTTCCAGTCGGGATGCGCGCTGCCGGCGGCGGTCTCCACCAGCAGGTCCGTGTAGCCGGTCTGGCCGCTGGCGCCGGGGGCGCCGAAACGCCGTTTGACCTCAATCTCCAGGGCGAAGAACCGCTGCAGGAGGCCGTAGGCCGAATCCAGCAGATCGACGGGGAGATCGCAGCTGGTGTAGACGAAACCGGTGGCCAGACTGCGCTTGACGCCATCCACCACGGCGTCCCTGGCCCGTTGGCTGCCCCGCTCGAAGGCCAGCAGATCCACATCAAGAATGCCGGGAGCCATGGGCCGTCAGTTCAGCGGCGACCGTTGACGATCACCGGGTTGCCGCCCCCCGCCGCTCCTGGCAGGGCGGGCACCACCGACGTCTGACCATCCCACTTATCCAGGAACAGCTTGTAGAGGACCTGGTCGTCGAGGCTGGAGTTGAGGGTCTGGTAGCGCTTGGCCTCCTGCTCGGCGATCAGCACCTCCGTCTGAGCTCGCAGCAGTTGTTGCTCGGCGATCTGCTTCTGTTCAATGGCGGCGCGGTACTCCTCGGCGATCTGCAGGCCCGTGAGATCCAGACCCTGGACGGTCACGTAGTCGAACTTGCGCAGCTCCTCCGCCACCTTCTCCTGCACCAGCTCAGAGATGGAGTTCCACTCGGTCGCGATGGTCACCAGTTCGTACTGGGAGAACACCGACTTGAGGGCCTTGAGCAGGGACGGCTGGATCACCCGCGGATAGATCTGCTGGTCGTCGGTGGCGATCGTTTCGTAGATGCGGCCAGCCTCGGCGGGCTTCATGGCGTACTTCACCGTGGCGGTGGCCTGGATCACCTGCAGGTCCTTGGTGAGGGTGGAGAACTGCTCCGGACGCACCTGGGTGCGCACATCGAAGAGGGAGGTGTTCTGGGCCAGGGGGACCTTGAAGTTGGCCCCCGGCTGGCGCGGTGCGCCGGTGACCTTGCCCAGGGTGGTGACCACGGCGACGCTGCCCGCCGGCACGATGAACACCGTCTGGGTCAGCAACACCAGTCCTCCCAGCGCGGCCGCGAAGATCAGCTGCCAGAGGCCACTGAAGCCGTTGTCTGCGCCGGAGCGCATGGGGGATTGCATCGGAAGCCTGGACACCATGGGAGTGCGACGACCCTAGGCAGCGCCGGTGGCCCGGGGCCGTCATCGTGGGGGCGCCCCACGGATGGGAGGAGGGCTGGTGCTGCGGTTCCTGCTCGAACTGGTTCCCGCCCTGGGGATTGGGCTGCTGCTCGGGATGCGCTTCCCAGGGCTGCCTGGAAAGCTGGCCCCACCGTTGATCTCCTGGGGCATTCCCATCGGGCTGGTAGCCCTGCTGCTGCGCGCGGGCTTCCAGCCCAACCTGCTCACCGCGGCGCTGATGGCCGCGGCCGCCTCGGGCCTGGGCCTGCTGCTGTTGCGCCTGCCGGCCCTGCGCCGCCAGATCCCCGGCGGCGGCCTGCAGCTGGGCTGCATTGTGGGGAACACAAGCTATTGGGGGCTGCCGGTGGCCCTGGCCCTGCTCCCCTCTGGGGCCATCGGCTTCACGATCGCCTTCGATCTGATGGCCACGCTGATCACCTGGAGCCTCGGCCCGCTGCTGGTGGACCGGCACGCCGGCAGCGTCAACCAGCTGCTGCGGGGCCTGGCCACCAGCCCGGCCATCCGGGGCCTGGGGCTCGCCGTGCTCGTGTACCAGACCCCCTGGAGCGCCACGCTGGCCCAGTGGCTGTGGTGGCCGGCACGCCTGGTGGTCCTGGTGGCCCTGTCCATCGTTGGGATGCGGCTGGGTCTGATGCTCAGGAGCCGCCATCCCAGCCCTGTCAGGGCACCGGGGCTGACGCTGGCCTTGGTGGGCAAGCTGCTGGGGCTGCCACTGGCCATGCTGCTGCTCGCCAGCCTGCTGGGATTACCCACCCTGCTGCGGAATGCGGTGGTGCTGCAGGCGGCGGCACCCACCGCCATCTCGGTGTTGCTGCTCACGGAAGCCGCCGGAGCCGGGCCGGAGGGGGCAGCCGCTGCCGGGCAGCAGGAGGCCGCCGAAGCAGTGGCAACTCTGGTGTTGTGGAGCACGGGGCTGGCCCTGGTCTCGGTTCCGCTGTGGTGGTGGCTGCTGAGCGGCCCGCTGGGGAGCTAGGACAGCCCCGGAACGCTCTGCCCACCCATCGGCGGCCATGGCCGGAACCCTTGCCCAGCGGCTCGACCGCAGCCTGTCCCGTCTCAAGGGAGTGGCCCTGCTGCCCCTGCTGATCCTGGCGGTGCCCTGGGTTCAGGAGATCGTTGACCAGCTGGTCTTCGGGGGGCGCTGGAATCTGCCGATGGTGCCCGGGGGGCCTTTCCTCGGCGTCCTCACCGCCCCCTTCAGCCACGGAGGCTTCGGGCACCTGATCAGCAACAGCCTCTGGTTCCTGCCCCTGTCCTGGCTGGTGCTGGCCAAAAGCCGGGGCGACTACCTAGCCGTGTGGCTCGGGGTCTATGCCACGGCCATTCCGGTCTGGTTGTTCTGGCACCAGGCCAGCCACGGCCTTTCCGGGGTGATCTACGGACTGCTGGGCTACCTTCTGCTGATCGGCTGGCTGGAGCGGCGTCCGCTCTCGATTCTGTTGTCCCTCACAGCCCTGTTCGCCTACGGAGGTGCCCTTCCCAGCCTGTTGCCCTTCCTGAGTCCCCCAGGTGTGAGCTGGATCGGCCATGCCTCCGGTTTTGCCGGTGGCGTTCTGGCTGCTCTGGCGATCCAACGCGATCGGGGGGCCTAAGCCTCTGATGCCCCTGCAACGGCCAGTGCCGATGTGGCGTCCACGCCAGCGCCGCCACTGGCTTGCCGGCCTGATGGCCTTCGGCGTCATGGCACTGCTGACCCTGCCGCTGGGGCGGGCGGTGACGGCCCCGCTTGGCGGCACACCGCCCACCAGCTACGACCTGGCCTGGCGGGCCCCCTTCAACCGTCCAGAGCACTATCCCCTGGAGCGTCGGCCGGATCCGGCCCTCTACCGGCCCCATGGCGAGTGGTTCGGACGGCTGATCCTTCCGGCAGCGGCGGAGATGGCCACAGGCAGCGGCGACTGGGTATGGCTGGAGGTGGAGCAGGCCCCGGCTGGCCAGGAGGACCTGATCGGCCGGCGTCTGCGCCTGGGCTGGCAGGACGCGCCGAGGCTCCGGGCCCTCGTGGGGAAAGTGCGAACACCGGTGCGCCTCGGGGCCGAGTCCCGCCTTGCGGCTCAGCAGGGCAATGTGGTGCCCACCCGCCTCGACGGTCGCGATGACGTGGGGCCGCTGCAGACCCTGGCCGGGGCCCATCCCCACGACGACATCACCGTGGCGCTTGAGGAGGTGGAACGTGAGCAATGGGATGGGGAACCCATGCTCCGCATCGGCCGTCCACCCCTGCAGAGCACCGGCCGCTGGGTGGGGCTGGTGCGGCTGCTTTCCCGCGATCCTGCGGATCCGGAACGCTTCCAGGTGCAGCACTACGACCGACGCCAGGAGGGATTCAGCGGCGCGATCGAGAACGTGCGGCTGCCCCGCCAGCCTCCCGATCGCCACGGCCGGAGCTTTTTCGACCCGGAGGGACTGCTGGCGACGCCAGCAGGCGCCGACGGCTGGTACCTCTACGGCGCCCCGGATGGCGACGGGACCTTCACCGCCCAGGCCCTGGAGCCCCGCCTGCTCACGTCCCTGGCCAGCGACCGGCTCCTGAGCGGCACCACCGCCGGCTTGAACGAGATCAGCCGGGTCAACTGGAGCGACGGCCAGACCCGGCGCGGACATGTCAGCCGAGTGGGTCTGAGTCCCGACGGCGCAGACGCCCCATGGCAACCCGATGACCGGTCCCTGGTGATCCACAACTTCGGCGGCATCGGTGGCCCCGATGGTGAAGCGATCAGCGCCTTCACGGTCACCGGCCATTTCGCCTTCGGGGACGCCCGGGTGGTGATCGATCCCTTTACGGATCAGCCCCGTTTCGACCTGCGCTACCACCAGATCTACGCCAACAATCCCAACGGCATCGTCTCCGGCAGCCAGGACTGGAGCGCCTACACCGGCAACCTGCAGCGGGGCTGGCTGGGAACGCGGCCCATCTCCGACGTGCTGGTGCGGACCGACCCCCTACTGCTGGAGGAACTGGCGATCCAGGCGGAGGTGCTGATGGCTCGCTATCGCAGCGGCGACGGCGTCGGGGTGTCCCTGGTCAGCCCGGCCATCTCCTGCGTGCAGGACTCCAGCCAGGCCCTCTGGATTGCCATCGACCAACTGCGTCGCCGTCGCCGGGAGCTGGACGGCAGCGAGCTGCCCCGGCTGGCCTCACTGGCCCAGGCCCTTGATTCCCTGCTGACCCCCTTTGGAATGGTGCGCGGCGACTGGCGCCACAACGCCTCCCTGATGGACAGTCCAGGCGATAGCCCCGACCGCTTCAAGGCCAGCCGGAGACTGTGGGATGGGGTGCTCAGCTGGCGTTCCATGTTGCCCCGCCGGGCCCATGACGAGATGGCCGGGGTGTTCCTGCGCCACGGTGACCGCCTGCATCTGGTGCGCACCAACCAACTTCCTGGAGCTGACCAGCGCCTGGCCCCCCTGGCGCCGACCCAGCTGCTGGGCCAACTCCCCTTGGTGGGAGTGGTCCTCCCCCGCCTGATGGATGCCGTCTTCACACCGCTCACCGGCCGTGGGCTGGCCCTGGTCGCCCTGTTGCTGGGGGGCTACACCGCCATGGCCCTGGCGCTGGGGCGCTGGACAGGCTTCCTGCCGCTGCAACGGCCACGGGTGCGGCCCCTGGTACTGGTGCGCCAGGCGGTGATCCTGCTGCTGACGCCGTCCCTGATCGAAGAAACCCTGTTCCGGGCCGCCCTGCTGCCCCACCCACTCGATGGGTTGGGCGGATGGGAGAGCGCTGCCTGGGGGGCCCTGAGCGTGGGGCTGTTCGTGGTCTGGCATCCACTGGCCGGACGGCTCTGGTATCCCCAGGGACGGCGCCTGTTCGACGACGGCCGCTTCCTGCTCCTGGCCAGCCTGCTGGGGGTGGTCTGTGTGATCGCCTACCAGGCCACCGGTTCCCTTTGGCCGCCGGTGCTGATCCACTGGCTGGTGGTGCTGATCTGGCTGGAGCTGCTGGGGGGCCGCTGGCGGCTCGGCCAGGGGTCTCAGAGATAGGCGTTGGGGACGAAGAACTGCTCGTTCATCGGGGGGCGCTGGTAATCGCCACCGCTCTTGCGGGGGGGCAATTCGATCGCCGCCGGGGTCATGTCCTCGTAGGGGACCTTGCTGAGCAGGTGACGGATGCAGTTGAGCCTGGCCCGCCGCTTGTCATTGGCCTCCACCGTGAACCAGGGAGCTTCCGGGATGTTGGTGTGGGCAAACATCTCGTCCTTGGCACGGGAGAACTCCACCCAGCGATCGCGGGATTCCAGGTCCATCGGGCTGAGCTTCCAGCGCCGGGCGGGATCCTCGAGGCGGGAGCGGAACCGGATCTCCTGCTCGTCGTCGCTGACCGAGAACCAGTACTTGATCAGGGTGATGCCGCTGCGCACGAGCATGCGCTCGAATTCCGGACAGGACAGCATGAACTCCTCCACCTGCTCCGGCGCGCAGAACCCCATCACCTTCTCGACACCGGCCCGGTTGTACCAGCTCCGGTCGAACAGAACGATCTCCCCGGCCGAAGGGAAATTCTCGACGTAGCGCTGGAAGTACCACTGGGACTTCTGCTGGTCGGAGGGGGTGCCCAGGGCGACCACGTTGCAGCCGCGGGGGTTGAGGGGCTCGGTGATGCGCTTGATGGTGCCGCCCTTGCCGGCGGCGTCACGGCCTTCAAACAGCAGGATCATGCGGTAGCCCACATGCTTCACCCAGTACTGCATCTTCACCAGTTCCACCTGCAGCCGGGCCAGTTCCTTCTCGTAGAACTTCCGATCCAGCTTGGTGGGACGTCCTTCTGGATGGGTGGCGAGGTCGTCGAAAAAGGGTGAGGGGTGGTAGAGATCCGACTCACTGATCCCCCCGGATCGGTGGCCATTGCCCGATTTTTTTTCGGACTTAACCTTGCCGCTCAGCGCCTTGGACGTGTCGGCCTTGACCTTGGCACCACTTTTGTCTTTCTTACCCATGCCAGTGTGGAAGGTGAGCTGTTGACGGAATAGCCCATCCACGGCCGAGAGACGGCAACAATGGTCACCCTGAGACAAATGGGCAACGTCGCTGACTCACCCTCAGGTGGGAAAATCGGAGGTCTGGACCCACTGGGCGATCAACTGCTCCTGTCGTACCAGCCGATAGCGGCTTGTCTCGCAGGGATTGCGCCGGTACTGATCCTTGAGGCTCTCAAGCCTGGAGACCAGCGAGTGGTAGACGGGATGATTTTTGTTCATGGCCTCGCCAGAGAAGTATCGATATCTTATTGGAAATTAATCAATGCAGGGATTGTGGGCTGTGGGCCGCTCAGGCAGCAACGCTGAAGCCTGGGGCCCACTGGGCGATCAGCTGCTCTTGCCGCACAACCCTGTAGCGGTTGATCTCGTTGGGGAGACAGGTGTATTGCTCATTGAGGGAGCGGAGCTGCTCCAGCAGCGCATTCAGAACGGGATGGTCTGCGTTCATGCCGAGTGTTGATCCGTTGCCAAAACCTTAACTGAATCGGAAGGGACGCAGCACCGGCGCGGCGTTCTGGTCAGCGAAACCCCACGGTCAGACCATCGGCACAGCCGACAGCAGCGGTCCCCTAGCGGTGCGTCCAGCGGCAATGTCCCCGTTTGGGGGGCGCGCGATGGCCGGCCATGAACGAGAGTGAAACGATCTCTGCGGGGCCTGCCCCGAAGGATGGCCGATGAGCGCCCGATCGCTTCCAGCGTCCCTGCCGAAGGCCACGATTCCGAAAGTCACCATCGGTGAACTGGAGGCCAACTATTCGATGTACTGCAAGGCCCTGCGCCTTCTGGTCCGCGAAGGACGAACCCTGAAGAAGATCCAGCGCACGGTCTGCTGGCACCGCCTCGAGCAATTGCACCAATGCCTGCCGAGCCAGTACAAGGACCCCGACTACCTCTTTCTGTTGCTGCGGCGCGAAACCAACCGCAAGGCGGCCGGTCTCCCCTGCCCCACCTGAGCCGATCGGATTGATCCGGTAGCAACCGTCACAACAGTTAGTCCCAAGGGGCTTCAGCATCCGAAAGCGGAAGTTGCTTCTAGGGTTCCGGTCCACCAACGCTGGCACTGCCGGCAATGGAATGGATGTCTGGTCCGAGAGGAGCGCATTCGCTGTTCCGGGGACATCACGTCCTCAGCAGTGAATGGCACGGAGGGATAAAAGCCCGGGAGACCGCCCCATTCCCACCGTGCCCAGAGGTCTGCATGATCGAACCGTCCAGCGGCAGCGCGGCCGATGCGGCCGACGCCTTTGATCGGGGTATTCACCCGGCTGGCAGTGAAGGGGCCAGGGCCCTGGAGAAGGAAGCGGCCCTCCCCCTGACGGGCTGGCAGCAGGAGGTCGACCAGGGCCTTCGCTATGGACTGGAGGCTGCCAGCAGCATCGTCGACCGGCGCATCTCCACCTTCTCCCGCGGCGAGCTGCCCCACTACGCCGGCATCAACACCTTCATGAAGGCTCCCTACCTCGAGGACGTGAACCGGGTCGGGGAATTCGACGTGGCGGTGGTGGGCGTTCCCCACGACAGCGGCACCACCTACCGCCCCGGCACGCGCTTCGGCCCCCAGGGCATTCGGCGCATTTCGGCCCTGTACACCCCCTACAACTACGAAATGGGGGTCGACCTACGGGAGCAGATCACCCTCTGCGACGTGGGTGACATCTTCACCATCCCCGCCAACAACGAAAAGAGCTTCGACCAGATCTCCAAGGGCATCGCCCACGTCTTCGCCAGCGGGGCCTTCCCGATCATCCTGGGCGGCGACCACTCGATCGGCTTCCCCACCGTCCGGGGCGTCTGCCGCCATCTCGGCGACAAGAAGGTGGGCATCATTCACTTCGATCGCCACGTCGACACCCAGGAGACCGACCTCGACGAACGCATGCACACCACCCCGTGGTTCCATGCGACCAACATGGACAATGCCCCGGCCCAGAACCTGGTGCAGCTGGGCATCGGCGGCTGGCAGGTGCCGCGCGAAGGGGTGAAGGTCTGCCGTGAGCGGGGCACCAACGTGCTCACCGTCACCGACATCTGCGACATGGGTCTGGAGGCGGCGGCCAAGTTCGCCATCGAACGGGCCACCGACGGCACCGACTGCGTCTACATCTCCTTCGACATCGACTGCATCGATGCCGGTTTCGTGCCGGGAACCGGCTGGCCCGAGCCGGGGGGGCTGCTACCACGTGAAGCCCTCAAGCTGCTGGAGCTGATCGTGCGCAACGTGCCGGTCTGCGGCCTTGAGGTGGTGGAGGTCTCCCCCCCCTACGACGTCAGCGACATGACCTCCCTGATGGCCACCCGGGTCATCTGCGACACCATGGCCCACCTCGTGGTGAGCGGCCAGCTGCCCCGCAAGGCGGTCCCTGCCTGGCTGCACAGCGACTGCAACATGCAGGTCGACCGCGCCTGGAGATAGGGGCGTGCACGAAGTCGACATGACCCGCTGCCTGCTCCTTTCCATGCACGAATGGAAGCAGCAGCACGCCCCCCGGCTGCCCCGGGTGGATCGGGTCCACCTCGAGGTGGGCACCTTCACCTGCGTCGAACCCGACCAGCTGGTGGTCACCTGGTCCGATGCCGTCAAGGGCACCTGGCTCGACGGGTCCGAACTGGTGATCGAGTCGGTGCTCCTGGTGGGGCGCTGCGTCCGTTGCCAGGCCACCTACAGCCCCGAGCCAACCGACGGTTTCCGCTCCCCCTGCTGCCGGCACCCGATGGAGGAGATCGTCAGCGGCCGCGAGCTGCGGATCCGCTCCGTCGCCTACGGCTTCGAGACCGCCACCACACCGCCCACCGCACCCTGCCCCACCCCCGCCTGCTGATCCGCCATGCACATGCCCCTAGAAGACAGCCTCGGCCTCAACCTGCTGGCGGCCAACCAGCACCGGGCCGACCACAACCGCGCGCACTTCGACGCCTGGAACCTGCTCTGCCTCAACGTGATGAGCAGCCCAGGCGCCGGCAAGACCTCGCTCCTTGAGCGCAGCCTCGCTGCCCTCTCCAGCCGCTGGGCCATGGCCGTGCTCGAAGGCGACATGACCACCCTGCTCGATGCCGAGCGGCTGGAGGCCGTGGGGATTCCGGTGGTGCCGATCACCACCGGCCGGGCCTGCCACCTCGATGCCGCCATGGTGAGCGGCGGATTGAAACTGCTGCTGCAGCGGCTGGATCCGGCCGGACTGGATCTGCTCTGGGTGGAGAACGTGGGAAACCTGGTCTGCCCCGCCGAATTCGCCATCGGTGAGCATCGCAAGGTGGCGCTCCTGAGCGTCACCGAGGGCGACGACAAGCCGCTCAAGTACCCGGTCATGTTCCGGGAAGCCGACTGCGTGCTGATCACCAAGGTCGATCTGCTGCCCCACCTGCCGGTGGATGTGGAGCGGATCGAAGCCCACATCCGCCTAGTGAACCCCCACACCGCCGTGTTCCGCCTCTCCGCGACCAGCGGCGAGGGCTTCGACGCCTGGCACGACTGGCTCGGCGCCCAGCTGAACACCATTCAATCCACCCCCGCCCTGATCCACGCCTGATGAGCCACCAGCATCCAGCCTCCGACCCGACCGCAGCCCTGCAGGCCGACCTGCGGGCCAAAGGCGTCCGCTACGCCCTGGCGAGCTTCGTCGATCTGCACGGGGTGAGCAAGGCCAAGGCCGTGCCCCTGGAGCATCTGGCCCAGATGATGGCCGGCTCCGAATTGTTCACCGGGGCGGCCCTCGACGGCGTTCCCCAGGAGGTGAGCGATGACGAGGTGGCCGCCGTCCCCGATCCCGCCAGTGTCACGGTGCTGCCCTGGCAGCGGGAGGTGGCCTGGTTCGCCAGTGACCTGCACCTGCACGGCCAGCCCTTCGACGCCTGCAGCCGCCACATCCTCGGCCGTGTCCGCCAGGAAGCCGCCGCCATGGGCTTCCGCTTCAACCTAGGCATCGAGACCGAGTTCTTCGTGCTCAAGAAGGGGGCGGCGGGTGGCTGGGTTCCCTACAGCGATCGCGACACCCTCGACAAACCGGCCTACGACGTGCGCGGCCTGCTTGACAACCTGCCCTGGCTGGACGAACTGGTGCAGGCGATGAACGATCTGGGCTGGGGGGTCTATTCCTTCGATCATGAAGATGGCCCTGGCCAGTTCGAAACCGACTTCGATTACGCCGAAGTTCTCACCATGGCCGATCGGCTGACCTTCTTCAAGCTCATGGCCAAGGAGATCGCCCATCGCCATGGCCTGCTGGCCACGTTCATGCCCAAACCCTTCGGCGATCGCACCGGCAGCGGCGCCCACTTCAACATGTCCCTGGCGGATGGGCAGACGGGTGCCAACCTGTTCGCCACCCCCGAGGCCACCCCGGGGAAGGTCACACGGCTGGCAGAGCACTTCATCGCCGGCGTGCTCCGCCACGCGCCTGCCATTTGTGCGGTGATCGCGCCCACGGTCAACAGCTACAAGCGGCTGGTGGCCCAGGGGAGCATGTCAGGATTCACCTGGGCACCGATCTTCGTTTGCTACGGGAACAACAATCGCACCAATATGCTGCGCATTCCCTCACCCGGAGGAAGGGTGGAATGCCGAGCTGCCGACATTTCCTGCAACCCCTATCTTGGCGCCGCCCTGATGCTCGCGGCCGGGCTGGAAGGGATCCGCGAAGAACTCGATCCCGGCGCGCCCAATCTGGTCAATGCCTACACACTCAGCGCAGCGGAACGGGCCGAACGCGGCCTGACCATGCTGCCGCGAACCCTCGGTGAGGCCGTCGAGGCATTCGCCCGGGATCCACTTGCCGAAAGCGTATTCGGTGATGCCATGTTCAAGGCGTTTATCACCTACAAACGTGAAGAGTGGGAGTCCTACCACTCCGCCGTTTCCGAATGGGAACAGCAACGTTATCTGGAGTTCTTCTGACCCCCTCTCAAAGGCGCTTCAACAATCACCACCCCCGCGAACACCATCGCTCGGAGTGATTGGCCAAAACGCCGAAGTCAGCCCTGAGCCCCATCTCCAGACGCCATCCTTTCCCCGAATCTCCTGATGTTGAAACCCTCCTTCTTCCGTCGTCAACGCCGGGCCATTTCCCTGGTCCTTATGGCCACCCTCGGGGGAGGATTGCTGGCCGGTTGCCAGCAACCGGTGAGCCAGGAAGCGCCCGTGAAAATCGGCTACAGCGCCTGGCCGGGCTGGTTCCCCTGGAAGGTCACCGAGGTCAAGGAGCTGTTCAAGGCCGAAGGCGTGGCGGCCTCGATGCAGTGGTTTGATGGCTACCTCGACTCGATCAACGCCCTCAACGCCGGCCAGCTCGACTGCAACAGCCAGACCTTGAACGACACCATCAGTTCCGTGGCTGGCGGTGCCGACCTGCAGGTGGTGCTGCAGAACGATTTCTCCACGGGCAATGACCAGATCATCGCCGCGGCGGAAATCACCTCGATTCCAGGCCTGAAGGGCAAGAAGGTCGCCGCCGAAGAAGGCACGGTCGACCACTTCCTGTTGTTGAAGGTGCTCAAGGACGCGGGTCTTTCCGCCAAGGACATCACCTTCGTCCCCCTGGAAACCGGCGCCGCCGCAGCGGCCTTCTCCGCCGGCAGGGTGGATGCGGCGGGCGTCTACGCCCCTTTCACCACCCAGGCCCTGAAGCGACCGGGCAGCAGGGCCCTCGCCACTTCCAAGGACCATCCAGGCGCGATCAGCGATCTGCTCGTCTGCCGCACGGAGTTCGTCGCCAAGAATCCCGAGAAAGTCCAGAAGATCGTCAACGCCTGGTTCGCCACGCTCAAGACCATCAAGGACGATCCAACCGGCACCCTGCCGATCCTGGTGGAGCGCTCCGGTGTCAGCGAGGCTGAGTTCAAGGAATACAACGCCGGCACCACGATTCAGACCCTCGAGGAGAACCGCAGCAACTTCAAACAGGGGACCACAATGCTGTCGCTGCCCTACGCCGCCGAGCAGATCAGCGTCTTCCTGGTGGAGACGGGCCTGGCCAAGGGCAAACCTGACCTGACCAACCTGCTGAATTCCCAGTTTGTCAACAACGCTCCTTGACCACCATGGCCTGGTCTTCCGCCCTGCGCCGCATTTTCTCCCACCCCTGGGTTCTGGGAGTATTGGGCATCCTCACGGTTTTTGGAGTGTGGCTTCTGGTCACCTCCAGCGGCTTGGTCGACAAGCTTTTCCTGCCGGGGCCTGGTGCAGTTTGGTTGGCGGGGACTGAGCAGTTTCAGCGAGGGATTCTGGTGGCGGACGCCGTTGCCAGTATCAGGAGGGTGTTTCTGGGTTTCATGATCTCCGCCGGTCTGGCCTTGCCGATCGGCATTGCCATGGGCACGAATCGCACGATCTGCAACTTTCTAGAGCCCCTCATGGCTCTGATCCGCTACATGCCGGCACCAGCCTTCATCCCTCTACTGATCATCTATTTCGGTTTGGAAGAGCTCCCGAAGGTGATGCTCATTTTCATCGGCACCTTCTTCTTTAACACCTTGATGATCATGGATGCGGTGAAGTTTGTTCCCTCCGAACTGGTGGAAACGGCCCTCACTCTCGGGGGCCGTGGCTTGCCGATCCTTACAAGGGTGGTGGCGCCCTTCGTCGCCCCGCAGGTACTCGACACCTACCGGATCAACATGGCGTCGGCCTGGAATCTCGTGATCGTTGCTGAACTGGTGGCGGCCAACGAGGGCCTGGGTAAGCGCATCAGCCTGGCCCAGAGATTCCTGCGCACCGATGAGATCTTCGTGGGCCTGATCGTGATCGGACTGATCGGTCTACTCATCGATCTCGGCTTCCGGTTTCTGATGCGACGGGCCTGTTCCTGGGCTAACTGAAATTCCATGCATCTACAGGTTTCCAACGTCTCCAAGAGCTTCGGCGAGGGGCGAGATTGCAAGCTCGTGCTCCAGGACATCAGTTTCGAATTGGTTTCGGGCCAGTTCATGGCCTTGGTGGGGAGCTCTGGATCCGGCAAATCCACCGTCATGCGTCTGATCGCCGGTCTGGAGCGGCCCAGCGCGGGCAGCATCCATCTCGACGGCGAGCTGGTGCGGCGCCCTGGCTCCGACCGGGGCATGGTGTTCCAGAAATACAGCCTCTATCCCTGGCTCACGGCCGCCCAGAACGTCGCCTTCGGGCTGTCGCTCCAGGGCAGGGGCAAGGCGGAGATCCGGGAGCGGACCGCCTACTTCCTCGACGTGGTGGGCCTGGCCGATGCGGCCCGCCTGCTGCCGAGGGAACTCTCCGGAGGCATGCAGCAGCGGGTGGCCATCGCCCGGGCCCTGGCCACCGAGCCGAAGGTGCTGCTGCTGGATGAACCGTTCGGGGCCCTGGATTTGCAGATCAGGGAATCGATGCAGGAATTCCTCCACGACCTCTGGAAGACCACAGGACTCACGGCCCTGCTGATCACCCACGACATCGAGGAAGCCCTGCTCCTCGCCGGCACGGTACACATCATGGCGCCGCGGCCGGGCAGGATCGTTCATACCGTTGATGTGCGGCTGGACCGTTCCGATCTGCGCCACCTGAGGGTGTCCCAACCCTTTCTTGAGTTGCGTGAGGAGCTGGCAGGCCGTCTGCGCAGCCTGGATGGCTCCCTGCTCTGAGCGCCCTGTCATGGAGTCGACCGCCACAGCCGCCTTTCTGCCCACGGAGCTCTACCGCTCCGAGGCCGTCGCCGCACTGGAGAGGGAGCACTACGCCTCCCGGTTCTGGCATCCCGTCGCCGCCGCCGCCGATCTGCCCCCGGGCCATGTCCGGGCGGTGGAGCTGCTGGGGATGCCTGTGCTGCTCTGCCACAGCGGCAGTGGTGTCGTCAGGGCCTTCCGCAACCGTTGCCCCCACCGGGCCGTGGCCTTCCGCGAGCCGTCCGAAGGGACCGTGGCTTGCCGAAGGCTGGTGTGCCCTTACCACGGCTGGACCTATGACCTGGACGGCGCGCTGCTCGCGGCCGCCCGGGAAGCGGAGTTCGTCGAGCCGTTCGATCGTGGCGCCTGGCCGCTCGAGGGCCTTGGCTGCCAGGTGCGGGCCTCCCTGATCTGGGTGGCGCCCGGGGCCGATCCGATCCCGCTGGACGAGCAGCTCGACCTACCGCTTCGGGAAGCCGCTGCTGCCCTGGCCCAGCCCCTGGTACCCCTGGCCTTTCACGGCCAGAACCTTGCCTGCAACTGGAAGATCGCCCACGACAACACCCTCGACGATTACCACGTCGCCATCGCGCATCCCACCACCCTGCACAGGATGCAGGGCCCCGTGCGCGGCTACAGCCATCGCTTTGGCACCTGGGCCAATGTGCTCTCCACCCCTTGGCTGGAGACGGCAGCCGACTCGGCGAGGGTGGACGCCGAATTCCTCACCTTCGGACTGCCACCCTGGAACCACCTGCTGGTGTGGCCCGACGGGCGGCTGGCCATGATCCAGTTCCTGCCCAAGGAACTGAACAGCTGCACCATGCAGGTATGGCTGCTGGGTCCTGAAGCGCGCAGAGTTGAGGGGGAGGCCCTGATGGCGGAGATGGTCCGCTTTCTCAACGAAGACCGCGCCTTGGTGGAATCCGCCCAACAGGGATACGGGGAAGGGTTCCGCACCGGACCTCCCCACCGACTGGAGGCCCGGATCCTGCACCAACAGGCGATCTACGCGGCGCTGCTGGGGCCCTGGTACGCGTCAGGACGGATGCCCAGGTAGGCGGCTTCCTTGAACAAGGCCCGCTTGGCGTCCGCATCCTGGCGCTGATCCGCGATGGCGTAGCGGGCGCGCAGGGAGGCAACCAGCACGGCCTGGCGGGGATCGGACCCTTCGGAGGCAGGGGTGGCTGCCGGGGTCGGGGCTTCGATCAGATCCATCACGGTTTGACTCTTTTCTCTATCAACACATGCTATCGCCGACGGCGGCAGGGAACCGGCGGCGCAACCACTGCGCCATCGCCGTGTTGATCGTCAGCAGATCGGCCACCGGCTGGTCGGTGAAGGGAAGGGTGGGCATGTAGCCGTCCGGGCCGAATTCGGGCGTGAAGCTCGGCGGCGGCGCCCCCCGCCCCAACGCCCGTTCGGTGAACAGTTGCCAGCAGGCCAGGTGGGCCGCGAGCGCCTCAGCATGCTCAGGAGCGAAGGGGTGGGACACCTGCGGACCCTGGGCATGGCCCACCCGGGCGTGGATGTGATCCACCCGATCGGCCATCGCCTGAACTGGGTCCAGCTCGGGGGTCATCAGCCGTTCAGCGACAACGCACCAGTGGCTCAGATCCGCCGTGAGCCGCAGCCCGGGCAGGGCGTCCAACAGGGGGGCGATGCTCCACGGCATGCCCAGGCAACGGGATCGGTGGGTTTCGAAGCTCACCGCCAGGCCGGTGGCCTCAGCCACCGCCAGCGCCGCGGCCAGGAAGGAGCGTTGCCGCTCGAGCGGCCAGGCATCGCTGCCGGTGAGCACGGTCACCCGCTGGGGCCGCAGCCCGACGCAGCCGTGCAGCAACTCCGCCAGTTCCGCGAGGTGCTGCTCCGGCGTGCACCCCAGCTCCGGCACGTAGCCGCCGCCGGTGACCACCTCCAGCACCACGGGCCTGCCACAGTCCAGTAGGCGGGCGGGGCTGTCTGGGTCAGCCAGCAGACAGGGATGGCGGATGTTCAGCTCCAAGCCGTCGAAGCCGCCACGCCCGGCGGTCTCCAGGGCCAGGTCCAGGGAGCCCTGGAAACCCCACAGGGAAAAGAACTGAAGGGACGTCACCGGATCCGCCTCAAGCGAGACCCACTCTTCCCTGCCGCAGATCGGGGACGGGTAACCAGATGCACCAGACGCCACACCCGATTCAACTGTCCACCACGAACGGTGTCGGGTCGACCGCGAGCGGGACAGTGGGGTTCGGTGTTCCCATTCGGCAAGCCAGCTGCCCCCCTCGTGACCGCTTCACCCTCCTCCGCACCACCGGCAACCGGCCCGGAAACCGCCTCTCCGTTGCTCTCAGGCCCCCTGCTGCAGCGTCTCAACGAACGCAGCGATGGTCCCGCTTGGCGGCAGCTGGCCTTCCATCTCACACTGCTGGCGGTTGGTGCCCTGCTCTGGAGCTGCCCTGCGTTTCCCGCGCTGCCCACCGCTGTCCTCTGGGCCTTGCGGCTGGTGGGTCTGCTGCTGCTCGGCTGGGGGCTGGCCTTCGGCTTCTGCGCCATGCACGAGTGCGGTCACCGCACCGCCTTTGCCAGCAAGGGCGCCAACGACATCGTGGCCTGGTGGGCCGGTGTACTGAGCTTCTACAACGCCGACTACTACCGCCGCTACCACCAGTGGCACCATCGCTTCACCCACCAGCCGGGCCTCGATCCCGAGCTTGAGCAAGCGCCCCCCAGCTCCCTGGGTGGTTATCTGCTGGAGCTCAGCGGCCTGCCCTGGTGGATCGGCAAGATCCAGGGTCACGCCGCGGGCCTGCGCGGTGACTTCGGCGGCAGGCCCTACATCCCCGCCGAGGCCACGGCGGCCGTCACCCGTTCCATCCGGCTTCAGTTCGCCGTCTACGCCGTGCTGCTGGCGGCCTCCCTGTGGCAGGCCAACGGCGCCCTGTTCTGGTTCTGGCTGCTGCCCCTCGCCGTCGGCCAGCCCCTGCTGCGTTTCGTGCTGATGGCCGAGCACGGCGGCTGCAGCACCGGCACCGACGGCCTCAGCAACACCCGCACCACCATTACCCTGCCGCCCCTGCGCGGGCTGATGTGGGAGATGCCGTTCCACGTCGAGCACCACCTCTACCCCTCGTTGCCCTTTCACGCCCTGGCCGAGGCCCACGGCCATCTGGCCCCCCATGAGGTGCATCTCGATCCTGGTTATCTGGCCGTGCATCGCGGCTTCCTGAGCGATCCCGCCCGGCTCGCCCTCCCCTGAGTCCTGATCCCTTGCCACCCTCCCTCGCTCCCCCGCGCCGCTTCGCGCTTGGGGATGTTCCCCTCGCCGGTGGGGGATTGCTTCCCGCCGCTTCGCTCGACTACCGGGTCTACGGAACCCTGGCCGAGGACCGCTCCAACCTGGTGCTCTACCCCAGTTCCTATGGCGCCTGGCCCGAGGACATCGACTGGGTGGTGGGTCCGATCCTGGATCCGGAGCGCTGGTGCGTGGTGCTGGTGAGCCAGTTCGGTAACGGCCGCTCCAGCAGCCCGAGCACCGGTGCTCCAGGACTGGCCGGCGGCCGCTGGCCCGTCGATCACCGCGACAACGTGGCCGCCCAGCGCAGGCTGCTGGAGGAGGAGTTCGCCGTGCGTTCACCGGCCCTGATCTACGGCTGGTCGATGGGCGCCCAGCAGGCCTACCACTGGGCCGTGCTGGAGCCGGAGCGGACCCAGAGGATCTGCTGTGTTTGCGGCACGGCGCGCACCACCCCCCACAACCGGGTGTTCCTGCTCAGCCTGCGCCAGGCCCTCACCGCCGATCCCAGCTGGGATGGGCTCCGCTTCCGGGGCGTGCCGGAGCAAGGGTTGCGCACCTTTGCCCTCATCTACGCCAGCTGGGCCGCCAGCCAGCCCTTCTACCGCCGTGGCGCCCATCAACAGCTGGGCTACGCCAGCGTCGAGGCCTACGTCGAGGAGGCCTGGCTGCCGGCCTACCGCCGCCACGACCCCCATGACCTGCTGGCGATGCTGGACGTCTGGCTGGCGAACGACGTGGCCGCCGCCGCCGGAATCGCCACGGCGGACGCCGCCGCCGACCTGGCCGCAGCCCTGGGCCGGATCCGGGCCCGCACGGCCGTGATCGCTGGCCGCCACGACCTCTATTTCACCCCCGAGGACTGTGGGGCCGAAGCCGCCCTGATCAGCGGTGCCCACTTCGAGGTCCTCGAATCCGACCTGGGCCACCGGGCCGGCAATCCCCGCGACGCCCCGGCCGAACAGCGCCAGCTGCGGGCCGCCGTGGACCGGCTCTGCGCCGGCTGACAGCCTCCAGGCCCCTTGGCCCCCAATCTCCTCTCACCACTTCCCGATGACCGACCTGGCCCGCTTTGCCGCCACCCATGGCATCCGGCACTTCCTCTTCTCCTTCTGCGATCTCTTCGGGGTGCAGCGGGCCAAGCTGGTACCGGCGGCCGCGGCCGCCGAACTGGCCCGTTCCGGAGCCGGCTTCGCCGGTTTCGCCGCCTGGCTCGACATGACGCCGGCGGACCCGGACGTACTGGCGCTCCCCGACCCCACCAGCCTGATGGTGCTCCCCTGGCAGCCCGAGGTGGCCTGGGTGGCCACCGATCTGCAGGTGGAAGGGCTGGCGCTGGAGCAGTCCCCCCGGCGTGTGCTGCAGCGCCAGATTGCCCGGGCGGCCGCCCTGGGCCTGCAGTTCCGCAGTGGCGTGGAGGCGGAGTTCTTCCTGATGGACCCGGAGAGGGACGCCATCGCCGATGGCCTCGACCGGCAGTCGAAGCCCTGCTACGACCAGCTGGCCCTGATGCGGCACTACCCCCTGATCAGTGAGCTGCTGGAGGGCATGGAGACCCTTGGCTGGGGGCCGTACCAGGCTGATCACGAAGACGCCAACGGCCAGTTCGAACTCAACTGGACCTATGCCGAATCGCTGCTGACCGCCGATCGCCATGCCTTCTTCCGGGTCATGGCGGCCTCCCTGGCCGAACGCCATGGGGCGCGGGTGAGCTTCCAGCCCAAGCCGATTGCGGCCCTCACCGGCAACGGCGCCCACCTGCATGCCTCCCTCTGGGACGAAGCCGGGCACAACGTGTTTCACGACCCGGCGGGGGAGAAGGGTCTGTCGGAACTCGCCTATCAGTTTGTCGCTGGCCTGCTGGTCCATGCTCCGGCCCTTTGCGCCCTCACCAATCCGGTGGCCGGCAGCTACCGGCGGCTGGCCAGGTCCGTCACCAGCTCCGGCGCCACCTGGTCGCCCTCCTGGATCAGCTACGGCGGCAACAATCGCACCCACATGGTGCGCATCCCCGACGACCAGCGGATCGAACTGCGCCTGGGTGACGGCGCCGCGAACCCCTACCTGCTCCAGGCCGCCGTGCTGGCGGCGGGGCTCGACGGCATTGAGCGCCGCCTCGAACCCGGCCCCCGCAGCGATCTGAACACCTACGTGCAGGCACCGGACGGTGCTCCCTCCCTGCCCACCTGTCAGGCCGATGCCCTGGAGGCGTTCCGCCACGACGGACCGCTGCGGGACTCCCTGGGCGAGGCGTTCTGCTCGGCCTACGAAGCCCTCGTGGCCCAGCGCAGCGATGGCTGAGATCGCCAGGGGTACGTCATCCCGAGGCCGGTGGAAGATCAGCAGAACTGCCTATAGCCAGGGAAGGCCAGAAGGGAGAGAGTAAGTGCATCAACCAGGAGGCTCCAGCGATGGAAGAGACACCACCCGGTCAGATTTCAGGAGTTCGTTGACGGCAGGCCCCTGCTCCAACAGTCTTGTTCCCACAACAGGTTTCCCGTTCTCTTGCAGATCACCCGATGCATCGTTCAGGTGCCCACGGGTCTACGGAAACCAGCCCCTGGATGCCTCGGCCCCAGGTGCCACCACCAGCAGCTCCGACTCCGAAAACCACCCCCCGGGGACTCCTACGGATCCCCAGCCCAGCTGACCTCTTTTCGATGGCGCGTTCATAACGAAGTTGGCATCCTCGGCCCCCTTCGTCATCACCCATCAACGGTCCCCAAGGACCTGATCGTCAGCCCTTCTGATCGTCCAATCACACACCGACATCATCAGACTCAACAACACAAGACAGGAACGATCGCCGTTCCACCCAAGCCCGGCTCCCATGAATGCCGGGCTTTTTCATGGGCTCCGCTGGCATCGAGGGGGGAGTTCTGACCCTGGAACGTGGCCAACGGCCCTGGCCCGTGGTCCGTGGAAACCACCTAGGTTTGCTTAACAATTGGTCAGGGTTGATGACGCGCTTGCCCTGGGCCGTGTTGTTGCTGACGCTGCTGGGGGCCCGCTACCTGAGCTGGCGCCTGAGCGCGAGCCTGAACCTGGCCACCCCCCTGGCTGCCAGCTTGAGCCTGCTGACGCTGGCGGCTGAGCTGGTGCTGCTGGCCGGCTTCTTCCTGCAACTCTGGTTCACCCTGCTACCCGAGCGGCCCGCGCCTGAGGCGACCCCGGTCCCCCTGCCGTCCCCGGCGGTCGATGTGCTGGTGCCCAGCTGCGGTGAACCGGCCGACCTGGTGGAGCGTTGCCTGCGGGGCTGCCTGGCGATGGACTACCCGGAGCTCACGGTCTGGCTGCTCGATGACGCCGGGCGGCCGGAGCTGGCGGAGCTCTGTGACCGCCTTGGCTGCCGCTATCTCGCCCGGGAAGACCACCGTCATGCCAAAGCCGGCAACCTCAACCACGGTCTGCGCCACTGCCAGGGCGATCTGGTGGCGGTGTTCGACGCCGATGTGGTGCCCCTGCGGCCGTTCCTGAGCCGCACGGTCGGCCTGTTTACAGATCCGTCCGTGGGCTTCGTGCAGACCCCCCAGAGCTACATGAACGCCGATCCGGTGATGCGCAACCTGCGCCTGGAGCGCTGGCTGCTGCCGGATGAGGAAAGCTTTTACCGCTGGATCCAGCCCACCCGTCAGAACCTCAATGCGGTGGTCTGCGCCGGCACCTCGTTCGTGATGCGGCGCGATGCCCTGGATCGGGTGGGGGGCTTCGAAACGGCCACCCCCTCGGAGGATCTCGCCACCGGTATCCGGATCACCGCCGCGGGCTACCGCAACCACTACCTCTCGGAGAAACTCAGCGCCGGCCTGGCCCCCTTCACGGCGGCGGCCATGGCCCGGCAACGCTGCCGCTGGGGCAGCGGTTCGCTGCAGACCCTGCGCACGGGCGCCGACCCGCTGCGCATCCCAGGGCTCAGTCCGCTGCAACGGCTGGCCTACGGCGAAGGCATCCTGCACTGGTTCAGTTTCCCGGCCCAGCTGGTGCTGCTCTGCACACCGCTCAGCCTGGGCCTGCTGGGGATTGCGCCGATCCTCATCGGCAGGGAAGCGCTGGTCAGCGTTGCCCTGCCGTTCTTCCTCTGTCAATTGCTGCTCACCCGCTGGCTGAGCGGCCACGCCCGTGCAGCGATCCTGCCGGAGCTCTACCGCTGGATCTTCCTGCTGCCCATCTGCGCCGCCGTGGTGTCCACGGCCCTGGGGCGGCCGCGCCGGTTCAGGGTCACCCCGAAGGCGGTGACCGGCATCGGAGCCACCGGCCCCGATATGGGCCTGCTGCTGCCGCTGCTGGTGCTGCTCGGTCTGCAACTTCTTGCCCTGGGCAACCTGGCGTCCGGTCGGCAGCCGCTGCTGGTGAGCCAGGGGGCGGCGCTGCCGGTCTCGGCCGCCACCCTCGGGGTGCTGCTGGGCTGGAGCCTGCTCAACGGTCTGCTGCTGCTGCTGGCGATCCGGAGCTGCTGGGATCGGCCCCGGAGTGATGGGGTGCCCTGGTTCGCCCTGTGCCTCCCGGTCCGCCTGCACCACCAGGGGGAGATGGTGCCGGGACGGCTTCAGGCGATCAGCGCCACGGGCGCCGAACTCAGCCTGGAGAGCGGAGTTGATTCCAGGCGTCTGGAGGCGAGAGGCCCCCTGACCCTGGAGGGCCTGCTGCCGGGCCGAACACTGCCGTTCGTGCCGGTGGCCCAGCGCGCCGCTGCCATCGGCGGAACCTGGGGACCGCTCACGCCCTTCGAGCGGGATCAGCTCGAGACCTTGCTCTACCGACGCGAGGGACTCTGGCCCACCCTGCGGGCGCCCTTTGAGCTGCGCACCCTGCCGCTGGTGCTGCTGCGGATGCTGGAGCGGATCGGTCCGGAGAGCTGGTTCCGCCGCAGCCTCATTCCCCAGCTTCCACCGCAGGGGGCACTGCCGCTCCCCAGGCATGCAGACCTTCCAGCACGGGCAGCAGCGCCTGACCCCGTTCGGTGAGTCCGTACTCCACCCGGGGCGGCACCTCGCTGAAGACGCGACGCCACACCACGGCATCAGCCTCCAGTTCCCGCAGCTGGGCCGTCAGCACCTTGTGGCTCACGCCCACAAGCGACCGCTGCAAGGCCGAGAAGCGCCGCACACCGCCGCTGAGCTCACGCACGATCATCAACTTCCAGCGGCCACGCATCACCCGCAAAGCGAGTTCGGCCGGACAAGGCTGGTGGTCTCCGGTGCCCTCGGGATCGTCGAGAAACGTCGTCACGGGTACGGGGGTTACCAGCGGGTGACCCAGGCACCATTCGGTGCGTTCTTGTCAGGCACGGTACGCGTCCGCCAAAGTCGCTGCATGAACTTATCAATCCTGCCCGGCCCAGGGCCTTCCCACTCCCCCCTGCTGGTCTCCACACGATGAGCGACCTGTTCACCCCTCTGACGGTGGGTCCGCTGGAGCTGCCCAATCGGGTGCTGATGGCCCCCCTCACCCGCGCTCGCGCCGAACCTGGCCATGTCCCTGGCCTGCTGATGGCCACCTACTACCAGCAGCGAGCCAGTGCCGGCCTGGTGATTGCCGAGGCCACCATGGCGATGGAGGGCAACTCCGCCTTCTGGCACGAGCCCGGTATCCATTCACCGGCCCAGGTGGAGGGGTGGCGGCTCAGTACCGAAGCGGTGCACGCCGCCGGTGGGCGGATCGTGTTGCAGATCTGGCATGGCGGTCGGGCCTGCCACCCCCTGCTCAACGAGGGCCGTCAGCCGGTGGCGCCGAGCCCGATCGCCATCACCGGCGACGAGGTTCACACCCCCGAAGGGAAGCAGCCCTATGTCGTCCCCCGGGAGCTGGCCGATGACGAACTGCCGGCGATCGTGGCCGGGTTCCGGCAGGCCGCTCGCAATGCCACCGCCGCCGGCTTCGACGGGGTGGAAGTGCATGGCGCCAACGGCTATCTGCTCGATCAGTTCCTGCGGGACGGCAGCAACCGGCGCAGCGGTCCCTACGGAGGACCGATCGGCAACCGGGCCCGGCTGCTGCTGGAGGTGCTGGAGGCCGTTCAAAGCGAATCACCCCTGGTGGGCCTGCGGATCTCGCCCCTCAATGGGTACAACGCCATGGTGGACAGCGACCCCATCGGACTCTCCAGCTGGCTGGCCGAGCGGCTGAATGCCACCGGACTGGACTACCTGCACGTGATGCGGAGTGACTTCCTCGGCCAGCAGACGGGCGACGTGCTCACCCCGATCCGCGCAGGGTTTGGTGGGGTGCTGGTGGGCAACATGGGCTATAGCGCCGAGGAAGCCAACGCGGCCATCGCCGCCGGCCAGCTTGATGCGGTGGCCTTCGGCAATGCCTTCCTGGCCAACCCCGACCTGCCTGAACGGTTCCGCCGCGGAGCCCCACTGCAGGACCCCGATCCAGCCACGTTTTACACCGCCGGTCCAGCCGGCTACACCGACTACCCCTTCCTGGAGGCCGCCTGAGATGCCCCCCGATCTTCTGGTGCTCAGTGCCAGTAACGGCAACAACCTGACACTCTCGCAACGGTTTGCCGCCGCAGCTCACGCCCGCGGCATGGGGGCCGAGGTGCTCGATCTCACGGGCCTCTCCCTGCCGCTCTACAACCCGCGCGTCCACGCCGAAGCCGGTCTTCCCGCTGAGGTGGGCACGCTCAGCGAACAGCTCGGGGCCGCCCCCCGCTGGGTGATCTGCGCCCCTGAATACAACGGCTCGCTACCCCCGGTGCTGACCAGTGCCATCGCCTGGCTCTCGGTGCAGGGGGAAGGGTTCCGGACCCTGTTCAATGGCCGCCCGATCGCGATCGCCACCCATTCCGGCGGCCCGGGGGTGGAGGTGCTGGCCGTGCTGCGCATCCAGCTGGCCCACCTCGGGGCCCATGTGGTGGGTCGCCAGCTCTCCAGCAGCCACCACAACCCCGCCAAGGACAGCAGCATCGACGACATCGTGCACCGCCTCCAGCGGATGGACCTGATCCAACCCTGACGACCCTCCCCCCATGACTCTTGTCTTCCGTCCTGCCGGAGAACGGTTCCATAGCCAGCTGGACTGGCTGGACAGTTGGCACAGTTTCTCCTTCTCCCACCACCACGACCCGGCCTGGATGGGCTTCGGGCCGCTGCGGGTGATCAACGACGACACGATCGCCGCCGGCCGCGGCTTCGGCATGCACCCCCACCGGGACATGGAGATCGTCACGGTGATGGTGGAGGGCCAGCTCAACCATCGCGATTCCATGGGTCACAGCGAGGTGCTGCGGGCCGGAGAGGTGCAGGCGATGAGCGCCGGCACCGGCGTGGTGCACAGCGAAATGAACCAGGGCGAGCGCGCCTGCCGTCTGCTGCAGATCTGGATCGAACCGAACCGCGAGGGCCATGCCCCCGCCTACCGCCAGGAGCCGTTCCAGCTCCGCCCAGGCTGGACCCCACTCCTGGATCCGGATGGGCGGCAGGAGGCCCTCGCCATCAACCGGGACGTGCGTTTATGGCGGGCACGACCTGCTGCGGGGGATCGGCTGACGCTGGCCATCGCTGCGGATGCCACAGGCTGGCTGCAGGTGATCGATGGCCAGGGGACGGCCTTCGGCCGGCCGCTGCAGCGGGGTGACGGCTTGGGCTTCGCTGCGCTCCCCCCGGACAGCTTCGAGGCCGGTGCCGATGGGGCGGATCTGCTGCTGTTCGAACTGCGCTGAGTGGAGCTGGCGGGCCCGGGTGGTGCACAACCTCGACACGGCTTCAGGATGGGGGGAACAGTTGGAAGCCATGGCCCGTTTTCTGCTCCTCTTCAGGCCACAGCTGCCGCTGCCGGCAACGGAGCTCATTGCTCGGCTCGATCCCCTGATCCTCCGGTTCCACGCCGACGTGGAGCATCGCTCGCCGGCCCATCTCAGCGCCATGGTCCGGGGGGAGTACGAAATGCTGCGATTGCAGCTGATCGCCGATGTGCAGGCCAAGGCGGACGGTCCTGTGCTGGAACTGGTGCTGATGAGCCGGGAGGCCATGGGGGCCGGCGCGCCCCACACCAAGCAGCTGTTCGAGAACCTGGTGGCGATTGCGGCCCAGGTCATGCCGGACCTTGACCTGGTGTTTCGATCCGACCGGGACGGCGCCCTGCCTGACCGCAACTGAGAGAATCAACCGGATGCAGACGCTCTCGACGACCCCTGGCGCCCTTGCGGAGCTGCAGCCGCCCCGCGGCTACCGCGTGCTGGCCTGGCTCGGACTCGTGGCCAACGTGCTGGTCCTGCCCCTGGGCCTGGCGGCGATCCTTCTCACCAGTGTCTGGAGAACGGCCAACATCACCGTCTACACCAGTGCCGTGCTGCCTGCTGTGGCCCTGGGGGTGGTGGCCTGTGTCGCGTTGCTCAAGTGGCGGCTGTGGGGCCAGGTGCTGGCGATCGTGGCGCTGTCGCTCGATCTGGCGATCGAGATGGCCTACGGCATTGTGCGCCTGGCGCTTCTGGGTGAAGAGCGCCTCCTGTTGGCCGTGGCCGCTCCCCTGGCCTGGGCCCTGACCCTGGCGGCACTGGTGTTCTGGTGCCGGCCGTCGATCCGCTCCTACCTCAGCTGAGGGCCGCCCCGGGCCGCCGGGCAACCTGCCGTTCTGTATCAACGGCACCACCGATGGCCCCCGGCACAAGGATTGGATACCCCTCAGCCGAATCCAAGCTTCTCCGATGCCCAGTCCCCAACGCTTCGCCGCCCTGCAGGAGATTCACAGTCGTCTTCCGGTGGTGACGCCTCCCATCGAGTCCCTCGATGATCTCTGGGCCAGCGACGTGTTCAGCTTGGCCAAGATGAAGGCAGCGCTGCCCAAGGACATCTTCAAGTCGGTGCAGCGCACCATCCGAGAGAGCGGCAAGCTCGACGTCTCGGTGGCCAACGTGGTGGCCCAGGCGATGAAGGAATGGGCCACCGGTCGCGGCGCCCTTTACTACGCCCACGTCTTCTACCCGCTCACGAACGCCACGGCCGAGAAGCACGACGGCTTCATCTCGGTGCAGGGCGATGGCTCGGTGATCACCGAATTCACCGGCAAGGTGCTGGTGCAGGGCGAACCCGACGGCTCCTCTTTCCCGAGCGGTGGCATCCGCACCACCTTCGAGGCCCGCGGCTACACCGCCTGGGACATCACCAGCCCCGCCTTCCTGATGGAGACCCCCAACGGTCTCACCCTCTGCATTCCCACCGTCTTCATCTCCTGGACCGGCGAGGCCCTCGACAAGAAGACCCCCCTGCTGCGCTCCAACGCCGCGATGAACAAGCAGGCCCAGCGCCTGCTGCGGCTGCTCGGTGAAACCGACGTGGCTCCGGTCAACTCCAGCTGCGGTGCCGAGCAGGAGTACTTCCTGATCGACAGCGCCTACGTGCCCCTGCGTCCCGACCTGCTGCTGGCCGGCCGCACCCTCTTCGGCAAGCCCTCCGCCAAGGGCCAGCAGTTCGACGACCACTACTTCGGCGCCATCCCCCAGCGGGTTCAGGTGTTCATGCAGGACGTGGAACGCCAGATGTACAAGCTGGGAATCCCCGCCAAGACGCGCCACAACGAAGTGGCTCCCGGCCAGTTCGAGCTCGCCCCGTTCTTCGAGGCGGCCAACGTGGCCACGGACCACCAGCAGCTCACGATGACGATCCTCAAGAGCACGGCACGGCGCCACGGCATGAACTGCCTGCTCCACGAGAAACCCTTCGAGGGCATCAACGGTTCCGGCAAGCACGTCAACTGGTCGGTGGGCAATCCCACCCAGGGCAACCTGCTGGATCCGGGCAGCACCCCCCACGAGAACATGCAGTTCCTGCTGTTCTGCGGCGCCGTCATCCGCGGGGTTCACAAATTCGGCCCCCTGCTGCGGGCCGTGGTGGCCACCGCCGGCAACGATCACCGCCTCGGCGCCAACGAAGCCCCGCCGGCGATCATCTCGATGTACCTCGGCAGCCAGCTCGAGGATGTGTTCCGCCAGATCAAGGACGGCGACGTGACCGGCTCTACCCACGCCGGCGTCATGCAACTCGGCGTCGACACCCTGCCGGAGTTCCCCAAGGATCCCGGCGACCGTAACCGCACCTCCCCCTTCGCCTTCACAGGCAACCGCTTTGAGTTCCGTGCCGTCGGCTCCAACCAGTCGGTGGCGGGGCCCCTGGTGGCCATGAACACGATCCTGGCCGACTCGCTCGCCTACATGAGCGATCAGCTGGAGCAGAAGATGGCCGCGGGCGAAAGCCTGCCGGGTGCCGCCTTCTCCGTGCTCAAGCAGATCATGAACGACCACGGCAATGTGGTCTTCGGCGGCGATGGCTACTCCAGCGACTGGCACCGCATGGCCGTGGAGGAGCGGGGCCTGGAGAACCTGCCCACCACAGCCGATTCCCTGCCGGTGCTGCAACGTCCTGAAATCCGCGACCTCTTTGCCAGTCAGGGCGTCCTCAGCCCCCTGGAGCTGGAAAGCCGCTTCGAGGTCTATGCCGAGCAGTACGTGCTGGCCATCGACGTGGAGGCCAAGCTGGCCGTGCAGATCGCCCAGACCCAGATCTACCCGGCCGCCATGCGCTATTTGGGTGAACTGGCCGGTTCCCTCCAACTGCAGACCGCCATGGGCCTCCAGGTGTCCCCGGAAACCCAGCACAAGGTCGCGTCCCTCAGCGCCAAGCTGATGGAGTTCAGCAGTGCGCTCGAAACTGCCATCAGCCAGGCCCCCCACGGCACCATGGCGCACATGCGCTATTCCGCCGACACCCTGATGCCCCTGATGCACCAGCTGCGGGAAGCGGTCGATGGACTCGAGGCCCTGGTCGACGACAACCTCTGGCCTCTGCCCTCCTACCAGGAGATGCTGTTCATCCGCTGAACGCCCCAAACGTGGCAATAGGGAGGGCCTTGCGGGGCCCTCCTTTTTTGTTTGGACCTCAAGCCGGAGAGACCTCACGATCTGCAGCTTGGTTCCCTTCGGCACAGTCGACCCGCGGCCGGAGGTGCTGGAGTCGTTGCATGAGTCTTCCTGCCGACCAGCTCCCCGCCGCCGACGGATCCCCCGAACTCCGGGATCTGGAAGATCACTACGGCTCCTACTGCCGGGCCATGAGGATGCTGGTGCGGGAAGGGAAGAGCCTCAAGAACGTGCAGCGGACCGTGTGCTGGCAGCAGCTGGCCCGCCTGCACGACTGTCGCCCGGCCCGCTACCAGGAACCCGATGCCCTCTACCTGAAGCTCTGCCGGGAGGGCGGGACCGGCGGGGGTGCGGTCTCCAAACGTTGAGGATCGGCCGGCCGCGCCGGGGACTCTTTCCCGGATTCGGTCGCATCGGCCACTGACAGGCACCCCTGGAGAGAACGATGACAGGTGTTCCCCTGCTTTCGACGTTGTTCATGGACGCACCTACGGCCTTCGCCGCGGTCGCTCTCGCCGCCGTCTCCTGGGATGGGGCGCTCACCATGGCGGGCACACGGGCCCTGCGCCACGCCCTTGATTACCGCGCCCCCTTCAAGGGTCGCAGTGACAAGGAGATGATCACCCTGATGGACACCCTGCTTCAGGGCCTGCGGGCCAAGGGATCGATCGGTCTGATGGAAGAAGCAGCCGCGGTGCTCGATGATCGCCAGCGGCACACGGCCTACGCGGTGGCGGCGGAGATCATGCGCTCCGACGGCCCCCTGCAGGAGCAGGAGCAGAAAATCCTCGCCGATCTGGCCACCACCCTGCGCCTGGATCCGGAGGAAACCAACAAGGTCATGGAGGTGATGGACGTCCTCCATGCCAGCATCCTGGAGCCTGCCGTGAGCGCATGAGTTCCGCCTCCACCGGCCTGCGCATCGCCGTGGTGGGGGCCGGCAGCTCGGGCTTGCTGCTCGCTTTGATGCTGCAGCGCCAGGGCCACATGGTCTCCCTGTTCGAGCGCTCACCACGGCTGCGCACCGAGGGCTGCGGCATTCTGTTGGTGAAGAGCGGCGTCGAGGCGGTGGCGGCGGCCGCCATCCCAGGTCTGCTCGACGACGTTCTGGCCGGCGGCCATCCCGTGCAGCGGTTCGTCTTCCGCAATCTCAGGGGTGATCTGATCGAAGCCAGCCCGGCCGAACGGGAGTCCGGGGAGCTGCCGTCGCTGCTGATTCACCGCAGCGCCATCCTCGACGCCCTCTGGGGCCATCTCGATCCCGCCTGTTTCCATGGCGGGCGATCGCTTGTCAGCTGGATCCAGAGCAAGGAGGGAGTCGAGGTGCAGTTCGCCAAGGGCCCGCCCTGGACGGGCGATCTGCTGATCGGGGCCGACGGGATCTTCTCCAAGGTGGCCACCCTGCTCTGCCCCGAACGACGCCTGCAATACCTAGGGGATCGGGTCTGGCGTGGGGTCGTGACGGACGAGACCTTCTGCGCCGGCGGGGATTTCTTCGTCTATGCCCGCGGCCGGGGCATCTATGCCAACTTCTTCGATCTCGGCCCCGACGGGGAGGGACGGGGGCGAACCCACTGGGGCTTCTTCCAGGAGGAGGAGCTCCCCAGCGACCGTGCGACACGGCAGCGGCTGCTGGAGGAGGGGGTGCCGGCAGCAGCTCTCGCCAAGCTTCCCGTCGATGCGGCCGCGATCATCAGGGCCACGGCACCGGAAGGGGTGGTCGCGAACTGGTCGTTCGACATCGATCCCCTACCAGCGCTCGTTGCAGGGCGGGTGGCCCTGATCGGCGACGCCGCCCATGCCATGAGTTCCTCCCAGGCCCGGGGGATGACGGCGGGACTGGAGGATGCGGTAGCCCTGGCCTCACGACTCGCACCGGGTGTTTCCCCCAGCCCCGTGCTGGCCCTGCAGGCCTACCAGGAGGAGAGGCTGCCGGTGGTGCACCGCTACCAGGAGCGCAGCCGCCAGGTCAGCCATCGCACGGGACGGAAACGCCCTCCCAGCCGGGACGCCGCCGGGGCCCATCCGCCGGAGCAACACCGAAAGATGTTGTGAAGGTGACAGTTCTGATCTGGCACAGGGGGCAGAATGCTAATCCAGTTTACGAGGCAAGACGTGGCGATCTCCTTACCTCAGACCCGTCTGCGCAGCAACTCCCAGACCTGTCGCACCTACAGGCTGGTGGATCAACAGGGTGAACCCCATCCCATCCTCGACGACCTCTACGAGTCCTTGGATGCGGCCTGGAGCGAGGCGCTCCACTGGTGGCAGGAGGAGTTTGGGCCCGTGCAGGGGCCGGTGGGGATCGGTGTGGAGGTCAGCACCCTCAGCGGCGAATGGCGCACCCTGCGCTACCCGGGCACCTGAGGGCCTCAGGCCACCGTCACCCCTTTCCAGAAGGCGACCCGGCCACGGATGTTGCTGGCCGCTTCCTTCGGCTCCGGGTAGTACCAGACAGCATTGGCATTCTCCTTGCCGTCCACGACTAGGTCGTAATAGTGGGCTTCCCCCTTCCAGCCGCAGATCGAGCGATGGCTGGAGGGCCGGATGCAGGCGCCATCCAGGGATTCCGACGGGAAGTAGGCATTGCCGTCCACCGTCACGATGTCGTCGCTGCTGGCGATCACCTTTCCGTTCCAGCTGGCCTGCATGGTGTCGCCGATCGAAGTGGTTTCATTCTGGCGCCTTGCTAACGACCTACCAGTCGTTGGGCTGGTAGATGCGCAGGGTTCCGACCCCCACGGGGCTGGTCATTGGGTTGGGGCCGGCAGGACTCGCTGTCACCTGGAACAGGTACGTGTCGGCCTGGATGGGGTTGAACCAGGGCCGCAGGGACACGGTGACGGTTGCGCCGGGGGGGACGGGTTCGGGGAAACTGAGGGTGAAGCGGCGAGCGGCAGGCTCAAAGCTGGCCTGCACAGGGATCGGCCGCTCCTCGCGGCGGGGGACGCCGAGGAACGCACGGGTCCGCTCGACCGCGAAGGGGAACTGCCAGTCGGCACCACGGGTCTGCTGGATGGTCAGGCCGCCGAGGGAGGCACCCGCCTGCTCATCCAGGCGGAGGGTGAAGAAGTACTCGGCCGGGGATTGGCCCACATTGGTGGTGTAGCTGGTAAGAACCACCTTCCAGGGGGCTCGAACGAACTGGGTGCGGCCTCCCAGCTCCAGGGCATGGACGCCGGGATGGGCGGAAACGAGCAGGAGGGAAAGGGCTGCCAGCGGCAGGATTCCGGCACAGTCCCCGAGGGGATGACGCCACGAAAGACCTGCCATGGCCACCGCAACCAGAGGAGCTAAGGCTAAAGGGACACTCCGGCGGAGCGATGCGCACCGGCCAGAAACGGAGACGGATCCTGGTCGCGGCGATGCTGGACCGGAATCGGCTCCCCCGCTGCCGAGGGGTCGGCCGGATCCAGGCAGGCGGTGGCCTCCAGGGAACGGCGCAGCAGACGGGCGGCGTGCAGGGGCATGTCCCTCGGCACACTGATGCGATCACGCAGATAGCGCAGACCCCTGGCCGATCCCGGCGGCGGTGGGCACTCCTGGCCGGTGATCAGGCGGGTGAGCGCGCAGCGCAAGGGCCGATCCAGCCCGTCCGGGCCGAGGGGGTTGCGCACCAGCAGGGTGTTCCGGTGCCGCAGGACCCTGGCCAGGGCAATAGTGGCCGCATCGGCCGGCTCGCCCTGGCTGGTTTCGGGGTCGGAGCCGGGGGGTGCCACCAGCGGCCAGGGGCCGACATCGATGCGCTGCGCCAGGTCCTTCTGCTGCGGCGTACCGCTGGCGTAACAGCCCCCCATCTGGGGAGGCAGATCGTGGGCGTGGGTGTGGAAATCGCTCTGGGTGCCCAGGTAGGTGGAGCGCTGCTCGAGGGCGCGGAACCAGCGGTCGATGGCGGGGTGACGCTCCCGCAGCAGATAGCCCTTGTAGTAGGCCAGGCTGGCGTTCATGCGTTCGAGGTAGGGCACGAAGATCAGATCCACCGTGCCCAGCTCCCCCAGCAGAAACGGCCCCGGGTCGGCAGCGAGGGCGATCGCCAAGCGCTCGGCAAAGCGATCGAAGCCTTGCTGGCCCCGGGCCTCCTCAGCGGCCCCACAGCTCGGGACACAGAGCCACTGGCACCAGGCCCGGAACAACTGACGCTCCAGTTGCCGCAGGGGAAGCGCTTCGCGAGAATTCATCCCCAGGCCCATAGGACCGAAGGCCACCTCCAGGGCCTCCAGGATGCGATCGCTTTCTGTGATCAGACGGCCATCCAGCTCAAGGGCCGGCAGCATGCCGCCCCGCACCAGATCGGTGTACCAGGGTTCCTTCTGCCCGTAGCAGAACATCGTCACCTTTCGGATCCGATAAGGAATCTGCTTCTCCTCCAGCCACAGCCAGACCTTCTGGCAGTAGGGGCACCAGGCGTGGTGGTCCCGGTACAGCGTCACCCGGACCTCCCCTTCCGGACGGCCGAACAGACGCCACAGGGCCTGGGCACTGGTGGGACCTGTGGCGGGATCCCTGAAGGCCAGCGACGCCAGGGCTGGCGCCGCTTCAGAGGTCAGCGCCTCCCAGTCCAACGGCTCGAAACGCTCGGATGCGACGCCGGCCATGAGGGGCAAAAGGGCAGGTCAGCCTAGACACGCCATCGGGAGGTTTCTCTGCCCGGGCCCTCGCACCCCCACGGAGAACGAACCTAAAGTCGCTCTACCCACGCTCCCCAGCCACACCCCATGTTCGACGCCTTCACCAAGCTCGTGGCCCAGGCTGACGCCCGCGGCGAATTCCTCAGCCCCGGTCAGATTGATGCGCTGGCGGCCATGGTGGCCGAGAGCAACAAGCGAATGGACACCGTCAACCGCATCACCTCCAACGCCTCCAAGATCGTCACCAACGCGGCCCGCGACCTGTTTGATCAGCAGCCCGCCCTGATCGCCCCCGGTGGTAACGCCTACACCCATCGCCGCATGGCCGCCTGCCTGCGCGACATGGAGATCGTTCTGCGCTACATCACTTACGCGATCTTCACGGGCGATGCCTCCGTTCTTGAGGATCGCTGCCTCAACGGTCTGCGCGAGACCTACCTGGCTCTCGGCGTCCCCGGCGCTTCCGTGGCCGAAGGCATCCGCAAAATGAAGGAGGCCGCCATCGCCATCGCCAGCGATCGCAACGGCATCACCCAGGGGGACTGCGCCGCCCTGATGTCCGAAGTGGGCACCTACTTCGACCGGGCCGCCGCTGCTGTCTCCTGATCCGCTCAGGGATCTTTCACCAAGAGAATCAAGGCCGGGGCCAGCGTCCCGGCCTTTTTTTGTGACCGTTCGCTTGCCAACGGGAAACTTTGTTCGTTTCGCTACATAGCGATGCAACGTCGCAGCGGATCGTGTTCCCATGAACTTTTCATAGGTTCCCCCCCCTCCACCATGACCCTGTCTTCCACAGGTCGAGGTCTGTCCGCAGAGGCAGCCTTCGACCGCTTCCGCACCCGGGTTCTGGTCAGATTCCAGGATCCCCAACTCCGTCGTGCCGCCTTCTGTCTGCTGGCCCTTGGAGCTGGAATCGGCCCGTTGCTGGCGGGTTCTGCCAAGGCCGCGCTGGCCGCGGCACCCACCGATGGGGCCGACACCCTGCTGATGCTGGTGGGCTCGGCCATGGTCCTGCTGATGACCCCCGGCCTGGCCTTCTTCTACGGCGGCTTCACCCGTTCCAAGAACGTGCTGAACTGCATGATGATGAGCTTCTTCCTGATGGGGCTCATCGGTGTTCTCTGGGTGGTGATCGGCTACAGCCTGGCCTTCGACACCGGCTTCGGCAGCCCCTTCATCGGCGGCCTCGGCACGATGTTCCTGAATGGGCTCGGAGGCGAACTGGGAGACAAGGCGCTGGCCCCGGGATTCCCGATCAGCGCTACCTCCTTCGCACTGTTTCAGTGCATGTTCGCCATCATCACCCCGGCACTGATCTCCGGTGCCCTGGTGGAGAGGATCAGCTTCAAGGCCTGGTTCTGGTTCTGTCTGTTGTGGAGCCTGCTGATCTACTCCCCCATGTGCAAGATGGTCTGGGGTGGAGGCTTCATCGGTCCCTTCGGTACCATTGGCGCGATTGATTTCGCCGGCGGCACTGTTGTGCACATTGCCTCTGGGGTCGCGGCATTGGTGGCTGCGGCGATCATCGGCCCCCGCACCACCTGGCCCAACAGCAAGCGCCCGCCCCACAACGTGCCCTTCATCCTCCTGGGTGCAGGTCTGCTCTGGTTCGGCTGGTTCGGCTTCAACGGCGCCAGCATGTTCGCCTCCAAAACCGCCGGCTTCCCATTCCTCACCACCACCACTTCGGCTTCGGCCGGCCTTCTCACCTGGTGCATGATTGAGTGGTTCAAGGATGGCAAACCCACAGCCGTGGGCGCGGCCACCGGAGCTGTGGCGGGTCTTGTGGGCATCACTCCCGCCGCCGGTTTTGTTTACATGCCACAGTCCATTCTGATCGGCATCCTTACCTCAGCAGCCTGTCTGATTGCCGTGAGGATCAAGGCGGCCATCCAGTTCGATGATTCTCTCGACACCTTCATGGTTCATGGGGTGGGAGGCACCTTGGGCGCCCTGCTCACAGGAATCCTTGCCTCGAAAACTCTCGTGCCTGCGGATTACTTCCCACTCTCGGCGAAAATCATGGAGGAGTCCGGTAACTTCGGCCTCTTCATCGCCCAGCTCAAGGCCACACTCTTCACCTACGGCTTCGTGGCCCTCGGCACAGCCATTATTCTCTGGGTTCTCGGCGCCCTGATGCCTCTCCGGGTCAGTGCCGAAGACGAAGAGCGCGGTCTCGACTTCGTGGCTCACGGCGAAGAGGCGTACGATCCCATGACCAACTGATTTAAAATCCTCCATGAAAATGATCACGGCCATGGTCCGCCCCTCCAAGGTGGACGCCATCAAGACAGCCCTCCTCGCCCTCGAAATCATCGGCATGACGGTGACCGACTCCCGGGGATTCGGTCGCCAGAAAGGCCAAATTGAGCGCTACCGCGGCACCGAGTTCACCGTCGAGTTCCTTCCCAAGTCCAAGATCGAGATCGTCGTCCCCACTGAAAAGTTGGAAGCGGCAATCACTGCCATCACCGAGGCTGCCCATACCGGCGAAATCGGCGACGGCAAGATCTTCGTCTCCCCAGTGGAAAACGTGATCCGTATCCGCACCGGAGAGACCGGCAAAGCCACCCTCTGATCACCGGTTGCCGGCGCCTGCGAGCGCGTTCCGAGGAGCTGCCCACCAGGGTCAGCTCCTTTTTTGTTGTGGAGCCGCGGAGCCGGGAGGGGCCTGGACGAAGGCCAACGGCTCAGCCTCGGGGTGCGTGAAGCCTCCCAGCGCCGTGCCCTTCGAACTGAAGATCATCGGCCTGCTGGAGGGCTGAGGCCGGCTCATATCAGGCGCGATCCCGAAGCTGCCTGGCGCTGGGAGGGGTCGAACACGGCCGCCACGGTGCGAATCAGCCAACGGCCCGACGCGGTGACCTCCACCAGGCCCTGGCCATCGGCCTGGCTGAGCCGCACCAGTCCGTCATCGGCAAGAAGCGTCAGATCGTCCCATTCGCGGCTGAAGCGCTGCGGATCGATCGCCACCCGGAACTGGCACATCACCTCCCGGATCAGTTCCCGCCGCTCCAGCACCTCCGGATCGCTGACCAGCAAGCCCCGCTCCACCGGCAACTGGCCGGCGGCGATGCTGGCCCCATAGGCTTTCAGATCCCGCTGGTTCTGGCTGAACAGCCCGGGAAACTGGCTGATGGCCGTGGGCCCCACCCCCAGCAGCTCCAGCTCTCCGCCGGTGGTGTAGCCCTGGAAGTTGCGGTGCAGGCGCCCCTGCCGCGCCGCGACGGCCAGGCTGTCGCCGGAGAGGGCGTAGTGATCCATGCCGATGGCGTCATAGCCGCACCCCCCCAGCCGGGAGGCGGCGCTCTCCAGCATCTGCAGCCGCTGCCGCTGGGAAGGAAGATCGTCCCGGGCGATCTTGCGCTGCAGGGGCAGCTGGTCGGGGAGGTAGGCGAAGGAGAACAGGGACACCCGATCGGGGCGCAGGTCCTCCACCAGGGCCAGGGTGGCGTCGAAACGCTCCGGGGTCTGGAGTGGCAGACCGCAGATCAGATCCACGTTGACGCTGTCGAAGCCAGCCTCCCGCATCCAGACCATGGCCAAGCGGAGCTGGTCCACCGGGACCACCCGGTTCACCGCCTGCTGCACCTGGGGGTCGGCATCCTGAATACCGAAGCTGATCCGGGTGAAGCCCAGGCGACGCAGGGCGACCACATCCTCCCGGCTGAGGACCTCCGGATTGACCTCGATGGAGGCCTCCAGGTCGTCCTCCAGATCGAAGTGACGCTCGATCAACCGCCAGAGGCTCTCGCGCTCAGGGATCGTCAGGTAGTTGGGGGTGCCCCCGCCCCAGTGGAGCTGGGCCAGGCGCCGCCGCTGGGCGGAGTGGCGCGAGATCAGCTCCAGTTCAGCGGCCAGGGCCTCCAGGTAGGGACCCACCACCTTCGAACCGGCGCCGGTGGTGACGCGGTTGCAGCCGCAGAACCAGCAGGCGTTGCGGCAGAAGGGCACATGCACATAGAGCGACAGAGGCTCGCCGGTGGGGAGGGCCAGCTGGGCCCCCAGATCGGCCGCCGTGACACCCCCGTGAAAGGCCGCGGCCGTGGGGTAGCTCGTGTAGCGGGGCACGGGCCGGTCGTGCTTGAGCAGCAGATCGATCGTGGTGGCGCTGGGCGATGAGGCAGTGGCCGCTGGGGTCATGGGAGGGGGGAGGGGGCAAGGGGTAGAGGGGTTCAGGCGGGGCGGCTAGGCGGCGAGGTCCCCGAGCTCCGCCAGCAACCGCTGGGTGTCGAGGAAGGCGACCACCGATTCCTCCAGCAGCTCGCGCTCCTCGTCTTCGCTGAGCTCCATCCGTTCGATGGCGTCGTGCAGCACCTGCTTCAGCTCGGGGATGGGGCGCTGGAACTCCCAGAACTGCAGGGGCGGCAAGCCCTGGCCCGCGAGGATGGCCTTGGCCTGCTCTGCCAGCTGCTGGCCACCGGAGAGATCGCCGCCGTAGCGCACGTAGATGTGGGTCATGAACCGGTGCGGGGCCTGCTGGGCCAGGCGCTGCAGATGCTCCAACCAGATCCCGGCCGCCGCAGAAGCGGGCGTGGCCGGGACAACGGCGAGCCTGGCGATGTCCTGGCGCAGGGCCTGGCTGCGGGCCAGGTCGGCCCAGGGGAAGCCCTCGGCCCCAAGGGCGGCAGCCAGCAGGGGGCCCTGGACCTCGATCAGTTCGTAAGCAGGGGCGAGGGCACGGACCAGGGCCGCCAGCTGGCGGGGGTGGGCCTGGCCCGCCAGCAGCGACCGGGAGAAGGACATGCCCTCGGCCTGGTGGTGGGCGGCACCGATGCGGGCATGGAGCCGGCGCACCCGGGGGCCGAAACCCTTGCGAGCCAGCACATCGGCAGGCCTGGCGTGATCGGAGATGGCGGCAGGGATGGCAGTGGTCATGGGGAACGGTGCCAAGGGGAAATCGGGGCCCAGGGGGCACGTCTTCATACGTTATAACGCTACTGTTGTTACATGCTGCAATTGCAGTAAATTTGTTGCACCCCCCGCATCCGCACCCGGCACCCCTTGGTGCCCTCTCCTTTCCGGTGGGTCCCCTGCGTCAGCTCAGCGAGGACGGCCAGTTCTGCATCTCGCCGCGGAACGCCCGCACCAGCAGCCGGCACGAGTACCCCTGGGTGAGCACCGCCAGGTGCATCCGCATCCGCTCGCTGCCGATCCTCACCATGCACTGGCCAAAGCCGGCCTGCAGCTGCCGGCCCGGTGGCGTCTCAAATCGCACCGTCGCCAGGGCCGCGTTGGGCAGTTCCTTGCCGATCTGCCGCCGGCCCCAGGCTGCCAAGGAGAGCTGTCGAATCGTCCCACTTCCAAATGGGTCTGCACAGCTGTGTTCCCCTCAGGCACATTGGCAGCAGTCCTGACAAAAGAGTGCACCAAGTCAGATGCAGCATCAACCTCGATATGGCAATGCATCCAAAAGACAAAGCCTTATGCGCAGCAGTGGAAGCAATGACGGAAGGCCAGATCATGATGTTATCCAGAATCTGGCCTACGCTCCTATCCATACTGGGTATAACAACGGAAGCTAGCCTTTCTCGATCAGCATCTCCTGCATCAGTGGGTCCTAGAGGGTGAACCATGGCTGCAGCAGGTGGATCTGCGGCATCACCTCCAAAGGAAACGGAGACGACCTTCTTTGACGATCACCTGGTGAGAAGTGGACGAGATCAGGGGCAGAAGCGTGTCCCATGGAAGGAATGATTCCGAACCGAACAGAATCGCTGGCGCCCTCCTTGCTTCTTGGCGTCTGACCGCATCCAGTCCGTAACGCGCAGCTGGAGCAGGGAAGTCACAGTAAAAGCCTCAGCCTTGAATGCGGAACAGCTTGAATACGAAACACTATTGGCGGTTATTTAATGTCTTTTTAATTGTAGCCAGGAGAAAAAGAATGCCAAGGGCAGGATATAGGCCAGACTTAGGCGGCCAGCCTCTTGCCCGCCATTGCCCACAATCGTAAAGAGGAGAGGAGCGAAGCAGGCTAACGCCGAGAATGCCAATCCCCTTTTGCTCACGCTTTTCCAGAGATTGGCAAGAATCATGCGCAGAAGAGGGTAGTAGAGAAAAATGCAAAGAGCTACCCACATAAGCCATTGCAGCGCCTCCTCAAGCCTGGCTGGACTGGGAAGCCGGATGTACTTCCATGGTGAAAAGGGCGCCGGAAAAACAATTCGTGCCAAGCGCTGAGGCTCCAGAACATCCCTCATGGCGCTCAGTGGATCAGACAGGATATAGCTCTTGATGATATGCTGGTTTTCATTGCAATACTCTGCCACCTCAATTCCGCTGTGCATCGACATATCGATGCCGACTTTAATGTTCGGTGCATAAATGAAGACCTCAGCAAGATTGCAGCCCGTGTAGTTTGTAAGTGTGAATGTATTAATCAGGCGATACTGGTTGACATGGTAGGGCGATGCCAGAAGAAGTCCAAGCAGAAGCCCTGAAGTCACCAATAATTTTCTATTCAGCATCGAAGACAAGAGAATTAATGCCAGGACATAGGGAGCGTAGGGCCTCGACATGTCTGCAGAATATGTGAAGAACAAGGCAAGCAAGCAGGCCGAAGCACCAACCGAAACGCTGACACGTTTTCCGCCGTCCAAGTGAATCAAGGCAAGCAGACCTATGATTGACGCAGGATATAAGGCATCGACAAATGACCCGCCTGAAAACAATATAATGTAGACGGGTAGAATGAAGAGAATCCATCGGGCCCAGCGCTGCTCGTGTGGGAGTTGCGTTGGCGCTTGAAGGATGCGAAAAAGGGTTCTCGATAACAGCAGAACACCAAAAAGTAACGCCGAAAAATAAGCCAGGTCATAGTAGAGATTCAAGCATGATTCACCACAGGCCTTTCCGAGCTCCTTCTCGATATGGAGAGATGGGCGCATGACTGAGGTAACAGTCTGAAAGGCGAGTTCAGCATGGGATTTCAACAGCAGAGCCCGAAGGTCTGGGATGCTCCTGCACCACCCATAGTTAGGGGTGTGATTCTTCAAAAATGCACCGGCGGAAGCCACCACCAGCGAATAGACCATGGATTTAGTTACCACCATTGCTCTCGGCATAGGCAGTGGCATCAGCAGCGATTTCACTCCTGAAGCTAAGGCCAAGCTCGCCATGGAGGCGACCATGTGGCGCACCCGATCCAGGTGAGCCAGTGGAAGAAGCCGCTGTCAGAGGCCGGCAGCGACCCTGTTGATGCGGGGACACTGCACAGCCCGGGGTGGCTTCAGGGCCTTGCGTGAAATGATCGAGGAGCGCCGCCCCGTCTGCGCAAGGGAGCGGCAGTGGAGCTCTGTGGCTTCAGGATCGGGCGATGGGCGTACCGGAATCGGCCCCGTCGCCGCTGAGCGGCACGAAGAGCACCACCCCCGAGCGGGCCTCCACCCGGTAGTAGGTGGCGGTGACCGCAGGCGCGCTCCCCCAGTCGCTGATGTCGAGCGGGGAGGGCAGGGCGGTGTCGATCCACAGGCGCCAGGGGATGCCGCCCCTGTAGGCAGGCGGCAATTGGAACTCCAGACCCTCCCAGTAGGCGTTGGCAATGCCAATAGTTGTAGGTGCGCTGCCCCACTGGATCCAACGCGACGAGGAGCCCAGGGACAGCGTCGTTCTCCCGATCGAACAACAGCGGTTCGACCCGGGTGGCGAACTTGGAATAGACGCAGAAGTTCATGCCTTCCGGCGTCACCGCGGCGCCCGGGTGGGCGCTGCTGCCGTTAGAAACCTGCGCCGCAGTCATCGTCAGATCCTCGCATCGGGCATCACCGAGGAGGGTGTCCCAGGCAGCTTGACGGGAGAGCTTCCATGCACTCCATAAGGGAAAAGATGCTGCTGGCAGGCGAAAGCACTGAAAGTGGAGTTTACCAAGGTTTGTGTCACAGTGGCTTCCTGATTCACAGAGGGGAGCTGCAATGCATGCAAATGATCAGGGATGCACCTTGACCCCCGCCGAGGCTTTCGCGGCCATTCCTCTGGCTGCCGTTTGCTGTGACAGCAACTTCGGACGTGAAGAGGCTCGCCTCCTCAAGGAGCAGTTGATCCATCGCTCCCCTTACAGGAGCATGACGCCGCTGGCTTTCGGCGAGCTCATTGATGGACTTCTGCACCTCTTCCGCCGCGATCACTGGCAGGAACTGATCCGCCAGGCCGTACCGGCCCTCACGGCCGCACAGCAGGAGGTGGCCTTCGGCCTGGCCGTCCAGCTGGTGCTCTGCGATCGGGTGGTGAAACCCGAGGAGGCGACCTTCCTCACCACCCTGGGCGACGAGCTTTCCATGCCACCGGGCCGGGCCGCCCAGATCCAGGAGGTCATGACACTGCTGCAGCGCGATGTTCTGATCGGGGAAACCGTTGCCTGATCTCACCCCGGCCGTCGGCGACGCCTCAGCAGCCCCGTTCTGCAACCTGCTGCTGCCCACCGGCGCCCAGGCGCGGGGGCGCACCCTGCCCGGCCGCAAGGTGGTGATCGTGGGCTGCGGCGCCGTGGGGATGGCCTGCGCCGTGGCGATCCTGCATCGGGGCTGCCAGGAGGACCTGGTGCTGGTGGATGTGGCCCATGACCGGCTGGAGGGGGAGGTGATGGACCTCTGCCATGGCCTGCCTTTCCTGCCCCGCACCGATCTGCGGGCCGGGACCGTGGAGGAGGAGGGCCGGGACGCCGATCTGGTGGTGATCACCGCCGGTGTGGCCCAGCAGCCCGGACAGTCAAGGCGGGAGCTGATCGAGCGCAATGCGGCCCTGTTCCGCAGGCTCGTGCCACCGATCGCCAGCCACTGCCCCCGGGCGGTGCTGCTGGTGGTGAGCAACCCGGTGGATGTGCTCACCCACATCGCCGGCCAGCTGAGCGGCTTCCCTGCGCACCGGGTGATCGGCTCGGGCACCGTGCTCGATTCCGCCCGCTTCCGCATGGCCATCAGTCGCCGTCTTGGGATCGATCCCCACGACGTCCAGGCCTGCGTGATCGGCGAACACGGAGATTCGGAGGTGCCGGTCTGGAGCCGGGTGATGGTGGCCGGCTCGGGGCTGATCGATGGCGGCTGGGAGGGCAGCCGCACCCTGGCGGATCCTGAGCTTCAGGAGCTGTTCCACGGCGAGGTGCGCCAGGCGGCCTACGAGATCATCCGGCTCAAGGGCAGCACCTCCTGGGCGATCGGGCTAGCCACCGCCGAGATCGTCGAGGCGGTGCTGCGCAGCAAGGACCAGATGCTCACCGTGAGCAGCCGCAGCCACGGCCACTACGGCCTGCCCGATGTCTGCCTCAGCCTGCCCACGATCGTCAACGACAGCGGCGCTGCCGCCCTGGTGCAGATGGCCCTCACCGAGAAGGAAATGGGGCAACTGCGTCACAGCGCTGAAGTACTGCGGGGGATGCTCGACGAGGCGGGTTTCTGAGGCGTGGACGCTGGGGAACGACTGGCGTGTCGAGCCCGCGCCCTCAGGCCGTTTCCACCCGCAGCATCGGCTGGAAGAACTGGCGCCACAGCAACCCACCGAAGCGCAGCTTCAGGCCGAGCTGGTGCAGCGGAGAGTCCCCCTGGCGGCGGGCGGTGCCCATCTCCTGGAAGCAGGCGACGAGGCGATCGCGCAGGGCGATGAACTGGCCGTTGTCCAGGTCGAAGACCCAGGGGAAGGCACGGCGGGCCGTGCGGTTGGTCTGGCGCATCACCTCCGCATCAAACCGCTGCGGATCCATGCCCAGAATTTGGTAGAAGTCACCGCGCTCGCACACCGTGAGGCTGTGGGTGAGAAACACCGACCAGAGAAAGAAACGACTCAGCAACTTGCCGCGAAACCCCTGGCGCAGGCCAGGCCAGCAGCGGATCAGCATGTTGAAGATGTCGCCATGGCGGTTCTCGTCCTGGCACCAGGGTTCGAAGAAATCGAACAGGGGCGCGACGTTGCTGTCGGGATGGTCCTTGAGATGGCGGTCGATCAGGATGTAGCGCCAGTAGCCGATCTTTTCCGACAGGAAGACGCTGTAGAGCACCCAGCTCAGGGGGAACCAGGTGATCGGTCGCTTGGTGCTCAGGCTGGGCAGGTCGATCTCGATGCCTTCGGCCACCAGCGCCCGGTTGAGGAAGCCGGCATGGCGGGCCTCATCGCGGGCCATCAGCTGGAACAGCCGCCCCAGTTCGGGGCGCTGCGCCTGGAACAGCCGGCGCGAGAGCTCCTTGAACAGCAGGAATCCGGAGAACTCCGACACGCAGGAACGCACCAGGTAGCTCTCGTAGGCCTGCTTCTCCTCGGGGCTGAGATCCCGGAGCCGATCCAGCGGTGCCTTGCGATCGAAATGCTCCCGGTTGTAGTCCGCCTCCATCTCGGCCAGCATCGCGTCGAAGGCCGGCCGTTGCTGCTCCAGGTCGGTGCGGGCCGCCTTGGCGATCTGGGTCGTGTAGAAGCGCGGCGTCAGCAGGTCCTCGTGCAGGTGCGGGGCCGCGGCGCCGGAGGAGAGGGTGGCTGTCATCAGGGTGGCGACGTAGTATCACGTCATAACGACAACGTGATACTACGTGTTCCAGTTGATGCAGAAGGCTGTTTTCACGATTCTGCATGACTGGTCTGAGACGACAGCGTGGTATCATTTGCTCCATCCCAGGCACTGGAGCGGTCGATGGAATCCCTGGCCGACTACTTCAAGGTGTTCTCCGAACCCAACCGCCTCACCGTGCTGGAGACCCTGCGTCCGGGACCGCTGAATGTGACCGCCGTCGTCGAGAAGACCGGCCTCAGCCAGGCGTTGGTGTCCAAGCATCTCAAGCTGCTCACGATCGCCGGTGTGGTGCGCCGCCGTCCCGAAGGCAGCCTGGTGTTCTATGAAGTCATCGACAAGGGCGTCTTCCAGCTCCTGGTTCAGGCCAGAAAGCTGATGCTCGCCTCCCGCCGTCAGCAACTCGATGCCCTTGCGGCCATCCTCTGACCTCCCCGCCGACCTGGACGCCCTCAAACGCGCCCTGGCCGAGGGCCGACGCGATTTTGCCGGCCTGCGGCTGGGTGATCTCGATGGGGTCGCCCTCGATCTCGGCGATTGCAACCTGAGCGGTGCCTGCTTCAAAGAAGGGCGGTTCGGCCATGCCCGCCTGGCGGGAGCCAACCTGGAGGGCGCCTGCCTCCAGCAGGCGCTGCTCTGGGGGGCCGACCTCTCGGCCGTGGCGGCCAGCGGCTCCTTCTGGCACGACGCCGACCTGTCGGCGGCCCGGCTGCAGGGGGCCGATTTCGGCGGCGCCCTGATGCACCGCTGTTGCCTGCGGGGCGTCCTGGGGGCCCACAGCCGCTGGCGGACCGCCCGGCTTGTGGAGGCCGACTTCCGGGGGGGGCTCGACCAGCGCACCGACCTGGGCGGGGCCGATTTCCAGGCGGCCGATCTCAGCTTCGCCCTGCTGCAGGGGGCCCTGCTGCAGGGCAGTGACCTTCGCGGCGCCTGCCTCTACGGCGCCAACATGGAGAGGGCCGATCTGCGCGACGCCGACCTGAGCGGCTGCGACCTGCGGGACACCGATCTACGGGACGCCATGCTGGATGGCACCCTGCTCCACGACGCCCTGCTGCCATGACCGACTGCTTCGATCTGATCGTCCTGGGGGCGGGCTCTGGTGGCCTCGCCGCCGCCAAACGGGCGGCCTCCTACGGGGCCTCGGTGGCGATCGTGGAGGGCGATCGGGTGGGCGGCACCTGCGTGATCCGCGGTTGTGTGCCCAAGAAGTTGTTGGTCTATGGCTCGGCCTACCGGCACCTGCTGGCCGATGCGGCCAGCTACGGCTGGCAGCTGGATGGCTTCCGGCCTGATGCCGCGGTGCTGCTCGCCAACGTGCGCCGCGAGGTGGACCGGCTCAATGAGCTCCATATCGGCCTGCTGGAAAAGGCCGGCGTCGAGCTGGTGCGGGGCTGGGGCCGCTTCGCCGATCCCCACCACATCGATGTCGTCCAAGGATCCACCGTCAGCCGACGGCTCAAGGGGGAACGGATCCTGATCGCCGCCGGCGGCCGCCCACACCGGCCCGTGTTCCCCGGGGCCGAACTGGGCTGGGTGAGCGACGACATGTTCCTGCAGGAGAGCCTCCCGGAGCGCGTGGTGGTGGTGGGAGCGGGCTTCATCGCCTGCGAGTTCGCCTGCATCCTGCATGGCCTGGGCGTGGCGGTGACCCTGCTGGTGCGGGGCGATCACCTGCTGCGGGGCTTCGATCGGGAGGCCTCCTCGGCCGTGCAGGAGGCCATGGAGGCCGAAGGCATCGAGATCCGCTTCGCCCACAGCCCCGCCGCCATCACCGGCGTGCCCGGAGCCCTGGAGCTCGTCACCCAGAGCGGCGAGGTGCTCCCCTGCGGCGGCGTGCTGCTGGCCACCGGCCGCCGGCCTTTCCTCGACGGGCTGCAGCTGGAGTCCGCGGGGGTGGCAGTGGAAGGCCATCGCATCCCGGTGGATGCCGACCAGACCACCAACGTGCCCCACATCCATGCGGTGGGTGACGTGACCGACCGGATCAACCTGACGCCGGTGGCGGTGGATGAAGGTCGCGCCTTCGCCGACACGGTGTATGGGAACAAACCCCGCCAGGTGAACCACGACCTGGTGGCCAGTGCCGTGTTCAGCCAGCCGGAACTGGCCGGGGTGGGACTGAGCGAGGAAGCGGCGATCGAACGCTTCAGCACCGACGGCATCCGCGTCCACCGGGCCCGCTTCCGGCCCATGGCCCAGGCCCTGCCGGCCCGCGGCCCCCGGGTGCTGCTGAAACTGATCGTGGAAACCGCCACCAACAAGGTGGTGGGCTGCCACATGGTGGGCGAGCACAGCGCCGAGATCATTCAGATGGCGGCGATCGCCATCGGCATGGGGGCCACCAAGGCCGACTTCGACCGCACCATGGCCCTGCACCCCTCGGTGGCCGAGGAGTTCGTCACCATGCCCGGCTGATCGGGCTCAAGCCGATCAGAGATCCTCTTCGACGCCCGGCTTGATGGTGCAGTCGGAGAGCGGGTAGCTGACGCAGAGAAGGGCAAAGCCTTCGCCGATCTGTTCATCGTCGAGGAAGCTCTGGTCGGACTGGTCGACGCTTCCGGAGAGGATCTTGCCGGCACAGGTGCTGCAGGCCCCGGCGCGGCAGGAATAGGGCAGATCGATGCCCTGCTCCTCAGCCGCATCAAGGATGTAGGTGTCGTCAGGACAAGTGAAGGACTTGCCTCCTTCCAGGCTGATCGTGAAGCTGGCCATGGCGCCGCTGAAGAGATCGCAAGGAATCCTTGGGGAGCCCTGGCCCGGGGGGTGTATCGAGGCGTACAGCGTGCGCGACCGTGCACACGCTCGCCTCAGGCGGCAAGGCCCGTGGGCGGGTCGGTGGGGAAGCCCCAGGCCCGCCGCAGGGCGGGATCGGAGAGCTCCCAGGCATGCTCACTGGCCACGACGGCGGCCCGCACGCCATCTCCCTCCAACCCCCGCTGCCCCCGGCAGAGCTCAAGCCGCTCACGGAAGCGGAGGCTTTCCTGCAGCAGCGCTTGGACCCGTTCGGCACCACCGGCACTGGCCAGCATGGTGGGCTGGCTCCCACAGAGTTCTAGGGTTTCGATGTGCTGCTCCAGCCAGGCGGCCTCGTACTGGAGCATGGCGTCGCTGCAGGACTCGAGGCGTGCGCCGTAGAGGGCCAGATGCTCATCAAGGCGGCCCTGGGCCTCACCCCGCTCAGCCATCGGCAACGGGGTGGAGCGGTCGTGGAGCCGCTGCATGATCTGGCGCAGATAACTCATCGTCGGTGGCCTCGAAAGGGATCAGACGGCGGCCAGGCCCCGTTCGTTGAACATGCCCTCGAACAGCACCGAACTGAGGTAGCGCTCGCCGGAATCGGGCAGCACCACCACGATCGTGCGGCCCGCGAAAGCCTCTTCCCTGGCCAGTCGCAGGGCGGCCACGGTGGCGGCGCCGCAGGAGATGCCGGCCAGGATCCCCTCCTCCTTCATCAGGCGGCGGGCCATGGTCACCGCCTCCTCGTCGCTGACGGCCTCGACCCGATCGACCAGGCTGAGATCCAGGTTGGCGGGCACGAATCCGGCGCCGATGCCCTGGATCTTGTGGGGGCCAGGCTTGAGGTCCTCGCCGGCGATGGTCTGACGGATGACGGGGCTGTTGAGCGGCTCCACCGCCACCGACACCAGGGGCTTACCCAGGGTGGTCTTGATGTAGCGGCTGACGCCGGTGATGGTGCCGCCCGTGCCGACGCCCGCCACCAACGCATCCACAACACCGTCGGTGTCCTTCCAGATTTCTGGCCCTGTGGTGTCGTGGTGGATGCGGGGATTGGCCGGATTCATGAACTGCTGCAGCATCACCCAGCGGTCCGGATCGGATTCGGCCAGCTCCCGGGCCGCGCCGATCGCCCCGCCCATGCCGAGCCGACCTTCGGTGAGAACCAAGTTGGCGCCGTAGGCCGTGAGCAGTTTGCGCCGCTCCAGGCTCATCGTCTCCGGCATCGTGAGCGTGAGGGGGATGCCCCGGGAGGCGGCCACGAAGGCCAGGGCGATGCCGGTGTTGCCGCTGGTGGGCTCGATCAGTTCCTTGCCGGGCCCCAGCAGACCGTCCTTTTCCGCCTGCCAGATCATCGCGGCGCCGATGCGGCACTTCACCGAATAGGCCGGGTTGCGGCCCTCGATCTTGGCGAGCACCCGAGCTCCGCAACCCTCCGTGACGCGATGCAACTCCACCAGCGGGGTCTGCCCGATGCTGAGGCTGTTATCGGCGTGGATGGGGCTCATGGCGCTCCCTCAAGATCCGGTCCATGGGCACCTTAGACAGCGTTCGCGCGCAGAAGACTGTCAAGCAGCTGCGGCACGTCGTGCCGGCGACACCGGCCCATACGATCAGCCTTAGCCATGGAACGTCGCCAGGGGTGAAGACAACGATCCCCGGGATCAATGGGCCCGTCGCCCTGCTCCTTCTGCTGCTCTCCATCGCCGTGGTGACGGTGGCCCTCGACCGGGGCCGCTACTGGTGGAACTGGTGGCGAACTCGAGTCTCCCGCCGGCAGCAGTGGGAGCGGCTGCTGGCGGAGCAGGGGGGCCCTGCCGCCGGACGGAGGCTGGAGGACTGGGACCTGGAGATGCGCTTCGGTGAACCGCTGCTTCAGGCCGCCGTGGTGCTGGCACCCCTGCTGGGGCTGGTGGGCACCGTGCTCGGTCTGATGCAGGTGCTTTCCAGCCTTGGCCCCCAGTTGCTGCTGCCGGCGGGCGCCAACCTGGCCGGTTTCGGCCAGGTGCTGCTGAGCACAGCCCTGGGGCTGATCATCAGCCTGATCGCCAGCACGAGCCTGGTCGCCAACCAATGGCTGCGGCGCAGCCAGTGCCTGCGGCTGCAGCGCCTCGGGCGGCCCTGGGCCCCCCAGACATGACCTACGCCCTTGCCTCTCTCGTTGGGCTGACCCTGCTGCTGTGCGGATCGGTCGCGGCCCTGGCCGACCTGGCCCGGGAACGCCAGCCGCGGCTGCGCCCCCAGGGCGGGCAGGCCCTCACCGGCGCCCTGTGGATCGTGCAGGCGGCTGAGGATCGCTGGTTCGTCAACGGGGAGCCGGTGTCCCGCGGCCGGCTGCCGGGCCTGCTGGCCTCCCAGCCGGCCAGCACCGAAATCCGTTTCCTACCAACCGCCACGCTGCCGCTGGGGCAGGTGAGCGGCTCCCTGGCCCATCTGCGTTCAATCAGCCCCCGGCCGGTGGTGCTGGCCCTGCCGGGCAAGGGGCCATGAACGCCGAAACCGACCCCAACGGGCCCTGGTTGCCATCGCTGGACGCCCTCGCCCTGGGGGCGATGGCAACGGGACTGGCACTGCTGACCCTGGCACTGGTCCTGGTTCCCCAGCGGCTGGCCCAACGGCCGGCGAGCCAGGGCATCGTCAGACTGCACCTGGCCGCTGATGGGCAGCTGCGGCTGTGGAACCAGCCAATCCCCAGCGTGCAGCTGATCGGCGTGCTCCAGAGACTCGAAGCCGGCAAGGGACAGCCCACCGTGCGGCTGGTCCCTGATCGCGACGTGCCCTGGGGGGTGGTGCAGCGGCTGATGGGGCAGCTGGGCCGCTCGGACCTGCCCCTGGAACTGCAGCTGCCATGAAAGCCATCCTGTCCTTTCCCGGTTGGCGGCGTCTCCAACTGCCCCTGCTGGTGGCCCTGGCCTTGAACGGGCTGCTGCTGCTGCCGACCCTGCGGACCTCCCAGCGCCCGGCACCCAACAGGGCGGCAGCGACGGCGGACGACACCCCAGAGCTGCTGCGCTTCAGCCGCCAGCAGGCCCGGGAGCCGTCCTTACCCCTGCTGGCCCTGCCTTCCCTGAGCTCCCTGCCACCGCCACCGCCGACCGATCTGCCGGCCGAACCGCGCGCCGGGACCGCCGGCCGCCGGCGTGGCAACGACGCCCGCGCCACCAGGTCCCAGGACCGGTTGGCGACGACCGCCACGGCGGCGGAGCGGGGGGCCGCCCAGGACCGTTCACTCTCCAGGGCCGGCGCGGAACCAACCGCGGCCAGCAAGTTGCTCGCCCTCGCCCTGCAGGCCCGGCCCGTCGAGCCGTCCGAAGCCACGGCCCTGGCGGGTCTGTGGGAGCAGGCAACGGCCACAGGGGAGTCTCCCGACGGGATGGTCGTGCCGGCGGACGGCCTGGAATGGCGGCGGTTGCCCCTGGCCAAGGCACGCGCCGCCGGGCTGCCCTTCAGTGATCCCCTCGCCGTCCTCTCCGGAGGCAAGCTGCTGCTGCTGTGGCCGGAGGGGACAGGGCTCTGGATGCTGGCCGCCGCGGGCCACAGCAAAACGGTCAGCGCCAACCCCTGAGGGGCGACAGGAATCAGCGGCCGGGACCATCCAGGGCCGCCAGGGCCGCCCTCTGGCTCACCTGGGGCGGGCAGATCAGCACCGTGTCCTGGACCTTGGCGAGGGCGCCCATCAGCTGGCGGGGGACCGCCGCATAGCCCACCCGCCAGCCGGCCATGCCGTAGGCCTTGGACAGGGAGAACAGGGACACCGTGTGGCCACCGCTGCCGGGCAGCCGGCCAGGACCCCGATGGGGCACCGTGCCATGGACAAAGTCGGCATAGGCCTCATCGCTGACATGCACCAACCCATGGCGGTGGCAGAGGCCGTTGATGGCCGCCAGCACCTCCGGCGGCGTCACCAGGCCGCTGGGATTGTTGGGGGAGATGGTGACGATGGCGCGACTGCGGGAGGTGATGGCCGCCTCCAGTCGGTCAGGATCGGGCACCAGCCCCGCCGCCACCGGCACGGGCACGCCGCCGGCCAGGCGTATCGCCATGGCGTGGTTGAAATAGAACGGCAGCGGCAGCAGCACCTCGTCGCCGGGGTCGCAGAGCACCTGGGCGATGGCGTTGAAGGCCATGTTGCTGCCGGCGGTCACCAGCAGGTCGCTGCCCTCCAGATCCAGGCCCCGCTCCTCGCTGAGCTCGCGCCGCACGGCCTCCAGCAAGGCCGGCTCCCCCTGCACCGGCCCATAGCGATCGAGTCGCCGATCCGGCTCCGCCAGCGCCAGGGCCACGGCCCGGCGCACCCCTGGCGGTGGCGCCCAGGCCACCATGCCCTGGGCCAGGGAGAGGGCCTCGGGGCCCTGGCGCAGCAGGCCACCCACCTGGGCGATCACCGGATCGGCCACCGCCGCCATCCGCCCCGCCGCCCTCGGGAAAACCGGCCCCATCTCAGGCCACCAACGGCAAGAGAAGCTCCATCACGGCCCCACCGTCGGGATGGTTGGAGGCCTGGATGCGACCGCCGTGGGTGACGGCGATCTGCTGGACGATGGCCAGCCCCAGACCGCTGCCACCCCGGTCGCTGCGCACCCTGGAGGGATCACCGCGGTAGAAACGCTCAAACATGTGCTCCAGGTCGTCCACGCTCAAGCCAGGGCCTTCGTCGCGGATGGTCAGCGTGCACCACCCCGACGTCGCGTCGATCTCCACCTGCACCGTGCCCCCGTCCGGGCTGTAGCGCAGGGCATTGTCGAGCAGGTTGAGCACGGCCCTGTGCAACCGCGAGCCATCGCCCAACACCGTGAGGGGGGCCTCGGCCGTCAGCTGCAGACGGATCGAACGGCGCTCGGCCAAGGGGCGCAGACCCTGCCAGACCTGTTGCACCAGTTGGGGTAGATCGACGCGGCTGCGCTGGCGCATCCCCTCGGGCAGGGTGTTCTCCAGCCGGGAGAGTTCCATCAGATCGCCGACGAGCCGCTGCAGCCGCAGCAACTCCCGCTGCAGCCGTTCCACCAGCACCGCATTGGCGTCATTGACGTGGGCAGACAGGCTGTCGCCCACCAGCAGCAGGGCCGTGAGGGGCGTCTTGAGTTCGTGGGCCACATCGCTCACCCAGCGCTCTTGCTGCTCCAGCTGCGCTTCGAGCGAACGACGGTTCTGGAGCAGCACCGCCACCCAGCCGCCCTCGCCAGGCAGGACGAACACGGCCAGTTGCTGGTTGCCGGGCTCCCAATCCAAGCGCTGGGGACGCTCCCGACGGCGGGCGTTGCGGATCCCTTCGAGCAGCTGAGGAGAAGGGCAGACTCGCTTGAGCGGTTCCTGACGGCGCAGCCCCGCCCCGGGAACGTCCAGCAGCCGTTCGGCCCGCAGGTTGATCAGCTGGATCCGATCGGCCCCATCGAGAATCAACCAGCCATCGGGAGCCTCGGCGATCCAGCGCATCAGCTGACGAGGTGAAAGTCCGGTCAGGCTCTGCCCGGGCCGGCTGCGGCGGCGGGCCAGCAGCCAACCGAGGGCAAGCCCGACCAGCCCCGCCAGCCACAACCCCATTCAGCCGAAGCGGTAGCCGAAGCCCCGGAAGGTGATCAGATGCTCGGGGGCGGAGGGATTGGCCTCCAGCTTTTCGCGCAGCCAGCGGATGTGGACGTCGACGGTCTTGCTGTCACCGAAGTAGTCGTAGCCCCAGACCCGCTCCAGCAACTTGTCGCGGCTCCAGACGCGGCGGGGGTTCTGCATGAACAGCTCCAGCAGCCGGTATTCCTTGGGCGAAAGATTGATCTCGAGGCCATCGCGGGTGACCCGGCATTCCTCGGGGAAGAGGCTGAGGTTGGCGTGGTGGAACACCTTGGCGCTGACCTCCACGGAGCGGCTGCGGCGCAGCAGGGCCCGGCAGCGGGCCACCAGCTCGCGCAGGCCGAAGGGCTTGATCAGGTAGTCGTCGGCACCCACCTCCAGCCCCAAGACCCGGTCGGTCTCGCTGTCGCGGGCACTGACCACCAGGATCGGGGTCTGGTTGCCGGCGGAGCGCAGCTGGCGGCAGAGATCCAGCCCGCCCAGGCCCGGCAGCATCAGATCCAGCACCACCAGGGAGAACTCCTCGCCCGGCGGGCACTCCTGCAGGGTGCGCAGGGCTTCACGGCCATTGCCACAGGCCGTGACGGAGAACCCCTCCAGAACGAGGACGTCACGGATTGTTTCGCGGATCGTGTCGTCGTCCTCGACAACCAGGAGGGGGGGATGCATCCCGGCATTATCAGGGTCTACGGGGGGCAGATCCCAGAATTGTCTCAACGGCGTGGGAGATAGCTGACCACCAGGCGGCGCTGGCCGTCCAGCTGCAACCAGCCCTCATCACGCAGGGCGCCGATCACGCGGGTGACGGTGACGCGGGTGGTGGCCAGGGCGCTGGCCACCTCCTGGTGGGTGAGGCGCAGGTTGAGGCGCAGACCTGATTCGCAGGGCTGGCCATACTCGCTTGCCAGAAGTTCAAGGAACCCGCGCACCCGTTCATCGACGCGCTTGAGACCCATCAAGGCCAGCAGGGCCTGGCTCTGCTGGATGCGCAGGCCGAGGGCTTCGAGCATGGCCACGGCCAGGGCGCCGTCCTGGCGGATCTCGCTGCAGCTCAGGCAGAGCAGGTCGGTATCGACCAGGGTGGTGGCGGCATAGGCCTCGACGCCGTTGAGGGGATCGCCGAAGGGTTCGTTGGGTCCGGCCAGCCCCAGCAGCATGTCGTCGCCGTTAATCGTGATGGCACTGAGTTTCACCATGCCCCGAACCACAAGCCAGACGTTGTTCTTCAGCAACGGCACATTGCTGCCAGCGCTGACATGGACCAGACTTCGTTTCTGGTAATTGGCTTCGAGAAGTTCGCGGAATCCATCCTTGCTGCCGGATTCACGGGAGGGCGTGAATACCATCGGGAAAAGCGCGTCGGATGCAGCGAACTGTATGCAGCAACACCCGTCAATCGAGCAAAGAGCTGGTAGTGCTTTGGTTAAGAGCTTGGTAAGGGTTGGGCCAACAGGGCAGGTTCGGTGGGGCTGTCGAAGCGTCGTTCGAGCCAGAGGTCCATCCACAGGCTGCGGCGCCGCTCGGGCAGGATCAGCCCATCAGCCCGCTGCCGCCACTGGTCCCAGCAGCCCTGGGCCTTGCGGCGCAACAGGGCGTCAAGCGCAGGCACGCTCTTCGCCAACCCGGACGGCAACTGATCATCGATCGCCTTCTCCAGGACATGGAGATCGTTGAGTTCCCCCAACAGCTCCTGGAGATCCCTCAGTTCGGCCACCCACTGACGGCTGCGGGAGCCGGTGACGGCCCCGAGATTCTCGAGTCCGTAGCGGGCGGTCTTGAGTCGCTTGCGCAGGTCGTGGACGCGTTCCATGTCCCCCTCCCACTCCAGGACGAACCAGCCTGGGTGCTGGAACAGCTCGGCGATCATCGGGGCCTGCCACTCCAGGGTCCACCCCAGCAGCGGCAGCTCCCCCAGGGGTGTGAGCTCGGGATGGCGCAGCCAGGCCTGCAGCTGGGACAGCAGCTTCAGGTACCCGCCGCTCTGCAGGGTGCTCACCACCTGCTCGTAGGCCAGGGCCCGCTCACGCCGCAGCTGCTTCAACACAGGCTTGAGAGCCTTCTGCTCCGCCTCCGGCAACTCCGGCATCAGATCCCTCTCGAGCCGTTCCCTGAGTACATCCAGGTCCCGCGCCATGCCGAGCCGCCGCACTGTCTTGGCCAGTCGGGGGTCAGCGACGGCCTTGGGCAACTGCAGGGCGGGGGCGAACTGGTACAGGCAGGTGCGCAGCCGCCGCAACGCCACCCGCATCTGATGCAGGGGTTCGGGGTCGCTGTCGGCCAGCACGGGCCCCTGCAGCGATGCCAGCTTGTGGGTGAAGCGACCGATCAGATCGACGGCGAACGCTCCGTTACTGAACGGGGGGTCATCGTGCGGGCTGGCCATGGGAGGGGCCCGAAGGCCTCAGCGGGGTGATTTCGAACGGATCTGCTCGAAGCTGCGCCGGATCGCTTCATTGATCGAGAGCCCGATGGGCAGATCGCCCCCGAAGGAGGTGCCGATCAGGTGGCGGTAAAGCTTGGACTCAACCACACGATAGGTGTCCGGAGGCAGGGGGATCACCCCAGCCTTCTCGCTGAACCGCAACCCGCCTTGGACCGTAAAGGTGATGAAGCGACGCACCTCGGGCCGGTCCCTGAGATCCTTGTCGTTGATGTAGACGAACAAAGGGCGCGACAGGGGCACGTAGCGCTCCTGCTGCACGTTGTCGATGGTCGGTGGCCAGGTTCCCTTGGGACCTGTGATGGCGAGCGCCTTCAGCTTGCCGGCCTGGGCGCGATAGTAGGAAAAGCCGAAATAGCCCAGCGCCAGAGGGTTTTTCTCAACACAACGTACAAGAACGTTATCGTCTTCACTGGCGGTGTAATCGGTGCGGGAATTTCGGGAATCCCCATTGATCGCCTTATTGAAGTAATCAAACGTTCCTGAATCGGCCCCCGGGCCGCACAGATTGATCGGCCGATCCGGCCAGGAGGCATTCACCTGCTTCCATCGCTTGATGCGTCCCTGCGCCTTGCGGTTCCACAGGGTGGAGAGCTCGGCCGTGCTGATGCGGCTGGCCCAGCTGTTGCTGGGATGGACCACCACCGAAATGGCATCGAAGGCCAGCGGCAGTTCAATGAAGGTGACCCCCTTGGCAGCGCACGCCTTGAGTTCCTTGGAGCTGATCGGTCGGGAGGAGTTGCTGATCGGAATCTCGCCGCGGCAGAAGCTGCGCATCCCGGCCGAGCTGCCCGTCTCCTTCAGGGCGATGCTGACCGGCCGATCACCCTGGCGCTTCATGAAGGCCTTGGCGGCCTCTTCCATGATCGGGAACACCGTGCTGGAACCTTCGATCCGCACTACCGGAGCCGTCCCCGTCTGGGCCTGGACCGGCAGGGGAGCCAGGGACGGCGCCAGCCAGCCCCCAAGCAGGACGCCGAGGCCGCTGCAGGCCATCACGCCCCTCGACAGAACTGTCGCAGGCAGCTTCAGGACCATGGTTCAAGACCAGCGAAGGACGGACGCTGCGCCGATCCTGCACCAGCAAGCCGAGGGGTTGGGTTAAGGAAAGATTGTGGCTGTATCAGGGAGGGCGCTTTCCACCAGGTGCCACCTCAGCCCTGCCCAGTCCAGTCCTGGAACCAGCCCCGCCGCCAGAGCCACCAGGCCTGGAGCATGGCGATCAGGAGCATCAACAACATGACGAAAGCGTAACCGTAATGCCACTTCAGCTCGGGCATGTTTTCGAAGTTCATGCCGTAGACGCCAACGATGAACGTGAGCGGCGCGAAGATGCTGGTGAGGATGGTGAGGGTCTTCATCACCTGGTTCATCCTGTTGCCCACGCTGGCCGCATAGGACTGGGTGATGGCATCGCACTGATTCCGCAGCGATCCACAGGCCTCGAACAGCTGGTCGACGAGCTCGGCCATGTCCCTGAAGCCTTCCAGCGCCTCGGTGCCCAGCAGTCGTTGCCGCTGGCGAAGCAGCAGACCGATCTGGTGGCGCAGGGGCCAGATCAAGGTGCGAATGATGCGCAGGTTGCTCCTGAATTCGTAGGAGCGGCGCAGGATCAAGGGACGCGGATTGCGCAGGGAGGATTCCTCCAGCGCATCGAGCCTCTGGGACATCGCCTCCAGCATCGGGAACAGATCATCGAGAAGGTCATCGATGACGAAATGCAGGATGTCGTCCAGGTCCCTGTCGGCCACGGACCCCGACTTGGACAGCAGCCAGTCGGTGAGATCCGGGAAGGGATCACCGCCGCAGCCTTCCTCCATGGTGATCAGCAAGCCGGGCAACAGCACCAGGCCCACCTGCTCGCTGACCAGATGGGCCGGGTCCTTGGCGAAGCTGAGCCGGTGCAGCACCACCAGCAGCACATCCTCCAGGCCATTCACCTGGGGCCGCTGGGGCACCTCGAGCAGGGGCGCCAGCAGAACTGCCGGCACCTCCAGGCGATCCAGGAGTTGTTCGATGTAGCGGCGATCTCCGAGCCCCTGGAGACGCAGCCACAGGGGGGTGCCCGCCTGGCGCAGGCTGGCCAGCTGCTCGATGGCGGGTGCGGGGGTCCGCACCGGTCCGGAATCAAGGAACAACACCGCATCGGCCCGGGTGGGCCCGAGTCCGCCATGGACGTAAAGATGGGTGGGAAAGCCCGCCGGACGCTGCTCCAGGCGCTGGGAGTTCAGCGCCCCAGGGGTGAGTCGCACCACGGGGATCCCGGTTGTTGCCATGATTCAACCGCAGCTGCCAGGCGGTGGGAATGGCGCCAGGCGTGGGGCCGAGGCGGTGCCCCCAGGCCTTTACAAGGTCTTAAAACAGTCTGGCTACGCTCAACGACTGCCAGCGACCGTGCGTTGACCAACCAGCCCTCCACGGGACCATCCAACCCCGAACTCGGCCGGCATGAGAGCGATGTGATCTCCCCCATGGAGGCCCATGGCAGCTACCGCGGCAGCGACTGGAGCCCGGAGCGGCTGATGTTTCACCAGAATCTGGAGTCCTTCGCCGACCAGGTGGGGTTGATCGTCGGCCTGCAGGCCAACGGCAAGATGAGCCAGGACGAGGCCTACGCGAAAATCAAGAAGATCTGGAAAGGGCTCAAATTCACCCGGGATTCCCTCTTCGACACCTCCAACGGCTGATCCGTGCCGCCGATCCCGTTCCGCCGATCACCCTGGTGCGGTGATCAAGGCATCGGGTCGTCAGGTTCACAGTTGCTCCGGAACTCCAGGCAGGTGATCAGGGGCTTGCTGCGATCACTCCGGTCGCTGGCGCTGCGGGCCACGATCGCCTCCAGCACCTTCACGGTGGCCGTGATGTTGGGTCCCTTGTTGAGCATCACCGCATCGGCCCGGCCCCCCATGGCCGCATCGGTGATCTCGGCGCGGGTGGGATGGCCGTGCTGGGCCAGCGTGTCGAGCACCTCGGTGGCCCAGATGCAGGGCACATGCGCCGCGGCGCAGATCCGCAGGATCTCCTCCTGAATCGGCGCCAGGGCCTCCCAGCCGCACTCGATCGCCAGATCGCCCCGGGCGATCATCACGCCCACCGGGGCGCCATGGCCCATGGCCGCGAGCAGCAGCCGGGGCAGGTTGAGAAAGGCCTGGCGGGTTTCGATCTTGAGCACCACCGCCAGTTCGCCCCGGCCCCGGTCCTCCAGGCACTGGCGCAGGGTCTGGATATCGGAATCCCTGTGCACGAAGGAATAGCTGATCATGTCGGCGTGCTGCGTCACGAACGCCAGGTCCTCGATGTCCTTGGCGGTGAGGGCCGGCGTGCGCAGGTCGCTGTCGGGGAAATTGATCCCCTTGTCGGAGCGGAGCCGGCTGCCCCTGGCCTGCGCCACGGTGATCGCGAGTCGCACCTCCCGGTCTGACAACCCCCGGATCACGCCGCCAATGCGGCCATCGTCAAAGAGCACCCGCTCACCGAGGCGCAGATCGCCGAACACCTCCGGCAGGGTGCAGGGGAGCGTGCCGCCGCCCTGGTCCGGCTCCGGTGTGAGGCGGATGGCGTCGCCCGGGCGCAGCAGCCGTTCGCCGCTCACGGGCGCCAGCGGCCCCACGACCAGCCGGGCCTTGCCGTGCCGCTGGCGGAACACCAGGCCGGAAGTGAAGTGGCAGGTCTTGTCGGCCTGCAGCAGCAGAACCCCATCGGGGCCGCGTCGAACCACGCTGAGGGTCCGGCGGCGGCCGGAGGCATCCCGCCCCTGCAGGCGATCCCCCTGCTTCAGCCGCTTCACCTTCGACAGACGCGCCGGCAACAGCACGGCTTCCGAGTCCTGCGGCCGGGGCGCGGCTCCAGGCTGCACCGCCAGGATCCTCACCGGTTGGGTGGGTCGCCCCATCCGGTCCCGGGGGGGACGGGCGCGGATCACCGCGGGCTGGAGGGCCAGCTGGCCGGTGCGCAGCTTCGGGCCCGCCAGGTCCATGGCGATCGCGCAGGGGCGGCCCGTGGTCAGCCGGGCCTGGCTGAGGGCCTCCACCATCCGGCCCCAGACCACGGGGTCGTCATGGGCGCAGTTGATGCGGGCGATGGTCATCCCCGCCTCCAGCAGATCGGCGACCAGGGCGGGGCGCTCGGCCGCCTCCGCCGGCAGGGTGACCATGATTCCGGCGACCCCCGCGGCGGCCAGGGCTCCGAATAACCGGTCGCAGTGCTGCTGAAGGACGTCCGGGCCGCCAAGGCCAGAAGGGCCGCCAAGGCCAGAAGGGCCGCGGGGATGGTCCTGCTGCCCAGATGCCGGCGATGGCCCCAGACCCTCGAGCGCTTTGAGGGCGGTGATCACAGCCTCCAGGTTGGAGAGCAGGTGGGCGTCACAATCCGTGAGAGCACAGAGTCCCCGTTGGCGCAGCGCCTTCGGCAGGTCCGGATGGGCATGGCGATGGAAGGCGATGAAATGCAGCAGGTTGCGGGCACTGGCCCGGTAGTCGGGGTGAATGGCCTCCAGGCAGGCGGCCTCCTCCACCTCGATGCGCTCCAGGGTGCTCCTCAGGGACTGCAGCGTGTCAAGCAGCCAATGGGACGGTGCGGGCGTGGGGGCGTTCATGGCAGGAGGACCTCGGTGGCGCTGGCGTCACGCACGGCCACGGCTTCCACACCACAGTGCACGCCCTGCCGACGCAACTCCTCTGCCAGCTGTTCGGCAAGATCGCGGTCGAGGGCCGGGGTGACATGCTCCGCCCCATCAAGCAGAGGGGCCATCGTCCCCGGCGCGCCCCCCAGATGCCTGGCCAGGGACTGCAAGGCCTCGAAGCGACCTTCTTCCCTGGGGGCACCCTGCAGACGCAGGCGCCATCCAGGCGGATCCGGACGGCCCAGCTCGACCCGCCGCAGCTGAGCCAGGGTGGCCAGCACCACCAGCTGGTCGCCCGCCGCCAGCACCAGATCGAGGGAGGGCAACACCAGGGGGGAACCGCGGCCGGGACGCAGCAGATGGATGGTGGTGATTCCGTAGCCCTGCTCGACCCTGGAGAGGTTCAGACCCCACAGAGCATCGCCCTGCTGAATCCGGTAGCGCACCAGCAGATGGTTGGCCCCATCGATCCGGCAGATCTCCTCCACCCGTTCGCCGAACGCCGTGGCCACGACCGCATCGGCCACCAGATCCATGCTGGAGATCACCGCCATGCCGCCGAGCAGGTCGCCGAGCCGTTCGGCCGCCTCGACCGCATGGGAGAGGATCACGTAACGGGCCTCAGGCCAGGACTTCTGCAGCTGGAATGTCTCCTGAAGATTGGCGAGCAGATCGACGGAGAGCAGGCCGATCCCCTCCAGCCGGCAGTGCTGCAGCGCGGCGAGGGCCGCTTCCCAGCGATGGAAGACCACCATCCCCGACCGGTGCAGTGGCGTCACGGGTCGCGTATCGATCCGCAGCACCTGCAGGCCATCCCTGACCAGGTTGTCGGCCACCCGCGCGGCGAGTTCCTCCCCTTCGGCCAGCAGGATCCAGCGGCTGCCACGACGGAAACGGCCGGGATGGCCCAAGCCGAAACGCTCCCGCAGCAACCGTTCCAGGATCACCGCCACCAAGGCGGAGGTGAGCAGGGTGCCCACCAGGGAATACAGCAGGGTGACGCCGATCAGCCAAGGGGCCGCGGCGGCGATGCCGTCCTCCGGGTGCAGCATCACGTTCACCGGATCGACGTACTCCCCCTTCAGCAGGGACAACGTGACGAACATCCCCTGGCGCCAGCCTCCGCCGGCGGAAAACAGGGCCAGGCCGAGGGCCATGATCGCCACGAGTCCCAGCAATCCGCCCTGCTGGAGCCGGCTGCACTGCCGCCACAGCCGCAGCGGTGCCCCCAGGCCGCGGCCAAGGGCCATCCACCGGCCCCTGGCCGTCGTGGCGGGGACGGCATCCGACGAACGGTGGTGGTGTGACCCCATCGGAATCACCTGCAGGGGTCGGGCCTGGTCCGCCGAGGCCTGGCGCAGGCAGCGCTGCTGCCGTCGATCCAGGTCTTTTCCCTCCACCACCAGGTACGACTGACCATCGACGCGGAAGCAGGCTTCCTGGTGGCCAGGCCGCAGGGCCTCGGTGACGGCCCCGGCCGTGAGCAGCAGGGGATCCACCACGGCCACCCCGGGCAAGCGCTCCTCGAGCAGGGCCCCGAGGCTGGCCAGCTGGCCGGAGGAGCGCACCACCAGGTCCGCTGAGGGATTGAGCAACCTCACCTGCAGGGCCGCCTCCATGTTCACCGTGCTCTCGGTGCTCAGCAGCAGCACGGCCCGGGCGGTCTCGACCCCGGCCTGGGAGAGCACATGGGGCAGACGCATATCCCCCAGCACCAGCGTGGAACCGAAGCGTTCCTCCAGGCGGGGATCGCGCCAATCCGGTCGCGCACGATCCAGGCAGCGCAGCGGCACATCAAAGGGAAGCAGGCGCAGCAGGCAGGCCTGGCCGAGGGATCCGAGGCCACAGATCAGCACCGACCCTTCCCTTGGGCAGGACGCCCCGGGAACGGAGGACGGAGTGCTTGCCACCCCGGGATGGGCTGAAGGGTCGGGAATGGAACACTGGCATGCACACCCATCTTCCCAAGCCATCGTTGATGCCGCTTCCCCCGGGTCTTAACCATCCCTGGTGAGGGTGAGGCTGTGCCCATGACCGTGCAGCCATGACCAGCACCCTCGCCCCCGTGATGGGTCTCCCCGAGCCCGGCACCTACGCCGATCCCCAGCGCAACGGCCTGGCGGCGCAGGATCTGCTCGACGGCCTCATCGAGCACCTCTTCTATTCCCTCGGCCGGCGTGTGCAGGAAGCCGACCGCCACGACCTCTACATGGCCCTCAGCTACGCCGTGCGCGACCGGCTGATGACCCGCTACCTGGCGGGTCTCGACGCCATCCTGGCCAGCCCGACCCGGGTGGTGGCCTACCTCTCGGCCGAGTTCCTGATCGGACCCCAGCTCGGCAACAACCTGCTGATGCTCGGCATCCAGAAGGAGGCTGCCGAGGCCCTGCGGCCGTTCGGCATCAACGACATCGAGGAGATCCTCGATGTGGAAGAGGAGCCGGGCCTGGGCAATGGCGGACTGGGTCGTCTGGCCGCCTGTTTCCTCGAATCCCTCGCCTCCCTCGAGATCCCTGCCACCGGCTACGGCATCCGCTACGAGTTCGGCATCTTCGACCAGCTCATCCGCGACGGCTGGCAGGTGGAGATCACCGACAAATGGCTCAAGGGCGGCTGGCCCTGGGAAATCGTCCAGCCCGAGAAGGCGTGCGTCGTGGGCTTCGGCGGCCACACCGAGAGCCACCGCGACGACCACGGCACCTACCGGGTGCGCTGGATCCCGGCCGAGCACGCTCTCGGCATTCCCCACGACGTGCCGGTGCTGGGCTACCGGGTGAACACCTGTAACCGGCTGCGCCTCTGGCGAGCGGAAGCCTGCGAATCCTTCGACTTCCAGACCTTCAACAGCGGCGATTTCTATGGCGCCGTCGAAAGGAAGGTGGGCTCGGAGACCCTCTCCAAGGTGCTCTATCCCAACGACGGCACCGATGCCGGACGGCGCCTGCGCCTGATGCAGCAGCACTTCTTCGTCAGCTGCTCCCTTCAGGACATGATCCGCAGCCTCGATGCCCGTGGCATTCCCATCGAGGACTTCCCCGCCCACTGGGCCGTCCAGCTCAACGACACCCACCCCTCCATCGCCGTCGCCGAGCTGATGCGGCTGCTGCTCGATGACAAGCACCTCGACTGGGAGGCCGCCTGGGCCATCACCACCGCCTGCCTCTCCTATACCAACCACACCCTGCTGCCCGAGGCGCTCGAGAAGTGGGGCCTCGATCTGTTCGGGTCCCTGTTGCCCCGCCACCTCGAGCTGATCTTCGAGATCAACCACCGCTTCCTCCAGCAGGTGCGCCTCAAACACCCCGCCAACGACGCCGTGCTGGGGCGCCTGTCGATCATCGATGAATCGGGCCACAAGGCCATCCGCATGGCCCACCTGGCCACCGTCGGCTCCCACCACGTCAACGGCGTCGCCGCCCTTCACAGCGCCCTGGTCAAACAGGAGCTGTTCCCCGAATTCGCCGCCCTGTGGCCCGGGAAGTTCACCAACGTCACCAACGGCGTGACGCCGCGCCGCTGGCTGGCCCTGGCCAATCCGGCCCTGCATGCCCTGCTCTGCGACAGCATCGGTGACGACTGGCCCGCCCGGCCCCAGGCGCTCCGGCGCCTGGAGGACTTCCAGCGGGATGGGTCCTTCATGGAACGCTGGGCCCAGTGCAAGCTGGCCGCCAAGCAACGCCTGGCTGGCTACATCCACCGGCAGCTGGCCTTGAGCGTCGACCCCGAAAGTCTTTTCGACGTGCAGGTGAAGCGCATCCACGAGTACAAGCGCCAGCACCTCAATGCCCTCCAGGTGATCGCCCAGTACCTGCGCATCAAGAACGGCCTCGCCGATGGCATGGCCCCCCGCACCGTGATCTTCGGCGGCAAGGCCGCACCGGGCTATGCCATGGCCAAGTTGATCATCCGCTTCATCAACGGCATCGCCGATGTCGTCAACGCCGACCCCGACATGGACGGCCGCCTGCGCGTCATCTTCCTGGCCGATTACAACGTCAAGCTCGGCGAGCGTGTCTACCCCGCCGCTGACCTCTCCGAGCAGATCTCCACCGCCGGCCTGGAAGCCTCCGGCACCGGCAACATGAAATTCATGATGAACGGCGCCCTCACCATCGGCACCCTCGATGGCGCCAACGTCGAGATCCGCGAGCAGGTGGGTGATGACAACTTCTTCCTCTTCGGGCGCACCACCGAGGAGATCGCCCAACTGCGTGGCCACTACAGGCCCTGGGAATGGATCGCCGCCGATCCCCTGCTGGCGGAAGTGTTCGACCTGATCGGGCGGGGGCACTTCAGCCAGGGGGACACCGAGCGGTTCCGGCCCCTGACGGACCAGCTGCAGGGGAGCGATCCGTTCTTCGTTCTGGCCGACTTCGCCTCCTACCTGCAGGCCCAGGCCAGCGTCAGCGCCACCTGGGCCGACCGCAGCCGCTGGAATCTGATGGCCCTGCTGAACACGGCCCGCAGCGGCTTCTTCTCCTCCGATCGGGCCATCGGGGAGTACGCCGAGAGGATCTGGGATGTGAAGCCCTCTCCGGTGGCCATGGCGGGCAGACCCTTTCCCAACTGATCCTTAACCGTGCGTCAGCATGGTGGTCCCATCCAGGAGTCCCCCATGACCTCCCCAACCCCAGGCGCCCTGACCACCATGCGGCTCCTGGCCCAGGACCGGGGCCTGCGGACCCTCGCGGCGGGTGAGGTGATCTTCCGGGCCGGCGATATGGGTGCATCGGTGTTCGGCATCGTCGATGGCGAGGTCAGGATCGACTGGGCCGAAGCACGCAACAGTGAGATCCTCGGTCCCGGCAGCAGCTTCGGGGTGGGAGCGCTGCTGGACTACCAGCATCGACGCGTCGGCACCGCCACGGCGTTGCGGGACACGCAGCTGCTGGAAATGGACCGGGAACAGTTCCTGTTCGCCCTTCAGGAACTGCCGATGTTCGCCCTGGAGATGCTCCACAACCTAGAGAGGCGCCTGGGCCACCTTCCGCCTACCGCTGGGGACACCCTCAGCCAGCCACCCCAGGCATGAAGCGCCGCTCGTGGGGGGCTCCCTTGAGCATGCGGTTCCAGTAGATCCAGGGCAGCACGTCCTTCTTCACCACCCACATGCTCCAGCGCTCCTGGGTGGGGTCGAGGGGGAAGGAGGGAACGGGCTGCCCCTCGTAGTTGAACTCGGCCATGATCACGCGCCCGTAGCCGGTGATCAGCGGACAGCAGGCGTAGCCGTCGTAGCGGGCGGCCAAGGGCTGGCCATCGAGGTGGGCCAGCAGGTTGGCCACCAGCACCGGGGCCTGGCCCCGAACCGCGGCGGCGGTCTTGGAGTTGGGCAGCGAGGAGACGTCGCCCAGGGAGAAGACGTTGGGATGGCGCACGTGCTGGGTGGTGAACTTGTCCACCTCCACCCAGCCGCCCGGTCCGGCCACCGCCAGGGGGCTGGAGGCCACCACCTCCGGGGCCGCCATCGGCGGGGTGACATGCAGCATCCCGAAGGGGAGCACCTCTTCGCGCACCGTGTCCCCGTCCTTGACGGCGAAGACCGCCTCCTTGCTGGCGGCGCGGACCTCCTTGAGGGTGTGCTGGTAGCGGGGCTCGATGCCGCGGCGGGCCACCACCTGGCGCAGGGGCTCGGCGAAGGTGGGAATGGCGAAGATCCCCGGTGTGGCCGTGGCGTAGATCACCTTGGTCGCCGCGGCCACCGCTGGCGAACGCTTGAAGACGTCGTCGGCCAGGTACATGATCTTCTGGGGCGCCCCGGCGCACTTGATCGGCGTGTCAGGGAAGGTGAAGATCGCGTTGCCGCCTGAAAAGGACTGGATCGTCTTCCAGGTGTAATCGACCAGATCCTTGGAATAGTTGCTGGTGATGCCATGGCTGCCGAGGGCCTCCGGCAGACCCTTGATCCGGTCCCAGCAGAGTTGGATGCCGGTGGCCACCACGAGCACGTCGTAGTGGAGCGTTTCGCCATCGGAGCAGGCCACGGTGCCGGCCACCGGATCGAAACCGGCGGCGGCGGCGCGGATCCAGCGCACCCCCTCGGGAATCAGATCAGCCTCAGAGCGGCGCGTCTGCTCCAGGGTGAAGACACCAGCGCCCACCAGGGTCCAGCCCGGTTGGTAGTAGTGGTCGGGCGAGGGCTCGAGGATGGCGATCTCCAGGCCCGGCCGCGCCCGCTTGAGCTGGCTGGCCACGGTGAGGCCCGCTGCCCCTCCGCCGACGATCAGGATCTGGTGATGAGCCATGGAACGGAGATCAGACGCGAAGGGCCCGGCAGCGGCGAGGGGAATCGTTTCGGTCCTGTTCCTTCGAGGCACCGAAGCACCAACAGACTGAAGGGAACCACAACCGGTGCTGGGAGATGTTTCTGAAGGTACGCCACGACCATGACGCCAGCCTTGTGGAGGTCCTGAACATCAAGCAATTGTTCAATCCTTTCGAGGAGCGGGTGCAGGCCCGGCTGCACGGCGGCGAAGAGCTCCAGGACCCCGGGAACTTCACCAAGGCCGATCTGATCTTCCCCTCTGGCGAGGCCCTGCCCCGCTGCTGGGTTGATTCCCACTACAAAAGCTGAGGGCCCCCGGGCGCCGGCGTTGCTAAGACGCCTGCATGGCGACCCATTCCCACTCCCCGCACGATCACCAGCGGGGCGCACCCAGGGCCTTCTTCTGGGGGGTGTTGCTCAACAGCGGCCTCTCGGGTCTGCAGCTGGCGATCGGCATCGGCTTCGGCTCCCTGGCCCTGATCGGCGATGCCATTCACAACCTTGGTGACGTGGCCGGGCTGCTGTTCGGCTGGGGGGCCGAACGGCTCAGCGCCCGGCCGGCCACGGCCCGCTTCACCTACGGCTTCGGACGCAGCACCCAGCTGGCCTCGTTGATGAACGCGGCCCTGATCCTGATGGCGGCCGGAGTAGTGATCGTGGAGGGGGTGCAGCGTCTGTTCGATCCGGTGCCGGTGGTGAGCGGCCCGGTGGCCTGGGCGGCGGCGGCCGGGATCGTGGTGAACCTGCTGTCGGCCCGCCTGTTCGGCAGCGGTCACCACCACGATCTGAACCGGCGGGCGGCGGTGGTGCACCTGCTCACCGATGCCGCCGTCTCGGCCGCGGTCCTGGTCAGCGCCGTGCTGGTGGGGCTGGTGGGCTGGATGTGGCTGGATGCCGCCACCGCCATCGGCGTGGGGCTGGCCGTGGCCTGGAGCGGCTGGGAGCTGCTGGGTGAGGCCCTCAGTGCCTCCCTCGACGCCGTGCCACGGGACATCAACCTGGCCGAGGTGGAGGCGGCCCTGCGCAGCCTGCCCGGCGTGGAGAACGTGCACCATCTGCATGTCTGGGGCATGAGCACCTCCCGGACCGCCCTGACGGCCCACCTGGGCCGCGCTCCCGCTGGCGGAGAGGATGGGGAACTGCTGCAGCTGGCCCAGCAACGGCTGGCCGACCTGGGCATCACCCACAGCACGATCCAGATCGAACCGCCCGGGGGCTGCTCGGAGAGCCGGACAACCCGAGAACCGGAGAACCGAACCTCGATAAACTGAACAACCTGTGGTTTGAGCAGAAGCCTTGAGCCAATCGCCTCCACTGCTGCCGACGCACCTGCTGCCCAAGCTGAAAGGGCAGGTCAGGCGGGGCCTTGAGAAGGGCCTCTCCGTTGTCGGTCTTGGGCTGACGAAGCTCGATGCCCCCGGATCACCCGAGCACCGTGCAGCACAGGAGCAACGGGCCCTTCAGCGGCAGATCCTGGAGTCCCACGACCAGCAGTCGATTGCCGATGTGGAGGCGTTGAACGACAGATACCAGACGCCCGTTTTCGGCAGCGTCCGCCCGATGGATCTGTTTCAGATGCTGGGGGAATGCCTCGATCCCACAGACAATCTGCTGGGCTGTGCCAGCCAGTTGACCCACAGCCTGCAGGTCATCGAGGCCATGCGCCGCGATGGCGTTCTGGACGATGATCTGCTGCTGCTGGCCCTGCTGCATGACCTCGGCAAGCTGCTGCTGCTCACCGACGAGGATCCCGCCAATGTGGTCGGAACGAATCGAATCCTGACGCCAAAAGGCAGAACCGGCCTCGACAAGCACATCACCCAGTGGAATCATTGCGAGTTCGGCTACATGCGATTCCAGTCCTTCCTGCCGAGTCATCTCTGCTGGACAATCCGTTATCACGGCCTCAAGGATGAAAATCCCATCGACTACATGGATTCCACCGACAACCAGTATTTCCATGGCACTTTGAAGCGCTTCCGCCATTACGACAAGGCCTCCAAGTCGCTTGAGATCCGACCTGTCACCACGCTGTCGGAGTACAGAAATTTCGTGGAAACCAGATTGCCGGAGTGGATCGTTTTCTGATGGAATTAGATTCGCTCACCCATCAAACGGGAATCAAAGCAACCATTCAGCCTGAACATCGTCACTCACCGCTTTCCTTCTGATCCTGATCATGCGCTTTCTTGTGGTTGGATCCGGTTTTGCAGGCGCTGTGCTGGCAAGGGAAATCGCTGATCACAGCGAGCACCATGTTGACGTGGTCGAAGCAAGAGACCACATCGGCGGCAACTGCTACACGGAAAAAGAATCAGAAACGGGTGTCACTGTTCATCGGTACGGAGCCCATATCTTTCACACCAGCAATCTTGATGTCTGGAAGTACATACATCGGTTCACTGAAATGATGCCTTTCATCAACAGGCCCAAGGCCAGCATCGAAAAGGGAATCTTCAGTCTGCCCGTGAACCTGCACACCATCAACCAATTCTATGCCAAGAAGTTTTCGCCGTTAGAAGCCAGACAATTCATCGACGCGATCCGCCGTCAGGACATCACTGAGCCTCAGAACTTCGAAGAGCAGGCCCTGCACTTCATGGGGGAAGACCTCTACCGTGCCTTTTTCCATGGCTACACCAAAAAGCACTGGGGGTGCGAACCAAGGGAGATTCCAGCCTCCGTGTTAAAACGACTGCCACTGCGCTTCAACTACAACGACAACTACTATTCATCCCTCTATCAAGGCATTCCCAAAGGCGGCTACACAGCCATCTTCGAACGCCTCCTCGATCACCCACGCCTCTCACTGACCCTCAACCATCGCTGGCAACCGGACGATGGCCGCTCCTATGACCACGTCTTCTATTCAGGCCCCCTCGATGGCTTCCATGGTCACCGTAGGGGCCGGCTTGGCTATCGCACAGTGTTCTGGGAAGAACACATCGAAACCGGAGATGTCCTGGGCCATCCAGGCATCAATTTTCCTTCGATGGATGTCAGCTTCACCCGCCGAAGAGAGCACAAGCATTACGAGTACTGGAAGCAATTCGACAAGAGCATCGTGTTCACCGAATACAGCAAGGAAACGGGGCTTGAGGATGAGCCCTACTACCCAAAACGACTCACTGCAGACAAGGCCTTGATGAACGATTATCTGAGCGATTGCATGCAGACTGAACGCACCAGTTTCATGGGCCGGCTGGGTCTGTACACCTACATGGACATGCACCAGGTGATCGCCGAATCCCTTTCCCTGGCTCGAGACTTCATCACCGCGATCGCCGCAGGCCAGCCCAGACCCATCTTCCCCGAGGGCTTTCGCCGCCAACTTGTCGCCTCCGGCAGCCGCCTGAGGCCCTAGAGCTTGTCTCCCCCCCAGAGGGGCCCATCCTCCTCCAACTGAAAGACCAGGCCCCGGTTGCGCTGGGTGATGGCTGGATCCACACCTCTGGAGGGTTCATCGGGGAACAACCTCAGGCTGTTCCAGGCGTACCACTTCAGCGGCAAAGGGCTGACACGGGAGGAGTTCCTCATGCCATCGCAGATCATGTAGTCATACCCGTAGACCACAGGTTGGCTGGTGAGCCAGCCATACAACAGGCGGCAGCCTGCCTGGGTCAGGGTGTAAGCATGGGTGCAGAACAGGGGGCAGCGCACGATGTCCTGAAGCAGCTGCGTTGGCCGAGAAATCACTCGGCTGGAGGCTGACTTCAGGCGAGGATGTCGCTGGAGAAAGCGAAAAAGACTTGGGGTGGGCAGATGCTTGTAAAGGAGCTGGGAGCCGAGAAAGAGGACATCCCAATCCATTGGGGTGGCGCGATAAAACGCCTCTGCATGGCTTGTCCAGATGGGAGGAAAGACAACATCATCCTCAAAGATATGGACCAATGGCAGCTCGTGCTGGATGGCATGGGCCAGCAGACCAAGATGGGAGAGCAACGCCCCCTGGGAACCACGGCGGGCCGGAAATCGATCCACATCGATCAGTGTTCCCAGCCCGTGGGTCTCGAAGAGCGCTTCGAGATTCTCCGATTGGGCATCCACCGCAGGCCAGATCGAAACTTGCTCAAAGCCGGCGCCCCGGAGCCGATCGAGCAACCCCTCACGGCGATCGTCACGGCGCTCCAGATTGATGCAGAAGGCGGGAGCTCGCTGAAGCTCTTCCCATTCCAAGATGGAAACCTCTTCCCTTTTCAAAGCTTAAGGGATTGTGATCGTATTGGCAACGACTCTTGGACCTGGACGAGACTTCGGAGATGAATGCCTGCCAAAGAGCCCGCTTCTATTCATCCGAAGGGCAAATCGAAATATTGTTTGGAGAATCGGCCCATGCCAAGGCTAAGCAGGTCATCCAAGCGTTGATTATCGGCGACGACATCCCGATCACGCAATTGCCTGGCAACATACTCGCGGCCCATTGCACTTCGATCAGGCATGAACCCTGTCAGAAACTGCATCAGTCGGTCCAATCTCCTTCCCTGGCGCAAGGGCAGACCCAACTGGACCAGACGATGGTAGAGAAGAAGCGCGTTGAGTCGCCGAGATGATACTCCTTCATTGACAAGCTCTCGATACATGACGGGAGCAAGAAGCGATTCCGGGAGAGGAGCCGAAAGGATGGATGCAAGCTTGCCCATGAAGATCATCGGGGCTGCCTGGAGCTCCTCGAAAAGAAGGACATGCACCTTCGGGAAGAGACTTGCATAGAAAGAATAGATGGCCGAGTATCGGAAATGATCAGGTATCATGAAAGACTGATGATTGATAAACCTACCGCTGATGTGTGGATTTTTACCATCAAACCATTCAGCCAAGGTCATCCCTTCGTGGGAAGAATGGAGGAAATTCCGATCCAGATGTCCTGTGAAACGCCCCACTTTCACGAACTGATTGTACAAAGAGCAGATCATATCCAGCTGGCCACGTAGGACGAGTAGAATTTCTGCGTTTGGAAAAATCTCGGCCAGTCTTCGTGCCACCGTACCCCGGTTCATATAATTGTACTCGGGATGCCCGGAGAACTCCTCCTCAGAAAGGATCAAACCCGATGCGCCAGTAGACACCATGCGATCGCAAATCAACCTCAACTCTTGGCGAATCTCTGAACTCTGATACAGGGTGTCGTCCCCATAGATTAGGCGATTGAACGCGGAGTTGTAGCCCAGGTACGACTTGCCAAGAAATTCATACTGAGTGAATGAGGGAAATACTTTCTGCTGCAGAAATGTTGAAGCCGTTTTATGGAGGCCCACATGGATCAGAATTCTCCTTCCCTTCATCAGGTCAATGATGTCATCCTTGGCCACACCAGCCTCATATCAAGAGGATGACCAGCCTATCATTATGGCGACCGTTCTTCGAGATGACGGAGAAAGCAAATTGGTGACTGGTTGAAAGTAAAGGAGTGGCAGGCAGGATCTATTTCATGCCATGTTCATCGCATACCATCCGTCGACCGGTCGCGATTGGAATTTCGTGCTGCCAGGCGAAAGGAACACGCCTCAGCCCTCCTGCTCCATCCGGCTCGCCTTCTTGTCCTGCTCCAGGACCTGCTCCACCAGGATCTTGAGCAGCAACGACACGATCGCCACACCCCCCAGCACCATCGCCGCGCCGAAGGCCAGTTCGGTCTGGTAGTTCTTGTAGGCGTCCTCCACGAACAGTGGCAGGGTCTGGGTCTGGCCCTCGATGTTGCCGCTGACTACCGCCACGGCCCCGAATTCCCCCAGGGCCCTGGCGGTGGTGAGGATCAGGCCATAGAGGGCGGCCCAGCGCACCGAGGGGAGCGTCACCTTCCAGAACACCTGCCAGTCCGTGGCGCCGAGGGTGCGGGCGGCCTCCTCCTGGTCCCAGCCCTCCTCCTCCAGCAACGGGATCACCTCCCGGGCCATGAACGGGAAAGTGACGATGATCGTGGCCAGCACGATTCCCGGCCAGGAGAAGATGATGCGCCAGCCCAGACTGTCCACCACACCCCCCAGCAACCCGTGGTTGGGGCTGTAGAGCAGCACCAGCATCAGGCCCACCACCACCGGCGAGATCGAGAAGGGCAGGTCGATGACGCTGAGCAGCAACGCCTTGCCGCGAAACTCACGGCGGGCGATGGCGGTGGCTGCAGCCAGCCCGAAGATGACGTTGCAGGGCACGGCCACGGCGGTGGCGAACAGGGTGAGCCTCAGGGCCGAGAGCAGTTCTGGGGAACGGAAGTTCTCCAGGAAGGGGCCCACCCCCTTGGCGAAGGCCGAGACCACCACACTCAGGGCCGGCAGCAGGATCACCACCCCCACATAGAGGCAGGCGATCAGCGGTATCAGGATCCCCGGCAGGTCGAGGCCTCGGCGGCGTGACCTTTTCCCTGGTTCGGGAGTGGGCCTGGGGGTCTCCAGGGTGGGGACGACGATGGTCATGGCGGTCGAAACAGCAGAAAAGGAGCTGGAGGGAAATCAGGCCTGATTGCCCTGGTAGCGCTGGCCCCAGACCTGCAGCAGATTGATCACCAGCAGGCTGAACAGGGAGAAGATCAACATCACCGAACCGATCACGGTGGCGGCCTCAAAGTCGTACTCCTCGAGTTTCTGGATGATCAGGGTGGGGGTGATCAGGTCCTTGAAGGGCACGTTGCTGGAGATCATCACCACCGAGCCGTATTCCCCCACGGCCCGGCTGTAGCCCTGGGCCACCCCGCCGAGGATCGCCGGCAGCAGCTGGGGCAGCACCACCCGCACGGTGGTCTGCAATGGCGAGGCCCCCAGGCACCAGGAGGCTTCCTCCTGCTCCTTCTCCAGGGAACGCAGCACAGGCTCCACCGTCCGCACCACGAAGGGCAGCGAGATGAACACCATCGCCACCGTCACCCCGGGGGCGGCAAAGGCCACCTTGAGGCCGAAGGCCTCATTCAGCGGTTGCCCCAGCCAGCCGTTGGTGCTGTACACGGCCGTGAGCGCCAACCCGGCCACGGCGGTGGGCAGGGCGAAGGGCAGATCGATCAGGGCATCCAGCAGCCGCTGGCCGGGAAAGCGGCTGCGCACCAGGGCCGAGGCCACCACCAGACCGAACACACCATTGATCAGGCTGGCCACCAGGGCGAGGCCGAAGCTGACCCGGTAGGTGGCGAGGGCCTCCGGGGTTGTGGCCATCTCCCAGAACCCGACGGGCCCCACGCGGGCGGCCTTGAGCAGCATGGCCCCCAGGGGCAGGAAGAGGATCAGGCCCAGGTAGGTCCAGGTGATGCGCCAGGGCCAGCTGGGCAGGCTCAGGGCAGGCGGGCGCCAGCGGCGCAGCGGGGCGGGGGTCATCGGGGCGCCGGATCGGCGGGGTGGCGCTGACCGTATCACCGTAGCCGGCTTAAAGCGCGGTTCAGCGGTGTGTTTACCGGTATAGTCGGCACTCCACCGCCACCCAGGCCGCTCCGATGGGCATTCGCGTCGCCAACGTCAGCAAGAGCTTCGGCGATTTCCGCGCCGTGGACGACGTCAGCGTCGACGTGGAAAGCGGCTCCCTGGTGGCCCTGCTGGGGCCGTCCGGATCGGGCAAGAGCACCCTGCTGCGCCTGATCGCTGGCCTGGAGGAGGCCGATGTCGGTCGCATCTGGATCACCGGCGAGGAGGCCACCGAGCGCTCGGTGCAGGAGCGCCAGGTGGGCTTCGTGTTCCAGCACTTCGCCCTGTTCAAGCACCGCAATGTGCGCCGCAACGTGGCCTTCGGCCTCGAGCTGCGCCGCTGGAAGCCCGAGGCGATCCGCCGCCGGGTGGACGAGCTGCTCGACCTGGTGCACCTGCGGGGCTATGGCAGCCGCTTCCCCTCCCAGCTCTCCGGCGGCCAGCGCCAGCGGGTGGCCCTGGCCCGGGCCCTGGCGGTGCAGCCCCAGGTGCTGCTGCTCGATGAACCCTTCAGCGCCCTCGATGCCAAGGTGCGCAAGGAGCTGCGCGCCTGGTTGCGCAATCTCCACGACGAGATGCACGTCACCACCGTGATCGTGACCCACGACCAGGAGGAAGCCATGGAGGTGGCCGATCGGATCGTGGTGATGAACGAAGGGCGGGTGGAGCAGATCGGCTCTCCTGCAGAGATCTACGACCATCCAGCCTCCCCCTTCGTGATGAGCTTCGTGGGCGCCGTCAACGAGCTACCCAGCGGCGCCCTGCCCGTGCGGCGCGATGCCGTGCCGCCGCTGCCGTCGGACGGGCGGATCTTCGTTCGCCCCCACCACGTGCAGGTGCATGCCACTCCCCAGCCGGGCACCGTTCCGGCACGCCTGCGGCGCCTCACCCACATGGGCCGCGACCTGCAGGCGGAACTGGTGCTTGACACGGAAGAAGTGGTGGTGGCCCAGTTCCCCCGTGAGGAGGTCGACTACGACAACCTGAAGCCCGGCGACCGACTGCATGTGATCAGCCGCCAGGCCCACGCCTTCCAGCCGGATTATTCGATCTGAGCCGCAAGCCGGGCATCGGCGAGGTACTGGGCGACGGCCAGGGGGTCCTGGTGGCGCAGCAGCTCACCGTTGCGGAAGACGAGGGTGAAGCGCTGGGGCTGGGGCTCGCTGAGCCTGGAGCGGAAGTACTGGGCGGCCATGGGTATCGGGGTGCTGGGATGGATGGGTGTTGGAAAGGATGGGTGGGGGTTGAGAAGGGGTGCGAAATCTCTCTGGCGCCTCAGGGGATGCTGACCATCAGGTCGGTGTCACTCACCTGATGCAGCAGGCCGAGGCGCTTGAAATGGTTGAGGGTCTTGGTGACCGTCACCCGGGTGAGGCCGCAGATCTCCGCCAGGGCCTGATGGGTGAGGTTCATGTCCCGCAGGGACAGCCGGTAGCCGCGGCTGCTCACCTGCCCGAAGCGGATGCCGATCCAGCGCAGCAGCCTCAGCAGCCGCGAGTCGGCGCCCCGGACCCGGTTGATCTCGAACAGTTCTTCGGTGTTGCGGATCTGGTGGTGCAGAAAAGCGAGGATCTCGGCCTCGCTGGGATGGCCCTGCTCCACCACGACGGTGGACAGGCACTGGATCTCCACCGGCCGCAGGGCTGAGTAGGCATTGGTCACCCAGTCGCCCGGGCCCCAGAGACCCAGGGTGAAGGACTCGCCTTCCTCGTCGTGGGACGCGGTGCGGATGTAGCCGTCCTGGATTCTCCAGTGCAGCCCATCGGGCAGGACGTCATGGGGCAGGAGCGTGAGGCGGAGAGCCTGGGGTGGGCGTGAGGTGGTCATGGCCGCAGGAAAGAAGGGATGGGGTCGGGGTCATCTGGGCAGGGCAAACGGCCAGCGATCCGCTGGCAACAGGCATTCGCCGACAACAGCACATGGGGAGCCTGCGGGGACCCCAACACCATACCTCACATTCCCCATCGACAATGTGGTCTATTTAACGATCCGAGCTTGGTCCTCAGATGAAATACATGGCCTGGGCCTGGGCCAGGTGATCCCGCTGGTCGAGCAGATCCTGCAGGGTGGTGCCCGAGAGAATCCCCAGTCGGGCCTCCTCCAGCCGCTGCTCCAATCGGCCCAGCACCTCGAATTCGGGAGTGGCGCTTTCGCCACTGGCGCGGGGGGCCACGTCCCCCTCCAGGCAGCTCACCACGTCATCGACACGGATCTCCGCCGGCGGCCGGGCCAACTGGTAGCCCCCCTTCGGGCCCCGGATGCTGCGCAGGATCTGGCCCCGGCGCAGGCTGGCGAGCATCTGCTCCAGATAACGGTCGGGAATGTCCTGGCGCTGGGCGATCTCCGCCACCTGCAGCACGCCGCCGCGGGAATGGATGGCGGCCAGCTCGATGAGCGAGACGAGGCCGTAACCGGTTTTCGCGCTGAAGGGCAAGGGAATCCACGGTTGTCTTACGGGGATTGTGGCAGCCCCTGTCCGTGCCCAAGCCGCCTGCCACGCCCATGCCGTTGTAATCCGCCCTACATCGACCTGTCGGAACGCCGGATAGTTTTCAACAGTTTACCCATCGGATAACCGTGCTTCGTTCGTTCTCCTCGCCGACCACCCCAGCCGCTCGCCGCCGGTGGCTTCCCGGCCTGGTGGCCGCCCCCCTGGCCGTCGCCGTCGCCCTGGGGGGTTCCGGCACCCTGCTGCCCCTGCAGGCCCAGGCCCAGCAACCGGCGAAAAATCAGGAACTGCTGCTGGTCTCCTACGCCGTCACCAAGGCGGCCTACGACAAGATCATTCCCCGATTCACGGCCGACTGGAAGAAGCGGACCGGTCAGAGCGTCGTCATCCGCACCAGCTACGGCGGCTCCGGCTCCCAGACCCGGGCGGTGATCGACGGCCTGGCGGCGGATGTGGTGGGCCTGGCCCTGACGGCCGACACCCTCAAGCTCCAGGAGGCGGGCCTGATCCGTCCCGGCTGGGAGAAGGAGAACCCCAACAACAGCATCATCACCAACTCGGTGGTGGCGTTCTTCGTGCGGCCGGGCAACCCTAAGAAGATCCGCACCTGGAACGATCTCGACAACAAGAATGTGGAGGTGATCACCGCCAATCCCAAGACCTCCGGCGGCGCCCGCTGGAACTTCCTGGGCCTCTGGGGCTCGGTGAACGAGACCGGCGGCAATGAAGCCAAGGCACGGGCTTTCGTGACGAACGTCTATCGCAATGTGGAAACCCTGCCCAAGGATGCCCGGGAGGCGACCGACGTCTTCGTGAAACGCAACCAGGGTGATGTGCTGCTCAACTATGAGAACGAAGCGATCCTGGCCAGGAAGAGCGGCACCTGGAAAACCCCCTACATCGTGCCCACCACGAACATCCTGATCGAGGGACCGATTGCCGTGGTCGACAAGAACGTGGACCGCAAGGGAACCCGCAAGGTGGCGGAAGCCTTCGCCAGTTACCTTTACAGCGAACCAGCCCAGCGGACCTTTGCCGAGGAAGGATTCCGCCCCATCAACGCCAAGGTGAGGGCCGAGACCAAGGGGAGGTTTGCTCCGGTCTCGAAGCTGTTCACCGCCAAGGACTTCGGCGGCTGGGACACCATCAACAAGCGGTTCTTCGGCAAAGGAGGGCTCTGGGATTCGATCTTCTCCAAATCCCGCTGAGGCCGGCCTGCTCACCCCGAGCCCGCACGCGACGGGGTGAGTGATGAAGCCGATCAGGCGACCGATGTAGGCTCTGGCGGATTGTCGATCAGAGAACCGTGGTTCATCCCTTCGGCCGCGCAACTCCCCCCCCTCGCCCTGACCGCTGTCCTGGTGGGGGGACTGGCCCTGACGGGCTGCAGCCCCCGGCCCGAGGGCGCTGCCGGTGCAGGCGGTGCTCCCCAGGAGCTGCTGCTGGTGAGCTACGCCGTGACCAAGGGGGCCTACGCTCGGATCCTGCCCACGTTCGAAGCCGACTGGAAGGCCCGAACCGGCCAGGCGATCTCGGTGAAGACCAGCTACGGCGGCTCCGGTTCCCAGACCCGGGCGATCATTGACGGCCTCGATGCCGATGTGGCCACCCTGGCCCTGGCCGGTGATGTTCTCAAGCTCCAGGAGGCGGGCCTGGTGCAGCCAGGCTGGGAGAAGGACGTGCCCGGCGGCTCGATCATCACCCACTCGGTGGTGGCCTTCGTCACCCGCGATGGCAATCCCCGCAGGGTTCGCTCCTGGGCGGATCTGGCCAAGCCCGGCATCACCGTGGTGACGGCCAATCCCAAGACCTCCGGCGGCGCCCGCTGGAACTTCCTGGGCCTCTGGGGCTCGATCAGCCAGACCGGGGGCAGTGAAACCCAGGCCAAGGCCTACGTGGGCTCCGTCTACCGCAACGTGGACAACCTGCCCAAGGACGCCCGCGAGGCCAGCGATGTGTTCCTCAAGCGCGGCCAGGGCGACGTGCTGCTCAACTACGAGAACGAGGCGATCCTGGCGAAACGGACCGGTGATCTCAAAGCGCCCTTCATCGTGCCTGAGGTGAACATCCGCATCGAGGGCCCGGTGACCGTCGTCGACCGCAACGTGGACCGCAAAGGCACCCGCAAGGCCGCCGAAGCCCTGGCCGCCTATCTGCAGAGCGAACCGGCCCAGGAGATCTTCGCTGAGGAGGGCTTCCGCCCGGTCAGTCCCGGCGTCTGGAGCCGGGTGAAGGGCCGCTTCGCCCCCGTGAAGCAACTGTTCTCGGCCAGCGACTTCGGCGGCTGGGACAAGATCAACGCCACCTTCTTCGGCAAGAACGGGGTCTGGGACCAGCTGTTCAGCAGCTCGCGCTGATCCGGGCGCCCCTGCGAAGACAATGGTGGCGACGGTGGCTGCCAGACGATGTGCGAACTGCTGGCCCTCAGCGCCAACACCCCCACCGACATGCGCTTCTCCTTCCATGGCCTCACCCGCCGGGGCGGAGCCACCGGTTGCCATGGGGATGGTTGGGGGGTGGCCAGCTTCGACCCCGACGGCCGCGGCGTGTATCTGTACCGGGAGGACGCCCCGGCGGCCTTCTCAAAGATCGCCGCCCAGGTGGCGGCCCTCGACCTCAAGGCCCACTGTTCGATCGCCCACATCCGCAAGGCTACCCAGGGTGTGGTGGCCCTTCAGAACTGCCACCCCTTCCATCGCCGCTGGCACGGCCAGGAGTGGGTGTTCGCCCATAACGGCCACCTCGAAGGGCCACTGCCGGAAACGCCCGTGTTCCGTCCGGAAGGTTCCACCGACAGCGAGGCCGCCTTCTGCTGGATCCTCGGGGAGCTTGAGCGGGCTGGCCTTGATGCGGAGGATGAAGCCGGACTGTTCGAGGCCCTGGCGGTCGCCTCCAGCCGACTGGCCGCCACCGGCATCTTCAACGGCCTGATCAGCAACGGCCGCTGGCTCTTTGCCTACGCCAGCACCAAGCTGCACCGCATCACCCGCAGGGCTCCCTTCGCCAGGGCCACCCTCGCCGACGACGACCTCAGCGTCGACTTCGCCAAGCTTGCCGGCCCCAACGACGTGGTGACGATCGTGAGCACCGAACCCCTGACCACCGATGAGCGCTGGATCCCCCTGGATCCCGGGGAGGCCTTGTTGCTGCGAGGCGGTGAGGTGGTCCGCCACACCGATCCGATGGGTCGAGCAACGGAGATCGAATGACCCCGGCCACCTCCCTACCGGCGTCATCGCCAGCGGTCCCCCTCGCCACCGCCGCCCGCTTCTGGCTGCAGCTGGGACTGGTCAGCTTCGGCGGGCCGGCCGGCCAGATCGCCCTGCTACATACCGAGCTGGTGGAGCGGAGGCGCTGGCTGTCGGAGCGGCGCTTCCTGCACGCGCTCAACTACTGCATGCTGCTGCCGGGGCCGGAGGCCACCCAGCTGGCCACCTATCTCGGCTGGCTGATGCACGGCCTGGGCGGCGCCCTGATCGCCGGGGGCCTGTTCCTGCTGCCCTCGGTGCTGGTGCTGCTGGGCCTCTCGGCGATCTATGCCCTCTGGGGCCAGCTGCCGGTTCTGGTGGCGGTGTTCTGGGCACTAAAACCGGCAGTGCTCGGAATCGTGCTCCAGGCCGCCTGGCGGCTGGGGCGGCGCACGCTCCACAACCCGGCGCTATTGCTGATCGCGGCGGCGGCCTGCCTGGCCCTGGCGGTGGGGCGGGTGCCCTACCCGGCTCTGATCATCGCCACGGCCCTGGTGGGCTGGATTGGTGGCCGGCTGCGACCGGCCCTGTTCCAGGCCCCGTCGCGACACGTCGCCAGCGCCACTGCCGATGCGACGGCCGACGCCACACCCTGCATCGCCCTGCACGGCGACGACACGCCGACCCCCGCCCACGCCCGCTTCCACTGGCGCCGCCTCGCCCTCACCCTGCTGGGGGGCGGTGTGGCCCTCGGCCTGCCCCTGACCCTGCTGAGCCTGGCGGGCGGCTGGAATGGCCAGCTGGCCACCATGGCCCGCTTCTTCACCAAGGTGGCCCTGGTCAGTTTCGGGGGCGCCTATGCCGTGCTGCCCTACGTGGCCCAGGGGGCGGTGGAGACCTACGGCTGGCTGGAGGCCGGCCAGATGGTGGACGGCCTGGCCCTGGGGGAGACCACGCCGGGGCCGCTGATCATGGTGGTGGCCTTCGTGGGCTTCATGGGGGGCTGGAACGCCAGCGGCACCCTTTCGGCCGGGGTGGTGGCAGGCCTGGTGGTGGTCTGGTTCACCTTCCTGCCCTCCTTCCTGTTCATCCTGGCCGGAGGTCCCCTGGTGGAAGCGAGCCGCGAGGACCTGCGCGTCGGCGCCCCCCTCACCTCCATCACCGCCGCGGTGGTGGGGGTGATCCTGAGCCTGGCGCTCTACCTGGCCGGACCGGCCCTGGCTCCTGCAGGCCGCCTCGATGGCGGCGCAGTGCTGATGCTGCTGGCGGCTGTGGTGCTGCTGGGCCGGGGCCTCGGCGCGTTGCCCGTGATCGGCGCCGCCACCGTGGTGGGCCTGGGACGCTGGTGGCTCACCGCGGGTGGCTGAGTGGGTGGCTCAGGGGATCATCCCGCAGACGAACAGCTTGTTCATCACCGGACCGGAGATCTGATCGAGAAAGGCCTGGCGCATCTGGGGCTCGTCATTGAGCATGTCGAGCACCCGCTGTTCCTGCGACCCACGCCGCTCGCTGCGGGCCGCCCACAGCTGCTCGCAGCTGGACTTCTGAAAACGCTCGACCACCCTTTTGGCCACCAGGTTGACGACCGGTGCCTGCGCCTGGGCCCGGGCGGGGGTCGAGGCAACCAGCACAGCCGCCACACCCAGGATGGCCACCAGACGGATGTTCATGGAGCGCGGAGCGTGGAAGGCCCTTCAACGTAGATCCGACGCCTCAGCCAGGATCAGAAGACGTCCAGGGGCTCCAGGCTCGGCGTCAGAACGCCATCGCTGACTGGCCCGTCAAGCCGCACACTGAGCGACGAGGCCTGGCGCCGCGCCGATTCGCCGCAGCTGCGCGGGGTGGGGAAGATCTTGCCGGGGTTGGCCAGGCCAGCCGGGTCGAAGGCTTCTCGCACCAGCCGCATCGTGGCCAGGTCGTCGGGGGCGAACATCCAGTCGAGGTAGCAGCGCTTGTCGCTACCCACCCCATGCTCACCGGTGATGCTGCCGCCGGCCTCGATGCAGAGACGCAGGATGTCGGCCCCCAGCGCCTGCACCCGCTCGATCACGCCGGGCTCGTCGGCCCGATACAGGATCAGGGGGTGGAGATTGCCGTCACCGGCATGGAACACGTTCGCCACCGGCAGCTCGTAGCGGCGGCTCAGCGCCTCGATCGCCGCCAGCACGGCGGGCAGGGCACTGCGGGGCACCACGCCGTCCTGCACGTAATAGGTGGGGGTGATACGGCCGACGGCGGCAAAGGCGGACTTGCGGCCCTTCCACAACAGGGCCCGGTCGACCTCACTCGAGGCCCGCCGGATCGTGCGGGCGCCGGCCCGGCGGCAGAGCTCACCGGCGATCTCCACGGCGGCCGTCACCTCCCGCTCCTGCCCGTCGAGTTCGATCAGCAGCACCGCCGCCGCATCGCGGGGGTACTCGTCATGGCCGAACAGATCGTCGACGGCGTTGATCGTGAAGTTGTCCATGATCTCCATCCCCGCCGGCAGCACGCCGGCCGCCGTCACCAGACGCACCGCCTCGCCGGCGGCCTCCATGGCGGTGAAATCGGCCAGCAGCACCGCCACGCTCTGGGGCGCCCGCAGCAGCCGCAGGGTGATGGCGGTGGCGATGCCAAGGGTGCCTTCGCTGCCGATGAACACCCCGCGCAGATCGAGCTCGGGGGACTCGGCCAGGCCGCTGCCCAGGGTGGTGATGGTGCCGTCGGGGAGCACCACCTCCATCTCCAGCACGTGGTTGCTGGTGACGCCGTACTTGAGGCAGTGCACCCCACCGGAGTTTTCGGCCACATTGCCGCCGATCGAGCACACCACCTGGCTGGAGGGATCCGGGGCGTAGTAGAAGCCGTCGCCGCTCACCGCCCGGGTGACCCAGCCGTTGATCACCCCCGGCTGCACGGTGATGCGCCGGTTGGCCAGATCCACCTTCAGGATCGAGCGCATCCGCGTGGTGGCGATCACCAGGGCGCCGTTCTCCGCCAGGGCGCCACCGGAGAGGCCGGTGCCGCTGCCTCTAGCCACGAAGGGCACGCCTTTGGCGTGGCAGAGGCGCAGCACGGCGGCCACCTGCGCGGTGGTTTCCGGCAGCACCACCAGCGAGGGCTGTTCCCGATGCAGGGTGAGGCCGTCGCAGTCGTAGGCCAGCAGCTCCTGGGGCGCCGCCACCACCGCCCGCGCCGGCAGCAGGGCGCGGCAGTGGCGCTCCATCGCGGCCCAGTCGATCGTCACGCAGGGGCTCCTGTGGGCCGGGGGAGGAGGGGCATTGCTTCCGAACTTACTGAGGCCAGGCACCCCGGCACCCTTCTGGGTCAGGATGGGAAACGAATGCCTCCACCTTCTGCGGATCCCGCCTTGAGTTCGGCCACCCCATCAGCGCCCACCTCGGCCCCTGCTCTCCTCACCACCCGATCCGAGGAGATCTTCGCCGCCGCCCAGACACTCATGCCCGGCGGCGTCAGCTCGCCGGTGCGGGCGTTCAAATCGGTGGGCGGCCAGCCGATCGTCTTCGACCGGGTCAAGGGCGCCTACGCCTGGGACGTGGACGGCAACCGTTACATCGATTACGTGGGCAGCTGGGGCCCCGCCATCTGCGGCCACAGCCACCCGGAGGTGATCGCCGCCCTGCACCAGGCCCTGGAGAAGGGCACCAGCTTCGGGGCGCCCTGCGTGCTGGAGAACGAGCTGGCCGAGTTGGTCATCGCCGCCGTGCCGTCGGTGGAGATGGTGCGCTTCGTCAATTCCGGCACCGAGGCCTGCATGGCGGTGCTGCGGCTGATGCGCGCCTTCACCGGCCGGGAGAAGGTGATCAAGTTTGAGGGCTGCTACCACGGCCACGCCGACATGTTCCTGGTCAAGGCGGGCTCCGGCGTGGCCACCCTCGGCCTGCCCGATTCCCCCGGGGTGCCGCGGGCGGTCACGGCCAGCACCCTCACCGCTCCCTACAACTGTCTCGAGTCCGTCAAGGAGCTGTTCGCCAACAACCCCGGTGAGATCGCCGGGGTGATCCTCGAGCCGGTGGTGGGCAATGCGGGCTTCATCACCCCCGAGCCCGGCTTCCTTGAGGGTCTGCGCGAGCTCACCAAGGAGAACGGCGCCCTGCTGGTGTTCGACGAAGTCATGACCGGCTTCCGCATCGCCTACGGCGGCGCCCAGGCCCGCTTCGGCGTCACCCCGGACCTCACCACCATGGGCAAGGTGATCGGCGGCGGTCTGCCGGTGGGGGCCTACGGCGGCCGGGCCGACATCATGGCGATGGTGGCGCCCGCCGGGCCGATGTATCAGGCCGGCACCCTGAGCGGCAATCCCCTGGCCATGACCGCCGGCATCAAGACCCTGCAGCTGCTGAAACAACCCGGCAGTTACGAGCGGCTGGAGACGATCACCCGCCGGCTCAGCGACGGCATCCGCGCCGCCGCCGCCGAGGCGGGGGTTCCCTGCTGCGGCGGCAACATCAGCGCCATGTTCGGTTTCTTCCTCTGCGAGGGGCCGGTGCACAACTTCGAGCAGGCCAAGGCCGCCGACACGGCCCGCTTCGGCCGGCTGCATCGCGGCATGCTTGAGCGCGGCGTTTACCTGGCACCAAGCGCCTTCGAGGCCGGCTTCACCTCCCTGGCCCACAGCGACGCCGACATCGACGCGACCATCGCCGCCTTCCGCGACGTCTTCCGCTCGCTGGCGTGAGCGTCGGTCGTCTCCTGCGGGTCGGCACGGGGCTGCTGACCCTGACCCTGCTGCTCGCAGGCTGTGCCTCCGATCCCGGCAACCAGCCCCTCGACGTGGCCGGCGGCGTGCCGGTGGGTGCGGTGCTGGCCCTCACCGGCAACGCCAACGTCTACGGCCAGGACCAGAAGATCGGCCTGGAGCTGGCCCTGCAGCAGCGCAACGGCGGCGGCGGCATCAACGGCAAGCCCCTGAAGCTGGCCCTGGAGGACAGCGGCAGCGACGAACCGGGGGCCAACGCGGCCTTCACCCTGCAGATCAACCGGGGGGTGCTGGCCCTGATCGGCCCCACCCTCTCCCAGCAGGCCTTCTCCGCCGACCCCATCGCCCAGCGCCGCGGTGTTCCAGTGGTGGCCCCCTCCAACACGGCCACCGGCATCCCGGAGATCGGCTTTTTCATCAGCCGGGTGTCGGCCCAGAGCTCGGTGATCGCGCCCCTGGCCATCGAACAGGCCCTGAAGATCCAGCCGGGGCTGAAGCGGGCGGCGGTGTTCTACGCCCAGGACGACGCCTACAGCACCGCCGAAACCACCATCTTCCAGAAGGCCCTCAAGGAGCGGGGGCTCGATCCGGTGACGGTGCAGCGCACCCAGCTCAACGACCAGGACTTCCAGAACCAGATCAGCGCGGCCCTGCGGGAGAAGCCTGATCTGATCGTGCTATCGCTGCAGGCGGTGGATGGGGGCAACCTGATCCGCCAGCTGCGGGAACTGGGCTACCGGGGCCTGATCGTGGCCGGCAACGGCATGAACACCCCCAACATCTACCCGATCTGCCAGAAATACTGCGACGGGCTGCTGATCGCCCAGGCCTACAGCCCCGAACTTGACACCCCCGCCAATGCGGCCTTCCTGAAGGCCTTCCAGGCGGCCAAGGGGGGCGCCATCCCGCCCCAGCTCACCGCCCAGGCCTACACGGCCCTGCAGGTGATCGGCGAGGCCCTGGTGCGCCTCGACAAACGCCAGCCCCTGGCCGGCGCCACCCTGGCGGCGGCCCGCAAGCAGCTGATGCAGGAGATCCTGGCCGGCACCTATGCCACCCCCCTGGGCGAGATCCGTTTCACCCCGGAGGGTGAGGTGATCCAGAGCCAGTTCTTCGTGGCCCAGGTGCGCATGGATCCTGGCGGGCGCAGCGGACGCTTCGCCTTGCTGAAGTGATCACCGGGTGGACCTGATCCAGATCCTGGTCAACGGTCTTTCGGTGGGGGCGGTCTATGGGTTGTTCGCCCTGGGCTACACCCTGGTGTTCTCGGTGCTGGGGGTGATCAACTTCGCCCATGGGGCCGTGTTCACCCTCGGGGCCTACTTCACCTACCTGCTGATCGGCGGCGCCGTGGGGGCCAACGGTCTGCTGGCCGGCTTCCAGCTTCCCGTCGCCCTGCCCTTCTGGGGCGCCCTGCCCCTGGCGGGTCTGGGGGCGGCCCTGGTGGCCCTGCTGGTGGAGCGGGTGGCGTTCCGCCCCCTGCGCCGCCGCCGGGCCGACCCGCTGCTGGCCCTGATCACCAGCCTCGGGGCCGGCGTGATCCTGGTGAACCTGATCCAGCTGCTGGTGGGAGCCGAAAGCTATGCCATCCCCACGGGTGCCCTCGGCGGCCTACCGGCCTCGTTCCCCCTGCTGGGCGCGAGGGTACGCACGGTGCAGGCGCTGTTGCTGGGGATCGCGGTGCTGCTGCTGGCCCTGCTCACCCTCTGGCTGGAGGGCAGCCGCAACGGCAAGGGTCTGCAGGCGGTGGCCGAAGACCCTGAAACCGCCCAGCTGCTGGGCATCGACAGCACGGCGATGGTGCGTCTGGCCTTCGGGCTCAGCGGCTTCCTGGCCGGGGTGGCCGGCGGGCTGGTGGGGCTGAGCGTCAGCATCGCCGGGCCCTACTTCGGCATCGGCTACGGCCTCAAGGGCCTGGCGGTGCTGGTGCTGGGCGGGCTGGGCAGCGTGCCGGGGGCGGTGCTGGGGGGGCTGATCGTCGGCCTGGCGGAAGCCTTCGTGCCGGCCGACTGGTCGGGTTACAAAGATGCGGTGAGCTACGGCTTTCTGTTCCTGGTGCTGCTGCTGCGGCCCCGGGGGCTGCTGGGCCGGCCCCTGCCCACCAAGGTGTGAGGACCATGGACGCCGCCCTGCTCGAACAGATGCTGCTCGGCGCCCTCCTGGCGCTCTCGGTCTACCTGCCCCTGCGCTGCGGCCAGCTGTCGCTGGCCACCCCGGGCTTCTATGCGGTGGGGGGCTACGTGGCCGCCCTGCTCTCCACCGGCGTTCCCGCCTTCGCCGGCAGCGGCGCCACCTCGCCGTTGCCGGCCCTGCTGGCGGAGATGGCACTCGGCGGGGCCCTGGCGGGCCTGATCGCCCTGGCGATCGGCCGGCCGGTGCTGCGGCTGCGGGGCATCTACCTGGCCATCGCCACGATCGCCCTGGTGGAGATCCTGCGGGTGCTCAACCTCAACCTGCCCTTCACCGGCGGGGCCATGGGCATCTTCGGCATCCCCCAGCCCTTCGAGCACGCCGGCGGCTACGTGCTGTTCACCCTGGCTCTGCTGGCCGTGGCCAGCTGGCTGTGCCAGCGGCTGGAGGCCCTGCGGCTGGGGCGGGCGATGGCCGCCATCCGCGACGACGAACTGGCGGCCGCCAGCGTGGGCATCGACACGCCGCGCACCAAGCTGATCGCCTTCGTGGCCAGCGCCGTGCTCGCCGGCATCACCGGGGCGCTGGCGGCCCATTTCTTCAATTCCTGGAACGCCCGGGCCGGCAGCTTCGATGCCAGCATCACCACCCTGGCCTTCGTGGTGTTCGGCGGTTCCCGGTTCTGGCTGGGGCCGGTGCTGGGGGGCCTGGCGCTCACCGCCCTGCCGGAGCTGCTGCGACCGGTGGGGGACCTGCGCCTGATCCTGTTCGGCGCGGTGATCCTGCTCGGACCACTGTTCTTTCCCCAGGGACTGGTCACGGCGGAGCGGCTGCGGGGACTGGCCGCCGTGCTGGGCCGTAGCCGCGGCCGGGGCCACCAGGCGCCGCAGACCCCATGAGCGCCAGCCCCGATGGCTCCACCGCGGCCACCACACCCCTGCTGCAGGTGGAGGCCATCAGCTGCCGCTTCGGCGGCCTGCTGGCCCTCGATCAGGTGAGTCTGGAGCTGGCGGAAGGCGAGATCTTCGGCCTGATCGGACCCAACGGCGCCGGCAAAACAACCCTGTTCAACGTGATCTCCGGCCTCACCACCCCCAGCGGCGGCCGTTGCCTGTGGCGGGGTGTGCCCACCGCAGGACTGGGGCCGTGCGGCCTCAACCGGCTCGGCATCGCCCGCACCTTCCAGAACCTGCGCCTGTTCGAGAGCCTGTCGGTGCGGGAGAACGTGCTGGTGGGCCTGCACCACGCCGCCCGCGCCCCCCTGCTGGGGGCCCTGCTGGGCAATGGCGCCTTTCGCCGCCACCAGGAGCGGCTGGAGGCCCGGGCCATGGAGCTGCTGACGCTGCTGGAGCTGGCAGCCCTGGCCGAGCAGCGGGCCGGGGATCTGCCCTACGGCGACCGCCGCCGGCTGGAGATCGCCCGGGCCCTGGCGACGGCGCCACGGCTGCTGCTGCTGGATGAACCCGCCGCCGGCATGAACCCGGCCGAGAAGGACGACCTGCGGCAGCTGATCAGCCGGATCCGCGACCACTTCGCCCTGACGGTGCTGATCATCGAGCACCACGTGCCGCTGATGATGCGCCTCTGCGACCGGCTGGCGGTGCTCAACTTCGGCGAACGGATCGCCCTGGGCAGCCCCGCCGAGGTGCGCACGGATCCGCGAGTGATTGAGGCCTACCTGGGGGGTTCGGGTGGGGGTTCGGGCGGCGGCCAGGGAAGCGCCGCTGGAGAGGGGCGATGACGCCGCTGCTGGAGCTGCGCAAGCTCACGGTGCGCTACGGCGCCCTCACTGCCCTGCGGGGCCTCGATCTGCAGGTGCACCAGGGCGAGCTGGTGACCCTGCTGGGGGCCAACGGCGCCGGCAAGAGCACCACCCTGCGGGCCATCTCCGCTCTGGTCGGCGCCGCCGCCGGCCAGGTGCTGTGGCGCGGCGCCGACCTGGCGGGGATGCGCACCCACCGCACGGTGCGGCTCGGCATCGGCCACTGCCCGGAGGGGCGGCGGGTGCTGGCGCGGCAGACCGTGGCCACCAACCTGGAGCTGGGCGCCTGGCTGCGGCGCGATCGGGCCGGCATCTCCGCCGACCTGGAGCGCTGCTACGGCCTCTTCCCCCGCCTGGCGGAACGGCGCCGCCAGCTGGCCGGCAACCTGTCCGGGGGCGAGCAGCAGATGCTGGCGATTGCCCGGGCCCTGATGGGCCGGCCCAGCCTGCTGCTGCTGGATGAGCCCAGCCTGGGTCTGGCGCCGAAGCTGGTGGCCGAGGTGATGGCCGCCCTGGCCGCGCTGCACAGGGAGGGGCTGTCGATGCTGCTGGTGGAGCAGAACGCCACCGCCGCCCTGGAGATCGCCGACCGCGGCGTGGTGCTTGAGGGCGGCAGCATCAGCCTGGAGGGCAGCGCCGACGCCCTGCTCGCCGACGAGGCTCTGCGGGCAACTTACCTGGGGAGCGGATAAGGGGAGTGGATCAAGGGATGCTGCTGCTGCCTCTGCTGCTGGCCGGCCTGGTCGTCCTGGCCCTGGGGCTGGTGCGACTCGTCGGCCGTCCGTGGCTGGGCCGCACAATCCTCGAAACGGAAACAACCTCCGGCAAGGTCTTCGACGCCCTGCTGATGCTGGCGATTGCCCTGAGTGTGCTGGCGGTGGTGCTGGAGAGCGATCCGCTGTTGCGGCAGCGCTGGTCCGCCACCTTCCTGCGGCTGGAATGGGGCTTCACCTTGCTGTTCAGCCTCGAATACCTGCTGCGGCTTCTGGTCGTCGCCGAGCCGCGGCGCTACGCGACCAGCTTCTTCGGGGTGGTGGATCTGCTGGCAATTCTGCCCACCTACCTGGGGCTGCTGATCGGCGGGGGGCAACTGTTCCTGGTGGTGCGGGTGTTGCGGCTGCTGCGGGTATTCCGGGTGCTGAAGCTGGGGGCCTACCTGCAGGAGGCGGAGCTGCTCTGGAGCGCCCTGATCGCCGCCCGGCGCAAGATCACGGTGTTCCTGCTGGCGATGGTGACGCTGGTGATCGTGATCGGCGCCCTGATGTACGTGATCGAGGCCGGCAATGACGGCTTCCGCAGCATCCCGGTGGGCATCTACTGGGCCTGCGTCACCATCACCACGGTGGGCTACGGCGACGTGGCCCCGGTGACGCCGCTGGGGCGCTTCATGGCCTCAGTTGTGATGCTGATCGGCTACAGCATCATCGCTGTGCCCACCGGTATCCTAAGCGCCGAGATCGGCCTCTCGGTACTGCGGCCGCCCGAACCCACAGCAAGCGCATCGGCTGATTCTCCCTCCCCCCAGGAACAGGAGCCGCCCAGGCCGGTGGTGTGTGGGGACTGCAGGAAGAACGGCCATGACACCGATGCACTTCACTGCAAGTACTGCGGTGCTGGGCTCTAGGCGAAGTTCCCGGATTTCCCCTTCCTGAGCAGAGGCCTGCGGGCGGATGGTCCTGCTCGATCATCGATCCGAGCAACGGCAAGCGGGCCCCTGAAGGAACCATCTTCGGGCTTGACAATGGGGTCGGCACAAGGACAATGTCCCATCTGAGCCGATCTCTCCACGGCCCCATACGACCCCCTGTGATGGGGGAGGAAAGCTTGAGTTGATGAGGCCTGCCAATGTCCCGAACCTTGCTGGAAGGTAATCATTGATGATCCACAGATTCATTCCTATGGAATGGCCTCCCCTCCGCCACTCAGCAGACCACCGCAATGGTTGATCTGAGCAATCCATTGACGTCGTGGCTGAAGCGACGCAGGCGGCTGCGTAAGCCACGCAAACCGAATCTGACCCGAAAAACCCAGAGCCGAAGATCTGGCCAGCTGCCCAGGCTGCTGCACTTCCGACGAGCACAAGGAGCTGGACAACCTCGGTGGGTCATGGCCCTGTTCTTTTCCACGGGAGTGATCCTGATGGCCAGTGTGGGGCTGCTGGGCAAGTTTGCCTTTTCAACCCCACCATCACCTGCCACCCTGATCAAAGACCGACGACCGGAGCAACAGGCGGCTTGCGAGAAACTTGTGAAGAACAAACTCCTTTATCCAGCCAGCTACAAACTGGTCAGCGGCTTTACTGAGACAAGCGCTGATGGGGCCCAACGCAGCTTCGAGTGGACATTCTCCAGCCGGGACACGAATGGAGGCACTGGCAAGGGTTCTGCCACCTGCAAGGCCAGCAACCAACTGGACATGGCGAGCATCGAAGTCAGACAAGTGCAGTAGCCGGCTTCTACCGATGGCCTGCCGCTGCCGCACCGCTGGAAGTGACGTTGACGGCACGATCTATACCGTCGATCTCTCTCAGTGTTTCGCTCCTGGCACGATCCTGTGCGGCTGCAATGGAGCCACGGACTTCCGGCAGAGTTCCTGGTTCGGAAGTTCACAGCTGGTCCAGAGTCTTTCAGCAGCCTTAACCGCATCGCCTCGGCCAACTGGATTGGCAACGGCTTCACACTGGAAACACCCCTGCAACTGGCCAGCCATACACGCCTGATCCCCCGGCTGGCGGTGGGCTACGACCATGACTTTTCTGCCGGCACCCATCCCAGTGAGGAGCACCGACTGACGGCGTCCTTCGCCGAAATGCCGGCCCTTGGTGCCATCAATGTGCTGGGGCAGAACCGTGGGGCCATCGGCCTAAACGTTGCCCTGAACGTGGAACTGGAAACCTTCGATCAGTTCTCCCTCTACGCCGGAGTGGGGGGCTCTTTCCCGAGAGATATCAATGAACTCAGCTACGGTGGTGGTCTGCGCTGGATCTTTGGCGGTGCTCCCCGCGCTGTCGTCTCCAAGGACGGGGCCGCGGCCAGGCTGGACGTCGGAGCACCCGTATCCACTCCATCCGAACACGCCCCCCCGACAAACCGACGCCTCCGGTGAACAGCAACGAGAGAACGCCGCCCGTCATGCCCCAGTTCCAGCGATCGCCTGCCGCATCGAATCGCACGAGCTTGAGGGATGTTCAGCAGGATTGTTTCGTGGCCCTGGATTTCGAGACCGCGGATCAGGGCCGGGACAGCGCCTGCTCGATCGCCCTGGTACGCGTTGAGGAGGGAAGCATCGTGCACCGCGAGCACCGGTTGATTCGCCCGCCGCGGCGCACGTTCCTCTTCACTTCCATCCACGGCATCAGTTGGTCGCAGGTGGCCCAGGCACCCACATTCGCTGAACTCTGGCCGGAGCTGGCGTCTTGCCTGGATGGGGCGCGATTCATCGCCGCCCACAACGCCAGTTTTGATGCCGGTGTGATGCGGGCCTGCTGCGATCAGGCCGGGCTGCGCCCTCCAAGCCAACCCTTTGTTTGCACGGTGCAGGTGGCCAGGAAGGCCTGGAACCTTCGTCCAACCAAGTTGCCGGATGTGTGCCGCCATCTGGGTCTAGCGCTCCAGCATCACGACGCCCTCTCCGATGCCGAGGCCTGCGCCAACATCGTGCTGGCGGCGGTCAGCGAAACGCCCTCACCAGGTCGGTGACATTGCGGCGCATCACCGCGCCATAGGTGGCCGGGATCTTGGAGGCCTCCTCGGTGCCGGCCTCCATCGGATCGAAGACGCTGATGCGGATCCCCAGATCCCCGGCCAGGGCGTTGAAGGAACGGTTGCCCTGCTGGGGTTCGCTGAGCAGCGCCCTGAGCTGGGTGTTTTTCACCGTGTCCGCCACCCGTGCCAGATCCGCCGGGGAGGGGTTCTGCTCGGGCACATCCACGAGGTGCTCAGCCATGAGCCCGTAGCGCTCGGCGACATAGGGGGCGAAGTCATGCACCACCACGAAGGTCTTGCCCCGGAACGGGGCCAGCTGCTTGGCGAACTCCGTATTGAGCTGGCGCAGCTCGCCGCTGAAGGCGGCGGCATTGCGTCGGTAGCCCTCGGCGCAGGCCGGATCGGCCGCGATCAGACCATCGCGGATGTTGTCCACCTGCTGGGCGGCGCGGACAGGATCAAGCCAGATGTGGGGATTGATCGGGCCGTGGTCGTGATCGTCATCGAGGCCATCGGCGTGCTCCCCACCGGGCTCGTCGGTGCTCTCCAGGGTGGCGATGCCCCGGCTGGAATCGATCACCTTGAGAGTGGGGTTCTCGGCGCCTTGCACCAGTTTGTCGAGGAACGATTCCATGCCCAGGCCGTTCTTCACCAGCACCCTGGCGTTCCTGATGGCCGCCACATCCCCCGGCTTGGCCTGAAAATCGTGGGGGCCGCTGGCGGCGGGGATCAGGGCTGTCACCTCGGCACAGTCACCGGCCACGGCGCGGGTGAACAGGGTGATCGGCAGGAAGGTGGTCACCACCTTGGGGCGATCGGCGCGGCCGGCCTGGGGTGCTGCTGACTCCACCGCCGGACGGCACGCCAGCAGGAAGGAGGACAGACCCACGGCCAGGGCCAGCAGGGGACGAGGGGATGGGAACGGGCTCATGGGGCAAAACCTCCGGAACGGGTTCACGGATCCCCTCCGGAGGCCATGGGGCAGGGACCTGGCGTGTCAGAGCCGGGTTTGGGAATCATTATCAAGTTAGCAGCCACCGGATCTGCGTCTGCGCTTCAACGCAAACCGCGTCCTTCACTACCCCCCCGTCATGGCGGGCTGCCTACGGTTGCCTTGTGAGGATGGCGTGAGATGGCCCCGGAACGCTTTTTCCTCCAGCTGGATCCGCCCCTGGACGCCATGCGCGCCTGGCCCCACGTGGTGATCGTGGGCGGTGGCTTCGCCGGGCTCAAGGCCTGCAATGCCCTGGCCGGCAAGCCGGTGCGCGTCACCCTGATCGATAAGCGCAACTTCAACCTGTTTCAGCCCCTGCTGTACCAGGTGGCCTCCGGTCTGGTGTCGGAGGCCGACGTGGCCTCGCCCCTGCGCCAGATGGTGGGGGAGGCCGCCAACATCCAGATCCTGCTGGGCGAGGTGGTCGACATCGACACCGAGGCCAGGGAGGTGGTGTTCAACGACCACCGCTATGCCTACGACCACCTGATCCTGGCCAGCGGCTCGGGAAGCACCTATTTCGGTCACGAGGAATGGCGCCCCCTGGCCCCGCCGATGAAGATCCTTGAGCACGCCGATGAGATCCGCCGCCGGCTGCTGATGGCCCTGGAGGAGGCCGAGCAGACCCGGGACCCCGAGCGGCGCCGCTTCCTTCAGTCGGTGGTGGTGGTGGGGGCGGGGCCGGCGGGCTGCGAGCTGGCCGGCTCACTGATCGAGCTGATGCACCGCGCTGTGGCCCGGGACTTCAAACAGCTGGATCGTGACCAGTGCCGGGTGATCCTGCTGGATGCGGTCGACCGGGTGCTGCCGGCGATGGCCGCCAATCTTTCCAAGGATGCGGCGGCCTACCTGGAGCGGGCCGGCGTCGAGCTGCGCCTCAACACGATGGTGGCGGCGATCGAGCCCGGCCGGGTGATTCTCAAACGCCCCTCGGACGTCTCCGCTGGCGAGGCGAACGCCGGCGGCGATGGAATCGGCGACCTGGAGGCCGCCACGATCTGCTGGACCGCCGGGGTGCGAGCCTCTCGCCTTGGCCGGCTGCTGGAGGAACGCACCGGCGCCCCGGTCGATCGGGGTGGCAGGCTGCAAGTGGAGGCCGACTTCTCGCTGCCGGGTCATCCGGAGATCCGGGCGGTGGGCGACCTCTGCCACTACGCCCACACCGGCGACGGCAAGGTGCTGCCGGGCATGGCGGGCCCGGCCGTGCAGATGGGCGCCTGGGTGGCGCGCGACATCCTGGCGGGCCTCGAGGGGCGCCGCAGCGAGCCCTTCCGCTGGTTCGATCTCGGCAGCATGGCCGTGATCGGCCCCTGGTATGCGGTGGCCGATCTGCGCGGCCTGCACGTGAGTGGGCTGGCGGGCTGGGTGCTCTGGGCCCTGGCCCACCTTGCCTTCATCCCCGACACCGAGAACCGCATCGCCCTGTTCAGCAAATGGATGTGGCAGATCGCCACCCGCCAGCGCACGGCGCTGCTGATCACCGGCAGGCCCGACCAGCACCTCGGCGTCGATGTGGGCCTGGAGCGGGCCGTGCCGCCGGGGGGCCTGTCTCAGTCGCCGGAGGCTCCCCCCTCCGGGCCCTTGAATCGGCTGATCAGCACCCCCAGGATCACGGCGATATAGAGCGGCCCGGTGATCCCCAGCACCACGCTGGCCATGCGCGCCGGTGGCCGTGCCGGGGTGATGTCGCCGTAACCGGTTGTGGTGAGGCTGACGAAGGCGAAGTAGTTGATGCGGGCGAAGTCCAGCTCCCAGACGCTGCGAGTGGCCACCCCCGCATCGGGGCGAACGATGGCGGCCTGGCCATCGGCGGTGTTGGCCAGGAAGCTGCCGGGCTGGATCGTCTCCAGCACGCTCAGCACCAGGCCACCACTGAGGCCGAGCAGCAGGTAGCCGGCCACCGCACCGCTCACCACCGCCTGGGTGGCCCGGGGCTCACGGCCAAGGACCCGCACCAGCCGCACCAGGCTCCAGCCGATGAACAGTGTGGTGATCAGCAGCAGGGGAACCCCGGACAGGCGCCGTCCCTCAGGCGTCAGCAACCACAACAACTGGGAGAGGAGGTTGGCGCATCCCAGCGCCAGGAACATCCGATCACTCCAGGTACGCCCAACCCGGCCGGCCAGGAAACCGCTCAGCTCCACGGTGGTGAGGACCGTGATCAGGAAGTAGCCGCTGGAACCTGCCAGACGCAGCGTCCCGGGAAACGCCAGGCTCAGCATCACCAGCAGACACAGCACCAGGAGCCGGCGGTAGAAACGGTGTCGCCGTCGCGTCAGACCTTCCGGCGTCGCCAGCGCTGCCAGAGGTCGGATCACGGCGGCCATGAACTCAGAAACGACAAGGTAGAACGCGTCTCTGCGGTGCCCAGCGGCTTTCTGGCGCCCAGCGGCCCTGAGACGCGAATCCCGTGGGCGCCCTGAGACTGGAGACATCCGCAAGGACTCCGATGACGTTCCGCTTCCGGCCCGCGACCCGCCTGCTCCCTGCCGCCGCTGGGCTCCTGCTGGCGATGGCCCCCCTGGCCCCGGCCCTGGCCCAGGGGCTCCCCTTCAACGAGATCCGGGCCCTCAACCTGGCCCGTAACGCGGCCGTGCTCAGCAACGGCGGTCTGACGGTTTACACCCCGGCCAACTGCATGTTCACGACTTCAGCGGCCACCAACCCCTGCCTGGTGCGCAGCGATGCCGATGGCTTCGTCTATCGCTTCCTGGGAGGCCCCCCCGGCTGGGAGGCCAAGGGGCTGCCGGCCACCACGGAAACCGAGATCAAGATCGCCCCGGACGGTCGCCGGGTGGTGGCCATCCTCTTCAACGGCCCGCCCCGATGAGCGCGGCGGTTTCCGCCGGCAATGCGGCCTAACGTCCCACCAGCTTCCCCAACCCCTTGTCCGTCCCCGCTTCCCCCACCCTGCGCTGGCTCACCGCCGGCCTGCTGCTTGTGGCGGCCGTCCTCTCTCTGGCGCTGCCTTTCGTCTCGGCCACCCTGCTCACCATCGCCCTCGGTGGGGTGTCGGTGGCGGCGGGCGCTTCCCAGCTGCTGCGGCTCACCTCCGCCGATGACACCCGCAGCAAGGTGTTTCGCGCCATCTCCGGGGTGCTGTACGTGGTGGGCGGCATCGGCCTGGTGGCCTTCCCGGTGGCCAGCACCGTGAGCCTGACGCTCTTCATCGGCGTCCTGCTGGCTGTCGAGGGGGTGATGGAGCTGGCGGGCGCCGCCGCCGGCGCAGGACCGGCCCGGGGCCTGGTGCTGCTCGATGGGATCGTCACTGTTGTCCTGGGGGGGATGCTGATTGCCGAGTGGCCCTCCGACAGCATCTGGGCCATCGGCACCCTGTTCGGCTTCGGCCTGGCCTTCTCCGCCTTCAACCTGCTCACCGCCACCCCTCCTGAGGCACCCGCCGCGCCCCAGGCCTGAGGCTCATTCGGGCACAGCCGGGCCCTCCGCACGGCGGGGATCCACCGCCCCCAGGCTGCCGCCACCCTCCAGCACCTCAACGCTGTTGGCGGCACCCATGGATGGGGCCAGGCGCACCGTGTGGCCCATGGCCTCCAGCAGTCGGCGGGTGTCGGGGCTCACGCCCTGCTCCAGATCGATCCGGTCGGGCCACAGCTGGCTGTGGATCCGGGGCGCCGCCACGGCGCTGGCCAGGTTGAGGCCATGCACCACCCGGTTGAGCAGCACTTGCAGCACGGTGGTGATGATGCGGCTTCCGCCGGGGCTGCCGGTGGCCATCCAGGGGCGGCCATCGGGACGGAACAGCAGGGTGGGGGCCATTGAACTGAGGGGCCTGCGGCCGGGGGCAATGGCGTTGGCCGCCCCCTGGCGCAGGCCGAAGGCGTTGGCGCTGCCCGCTCTGGCAGTGAAATCGTCCATTTCATTGTTGAGCAGGAACCCCAGCCCCGGCACGCTGATGCCGTTGCCATAGGGGAAGTTCAAGGTGGTGGTGAGGGCCACCAGCCCGCCCTGGCGGTCGGCCACCGACAGGTGGGTGGTGTTGGTGCCCTCCCGGCCGGAGGCCGCCTCCAGCTGCGGGGCCGGGGTATGGCGATGGGGGTCGAGGCGGCGGCGCAGGCCCTCGATGTGGGCCGGCGACAGCAGTCGCTCCACCGGGACCGGCACCTGCTCTGGATCCCCCAGCAGGGCATTGCGGTCGCGGTAGGCCAGGTTCATCGCCTCCGCCATCACGTGCACGGTGGCAGCGGCGTTGAGGCCACTGCCGGCCAGGTCGAAGGGCTCGAGGATCGCCAGGATCTGCAGCAGGGTGAGCCCACCGCCAGGCGGCGGCATGGTGAGCAGCTGATGGCCGCGGAAGCGGCCCTGCAGGGGCGCCACCAGCCGGGCCCGGTAGGCGCGCAGATCGGCGCGGGTGATCAGGCCGCCGCCCCGCTCCATGGCAGCCACCAGGGCGTCGGCCACCGGCCCCCGGTAGAAGCCGCGCTCCCCCTCGGCGGCGATGCGCCGCAGGGTGGCCGCCAGGGCCGGCTGGCGCAGCCGCGTCCCCGGGGGCGGCGGCGGCAGGAAGAGGCGGCGGGAGGTGGGGTCCGCCTGCAGCAGGGGAGCTGAGACAGTCAACGAATCGCTCAGCTCCTTGCTCACCGGGAAGCCCCGCTCCGCAAGGGTGATCGCCGGCGCCATCACCTGGGCCAGGGGCAGGCGGCCGTAGCAGCGCTGGGCCAGGGTGAGGCCGGCGACCGTGCCGGGCACGGCGGTGCTGAGCAGGCTGCGGGTGGCCCGGGCCCGGTCCACCTGGCCATCGGCGCCCAGGAACAGCTCGGCTCGGGCGGCCTGGGGGGCGGTTTCGCGGAAATTGACGGCCACCGCCGTGCCGCCGCCAAGGCGCCGTTCCGGGCCCTCACCGGTGGCAACACCGGGAACCCCGGCGGCCAGGCAGCCCCGCGCCGCCGCCGGCGAGGGCCCCGGCAGCCACAGCAGCAGGAAGCCCCCGCCGCCCAGGTTGCCGGCCTGGGGCAGGGTGACGG
>NZ_JAHLYP010000001.1 GCF_025127995.1 Synechococcus sp. CS-1332 | reverse complement strand
GCTGGGACCCGGCAAGGGCTGGCCCGGCGGTCCGCTCCTGCATCACGAGACCCTGCGCCAGCTCGGCTGGGATTTCACCTCCCGGCTGCTGCTCGGTTCGGCCGTGGTGGGCGTTGTGCTGGCTCCCCTCAGTGGCCTCCTGTGCCTGCGGTGGCTACAGCGCAAGTCGTATCCAGACTCTGGTGAAAGGCGCCCATAACCACGGCGCCCCAGTCCGGGAAGCTGGAGGTGAGCTGGCCCAATGGATGCGACCCACAGTTGGGCCAAGCCATCCTCGACTATAGTCACCAACGGCCATCAAGCCAGAGCAGCCTTGAGGCCCCTCTAGCCAATGTTGGGGGCCCGTTTAGCCAATGGGATAGGGGATCAATCTGGGCCTATCGCATCAGCCCAGGAACTACAACCCTTTCCGCCAATGAAATTCTTTGGCCCCATCCAATCGGCAAGAAAGAGCTCCAGAACACATTGTAGGCGTGAATTTTTTTGGAGAGGGGGGGGATAGTCTAGGATCCCGGCGGCTGCAGCGAACCCAACTGTCGTAGAGCTTAATGACTTAGGCGGCGCATTCGGCCGCCTAAGTCATCTCCATCGTTCACCGGCGAACATCAACTTTTACCGACAGTTTATCGCGAACTCAAAGGCACATCTGATCGGATGGGTCACTGATCCCACCAGGGATGACTGGGGCCCTATTCATATCAACTCAACCCGAAAGTTAGATGTCCCAATGCTCTGGGACATCTAACCTCGCTGCTCTTCTGGATGCTTAGGCTGCCAAGAATGCAACCCTCTAGCAGGGTCCACTGACTCTGATTGTTCTCTCGCAAAATGGTCTTGACTGCCGCATCAAATCCGACGAGCTCCCTGGCCGGTGCTTTTCTCTTTCCCGAATGGTTCAGTCGAGGCAGTCGCCCATCCGATCCGTTGGTTCCGAACCGGATCAACACACCATCTCCTGAGACCGGCGGCCCGCTCCCCGCCGCAACGTGGGAGTTTTCAGCGACGCAGTCCATCCCATCACCAGGCGGATCGACGAGCAGAGAAACCAGCAACGTCCTCGCGCCGGCTCTGGATGGTCGTGGACCCCTGTTCCAATCCAGCGCTCGCATCGAATCCTCCCCGAGCGTCGCCCTGAGCAGCCATCAGGTCCTGAGCGTGTCCTTCGCCAAGCTCACCACAACAGCCACCGCCTCAGGCAGTGGCTGCTGCCTCTGCAAGGACTGCAGCCAGCTCGCCATCGACACCGATCCGTCCATCTCGGACGCCACCGCTCAGGCCCCCATCGTCCTCAGCGGACAGGTCACGCTGGCCGGCTCAGTGGATCTGAGCAAAACTTTCCAGCTCCACAGCAATCCCCTCGCCACGAAGTCGATCTTCCTCGACTTTGATGGTTTCAGCATCAGCTCCACACCCTGGGAAAACGGTGGCGCCCTCAGCCTCGGCTCCTTCTATTCCTCCTTCGACTCCGCCGCCCTGACGGAAATCCAGCGCATCTGGCAGCAGGTGGCGGAAGATTTTGCCCCCTTCAACATCAACGTCACCACCCAGGATCCCGGCAGCGAAAACCTGCGCAAATTTGGCACCGGCGACGACCGCTGGGGCATCCGCGTCGCCTTCACCAGCAACCTCAACCTGCTCACCGGCTCTGCCATCAAAAATGCCGGCGGTGGCGGCACCGCCTACTACAACAGCTTCAACTGGAACACCGATGACGTGGCCCTGGTGTTCAGCCGGGGGGAATACGCCGCCGCCAACACCGCCAGCCACGAAGTGGGCCATACCCTCGGCCTCACCCATGACGGGGCCGGCACCAACACCGACTACTACGGCGGCCATGGCGGCACCGGCGCCACCAGCTGGGGCACCCTGATGGGCGCTCCCTTTCTTGGTAACGACGAAAACCTCACCCAGTGGAGCAAAGGCCAGTACACCGGCGCCAACAACACCCAGGACGACCTGGCCGTCATCACCGCAAACAACGGCTTCAGCTACGCCGCCGATGACCACGGCAACAGCTTCGCCGCGGCCACGGCCCTGAGCGGACTCAGCTTTAGCAGCTTCGGGGTCATCGAGAGGAACACCGACATCGACATGTTCCGCTTCGACACCGGTGCCGGCTTGGTGAGCTTCGACATCGTCAACGCCGCCCGGGCCTACATCGGCAGCACAGCCAGCACTATCACCCAGTACCTCGCTCCCCTCGGGTCCAATCTCGACATCGCCGCCACTCTCTACAGGGCCAATGGCTCCCTCCTGCAGACCTTCAATCCAGCTGATCTCACCACGGCCAGCTTCTCCATCAACCTTGATGCGGGCACGTATTTCCTCGGCATCGACGGGGTGGGCTTCGGCACTCCTCTCGCCAGCACCCCCACCGGTTACACCGACTACGGCAGCCTCGGCCAGTACATGGTTAGTGGCACTGTTCAGTCCACCACCAGCACTCCGCCTCCAACCACGACCCCACCTCCGACCACCAGCACCACCCAGGTCATGGATCCCAACGGCGCCGTGCGACTGCTCCGCGGCACCAGCACCGATCTGGTTTCCGTTCAGATCAACGGTGTCACGTCGGCGGTCCGCTTGAGCGGCTCCCAGATCAAGGCCAGCCAATTCGACGACAGGGAGATCCTCGCGGCTGAAACCGTCAACGGCGCCAACCAGATTCTCTGGAAAGTGGTCTCCACTGGTCAGATCCGCACCTGGTCGCTGGATAGCAAGTGGAACTTCATCTCCTCCAACACCCTGACCGATCCCACCAGCAGCCAAGGCCTACTGCTCCAGCAGCAGTTCATGGTCGATGCCAACGGCACACCGCTGACCACCACCCTCCGAGTGCTGGACCCCAACGGCACCGTTCAACTCCTGCGCGACTCCAGCACCGATCTGGTTTCCGTTCAGATCAACGGCGTCACATCAGCGGTCCGCTTGAGCGGCTCCCAGATCAAAACCAGCCAATTCGCCGACAGGCAGATCATCGCCGCTGAAACCGTCAACGGCGCCAACCAGATTCTCTGGAAAGTGGTCTCCACCGGGCAGATCCGCACCTGGTCGCTGGATGGCAACTGGAACTTCATCTCCTCCAGCACTCTGGCCAATCCCACCAGCAGCCAAGGCCTACTGCTCCAGCAGCAGTTCATGGTCGATGCCAACGGCACGCCGCTGACCGCCGCGCCCCAGAACACCGTCCTGGAAGCGGTCGACCCGATCATCGGCGGCGGCACGAGCCTCGCTCCGGCAGCCAACGATGCCTTCGCCTACGACCGGGCGGTCCTGGCAGAAGCCCGTCCCGAAGATCTGACCTTCAGCACCGAGCCGATCCTGGCCCTGGCTGAGCTCTCCTCCCTGGGCGAGACCCAACTCAGCGCCGCCGATCCACTGGCTTCGATGTTCCCCGCCGCCGGTCTTGACTCCTCGCCGACCAGCACCTGGCTGGTCGCCAGACAACCCCTGCTTTGACAGGTTGCCCACGCCCCGGGGTATCAGGGTCACCAGATCCAAAAGCCGCTGTCTCAACGCAGCGGCTCTTCTGTATGGACCATCGACGGGGGATTAGGACACCAGCCCCAGCGCCTCCTCCAGGCCAGCGCGCGCCACATCGGCCGTGAGCTTGATGCGGTAGCGGCAGGCCTGGGTTTGGGTGCAGGCGAAGGTGCCGCGCTCCCAGTACTTGTTGCTGCCGGCACCTCCCCCGCAGAGGCCGAAGTAGGCACACTCGCTGCGGCAGCGATCCGTGCCGGCGCGCATGTCCGACAGGATGCGCTGGAACTTCGCCTTTCCGGCGATCGAGACCAGGCTGTCGCTCCGGACATCGCCCAGCACGAAGTCGCCGTAGGTGTCGGTCTGCACCGAGAGCAACTCAGGATCGAAGGTGGCGATGGCGCCGCGGGCATCCACGTTGACGATCGCGAAGGGGTTGTTCATATCGGAGCAGTCCAGGCGGGCATCGGCCTGGGCCAGGCTGCAGATGCCCTCAAACTCCCGCACCCGCATCTGCCCAGGGTGCTCCTGCCACAGCTCCCAGAACCGCTGCAGAAACTGGCGATAGGCCAACTCGGCATGGGGACGGCTGAGGGACTCCTCGGTGATCACGGCGATCACCTGGAAGGGGATGCCGCGGCAGCGCAGATGCTCAAGTCCCCACATGGTGGCGGCGTGGGTCCCCAGGCCGCTGCGGGTGCGGCGAAGGACGTCGTGGAGAAATGACGGCCCTAGAGGCGCACAATTGCGGCGATGGTGTCGCCATTAGGGTTCGCGCCAATCGGGACATCTCCCCGCGTCACTGGTCCCACGGCACCGTTTCGCCTTCAGTCTCTGTCCCCGCCGCGGGCCCTGAGGGCGGCGAACAGAAAGGTGCGCCAGGCGATCGAATGGATCTGGCGCCAGGAGGGCAGCCACGGCCAGCGGGCCCGGGGGCTGGCGGCGGGGGTGTTCATGGGTGCTTCCCGATCTTCGGCTTCCAGACCCTGTTGGGGGTGGCCCTGGCCAGCCTGGTGCGGGGCAACCACCTGCTGGCCGCCGCCGGGACCTGGATCAGCAATCCGATCACCGACGTGCCGATGATCTGGTTCAACTATCAG
>NZ_JAHLYP010000013.1 GCF_025127995.1 Synechococcus sp. CS-1332 | reverse complement strand
GTGCTGGAGAAGGCGGGCGACGGCCCCGATCCACTCGCCGCCCGCCAGGCCGCCAGCACCGCCGCTGCAGCCCACCTGGCGGCCCAGGCCCTGGCCGCCGGCCTGCCGGCGCTGGAGCAGCAGACCACCGATCGGGAACAGCAACGCCAGCGGCTGGCCCAGCAGATCGAGGCGGCCACCACCGCGATCGCCCTGGAGCGCCGGGCCGCCGCCGAGGCCAGCCAGCGGCAGCGGAGCCTGGCGGCGCAGGTGGCGCAGGAGCTGGGGGAGGGGCTGGAGCCCGGCGCGGTGCTGCGGGCCTTCGGGCCCCTGGAGGCCGCCCTCAAGGCCCTGGTGGCCGGGGCCGGCGCCCACACCCGCGCCACCAGCGAGCTGGAGCAGGCGGCCCGGCGGCTGGGCCAGGAGCTGGCCAGCTCGCCGTTCCCCACGGCGGCGGAAGCCGCGGCGGCCCTGCAGGAGGAGAGCTGGCGCCTGAAACTGGTCGAGCGGATCGCGGCCTACGAGGCGGCGGTGATCCAGCAGCGCAACCTCCTGGCCGCCCCCGATCTGGCCGATCTGCCCGAAGCCCGGCCCGACACCACCGCCGCCGGCGAGGCCGTGGCCCGCCTGGATGGGGCCCGCACCCGGGCGGTGGAGCGCCACAGCGAAGCCCGGGGCGCCCAGCGGGAGATCGTGCGGCTGGCCGCGGAACACCGGGCCGGCGCCGCCGATCTGGCGGCGAAGCAGGAGCGGGCCGAGCGGCTCAGCGCCGTGGCCAACCGCTGCCAGGGCAAGGCGGCTCCCTACATCTCCCTGCAGCGCTGGGTGCTCTCGGCCTACCTCGCCGACATCTGCGGCTACGCCAACCAGCGGCTCACCCTGATGACCTCCGGCCGCTATCAGCTGCGGCTCACCGACGAAGGCGGCCACGGCGGCCGCAACGCCGGCCTTGGCCTGCGGGTGCTGGATGCGTACACCGGCGAGGAGCGGGAGGTGAGCAGCCTCTCGGGCGGCGAAACCTTCCAGGCCTCGCTGGCCCTGGCTCTCGGGGTGGCCGACACGGTGCAGGCCCACGCCGGCGGCGTGCCCCTGGAGGCCCTGTTCATCGACGAGGGCTTCGGCAGCCTCGATCCCGACAACCTGCAGCTGGCCATGGACGAACTCGACCGGCTGCGGGAGGGGGGCCGGATGATCGGCCTGATCAGCCACGTCGGCGCCCTGCGCGAACGCATCCGCGGCGGCATCGAGGTGATCGCGGGCGAGCGCGGCTCCAGCCTGCGGGTGGGCAACGGCGGGAGCAACCCCTGAGTCCTGTGGGGAGGAAGGCGGGGCCGCTGTTGATCAGCCGCTGCAACAAGGCTGGCGAAAACACCCTGCCCTGCCATGGGTGCCGGTGACCTGAGTTGGGAACAACCTCAGCAACCACAGCACGATTGCTCCAGTTCCCGTTTTCTCCGCTGAATCAGAAGCCTGAGATCGTCAAGCCGCCCCCCCGACAGCGCCGTGAGGCCCCGCAAAGCCACGCGCATCATCGGATCATGGGCGTCGCCATGCTCCTGGTGGTGCAACAACACAGACGAACCCCAGCGCGTGCGGCCGCCAGGAATGATCAGAAACACACTGCCAACAAGAGCCAGCGTCCACGGACCAAGCAACACAGAAGCAAAAGCGTGGCGAAACTCGTGGGAAACAGGATGAGACGCGCTCGTCATGTAGCACATGATCAGCGGGATCAAGAGAAGATAGAATGAGCGCGAAAGCGCCAAAGAAAGCGGACCGATGATCAGTCTCTTCTCCCTCAGACTATTTTTCAACGTCGAATAATTGTAAGCGGATAGCGCGATAAGGTTCTCGTAGGTTGGCATATGCGCCAGCTGCGTGAGCCGATGAACCAGCTGCTGCTCGAGTGGCGATGAAGACGGCGAAGCAGAAGATGTGAGTACCAGTTTCGTACTGTGCTGATCCGGCCGCAAAACACCCCGATCAACCAGTTGGACGAGGGCCACATCCAGCGCGCCGGTCGCACCACGGGCCAGATAGGCAAGTTGCTCAGCGGACAGCAACGGGATGGTGGCCTGGGCATCCGGCCGGCGGATCAGACGTCGAATGACCAGCCCCACTGCCATGGCAAGGAGGAGGAGCAGCATCGCCTGCAGATCAGCTGTTGCCGAGGTGGCCGAAGACGTGGAACTGGTGGCCCGGGCCAGGGGGGTTGAGGCGATTGCACACCCCAATAAGAGGCTGAGTAAAGTCAGGAGCTGGCGCAGCCCAGGCCGGCGCCAGAGTGGGCTGCCGAGGCGGATCCGGGCCGACAGGCGACGACCGATGTGGAGGCGCTGCATCTGGACATCCCTGCCGAAACGAATGTCGGCCGGTGGCCAGAGATCCAGCGGCGGCTCGCCGAAAGACTGGCGATAGCTGTCAATGGTGGCGCGGTACAAGTGGTGAAACCTCTCGCGCTCCTGCCAGCCCCCCTGGGCTGGGCAATGCTGAAGCCTGCGGCCCAGAACATTGGGGCAGAAGTCCTCCCAGTAAGACTCGCTGTACAACAGATGCAAGTGCCAGACTTGGTCAACAGCATCGGAAGGCACGGCTTGATGGCCAGCAACAGACGCCAGAAAGACAAACTTTTTGTATTCCTCAATCGCACGTAGACAGTGCTCGCGACTCCAGCCCTGCTGTCGCATCAAGTGCCGAACAAAACCGATCTGGTGACTGGGGCCATCCAGCTCATAGGCCTGAATACGGCGATAGATATCTCGCTGTGAGTCGAGCATGGCTGCCATACGGGAGGCTAGCAATTGACGTTCCCAGACGGTCGCGAGTGATGTCAATCATGGCCAGGTGGAAACAGATGGAAGCAAGTGGAAGCAACTCCAGCTTCCACAGCAAGGCGATACCATGGCTTTGTGAACGCACCCCCATTCACTGACCATCGAACGTACGGGTCATGAGCTGGACATCCTTCCTGCAGGCCATCGGGCAGCAGCAGCATTACGCACTCACACCCCATGAGATGGAAGTGATTCTGTGCCTTCAGGAGGAACAGGGGCAGACCAAGCATCAGCTGTTGGAGGCCTACCAGCACTGTTACAGCGCCATCGAAGAAGAGGCCTTCACCCAGAGACTTCGCACCATCTACCGGAAATTCAGGATCCAGGGTCGCGGCTACAAGTTGCCGCAACTGCATCGTTTTCTGATCAGTGAATATCGCCAGAGTGACCCAGGCTTTTATGGGATTGGGCTGGTCGGAATCCATCACTCTTTCCCCACTGAGATCTTCGCCGATGCCCTGGATGGGGTGAGTCAGTGTGAGCCACCTGAGAAGAGAAGAGTTGACATACTGCAGACCTTTGCGCCCAACCTTGATCACTATCGACCCCAGCTGATTCGCTGCCTTCGGCAGGGTGTGCGCGTCCGCGTCCTGCTGGCCTGGCCCTATTCCCAGGCCGCCCGGTTGCGCGAGGCGGTGCTGCAGCGTTACACCTCCACGCTCCAGGCCCATGAGATCGACATCCAGAGTTGTGTGATCGCCAACCTGGAAACGCTGGAGCAGGCCATCCGCGGCAGTCAGCCGAGCTGCCCGCTGGAGATCAGGCTCTATGACACCTTGCCCTCCCTCGCGATCTACCGCGCTGGTCACACCATGATCGCCGCTCCCTTCCTGCATGGATCCCTTGCCATCCACACCTTTCAACTGGAGCTTGATCTACAGGCCGACAATCCTCTGATCACTGGTACGTTGCTCAACGACTTTGAACTGATGTGGGATGTGGCTCGCCCTTTCGCACCTCTCCCCGACCAGAACTGGCGCAATGATCTGAAGATTCTTTTTGCCAGATAGTGCCATGATGGATCAACTCAACAGCCACGAAATCCAGCGGATCACCCAGTTCCAGGCCCATCTGTTGTCGCGATGTGATGCGCTTTCCTGGGATGGTCTATTGGCGGCTCTCATCCAGCGCCGCCAACTGTCACTGTCGATCGTGAATGTCTATGAGTTCGTGATCGATGCCCTCGAAGATGAACCCATCAAAGCAGCTGTGCGCCTGATTCTGCACGAAGAGTTTCCACGCAATACCAAGGGAGTCGCCCTTCCCTCCCATCGCGAGTTGCTGTTTCAGGATCTTCTCAAGCTCGGCGCCACACGCCAACAGATCCTGACCACTGAGGAGTCAGAGATCACCCATTCTGTGCGCCACGAAAGCCAGCAGCAGCTCATGGATTGTCTTTCTGAGCCCCATCACCAATTAGCACTGATCTGCTATCTCCGGTTCTGGGCGGAAGTGCTGGTGTCTGTCGAGTACGCCTGTTTATGGCCTCGGCTCTCGGAGCGGCTGTCCCATGGTGATATCCCGGATCGCAGCAAGTCTGAATTCTTTTACTACCACATGATCCACGACAGTCGCCAATCCGATATCGGCACCGACACCCTGCTTGGCGGCCTCACCCACGCCCAGGAGCTGGCGCGGCAGATTAGCAAGCTGATCCCCAATGAGGAGGCATTGGCCTGTGCCATGCGTCAGGTGGATCAGGCCTGTGCTCTGAAATCCCGCTTCTACGACCAATTCTTGCCGCGAGGCTCTGGGCACCATGCGCCTGCAAATCGGCGATAGCGCACCTTCTGATCCTGCTGCCGTCGCTGCAGCCGGATCAGGAGGTCATAGGTGGTGGGATGCCAAACAGGATCGACAGGACAAAATGCGACGAACAAGCGATCAGCAGGCTGTCGTTGCACTTCTCGTGTCGAAGCCGACGGCCCTGGCCGGCCTCAGGCGGACGTGTGGAACTGTTCCGCCAGCAGGCGACGCTGATACTCAACAGAGAGAGCCTCCAGGTGGGAGCGGGCCTGCTCCTGCAGCCCTGGATCCAGCTGGTCGAGCACCAGACCCCGGGGCACCCCCATCCGCAGGACCAGCGCCAGGGCATCGAAGATCCGCACCTGGTCGCCCTGCCAGCCCTGGTACTCGGCGGCGAGCGCCATCAGGGCTTCCCCCGAGGCCTGGCCTTCGATCACCCGGGGCCGCAGCTCCTGCACCTGGGCGAGCCGGGCGGAGCTGATCAGGGCATGGGCGGCGCCCAGGGCCGCCAGGGAGTCGGCGGCTTCCCGCTTGAGCACGGACATGTCCCTGCTGAGCACGGCGGCCTCGATCGACAGGGGCTCCCGCACCCCTGGGCAGAGGGCGGCGACTCGGTCGACCGGTGGAGCCGGTGGAGCGGGCGGGCGGACCGGCGCCGGGGCCAGGGGCGGGCTGCTGACGGCCACCGGGGGCGGCGGTGGCTCCTGCCACAGGGAGGCGGCGGCCGCCCGCAGGCGCCGTGCCAGCCATTGCCTGACGTTGGTTGCAAGGCGTGCCATGGACTCAGGCAGTTGATTCACTTCAATCTGCACCTCACGCCCCGGCGGGGATGACGGCAAACTCACCCGCCGGGCGACGGATTGCCGGCCCTTACGGGAATCAGCGCGGCAGCACCTGGGCCTTCACGATCCATCTCACCCTCTCCGTGGCACGACAGGCGGGATCTCCCTGGCAGGAGAGGGCCATCACCTGGGCGTCGGCATAGGTGAAGCGGGCACGCTTGCCCACCAGATCCTGCTCGCACAGCTCGAAATCCGCCATCTGGGTGGAGGTGTGCCTACCGGCCTCCACCAGGGTCAGATAACAGGCCCGGTCGCCCGGTTGAATCGCCCGAACGGTGCCGGTGCTGGGCTGGCCGCCGGCCCAACTCGGCTGGAGCAGCAGGGCGGGCAGGAGCCCTGCGAAAGCCAGCGCAGAGAAACGGAACCTGCTGGGCGATAACGGCATGGATTGAACAACAGATCCACCGGCAGAACGCGACGCTAACGCTTGCCAAAGTCAGGGGGGATTGCAGACGAAGCCACCCCGATGACCCGAATCCTGCAACCCATGCGCTCCTCCCGCCAAGGCCTGTCTTCGGCGCTGGGTGGCCTTAGCCGGCGGGCCCTGGCCCTGCTGATGACCCTGGGCCTGGGCTTGGCACTGACCATCGCCATGGCGGCGTTCCAGCCCCACCCCACGGCTGCGGCGACAGCCGCCGCTGAGCCCCCCGGATCGGCCGGCCGCGGACCCGCCCCGGTCGACCCGGCCAACACCGGCAGCTTTCGTCTCGGCACGGTGCGGATCCTGGGGGTGCCGGCGATCACGGTGGCCTCGCCAGCGCTGGACGCCGGCGGCGACAGCGGGCCGGAGGCCAGCGAGCGGGCCCGGGTGATCGAGGGCAACCTGAGCCAGCTGTATGAGCCCCGCAATCCCTGCACGCCAGGGGAGCGGGTCGGTGAGGCGCTGCTCGATCGCCTCAGCCTCCAAGGGACGAAGGCCGCCTGTGATCCCAACCATCTGGGCCTGCTGGGGGCACCGGAAGCCCTGCGCGTGGTGCTGCTGCGGGAACCAGGGGGAGGGCAACGTCTGGCGGCCCTGGTGCCCGGCCGCTCCAGCCCCTTCCCCCTGCTCACGGTCACCGAGCAGGACGCCCAGTTCAACGGCCTGCCCGCCGATGCGCTGGCCGAACAATGGCGCGGTCTGCTGGAGCGCCGCCTGCGCAGCGCCCGGTGCGTGTTCGGGAAGGAGCAGCTCAACGGGCGCCTGCGAACCGCCCTGGCGTCCCTGGCAGGACTGGCCCTGCTGATGGCGCTGGCGGTGGCGTTGTGGCACCTCAGCCAGCGCTTGCTGCCCCGGCTGCAAAGCCGTCGTGACGAGCGCTCGGGCCGCTTCGATACCCTGCTGCTCCAGCTCACCCAGGCCTTCAGCCGGCTGCTGACGGCCCTGGTGCTGTTGCTGGGCGTCGCCATGGGCGCGGTGCTGTTGTTGGCCTGGCCCGGCCAGATCCCGGCCGCCATCGATGTGCTGCTGCAGCCGCTGGTGGTGCTGATGAAAGCGCTGCTGCTGACGGCCGTGGCCGTGGTGCTCCGGGGCCTGGTGGGGCTGCTGCTGAGCCAGTGGGCCAGCCATCTGGCCGTGAACGCCGACCACCGGGCCCGACGCCGGCAGCGCTACCTCAGCCTGCTGCGGGTGCTGGGCCGGTTGGTGAACCTGGCCTGCCTGCTGCTGTTCGCGATCTGGACGGTGCTCGGGATCCCCGTGTTGCGGGATCTCTCCAGCAACGCTGTCCTGGCCAGTGGGGCCGTGCTCGGCGCCCTGGCGCTGGTGTTCCAGGGGTTGCTGCGGGATTTCGTCGCCGGGCTGGTGCTGCTGCTCGACGACCGCTACGCCATCGGTGATGTGGTCGAGATCGGTGGTCGCTGCGGCGAAGTGGTGGATGTGGGGGTGCTGAGCACGGAACTGCGCTGCGCCGATCAGCGGGTGGTGGTGGTGCCCAACAGCCACTGCGAGCAGGTGGTGAACCACACCAAGCTGCGCTCGGGGGCGGAAGTGACGCTGCTGCTGCCGCGCGCCACCACCGACCTGGCGGGCGCCCTGGCGCTGATCGGCGAGGAGCTGGCCGCCTTCGGCAGCGATCCGCACTGGGCCCCGAAGCTGCTGGAGCCACCCCGCCTGCTGGGCATCGAAGCGATGACGGAGCACGACCTCCAGGTGAAGGCCCTGCTGATCACCGAGGCGGGCCAGCAGGCCCCAGCCCGGCGGGAACTGCTGGGACGCCTGGTGCAGCGGTTGCAGGGCTGGCCCTGAAGGATCCCGTTTCTAGGCTGAGCGGCCCGGCATAAGCCCATGGCCCCGTTCTCCTCCCTTCCCGGCACGGATCTCCGCCTCGGCCGCCGGGAGCTGTTGCTGGGAAGCGCGGCCGCCGGCTTCGCCCTGGCGGTGCGGCCGGTGGCGGCGTCCACGGTCACCACCTCCACCCAGGGGCTGACGGCCGGCTGGGTGTCGGTACCGGCGGCGGATGGCGCGGTGAGGGCCTACCGGGCCCGCCCCACCAAGGGCTCGGGCTTCCAGGTGGTGTTGGTGGTGCAGGAGATCTTCGGCGTGCATGCCTACATCCAGGATGTCTGCCGCCGCCTGGCCCAGCTGGGTTATCTGGCCATCGCTCCGAGCCTGTTCGATCGCCAGGGGGACGTGACCCAGCTTCCCGACATCCCTTCGATCCTGCCGCTGGTGGCGACGGTGCCCGATGCCCAGGTGATGGCCGACCTGGATGCCACCGCCGCCTGGGTGGCCGCCAGTGGCGAAGGGGACGTGTCGCGGCTCGGCATCACCGGCTTCTGCTGGGGCGGGCGGATCACCTGGCTGTACGCGGCCCACAACCCGAAGCTGAAGGCCGGGGTGGCCTGGTACGGCCGCCTGGTGGGCCAGGCAACCGCCCTGCAACCCCTGTTCCCGATCGACCTGATTGCCAAGCTCAAGGCTCCGGTGCTGGGGCTCTATGCCGGCCAGGACGACGGCATTCCGATGGAGTCGGTGCAGCAGATGCAACGGGCCCTGAAGGCGGCCGGCAGCCCCAGCCGGATCGAGGTGTTCCCCGGTGCCCCCCACGGCTTCCACGCCGACTACCGGCCCACCTACCGAGCCGCCGCCGCCGGCTGGAAGCAGATGCAGGCCTGGTTCCGCGCCAACGGCGTCGTGTGAGCCGCGCGCTCAGGCCCGGTTGAGGTGCTGCTCCGCCTCGGCCGCCAGGCGGTCGGTCCAGTGGTCGACCTGGCTCTGCTCGGCCGCCTCCACCATCACCCGCAGCAGGGGTTCGGTGCCGCTGGCCCGCACCAGCACCCGGCCGTGGCCGGCCCTGGCCGCCTCCGCTTCGGCCACCGCCAGCCGCAAGGCTTCGCACTGCTGCCACTGCTGGCGCCGCTGCCGGTCGGGCACGGTCACGTTCACCAGACGCTGGGGATAGGGGCGGAAGCTGCCATCCATCCATTCGTCCAGCTTCAGGCCACCGCCATGGATCAGGGTGGCCACCTGCAGGGCGCTGAGCAGGCCGTCGCCGCTCATGCCGTGGCGCGCCGAGAGGATGTGGCCCGACTGCTCACCGCCCAGGCCCGCTCCCAGGGCCTCCATGGCGGCGTGCACGTGCTGATCGCCCACGTCGGTGCGCTCCAGCACCCCGCCGCTGGCCTGCCAGGCCCGCTCGAAGCCCAGGTTCGACATCACCGTCGCCACCAGGCGGTCGTTCGGGAGCTGGCCCTCGCGGCGCAGGGCCGAACCCCACAGGTACAGGGTGTGGTCCCCGTCCACCACCCGGCCGCGGCCATCCACCGCCAGCATCCGGTCGGCGTCGCCGTCGAAGGCGAAGCCCATGTCGGCTCCGCTCTCCAGCACCGCCCGCTTCAGGGGCTCCAGGTGGGTGCTGCCGCAGCCCTGGTTGATGCGCTCACCATCCGGCTCACCGTGCAGCACCAGCACCTGGGCCCCCAGGGAACGGAACAGCTCCTCGCCGCAGGCGGTGGCCGATCCCCAGCAGAGGTCGAGGACAATGCGGCAGCCGTCGAGGCGCTGGCCGCCGGCGCTGGCCCGCAGGGAATCGGCATAGGCCGCCAGCAGATCGGGGCGCGTCACCAGGCGGCCGCTGCCCGCCAGCGGCGGCGGCGTGGTGCGGCCCTGGAGTCCCGCCTCGATCGCCTGCTGGCGCGCGGCCACGAGCTTGGCGCCGCTGGCGCCGAACACCTTGAGGCCGTTGTCGTGGGGGGGGTTGTGGCTGGCCGACACCATCAGCCCGCCGGCGGCGCCCTGGCGCCGGATCGTGCCCGGCACCGCCGGCGTGGGGCACAGCCCCAGCTGCCACACCTCCCGCCCGGCCGCCATCAGGCCGGCACTGAGGGCCGCCACCAGCATCGGCCCGCTGCGACGTGAGTCGGTGCCGATCACCACCGGCCCATCGGCCTGCAGCACCACGCCGGTCCAGTAGCCCACCTGCAGGGCCAGGGCCGGGGTGACGCTGGTGCCGACGCGGCCGCGGATGCCGTCGGTGCCGAAGCGGGCCAAGCCCTCCTCCAGGGGCGCCCCGAGGGGGGAAACCGCCGGATGCGAAGCCGCTTCGGCCATTCCGTTGCCATCACTGGAGAGCAGGCTACGCGCCCTCCCAGGCGGGCCTCAGCGCCAGCGGGCCGGCCACCAGCGCCAGCGCAACAGCTCCAGGGTGGCCCAGAGCAGCAGCAGGCCCACGCACCAGCCCGGCAGCAGCCGCAGGGGCCAGAGCGACCGCAGCAGCAGGGTGAGCAGCGCCGCCACCGTCACCACCACGGCGCGGCGGCGCTGGGCCGCACCGGGCAGGCGGTTGAACAGGGGCGGCAGGGCGGGCAGAGAGGGCAATCGCACCGGGTGCGGCGCAGACGGATGCCCAGAATGCCCCGGACGCCGTCCCCCGGCCATTGGCCCGACTCCCGCTGCTGCTGTCCCTCTCCTGCCTGGGCACGGGCCTGGCGCTGCTCGGGGGTAGGGCGTTGCTGGCGCGCCAGCCGGCGCTCACCCCGGCCATCGCCACCGACCGACTGGAGTGGCTGCAGCACTGGGATGCCGATCCCTGGCGGCGCCGGGAGGCGAGCCTGCTGCTGGCGGCCCGCAGCAAGGATCCCCAGGCGCAGCGCCAGTGGCTGCGGAGCCAGGGCTGGGGTCCCGATCCCCTGGCCGCCCTGGTGCTCAAGCAGGACGCCCTGGCCGCCGCGGCCCTCGGACGCCCCGAAACCTCCCTGGCCCTGTGGCGCCAGCTGCAGCGACGCTTCCCGGCTGATCCGGCCAGCGCCGATGCCCTCTACGCCCTCGGCGGCGACGATCCAGCCAGGCGACGGCAGTTGCTGCAGCGCTTCCCGGCCCACCCCGCCGCCCTGGCCGCCGCCCTGGGGGCCGGCCCCGAGGCCACCGAACGCCGCCGTGGCGCCCTGCACCTGGCCCGCTGGGGCGCCCGCTGGCCCGGCGCCGAAGCTCGCGTGCGGCAGGTCTGCAAGGACGACGCTTCGGTGCTGGAGGCCCGCCAGCGGGCCCAGCTGGCCGAGGGCCTGGCCGAACTCGGCGATGCCGAAGGGGCCCTGCGCTGCCTGGGCCCATCGCTTTCCGGCCTCGGTGCCAGCGGCCGCCTCAGCCTGGGCCGGGCCCTGCTGGCGGGGGACGCCCAGCAGCAAGGCCAGGCGGAGCGACTGCTGCTGGATCTGGTCCGCAGCGCCCCCACGGCGCCGGAGTCCGAGGCGGCCGTGCGCCTGCTGGCCCAGCAGGGCAGCCCCGCCGCCGCCGCCGCCCTG
>NZ_JAHLYP010000012.1 GCF_025127995.1 Synechococcus sp. CS-1332 | reverse complement strand
GGACGCAACCTCCTGCGCCGCAAAGCGGAACGAGGCCGCAACCCACTCGGCGCAGGGCTTGTCCTTGATGTCAAGCGTGAGGGTCATCGGCAGCGCCTCGAGCAAAGGATGACGCCGCACCGGGCTGCCGACGAAGCCGCACACGAGACGCGTGGGCGCGCCGCCGCCGCGGTACACCATGCGCAGCAGTCCGTCTTCGTCCCGTTGCACCAGGGGATCCGGGTCCAGCGGCGACAGGCCCGTCTGGCTTGCCAGCAGGTGCGGGTTGTTTCGCGGCAGCAGCACGATCTCGCCGGCGCGCACGATCACCGGCGGCGCACCCTCGACCTCGACCACCATCTGGCCATCGATCACGTAGTGGAACGCGACCACGCATGGCGGCAGTTCATCATCATTGCGGAAGTCCTCGGGGCCGACGCGCGAGGCCACGCACCAGGGCGCGGTGAACTCTGCGTCGAGGAAGATGCCACCGGAGATGCGCAGCGCCTTCAGCACGTCGGACAGGGCATCCATCAAAACCTCCCTCGTTCGGGGACGGGTTACCACCAGGCGGCGGATCGGCAAAACGCGGCGGCGCCTCGGCCATGGGCGTCACACTTTCCAATTCATAAGGTACTGCTTCCGATCCGTCACCGGTGATTGAGTGACGACCCCTACACATTGCCCAGGAGAGTTCCAATGAACCAGCGCGATTCCGCCGGCTTTGAGATGACCGGCACCACCGCCGAAGGCCTGGCCCACTACGAGATCGCCACGCATCAGCTCCGCTGTTACATCAGCGACCCGGTCGCCAGCGTCGACGCGGCGCTGACCTCGGCGCCGCAGATGGTGATGGCGCATGTGCTGAAGGCTTACCTGCATCTGCTCGGCACCGAGCCGCTCGCCCTGCCGGTGGCACGCGGGTGCCTCGCGGCGGCGGCAGACCTCCCCGCAACCGAACGCGAACGCGGTCACCTGGAGGCTGCGCGCCTGCTCACCGAAGGCCGCTGGCGCGCCGCGGGCCGCGTGCTCGAGGACGTCAGCATCGCCTACCCGTGCGACACACTGGCGCTGCAGGCCGGGCACCAGATCGACTTCTTCCGCGGCGACTCGCGCATGCTGCGCGATCGCATAGCGCGCGCGCTACCGGCCTGGAGCAACTCCATCCCGGGCTACCACGCGCTGCTCGGCATGCATGCGTTCGGGCTGGAGGAGACCGGCGACTACGCGCAGGCCGAGAAGCAGGGCCGCAAGGCGGTCGAACTGCAGCGGCACGACACCTGGGCCTGGCACGCGGTCGCGCATGTGTACGAGATGCGCAACCAGCCCAGGGAGGGCCTGGCCTGGATGAGCCTCGACACGGACGCCTGGGCCAAAGACAGCTTCTTCGCCGTGCACAACTGGTGGCACCAGGCCGTGTTCCATCTGGAGCTGGGCGCGACCGACGACGCGTTGCGCCTGTTCGACGGGCCGGTCTTCGGCGCCCGCTCGAGTGTTGTCCTTGAGCTGGTCGACGCTTCGGCCCTGCTGTGGCGGCTGATGTTGCGCGGCGTGGACGTCGGCAGCCGCTTCGAGGTGGTGGCCGACAACTGGGAGCCGATCGCCGCCGCCGGCAACTACGCTTTCAACGATGTGCACGCGATGATGGCCTTCGTCGGCGCCGGCCGCGCGAAGGAACAGCAGGCGGTGCTAGAGGCCCAGCGCGCGGTGATGGACGATGACCTCACCGTCTCCGCCGACAACCTCGAGATCACGCGTGAAGTCGGCCACCCGGCCACGCGCGCGATCCAGGCCTTCGGTCAGGGCCGCTACGCCGAGTGCGTCGAGTTGCTGCGGCCGATCCGCCACGCTACGCACCGTTGCGGCGGCAGCCACGCGCAACGCGACCTGTTCGACCAAACGTTGATCGAGGCGAGCCGCCGCGCTGGGCTCGATGCTCTCACCACCGCTCTGGTTCGTGAGCGCGTCGCGCTGCGTCCGCGCACGCCTCTGGCCGCGCTGTTGGAACAGCGCGCGCGGCCGCTCGCGAAGGCGGCCTGAGCCCGAGTCCCGTACTCCTGTGCCCGGACGATTGCCGGCCGTCCTGGCGCACCGCCGTCCCGGGCCAGCAGCCGTCCTAGCCACGTTCGCACCGGTTGGAGCCCAGTGCGCAGGAAATGCATGGCCAAGTCGCCGGCTCAAACGGCCATGGCCTCGGAACGTCAGCTCTTGCTGATCAGATCAGATCACCGCGACCACAGCGAGCGACGGCTCATTGGATCCAAGCGGTCATCCACCTTGAAAATGGCGACCGGCAGGAATGGTTCGACTTAGTGCTTATACCTCATTCTAGAACTCAACCCGCATTGGCAAGAACGCGATGCCGTGTGCTTCGACCTCTGCTCCCACGGGCATAAAGCCAAAGCTCTTATACGTTGGCACGGCGTTCATGCTCGAGTTCACAGTGACCTCACTAACGCCAAGAACGTCAAGCGCGTGATCGCGCGCCTTGCGCCACAAGGCACGGGCGACGCCCTTACGCTGATGCTCGGAGGCGACGAACAAGTGAAAGAGGTGAGTCATATCGCGTATGGCGATGAAGCCAATTACATTCCCTTCAGCCTCGGCAATCAGGTACGAATAGCGGGGCGATTCCAAATACTGCCGTTCAGCCTGTTCAGACACCGACGCGAGGTATTCTTCCGCACCAGCACCACTTGGATCTGGTGTGAGCATTGACTGAAAGCTACCGATCAGCTCGGCGATCAACCTCGCGTCTGCGGGAGTGCCTGGACGGATGTTCATGACGCCTAACGCTCGAGATAAGCGGCGGGTAGTTGCGCATTGCATTCATCAGGCATTCTGGGCCCCTCCCGCTAAATCTTGAGGTTGGGCAGCATGATCCAAATCATGGGTCATGACCAGTGAATCTCCACAAACTCGGTTCTTCATTCTTGATACTTCGCGAAAACCGAGTCTAGAATAGAAAAGCACAGCCGGGTTCTCCTCGCGGACCGAAAGAACTATTCGGGGGAAACATGGCTTGGCTGATTCTATCAAGTGCTTCATCAGAACTGTTCCCACTCCTTGACGACGAGCTCGCGGCATGACGGCATTGCGAGTTCAGGCACCTGCTCGTCTCCCAACTTGTACGGTCCCTCAGCGCGACACAAACGCAGCCATGCTGCCCCAAGTACCTCCCCAAATCCGTCTCGGGCAATGACTCCAAAGTCACCTCTCTTCGTTCCCCATTCTGAAACATAGGTGCTCAAGTACGGATCCGATCGAGCATGAACTATTTGCTCCTCGCCGCCAGATCCCATCCAAGCCACGAAGGTGAGCATTAGCCACAGCACAGATTCATCCTGGGCTCTGGCCTCCGTTACATAGATCTGGGTGTTTGCTTCCATTACCGAGCCTTGAAGGCCCAACGCTTTATTGGGAGGTTCCGTGAACCACCCTCATCCCAAGACTTCAGCCACATAAAAACGGAGTCTTGAGCAGGCGATTCGACCATGACGCTCTCGCTGCAGCCGATACGCCCAAAGGCGCCGATCGAGACGAGCGCAATAGACGGACCCGATAACCCCCTGTTCGTTTCGCTAAAGAAGCACCATTCCGCTGCCGGCTGACCCATCCCCTTCACCCCCCCCCTCAAACCTTCGCCAGCGTCACCCGCTCCGGCTGGTGCTGATACTTGCCCTGGCGGTCGTTGTAGGTGGTGGCGCAGGGATCACCTTCGAAGAACAGCAGCTGGCAGATGCCTTCGCTGGCGTAGATGCGGCAGTCAGCTCCGGAAGAATTGCTGAACTCCAGGGTGAGGTGGCCCTCCCAACCGGCTTCAGCCGGGGTGGTGTTCACGATGATGCCCAGCCGTGCGTAGGTGCTCTTGCCCAGGCAGATCACCGTGATGTTCGTCGGCACCCGCATCCGCTCCAGCGCTACACCCAGCCCGTAGGAATGGGCCGGCAGGATGAAGTAATCGCCGTCCTCATCGCTGTGCAGCGGCGCCGGCTCCAGGTTCGCCGGGTTGAACCGCTTCGGGTTCATCACCGTGCCCGGCACGTGGCGGAAGATCAGGAATTCCTTCGGCGACAGCCGCAGGTCGTACCCGTACGACGAACACCCGAAGCTCAGCACCGGTCCGGTGCGGGCCTCCGGATCCAGGTGGCGCACCAGCGTCGGCTGGAACGGCTCCAGCATCCCGCCGGCGGCCTGTTCGTTGATCCAGTGGTCGTTCTTGAGCATGGCGTCAGCCGCCGCGGCGCAACTGGGTGACCTGATCCGCCATCGCCATCAGGCTGGTCGGCATCGAGGGGCCCGTCAGGATGACATCCAGATGGGCCGGCCGCTGCTCGAGCGCCTCGATCACCGCCTCGGCGCTCAGATAACCCAGGGCCACCGCCAGCCCCAGCTCATCGAGCACCAGCAGATCCAGATCGCCCTTCAGCAGCCGCTGGCGGCTCACCTCCCACACCTCCTCCACCGCTTCGAGCGCCTCCTGGGCCGTGGCGCCATCCGGCCCCTGGGAGCCCGGCGGCCCATCGAGGCAATGGGGCGTGCCCGGCCGTAGCCACTCCAGCCGGCCGCACAGCCGCAAGCTGCCGGCCGGCCCCTGCTCCACGCCCCCCTTGAGGAACTGGCTCACCAGCACCCGGCTGCCCAGCCCGGCGCTGCGCAGGGCCTGGCTGAACACCGCCGCGAAGCTGCCCCGGAACGGCGCCGTGTGGATCTGCAGCAGCCCCTCCGGCTGGCTCACCAGCCGCAGCGGGGCCGCCAGGGGTGGCACCAGCGCCACAGGGCGATGGGGGTGGGATGTGTCGATGAGGCTGGCGGTCATGGACACCCAGGGAAGCGTTGGCGTGAAGGGTCCGGACGGCTAGCCCCAGCCCCTCACCTCCCGAATGTAGCGGCCCTAGCCAGCTCGGCACACCATCGGTAGTGGCTCGGAACAGACGTACCACTGGCGCCGTTTACGCTGCCCCTTCCCTGCCCCAGCCCGCGTGCCGAGTCCCAGTGACGCCCCCCGCAACGACGGCCGCAGGGCCGACGAGCTGCGCCCCGTGGGCCTGGAATGGGACCCGATGGGCTTCGCCCTCAGCTCGGTGTTCTTCTCGGCTGGCCGCACCCGCGTGCTCTGCAGCGTCTGCCTCGATCCGGAGGTGCCCCGCTGGCGGCGGGGCTCGGGCAGCGGCTGGCTCAGCGCCGAATACCGCCTGCTGCCGGCCTCCACCCCCAGCCGCCAGGGCCGCGAACTGATGAAGCTCTCCGGCCGCACCCAGGAGATCCAGCGGCTGATCGGCCGCAGCCTGCGGGCCTCCCTCGATCTGGCGGCCCTCGGCGAACGCACCCTGCTGGTCGACTGCGACGTGCTCCAGGCCGATGCCGGCACCCGCACCGCCTCGATCACCGGCGCCTGGGTGGCCCTGGCCGCCGCCCTGGAGCGCCTCCAGCAGCAAGGCGTGCTGGAGGCCTCGCCGCTGCGCCAGCAGGTGTCGGCCGTGTCGGTGGGGCTGGTGGATGGCGAGGCCCTGCTGGATCTGGATTACTCCGAGGATTCCCGCGCCGAGGTCGACCTCAACGTGGTGATGGACGAGCAGGGCCGGCTGCTGGAGATCCAGGGCACCGCCGAAGGCGCCCCCTTCCCCCGCTCCCGCCTCGATGCCCTGCTGGATCTGGCCGAACCGGGCCTGCGGACGTTGCAGGAGGCCCAGCGCCAGGCCCTGGCTGCGGCACCGGCCGGGCCCAACGTGGTGGTGACCACACGCACGACCGGCTAAAGAGTGTCATTAGCTACATGGATCAGCCAGGCCGATCCATAGGTTCCTACCCATTCGCCACGCCTTAATGGTCGGCGCCACGCGTGGCTTCAGCCGCTACCCCAGCAGCCCATCCAGTGGATCCCCTGGCTCGGTGACGCCCATGGGCGTCCCCGGCTCCACCGCCGTCACCCTGCTGGAGGTGATCCGGGGCCTGGCCGGCAGCAGCGTTGAAACCATCGAGCGCGGCAAGACCATCTTCTTCCCCGGCGATCCCGCCGAACGCGTCTACCTGCTGCGGCGGGGCGCTGTGCGTCTCTCGCGCGTCTACGAGTCCGGCGAGGAGATCACCGTGGCCCTGCTGCGGGAGAACAGCCTCTTTGGCGTGCTCTCCCTGCTCACAGGCCAGCGCTCCGACCGCTTCTATCACGCCATCGCCTTCACCAGGGTGGAGATGGTCACGGCCCCGGCCACCTCGGTGCGGCGGGCGATCGAGCAGGACGCCAGCGTCGGGCTGTTGCTTCTCCAAGGCCTCTCCTCCCGCATCCTCCAGACCGAAACCATGATCGAAACCCTCACCCACCGGGACATGTCCTCCCGGCTGGTGAGCTTCCTGCTCGTGCTCTGCCGCGATTTCGGCGTGCCCGGCAGCGAGGGGATCACCATCGACCTGCGCCTCTCCCACCAGGCCATCGCCGAGGCGATCGGCTCCACCCGCGTCACCATCACCCGCCTGCTGGGCGATCTGCGCAACGACGGCCTGGTCCAGATCGACCGCAAGAAGATCACCGTCTTCGATCCCATCGCCCTGGCCAAGCGATTCAGCTGAACGGGCGGCCCCAGGCGGGTGCCATGGAGCCACCGGCAGGGATACTTGGTGCACCGCGGAACCGAGGCGCAGAAGGTGTCGGGTTGGCTGCTGATCCTGGCCCTTCTGGTGCTCGGCGGAGTGCTCTCCACCCTGGGCGACCGGCTCGGCAGCCGCGTGGGCAAGGCGCGCCTCAGCCTGTTCAACCTGAGGCCCCGCAAGACGGCCGTGGTGATCACGGTGCTCACCGGCAGCCTGATCAGCGCCGTGTCGCTGGCCTTGATGCTGCTGGTGAGCGAGCGCCTGCGGGTGGGGCTCTTCCAGCTCGATCAGATCGAGGATCGCCTGCGCGACAGCCGCACCGCCCTGCAACGCAACAAGGGTGAACTGCAACGCACCCGGGGCGAACTGGAGCGCAGCCGCCTCGATCTGACCAACGCCGAACGCCGCCGTGACCAGGCCCTGACCAGCCAGCGCCGAGCCCAGACCCAGCTGCTGGCCGCCGAGCGCCGCGTCGACACCCTGCGCCGCGAGCTGCAGCCCCTGCAGGCCGAGCGCGTCCGTCTGGAGGCCGAGCGGGCCCGGCTCACCAGGGAGGTGCGCGGCCGGGACGCGGAGATCCGCCGCACCGAGACCGAACTGGCCAGCGTGCGCCAGCGCATCGCCGCCGGTGCCAAGGAGCTCAAGGACCTCGAAACCAATGTCATCGCCCTGCGCCGCGGTGATGTGGTGATCGCCAGTGGCCAGCCCCTGGCCACCGCCAAGGTGCTGCTGCAGCGCCCCGACCAGGCCAAGCAAGTGATCGATGCCCTGCTGCAGGAGTCGAACCGGGCCGCCTTCCAGCTGCTGCTGCCTGGCCAGGCCCCCAACCGCCAGATCCTGCTGGTGCCGCGCAGCGACATCACCCGGCTCGAATCCCTGCTCGCCACCCCCGGCACCTGGGTGGTCAGCATCCGCTCGGCCGCCAACGTGCTGCGGGGCGAGGCCCAGGTGCTCGCCTTCCCCGACCTGCGCCCCAACCGCCAGGTGGTGGAGCAGGGGGAGGTGCTCTCCCGCACCGCCCTGGAGCCCGACGTGCGCGAGCTCGCGGCCGTGCGCAGTCGCCTCAACCTGCTGCTGGCCGCCGCCTTCGCCAAGGTCCAGCGCCAGGGCACCCTGGCCAACGGCCTCCAGTTCGATGCCGCCAGCCTCAACGCCCTCGCCCGCGAACTCAGCGAGCGGCCCGCCGGCGTCACAGCCAACCTTGAAGCGGTGGCCAGCCAGAACGCCGACACCCCCGACCCGATCAGCGTGGAACTGCGCTGGATCCGCAAGGACGCCGCCACCGGGCCCCTGCGGCCATGACATCAGGCGCAGCCGGGTCTGGCCCCCTGGCCGGCCTCGATCCAGGCCGCAGCAAGTGCGGCCTGGTGCTCACCGACCACGAGCGCCGGGAGATCCGCCAGGCCCTGGTGCTGCCCCCCGAAGCCGCCTGGCAGCTCCTGCAGGACTGGCACCGCCACCAGGCCCTGGCGGCCGTGGTGATCGGCGACGGCACCGGCAGCGGTCCCTGGCGGCGGCGCCTGGAGCCCCTGCTACCCGTGGAGCTCGTGGACGAGCGCGGCACCACCCTGGCGGCACGGCGGCGCTACTGGGAGCTGTTCCCCGCCCGAGGCTGGCGCCAGCTGCTGCCGCTGGGGCTGCGCCAGCCCCCCCGCGACTGGGACGACGTGGTGGCCCAGCTGCTGCTGGAGCGCCGGCTGGGGCGGACTCTGCTCAGAACGACGCCCGCACCGTGAAGACGTAGTCGCCGCCTGGTTCGAGCTGGTAGTCGGCCTTGAGCAGGAAGCGCAGCAGGGCGTCCTGGATCAGGGCACGCCCCAGGGAGGGCTCCACCTGAAGTTCGCCCCGGTCGAAGGCCCAGCGGAAGCGCCATTGGAAGCTGCCGGCGCTGATCTCCCCCTCCAGCAGGCAGGGGCTGAAGCTCTGGCGCAGCACCCGCAGCTGTGCGTTGGTGGCAGGAAGGCGACTCACGGGAAGCGGGGGGCTGCGACGGGTGGAGGTGGTGCCGTCGGTGTCGATCGATGCTCTCAGGATGGCGGCGGATCGGGTCGAAAACTGTTCAAGCGGTTGGCGGCCCGCTCCAGACCCACCCGGCGGATCAGGTCGATGCCCGCCTCCACCTCCTCCAGCACCGTCTCCAGCACAGGCCGGTCGGCGGCGGAGAACTTTCCCAGCACGTGCGACACCGTACGGGCCCGGCGCTCCTCGGGCGTTTCTCCGGGCGCACCGATGCCGATGCGCAGCCGCGCGAAGGACTCGCTGCCCAGGTGGGCGATCGTGCTGCGCAGGCCGTTGTGGCCGCCGGCCCCGCCCGAGGCCCGCACCCGCAGCCGCCCCAGGGGCAGGTCCATGTCGTCCACCAGCACGAGCATCTGGTCGGGCTCGAGCCGGAACCAATCGAGGGCAGCACGAATCGAGCGGCCGCTGTCGTTCATGAAGGTCTGGGGCATCAGCAGCCGCAGACGCTTGTCCCCCTGCCCGGTTTCGGCCAGCAGTCCGTGCAGGCGGCCCTGGTTGCGGAAGCTGGCGCCACCGGCGCGGGCCAGACGCTCCAGCACCATGAAGCCGACGTTGTGGCGGGTATCGGCGTAGCGGGCGCCGGGATTGCCCAGGCCCACCAGCAATTGCAGATTCAACGGCCGAACAACCTCAGCTGGAGGGCCCGGCGCTCTCCTCAACAACCACCGCCGGGATGGTGGCTTCAGAGGCGGCTGCCGGCACGACGGCAGCGGTTTCGTCAGCCGGAGGGATGGCGGCAGGGGGGCCAGAGATGTCGATGGGCTGATCGGTGCCCACGGCCGTGCGGAACTCCTTCTCGAACTCCTGCGAGGCCGACTGGAAGCCGCGCAGGGTGCGTCCCAGGGTCTTGCCGAGCTCGGGCAGGCGCTTGGGTCCGAAAACCAGGAGTCCGATGGCGGCGATGACCGCCATCTCGGGCAGGCCGATGCCGAAGATGTTCATGGACAGGGGGCGAGAGGAATCAGCCGACGCCGTTCCAGTTGACGTTGATGCCCTCAAGCAGGAGGGACTTGTTGTACAGCTGCAGGATCACCAGCAGGAACACCAGGAAGAGCAGCATGGCCACGCCCATCACGGGGGTGGTACCCCAGCCAGGCACCACTTTTCCGTACTCGGAATTCAGGGGGCGCAGCAGGTTTCCCAGACGGGTGCGTTGGGCCATGGCAGCTCGGACCTCTCGGGCACGGAATCGCGGTGCTTACTGTAAGGGTCTTGCCGGCCGCACCGAGATGGGCTGTCGAGAGTTGTGACGGAAGCCCCGCGCCCCCTGCCTCACCTGAGAGTCCCCCATGGATCCCGCCGCCAGCACCTCCCCCGCCCTCTCCGTGGCCCTCACGGTGCTCGCCGTGCTCCTGGCCCTGACCGGGTTTGGCGTGTACACCGCCTTCGGCCCCCCCTCCAAGGGCCTCACCGATCCCTTCGACGATCACGAGGACTGAGCCGCTGCGGCCTTCTGCAGTGTCCAGTGCCCCAGTTGCCAGGGGGCCAGCAACAGCTGATCGCCGCCGCCGCCGTTCGCCAGCCGCTGGCCCAGGCCGTCGCAGCGCTCCAGAACCGTCCACCCTGGGCCCGCTGAGAGGCGGCGCCGGCAGGGCCCCAGGTTCTGCACGCTGAGCAGCACTTCCCCGCCACCCTGCTGGTTGCCTTCCTTCGGCAGCGGCCCCAAGCCCACCAGCTGCAGATCGTCCCCGAGCGCGGGGAAGAACGTTTCGCCCGGCACGGCTGGCTCACCTGAGGCCGCCGCCGTCACCGGCCGGCACCAGAGCGGCTCCCGCAGCCGGGTGGCCTGCTGGGGCGCGGCGGCCGCCCGCCAGCCGCCGGTGCAGGGCAGCAG
>NZ_JAHLYP010000011.1 GCF_025127995.1 Synechococcus sp. CS-1332 | reverse complement strand
GGCCTGGAGGGGGGGGGCACGGCCGAGGGGCTGGCGGCGGAGCTCTGGCAGCGGTTCCGCCTGCTGCGCGGAGCCGGCTTCCGGCCGCTGTGGCAGCTGGACGGGCGGCCGATGAGCGGCGATGTGGGGGCTGGAACCGCCCATGCGGCGGTGGGGCTGCTGGAGCGGCTGGGTCCGCTGGTGCCGCCGGGTCCGCTGCAGCTGGCCGGGGGCACCAACGCCCACACCCTGGCCGTGCTGGCGCGCTCCGCTGCCGGGCCGAGGGCGGCCGGGGTGGCCTTCGGTGGGGTGGCGCGGCGGCAGTTGCAGCCCCTGCTCCAGGAGGCCCAGGCGGAGGGACGGCGGCTGCTGGACCTGCCCCGGCTCTGGCCCCGGGCCCTGGAGATCGCCGTGGCCTTGGTGGACCCCTGGCTGGCCCGCGATGTCGCCGGCCCGTGAGGCCTGGCTAGAACGAACCCACTGCTCCCCCCAGCGCCCTCTGGAGCCCTCACCCCACCCTTCCCTCTCCCCCCAGCGGGTGAGCGACGATCTGGATCGTCTGCTGGCCGTCCTGCCGCCCGTGGTGCAGCGGGCCCTGGCGGGCCCTGACCAGCGGGAGGGGCTGCTGGAGGTGGTGCTGGATCTGGGCCGGGTGCCGGAGGCCCGCTACCCCGGCCGCGTCCTGGCCCTGGGGGGCGACGCCATCGAGCGCTCCGACCTGGCGGCGGTGCTGCAGCGCCTCGGCCCCTTCGGTGGCGACAACCGGGCCGGCATCGAGCGCACCCTGCACCGCATCAGTGCCATCCGCAACCGCACCGGCGACGTGGTGGGGCTCACCTGCCGGGTGGGCCGGGCGGTGTTCGGCACCGTGGCGATGGTGCGCGACCTGCTGGACACGGGGCAGTCACTGCTGCTGATGGGCCGCCCCGGGGTCGGCAAGACCACGGCCCTGCGGGAGATCGCCCGGGTGCTCGCCGACGACCTGCAGCGCCGGGTGGTGGTGATTGACACCAGCAACGAGATCGCTGGTGACGGCGACATCCCCCACCCCGCCATCGGGCGCGCCCGGCGGATGCAGGTGGCGCGCCCGGAGCTGCAGCACCAGGTGATGATCGAGGCGGTGGAGAACCACATGCCCGAGGTCATCGTGATCGATGAGATCGGCACCGAACTGGAGGCCCAGGCGGCCCGCACCATCGCCGAACGGGGCGTGATGCTGGTGGCCACGGCCCACGGCAACGAACTGGCCAACCTGATCCGCAACCCCACCCTCAGCGACCTGGTGGGTGGGATCCAGTCGGTGACCCTGGGGGACGAGGAGGCCCGCCGCCGCCGCACCCAGAAGACGGTGCTGGAACGGGCGGCCGAGCCCACCTTCCCCCTGGCGGTGGAGATGCATAGCCGCCACCGCTGGCTCGTGCATCGCGATGTGGCCGGCACCGTCGATCTGCTGCTGCGCGGGCTTGCCAGCCACCCCCAGGTGCGCGAGCTGGGCAGCGACGGTCGCCTGGTGCTGCGCGACGACGGCCCCGTTCGACCGGCCCCGCCGACCGCCTGGGCCACAGCTTCGGCTCCCCGGCACTTTGGTGGTGCTCCATTGGCGGTGGTGCCCCTGCCCGATCCGGCGGCGCCCCGGCCAGCCGCCACCAGTGCCGCCCCGGCGGTACCGGCCCTGCGGGTCTTCGGAGTGGGGCTGGCGGCCCAGCAGCTGGAGGAGGCGGTGCGCCGCCGCCAGCTGCCGGTGCAGGTGGTGGAGGAGCCGGAGCAGGCGGATGCGGTGCTGAGCGTGCGCGGCCAGCTGGGCCTGGATCCGGAGCTGCGGCGCCAGGCCCGCGATCTCGGCCTGCCGATCCTGGTGATCAAGTCGGACACACCCCACCAGCTGCAGAGGGCCATGGAACGTCTGCTGGAGCGACGGGGGGGAGGCGGCGAGGCCGGAGCCGAGGAGCCCGCCGCCCCCGGCGTCGCTCCGGAGCGTCTTGACGACGCCCATGCTGCCCTGGAGGAATGCCGGCTGGCGGTGGAGCAGGTGGTGCTGCCCCAGGGCCGGCCGGTGGAGCTGCTGCCCCGCAGCGAAGCGGTGCGGGCCCTGCAGGCTGAGCTGGTGCACCACTACGGGCTGCGCAGTGCGGTCTTCGGCCGCGGCCGTCAGCAGCGGCTGCGGGTCTTTCCCGCCTGAAGGGGCCTGCCGCCAGGGTGGACGCGGGCGAGTTGACGAAGGACCAGCCGCTGTGGGTAACTAGCAAGGCGCCGGTTCCAGACCGACGTCCTTCCCATCCCATGGGTTGATTGGGCCGTCGCCAAGCGGTAAGGCATCGGGTTTTGGTCCCGACATTCCTAGGTTCGAATCCTAGCGGCCCAGTTTTTTCTCCCTTTTCCGCCGGTGCCTGAACGCCCTCTGCTGGTGTTCGATTTTGATGGCGTGCTGGTGGACGGCATGGCCGAGTACTGGTGGTCGGCCCGGCGGGCGGCCCTGGCCCTGGCTGCCGGGGGTGCCCCCGCCGCCTGGCAGCTGCCGGAGCAGGCGCCGGCGGGTTTCGCCCGGCTGCGTCCCCTGATCCACAAGGGCTGGGAGATGGTGCTGATGGCCGCCGAGCTGGGACGGCCCGATAGCGATCTCGACGCCGCCGTGGCCGACTACGACTCCTTTCTGGCCCGGGCCCTGGAGCGCTGGGGCTGGAGCACCGAGCAGCTGCAGCAGGCGCTCGAGGGCCTGCGCCAGGAGGCCATCGCCACCGATCTCGACGCCTGGCTGGCCCTGCACCGCTTCTACCCCGGCGTGGAAGCGCGCCTGGGCCGGCTGGCGGCGGAGGGGGCCGACTGGGCGGTGCTCACCACCAAGGGCGGGGCCTTCGCCGCCCGGCTGCTGGCCGCCGCTGGCCTCACGCCCCTGGCCCTGTTCGGCCACGAACAGGGCAGCAAGCCGTCGGTGCTGGGGCGGCTGGTGGCGGAGCGGGATCCAGACGAGCGCCCCCTGTGGTTCGTGGAGGACCGCCGTCCCACCCTGGAGCTGGTGCGGCGGACGCCGGGGCTGGAGGCGGTGCGCTGCTACCTGGTGTCGTGGGGGTACCTGGGCCCGGCGGACGGTGAGGGGCTGGGCCCCCTGGGGATCCGCTGGCTGGAGCCCGCCGGTTTCGAGGCCCCCCTGGCGCAATGGCCATGAACCGCTAGAGTACGCCCGTACTACAGATTGATACGCCGGAGTCTTCGGGTGGCACTGGTTGTCCAGAGGCCACAGGATGGCGCCCGGTTCCGGCCCCCAATCTCCGCCTCCACCCACCGCTTCGACGGCTCCAGCCTGCTGCGGCCCGTTCCATCACCCACTCCCACCATGCCTGCTGATTCCAGGGCCACCTCCGCCTCCTCTGCTTCCTCCGGCTCTCCGTCCACGTCCACCTCCTATGTCTCCGCCGCCGCCCCCAGCGGCGACCCCAAGGCTGCCGCTGAGCGCGACAAGGCCCTGGGCCTGGTGCTGACCCAGATCGAGCGCAACTTCGGCAAGGGTTCGATCATGCGGCTCGGGGATGCCTCCCGCATGCGGGTGGAAACGGTCCCCACCGGGGCCCTCACCCTCGATCTGGCCCTGGGGGGCGGCTATCCCAAGGGGCGGGTGGTGGAGGTCTACGGGCCGGAGAGCTCCGGTAAGACCACCCTCACCCTCCACGCCATCGCCGAGGTCCAGAAGCGCGGTGGCGTGGCGGCCTTCGTCGACGCCGAGCATGCCCTCGACCCGGTCTATGCCGCCGCCCTGGGGGTCGACATCGAGAACCTGCTCGTCTCCCAGCCGGACACCGGCGAGATGGCCCTGGAGATCGTCGATCAGCTGGTGCGCTCGGCCGCCGTCGACGTCGTCGTCGTCGACTCCGTGGCGGCCCTGACGCCCCGGGCGGAGATCGAGGGGGAGATGGGCGATCTGGCGGTGGGCAGCCAGGCCCGGCTGATGAGCCAGGCCATGCGCAAGATCACCGGCAACATCGGCAAATCCGGCTGCACGGTGATCTTCCTCAACCAGCTGCGCCAGAAGATCGGCGTCACCTACGGCAACCCGGAAACCACCACCGGTGGTAACGCCCTCAAGTTCTATGCCTCGGTGCGGCTCGACATCCGCCGCATCCAGACCCTCAAGCGCGGCACCGAGGAGTACGGCATCCGGGCCAAGGTGAAGGTGGCCAAGAACAAGGTGGCACCCCCCTTCCGGATCGCCGAGTTCGATATCCTCTTCGGTCGTGGCATCAGCACCCTGGGCTGCCTGCTGGATCTGGCGGAGGAAACCGGTGTGGTCACCCGCAAGGGCGCCTGGTACAGCTACGAGGGCGACAACATCGGCCAGGGCCGCGACAACACGATCACCTGGCTGGAGCAGAACCCTGGGCCGAAGGAGGTGATTGAGCAGCTCACCCGTAAGAAGCTCACCGAGGGTTCCGAAGTCACCGCCAACTCGATGAAGCCGCTGGCGGCGGCAGCCAAACTGGCGGCGGCTAAGCCCCAGGCCGGTGACGACGCCGCCGATCTCGAGGAGCTTCCCGCCGCCGGCTGATCACCGAGCCCGTCAGGTTGGGGCCACGACGGGTTCGCTGGAGGGTTGCAGTACCAGCACCACACGCTGGAGTTCCTGAATGGCGTCGGCGCCCTCCAGTTTCACCAGCTCCTGGCCGTTGCGGGATTCCACCCAGCTGATGCCGAAATCGGAGACCAGCAGACGCACCATGTGGTTGTCGCCCAGGTCGGCCACGAAGGAAGCGCCATGGCCGTCGCGGCCATCGCCGCAGGTGTAGCAGGTGGCCACTTGGCCCTGTTTCCGCAGGGACACTGCCAGGGCCTGGAGGCTCAGGATCAGATCCTCAACGACCGAGCGGTATTGCTCGGCCAGACGGAGAAACATGGGAAGTGCCCATCACAATCGGCAGATCATAAGGATTTCTTCCGATTCGTGGTAGGTGCAAATGCTCATATGTGGAGACCGGCACCCGGCCCTCACCCGTCCGACAGGGACCACCAGCCCACTGCCGGGCCGATGAAGCGCACGGTGATCCAGAACAGCGCCAGGCCGCCGATGCCGATCCAGGCCCCCTTGGTGGTGACGGCCACGAAGCGGGAGGCCTGGTTGCGGGTCAGGGGCAGCCAGGTGACGATCCGGGGCGAGGTGTCCACGTCCTTGGCCTTGCTGACGCGCGGCTTGTCGCGGGGCGGCAGACCCTGTTCGGCCCGGCGTTTGGCTTCCCCCATCAGGGCTTGGACGGCAACTGGGGGCAGGCTAGGGGTCGGGCCGCAGCCGCGACAGCTCCACCCAGGGTTCGAGGGAGGTGAACACCAGCCGCCCCCAGCTGCGGCCCCGCAGGCGGCCATCCAGCACCGCCAGCCGGCCACCGCTGCGGCGCAGCCCGGCCACGCCCCGTTGCAGCCGGTTGAGGGCCTCGGGCAGCAGCAGTTCCCGGAACCAGTCCCGGCCCTGCTGGCGCAGCACCCCGACCCGGGCCGCTGTGAGCGGATCCTCCAGGCTGGCGATCGGCAGCAGGCCCACCACCACCTGGCAGGGCAAGGGCAGCCGTGGCTGGTGCTCCAGCCACCAGCTCCAGCTGCAGCACACCACACCGTTGCTCTCCGGCGACGTGTTCTGGTGGCACACCCGGCTGCCGAACTCGGCGGCCAGGCCGCTGGCCAGGCCCAGGCACAGGGCTGAATCGTCGATCAGCACCACGGTCAGGCCGCTCTGGCCCAGCACCAGCCGCCGGCCCTGCTCCAGCAGGTGCTGGGCGTAGTGGGGGCTGTTGGGCAGTGGTTGGCGCAGGGGGGCGAACAGGGGCAGGGGGTCGGAGAGGGGGGGGTCGGCCAGATCCAGTACCACCGCTGGCTCCAGCCCCAGGGCGGCGCCGGAGGCGGGCTGGCCCTCCGCCGCCCGGCCGGTGGCCAGCTCACCGATCAGCACCGCCCCCCGACCCACCAGCAGGCCGGCCAGTTCGCTCAGGGGGTCAAGCGGCTGGCGCAGCAGGCTCCACTGCAACAACGATGGATCCACCCGTGCCCAGCTGCTCCAGCCGGCTCCGGCACTCAGCCAGCGGGGCCAGGGCTCCGGCAGGGGTTCGAGCAGGCGCAGCAGGTGGCGCAGGGGGGCTTCGTCGTCGTCAGCCAGGGCCACCAGCCGGTGGGGAGAACGGGGATGGGCCAGTACCCGGCGACTGAGCCGTTCGTGCAGGCTGAGCAGACAGGCTTCGGCGCTGGGTTGGGCACGGCGCAGTTGGTCCCAGTGACGGGGCTCCAGTTCCACCTCCAGGGCCTCGCGCAGGGCCACTTCCAGCATCTCGGCCTCGGGGATCACCAGTTGCCGTTCCCCCAGCTCGCCGTTGCGCCAGGCCGCCACCAGCTCCCGGTGGTCGAGAAGCCAGAGCCGGGTGCCGGCCGGCGCTCCGGGCCCTTCCCAGCAGGCCAGCTCCAGCCCGACGCTGCGCAGGCGCGGCCATTCCACCAGCAGTAACCGCTGCCGCAGGGCCGGCGTCACCACCAGGGCCAGGGGCGTTTCGCTGAGGGCCAGGGGCACCAGCAGGCTGATCCACCAGCTGGGGGCGGTGCCGGGGGCCAGGCGCACCAGGGTGTGGTCGACGCGGCGCAGGCTGCGGGCCACCAGCCGGCTGAGGGTGAGGTGATGGGGCCAGCGTTCCACCCCCTCTCGCTGCAGGAGAGCTTTGAGGTGCTGGTGGGCGCGGGCTTCCAACATGGCTGGATCGTAGGAAGCTGGCCCCAGCCGATCCGCAGCGACGATGACACCCCTCTGGCAGCGCGAACCGGTGGGCGTGGTGGGCCTGGGGTTGATCGGGGGCTCCCTGGGCCTGGATCTGATGGCGGCCGGGGCACAGGTGCGGGCCCTGGTGCACCGCCCGGCCACCGCCGCGCGGGCCACTCAGCGCGGGCTGGCCACCGAGGTGAGCACGGATCCGGCCGTGCTGGAGGGGTGCGCTCTGGTGGTGCTGGCCCTACCCCTCGACCGCCTGCTGGATCCGGATCCCGACCTGGTGGCGGCCCTGCCGGCCGCGGCAGTGATCACCGATGTGGGCTCGGTGAAGGGGCCGGTGCTGCGCCGCTGGCGGGAGCTGCTGGTGGCGCCCGGCGGCGGCCCTGGTGCGTCCCGCTTCGTGGCCTCCCATCCGATGGCCGGCACCGCCCGGGCCGGGGTGGAGGCGGGGGAGCCCGGCCTGTTCCGCGGCAGGCCCTGGGTGGCGACCCCGGAGGCGGGCACCGACCCGGCGGCGCTCGAGGCGGTGCGGGAGCTGGCGGAGGTCCTCGGGGCCCGTTGGTTGTGTTGTGAGGCCGAGGCCCACGACCGGGCCGTGGCCCTGATCTCCCATCTGCCGGTGCTGGTGGGGGCGGCCCTGCTGCAGGCGGCCGATGCCGGGGGCGGCGAGGCCAGCACAGGGGCGGGCCTGGTGCGGGACCTGGCCTCCAGTGGTTTTGCCGACACCACCCGCGTCGGTGGCGGCAACCCGGAGCTGGGGATGTTGATGGCGCGCCACAACAGGGCGGCGCTGCTGGAGGCCCTGGGGCACTACCGCCACTCCCTGGCCTCCCTTGAAGCGATGGTGGCGGACCAGGAATGGACGGATCTGCAGCAGTCGCTGGAGCTCAGCCACCGGCTGCGGCCCGACTTTCTCTGAACCTGGGATGCCGATAGGCTCCCTGAAACCTTGTTGCATCCGGGCCGGGCGATGAAGACCAGGCCGTCGAGAAAAACACCGCGCCTGCGCAGCAGCGCCGGCACCAGCGGCATCCGCGCCAGGCGGATCAGGCCCGGGTCCATTCCCGGCGCCGTCGTGTTCGTGGGTGAGCAGCGGCTGGCGAAGGTGCAGATCGATGTCATCCACTACGACGGCCAGGGCTGGTCGGAAGAGCTGGATGTCTCGGTGCGGAGTTGCGTCGATGTGGTGCGCGAGGACAGCATCACCTGGATGAACGTCAGCGGCGTCCATGACGTCGAGCTGGTGGAACGCCTTGGCGAGTGCTTCGGGATCCATCCGATGACGCTGGAGGACATCGCCAACACCACCCAGCGCCCCAAGGTGGAGGAGTTTCCGGGATACATCTTCATGGTCCTGAAGATGATCGATTTCGACGAAGGTCGGCAGGCGATTGATATCGAGCATGTGAGTGTGATCCTCGGCGATCACTTTGTGATCTCCTTTCTCGAGGATGATGGTGATGTCTTCGATGGCGTGCGTGATCGCATCCGCGCCGCCAGCGGCCGGATCCGCTGGATGAAGGCCGATTACCTCGCCTACTCCCTCATGGACGCTGTTGTTGATAACTACTTCCTCGCGGTGGAGCGGATGGGGGACATCATCGAGGAGGTGGATGATCGGCTGCTTGAGGATCCCCACCCTGGTGACATCAAGGAGATTCATGGTCTCAAGCGGGGTATTCTGAGCCTTCGCAAGGCCGTCTGGCCGATCCGCGAAGAGGTGGCCATGGTCGTCAAGAGCGAATCCCCGTTGCTGACGGCGGAGGGCCGGGTGTTCTGGCGCGATCTCTATGACCACTGCATTCAGATCATCGATCTGGTGGAAACCCACCGCGATATTCTCGGGGGCATGCACGACACCTATCTGTCGACCCTCAGCCATCGGATGAATGAGGTGATGAAGGTGTTGACGATCATCTCGACGATCTTCATTCCCCTCACCTTCATTGCCGGCGTGTACGGCATGAACTTCAAGGAGATGCCCGAGCTGGAGTGGCGGGGTGGTTATTATTCAGTGTGGGCGGTGATGATCGTGATCGGCGTCAGCTTGTATCTCTACTTCCGCCGCAAACAGTGGCTTTGATGCAGCCAATGTGCAGCGTGGTGGTTGGGTAGCAAGTGCCACCAATTTTAGCTTTGCTTCCTCTCCGCTACGGATCATTGCTGCTTGCCAATGGCTGCGGGCATCGGCAGCGACTGTTTCTAGGGTTTCTGAGGACGTCGGTGAACGCACAGTGAGTTTCCTGAGCGAAGCGATGCAGCTCCTGAAGGACGCCGGCGCTGCGCCGGGCCTGTCGGAAGGGGCCATCAAGTGCCATGCCGGCTGCTACCGAGAGAATCTCTCCCGCTGCAGCGACGCGATGCTCCAGTACGAGCGGGTGTGGCTGCAGCAGCAGCTGCGGTCCCTGCGCGACTGCCAGGGCCATCCGGTCTTGATGGCCCGGGTGGGGGGTGAAGAGCGTCTCAACGGGCTGGTGTCCCAGAGCGTGCTGTTTCAGCTGTTGCTGCAGAACGAATTCGCCAGGCGGAGCCTGACGCCTGTGGAACGCCATGGCCCGGTCGTGGCGGCCGAGGAGGCCTGGGAGATCACCAGCGTGCAGGTGAAGCGCGAGTGGGGCATCCTGCCGGCTTGATCGCCCTGCTGCACCTGGGGCGGATCCACGACGAGACCCCGGCGCTGCGGAGCTTCCTCGCCGAGCGCGGCATCGCCAGCGAGCTGGTGCCCCTGCCGTCGCTGAGCGACGGCGCTACCACGGATTGCGGCTCTATCCACTGGGGACGCTTCGATCGGGTGAGCGTGCGCGACTGCCGCGACAGCCATCGCCACCCCGACTTCCTGCCCCGCATCAGGGCCCTGGCGGAGCACCTCGAGGCCCTCGGGGTGCCGCTGGTCAATCCGCTGCCGGTGATCGTGGCGGGCCATGCCAAGAGCGATTACCTGCCCCAGCTGGAGCAAGAGGGGGTGGCCCTGATCCCCAGCCGCTGGTTGCCCCGCGGCTGGCAAGGCTCCCTGGTGGGGCTTCTGGAGGTGTGCGGCTGGGGCGAGGCGGTGCTGAAGCCGGCGATCGGGGCCAAGAGCTGGCACACCTACCGGGTGTGCCGCCAGGGCCTGGGGCTGGTGATCACTGCGGCCGATGGCACCACCCCCGTGGACGCCGGCGATGGCGACGGCTGGCTGGCCCGTCTGGCCAAGGACGGGGAGGTGTGCGTGCAGCGCTTCCTGCCAGCGATCTGCCGGGCGGGGGAGTTCAGCGCGGTGTTTCTGGGTGGGCACTTCTCCCACGCCGTGGCCAAGAGCGTGGCGGCAGGGGGCTGGATCGCCCACGAAGGGTTCGGGGGCCGCAACCGGCTGTGGCAGGCGAGTGCGGCGGAACGGCGCTGGGCCGCTGCGGTGGAGGAGCGCCTGCGGCGGCGCTTCGGGGTGCTGCCCTATGCCCGCATCGACGGCATCCGCGATGCGGGGGGCGAGCTGCTGCTGCTGGAGTGTGAACTGGTGATCCCCCGGCTGTTCCTCAGCGAGGGGGAAGCCTTCGGCCGTTATGCCGAGGTTCTGCTGGGACCCACCAGCACCCGCATGGCCTGGTAGCCGTCGAGGGTGGGCGGCTCGCTCTCGGGCAGCGCCTCGGAGTGCAGGGCCACGGCCACGGTGGCGACCCAGGGGCGCGTGCCGGCGTCGGTGGGGAACACCAGCACCACGGTGCTGCCGGAGGGGGCGGTGGCGGGATCTTCCGCCACGATCTCCTGGGCCACGCGGGTGCGGCGGCACTGCAGGGCTCGGGCCTCCAGCAGGGCCACAAATTCACCGGTGTTCCAGCGGGCCTCGCTGCCCTGACAGGGGAAGCGCTCGCTGAGGGCGCCGACGCCGAGCTCCTCGATGGCGCTGCTGAGCCGGCCATCCCAGACGAGCAGCAGGCTGGCGTCATGGCCGAAGGCGTTCTGCTCCACTCGCTCGCGGTCGAGCACGAGCCGCCGTTCCAGGCCCTGCTTCTCCGCGGGGATCGACAGGCAGACCTTGAGGGCCTGGGCCACCTCGCAGCTGCGCCCCTCGCAGAAGCCCCGGTGGGCGGTGAGGATGTCGTCGGCCGCCGCCACGATCTCCAGGGCCGGCAGGCTCTGGCTCAGGTCCTGCATCATCGCGTTGAACAGCACACCCCCATCCCCGAAGGGGCCGCGGTCGGGATCGGTGGCCGCCAGCATCTGATCGATGGCGGAGCGCACCAGCTCCCGCCTCCAGGTCAGATACGTCATGGGAATTCACTCCTGGTGCAGTTTTTTGTCAGTGTGTCTCGCGTGGCGGAAACCAGCCACGCGCCGTTACATTCCCGGCTTTTTGTATCGAGATTTACGAACTCTGGTGTTGGATTCGTGATCAAAGCGCCCCTGGTCCGCAGGCGGCAGGGGCGCTTTGGCGCCGCAGCCGCAGCATCGGCGTCTCGCCCTCGAAGCCTTCGTCATAGGTGGTGGGTTCCAGTTGCCCCTGCCACCCCGGCGGCAGGCCGGCCAGCAGGGGCTCCACCCAGGGATGCACCCGGGGGTGGCGTTCGATCGTGTGGGCGGGGTAGATCCGCACCTCCTGCCGGCTCACCCGCAGCAGTTCGGCCAGGGCGCGCCTGTGCCAGTCGAGGTCGAAGTCGGGCTGTTCGCTGAGGCCGCCGTCGGCAATCGGGGCGTAACAGAACAGCAGATGGCCAGACAGCACCAGATCAAAGCTGGCCGCCTCGAAGGGAAGGGAGGGCAGCGCCGCGGCGCGGTAGGCCTGCGGATGGTCGCGACGGTCGGCCAGAAAGGCCTCCAGGGCCTCCAGTTTTCCCTGGCGAAACCGGGACTGGTCGAAGTCCGGGCGCAGCGTCGGGCTCAGGGCCAGGCGCTCCATCGTGAAGGCGACGTCGTCGCGGCAGCGGTGCTCCAGCTCCGGCAGCGGCAGGGTGTAGAGGGGATCGGCCGCCACGCTCTCCACCCCGGCGGCGCGGGCCAGGGCGGTGAAGGAACCGGGTCCGCCGGGGCAATCGAGCACCCGGCGGCCCCGCCAGTGCGCCAGATCGAGGTTGAAGAACGCCAGCGCGTCAGCCCCGGTGCGACCGAAGAACACCACCCTGGGCAGATCCATACGCGGGCCGCACTGCGGCTGAAAAGGTAGCGGCAGGCGGGGCTTGGGCTGCTGATCGCGGGGTGCTCAGGGCCCCGGGACGCGCCGCAGGCTGAGGGCGATGGCGCCATCGGCCCGGCGCAGCTCCAGGGTCTCGCCTTCGAGCCGCAGGCTGGCAGCCGTGGGCAGGGCGACCAGGAACTGCTGCTCCTGCTCCATCACCCCGGCGCCGGCGCAGCGCTTTTTGGTGGCCACCGGGGTGCCGATGCGCAGACGGGTGCCCTCCAGCCGCACCGGCGCCGTGAAGCGGTTGCAGCCAGCCGATCCCGCCAGCTGGTCGGCCTTGACGACGCGCAGCGAGAGGGTGGTGCCCAGGATCGGGCTCACCAGCGCCTGGCGGCCGTTGTTGAACCCCGCCACCCGCCAGGTGCTTCCCACCAGCCGTTGCGTCTGGGCCACCAGCACCAGCAGGGGCCGGCCGTCGGCCGAGAGGAGCCTGAGGCGCTCGCCGTCGAGGCGGAAACCCCGGCTGCTGGTGAGCGCCGTCTGGAAGGCTTCGGCCTGCCGCATCACCGCCGGCGGGCAGGCCATCTTGGTGCTCAGGCCCTGGGCCGACACCTGCAGGCCCTTGCCCCGGACCGTGACGGGGGCGCCGAAGCGGTTGCAGCCATCACTGCCCGCCACCCGGCCAGCCTCGAAGCGCAGGGTGACGGTGGTGCCGTTCTGGGGTTGGCGCTGCCCCAGGCGCTCCAGCACCCAGGCCGTGCCCTCGAGCGGGGAAGGGGACGGTGTCGCCGCCAGCGCGGCGGCATGCGGCACCGCCGGCAGGAGGGCCAGCAGCGCTACCAGTGGCCCCAGGTGTTGGGTGTTCATCGTGATCACAGGCAACTCAGGACCCGAGGCGGGCGGCGATCCAGGCGCCCATGCCGCCGGCGGAGGGGTGGGGCACCGCGTCGCGATCGACCCACCAAAGCGAGAGCGCCAGCACGTTCAATCCGAGGACCAAGGCGTAGATCCGCCAGCCTTCCGGCAGCTTCATGACGTTGGCTTGCGATCGCGCTGACCATAGAACTGCCGGGGCTGGCCCCACCGCCTCAGGCGCTGGGCCGCCGTTGCAGCAGCCGGCCGGCGGCATCGCTGAGCGAGCGGGGCAGCCGCTGCGGGTCGATGCGCCGCAGGGTGCGCAGATCGAAGCTGGTATCCACCAGTCGAGCGGGGCTGCCGACCAGATCCAGCACGGTGAGGGTCTGGAAGGCTGGGGTGGTCTGGTCCAGCAGCCGGCGGGGGCCGCTGCCCATGGCCCCGAGCTGGAACAGGTCGAGTTGGCCCAGGCGGGCCGGAAAGTAGGCGTGCTGGTGGCCGCTCACGTAGGCCTCCACCCCATGGCGTTCCAGCAGCTGCTGCAGGGCCGCCGGCTGCGCCAGCACCTCCCCGGGGCGGTCGCGGCCCTGGCTCACGGCCCGCAGTGGCAGGTGGCCCACCACCAGGCGCCGGCTGGCGGAGCGCGCGGCGGGGCCCGCCAGGATCCGCTCGGCCCAGCGCAGCTGCTCCGCCGGCACCTGGGCGGTGGAGGCGTCCCACACCAGCACGAACACGTCGTCCTGGCGGATGGCGTAGTGAAAGGGGAAGGTGCCGCTGTCAACGAAGCGCAGACCGAGGTTGTCGCGGCGCGCTCTCCAGAAGCGGGCCGCCTCGGCGCGGTCGTCGGCGAAGAGAAAGCGGCCACCTGCACTGGCGCCGGAGGCGTCGTGGTTGCCCATAGCCGGCGCGAACGGCAGGCCGGCGCTGCGCAACGGGGCAAGCACGCTGCGATCGAAGCCCGCCCACATGGCGGCCAGCCGCTGGCGGCCCAGCCCCGCCTTCTGGCCCGCCACCATGTCGCCGGCGCAGATCACCAGGTCCGGGCGCAGGGGCGGGATCAGGGCCACGCCCCGGTGCACCTCGGCGATGTAGGTGGTGGAGCCGTAGGAGGCGTTGAGATCGCTGATCAGCACCAGGCGGGTGCCGCTGCGGGGCGGGGCGGCCAGGGCGGTGGCGGCACCGACTGCGGCCCGGACTGTTGCCGGCTTCCAGACCTGCCAGAGACCTGCCCCCAGGGCCAACCCGGAGAGCGAGAGCAGCTGGCGTCGGCCGAGGGGTGGTGGCATGGCGGAGAGAAAGCCTTCTAGGTGCCGGGGCGGCGCTGGGCCTGGGTGGTCTCCTGGATGGCCAGCCGGCGGCTCTCGATGATCTGGCCGATTTCGCGGGCAAAGCTGGGCTGGCGGTCGATCATCTGATTGACCACCGTGGCGGAGATGTTCATCACCTCCAGATCGTTGCTGGCCGCGATCGTGACGGTGCTGGGTTCGCCGGAAAACAGACTCATCTCCCCGAAGAATTCGCCACTTCTGAGCGAGAGCAGTTCCAGATCCTCCCCGGCTTCATCCCGCCGTGTCATCAGCGCCTGCCCGGCCACGATGATGTAAAGCTCGTTCCCCATCTGGCCCTGGCGGATCACCTTCTCACCGGCGGCAAAGTGCTGCAGTGAAATGCCGGAGACGGAGGGGGCCACGCTGTCCTCCTCGCGATTGATCGGGACGTAGGAGGGGATGGCCTGCAGGCTTTCGCTGAACTTCTTGGCCAGGCCCTTCTGTTGGCTGGTGGGGCCGTGGAAGTTATAAACCGTGCGGATCGGGAAGGGAATCGAGAGGTTGTTGCGCTTGGCCGCATACCACACTCGGGTCATGAAACGTTCACGGATCTGCTCGATGTCGCCGTAGTCGCGGATGAAGAACTTCACCTCGTAGGACACAGCGGAGTCGGCGTAGGCCAGGGTGAACACATCCGGTTCGGGATCCAGCAGGATGCCCTTGGTTTCCAGGGCGGTGCTCTTGAGCACCTGCCGGGCCAGGTTGGGTGGATCGTTATAGGAAAAGCCGATCTGGATGCGTTCAGCGTGAATCGGGGTGGGCTTGGTGAAGTTGCGGATCACCTCGCTGCTGATCAGCTTGTGGGGGATCACCACCATTTCCTGCTCCAGGGTCAGCAGCCGCACGGCGCGCCAGTTGATGTCGATCACCTGGCCCACCACGCCGCTGACCTCCAGCCAGTCGCCAACCGTGAACGGCCGCTCGAACAGCAGGGCGATCCCGGACATGACGCTGCCGAGGGTGTCCTGCAGGGCCAGGCCGATCACGATCGAACTCACCCCCAGGGCGGTGACCAGACCGGCCAGATCAGCGTTCCACACCGAGGCCAGCACGAACGCCGTGCCCAGCAGGATCAGAAACAGGCGGGCCAGGTCGATCAGCAGCTTCGGCACCTGGGAGCGCCAGGTGTCGTCTTCGGCCTGCTCGAACAGGATCACGTTGAGCAGGGAGAGGGCGGCGTGGATCACGCACACCCAGAACACCGTCTCGATCGTGCGGAACAGGCGGGTGCCGGGGTCGACCTGGAGCACGTGCTGCAGGAACACCATCAGAACCAGCATCGGCAGCAGCACATTGCGCACCAGCCGCACCGTGCTGGCGATCGCCCGTCCGCGCCGTTTGAGCCGGTGGATCACTTCCCCCAGCACGACGATCAGCAGCGGGAAGCCGACGGCCAGGCCGAGGCCCCATAGCCATAGCGGCACCGCCGTGCTCATGGCTTGGCCAGGGCTTCGCCGGCGGCGGGAACGGTGGCGCTGGAGAGCCGCCAGGCCGGCGGGGCCTCCTGGGCCTCGATGGCCGCGGCGATGCGCTCAAAGGGGTAGAGATCCTCGAGCCGGTGGTGCACCACCTCGGAGACGAACACAGCGCCGGCGGGGCAGGCCTGGCTGAGGCTATGGGCCAACTTCACCGTTTCCCCCCAGACGTCATAGACAACCCGGCTCTTGCCGACGATGCCGGCGACGATGTCGCCGGAGTGGATGCCGATCTGGATGCCGAGCTTGAATCCGCGTTCAAGGTTGAAGCGCCGCAGGACGCCATGCATCTCGATGGCGCAATCAATGGCCCGTTTGTCATGGTCGAGGTAGGGCACCGAGAGGCCGCAGACCGCCAGGTAGCTGTCGCCGATCGTCTTCACCTTTTCCAGGCCGAAGCGGGAGGCCAGGTCGTCGAAGGAGGCGACCAGGTCGTTGAGGATGGCCAGCGATTCATGGGCGCTGAGGGAGGACACCAGCCGGGAAAATCCCTTGAGATCGGCGAACAGCACCGCCACGTTGGTGACCTCATCGGCGATCTGGGTTTCGCCACGCTGCAGCCGCCTGGCGATGGCGGAGGGAAAGACGCTGAACAGCAGGCGCTCGTTCTCCTGGTTGGTCTGGTCGACCAGGGCCGTCTGGGTCTGGAGGCTGCGCACCATGGCATTGAAGGACTGGGCCAGCTCGCCGAACTCATCGGTGGCGTTGAGATCCGGAATGCTCGCCAGTTCGCCGGAGCTGACTTTGCGGGCACTGTCGATCAATTGCTGGACGGGCTTGACGAACTGATGGGCCAGGCCCATGGCCAGCAGGGTGACGACCAGGATCAGCAGGGTGGCCGTGATCAGGATCTGGCGTTGGAAGGCATGGATCGGGGCGTAGGCCTCGGCCAGGTCCATCTGGGAGAGGATCACCCAGTGGAGCCCTTCGATCTGCAGCGGTGCATAGGAACTGAGCACCGGGACACCGCGATAGTCGACCACGCGCAGGGTGCCCGCCCCCCCGGCGATGGCCTTGGTCACCGCCGGCGTCGCCACGGGTTGCTGCAGGATCGTCGTGTTGTACTGGCTCAGGCGGGCGATGGCGTCTTTCTTGAAGCCGCGCGATTCCAGCTGGGCCAGATAGGCCTTGGGATCCTCCAGGAAAAAGCGGGAGGCCGAACGCATCAGGGTGTCGCTGCCCACCAGGATGGTTTCGCCTGACTGGCCCAGGCCGTCCTGTTTCCAGTCCTGGTTGCCGGTCATGACGTTGTTGATCTCATTGACTGGCATCTGAAAGGCCAGAACGCCCACCAACTTCGGGCCGTTGTAGATGGGAGCGGCGATGAAGGCGGCGGGCGTGCCGTAGGAGGGGGCGTAGGCGGCAAAGTCGACCAGCTGGGTGAATCCCTTCTCCTTCGAGGCGACCACCTCCCGCACCAGCTGGGCCAGATTGCTGTCCTTGTAGGGGCCGTTCTCCAGGCTGGTGGCGTAATCCGTCTCCTTGAAAACGGTGTAGATGATCTGTCCCTTTGGATTGATCAGGAACATGTCATAGTAGCCGAATCTGGAAACGATATTGCGAAAAATCGGGTGATAGCGGCCGTGCACCTTTGAGTAGGTGCTGCCATCTTTGGCGGCTACGAGTTGTTGTTTTTTGCCGACGGGATTGGGGTTCGCGGCAATGTAGTTGTACTGGAGATGGCGGGTGGCTGGGTCGCTGGCCAGGTAGGCGGGCAGGTTGGGGGTGCCGGCGTGGGTTTTGTCGAGCCGGGGCAGGAATTCCTTGCGGTAGTAGCCCTCGAGAGCCTGGGTCGCCGCGGCGGGCTGGGATGTTTTCTCCAGCTGCTGGAAGGCGGCATCAAAGTCTTCGACGGCGGCAACGATGGAGAGATCCTCACTGAGGGTCTGGGTGTGGTTCTGGATGTTTCTGAAATAGGACTCGATCTGATAGGCCTTGGAAGCGCGTACGCTGATGAGCTGATTGAAGACCCGGTTGGTGAGATTGATCTGGCCGCTGCGGTAGCCCAGTGCCGCGGTGAACAGTGTGGAGAAGCCGCTCACAAGCAGCAGCATCAGGATCAGCTTGGATTTGATGCTCAGCTGATTGACGGAATCCCTGGATAGACGACGCATCCACACCAGAGAATGATCCGCTGAAAAACGCATGGGCCAGCTTAGTTGGCCGATTCCACTGATTTGTAGTCGTTGCCACGTTTCAGGGCGCCACCCGCCAGCGCCACCACCTCAGCCCATCACTGATCTGCTCCCAAGCTGGGCAGGATCTTCCTGGCTAGGGGTTCTTTGGTCTCGGTAGGACGTGGAACCGCCTCGATCACACCTTTGACGAGCCCTCAAGCCGGCGCTGCTGGATCGTGATCCATCCCGGCTGTTCGTCGATCAGGGCGCTGCAGGTGGGAGCCTTCCGGCGCACCACTTCTGCGGCGATGCGCTCCAAGATCTGCTGGCGCCGCCCGGCGGCCCATGGGTGACGGGTGTCCCAGTCGCTGGTGTCGCCGATTGAGATGGAGGCAACGGTGTCGCCGCCGCAGAATTCCCAGTAGCAGGAGATCGTGTCGGCCCCTTCGAGATAGGCGATAGAGCCGCAGCGGCCGTTCTCGCGGATCTCCACGCGCCAGGCGCCGGGTGGGTGGGTGGTCACGGGCTGGACGGCTCGAGGATGCGGCGGGAGGGAACCGCCTCGAGAGCCATCAAGCGACGCTCCACGCCGGGACCATTCGCCTGCAGCCAGGCCGCCATGGCCTCGCCCGCCTTCTGGCCATAGAGGCGGTGGCTGACGATCAGCGCGGTGCCGCGGCCGTCGGCCAGGCGCCAGCGGGCGAACACGGCCTCGCTGAACGCGCGGGTGGGGAAGAGGGCCACGACCAGGTGCTCGGCCGGGCGTTCGGCGCTGCGGGGAATCGAGCTGGTGCGCAGGAGCGTGGCCCCGTGGCGCCGGTAGTTGCCAAGGGCCCGGTTGGCCACATCGGCCAGCCCTTCCCCATCGCTGACGCCGGGATAGGTGTTGATCGTGATCATGTCGGTCCAGCGGCTCAGGTCCTCCTGGCCCGCTGGGGTGAACTCGTGCTGGTGCTTCGACGACCAACGCAGGAGGTAGGTCTGATCGGCAAAGGTCAGGGTCAGCGGGGTGGCCGGGGGGCCGGCTGCCGCGGGCATGGCCATCGCTCCGCTCAGCGCACCGGCCAGCAGCAGCAGGGCGGCCCAGCGACGCAGGCCATGGGGGCTGGGCATGGCGCTTCGCAACCAGCCCCAGGGTAGGAAGCTCTCCGGGGGCGGCAGGCGCCAGGGCGCGTAGCGTTGCCGCTTCCTGCCCGAACTGGTGTGGATCGTCGCTGGTTCGCCCCACAGGGACGACGTCTCCTGGCTGCCATCCTGGCGGGTTGCCTGGGCGGAGCGGGTCCCGTCCAGGCCCGGAGCCCCGACGTCACCCCGCCTGCGGCCTCTCCCCAGGCGGCCGGCATCCTGCGGATCGTTCGTCAGCGGATGGCCGACGACCATCTGAGGGCGGTGATCGTGCGCGTGACGATCGACGGCAAGGAGGTGGTCACCGAGGCGATGGGCGAGTCGATGACGGGCGTGCCGGCCACGGAGGACATGCACGTCCGCAATGGTGCGATCGCCATCTCCTATGTGGCGACGCTGCTGCTGCAGCTGGTCGACGAGAACAGGGTCAGCCTCGATGACAAGCTCGCGAGGTGGCTGCCGGAAATCCCGAATGCGGAGCGGGTCACGCTCGGCCAGCTCGCCCGGATGACCTCCGGCTATCGCGACTACGTGATCGGCAATGCCGCGTTCGACAAGACGCTGCTCGAGAACCCGTTCCGGCAGTTCTCGGTGCAGGACCTGCTCGCCTACGCGGACCTGAAGACGCTCTGGTACGAACCCGGCACGAGCTGGAACTACGCGCACACGAACTACGTCCTGCTTGGCCTGGCGCTGGAGCGCATCACGGGCCAGACGATGCCTGTGCTGATGCAGGAGCGGATCTTCGGACCCCTGAAGCTCCGCAACACGCGGGATCCCGGCGGCACGCCCGCGATCGCGCCGCCCGTGCTGCACGCCTTCTCGTCGGAACGGCGCCAGAGCCTCGGCATCCCGGCGGGCGCGCGCTTCTACGAGGAGTCGACCTACTGGAACCCGTCGTGGACGATCACCCGCGGTGCGGTGCAGTTCACCACCATCCACGACATGGCCACCTCCGCCGAGGCGATCGGGACGGGACGGCTGTTGTCGCCGCAGAGCCACAGGCTGCAGATCGCTCCGACACTGCGGGGCTTCGGCCGGCCGATCGAGGGCTGTGCGACCTGCGCCACCCTCGGCGACTTCTACACCTACGGGATCGGGATCGTCCTCTCGGGCCCCTGGCTGCTGCAGAACCCGCTGTTCTCCGGGCAGGCCGGGGTGATGGCCTATCTGCCTTCACGGAAGATCGCGATCGCGGTGGCGGTCACCTTCGACGAAGAGGCCTTCGATGCCAGCGGTGGCTACTGCAATTCCGCCGATGACATCTTCCGTGCGATCGGCGCCCACCTGGCGCCGCAGGACGCCCCGCCCCTCAGGGCCCCTGCCAGAGAAAGGTGTTGAAGGATCTCTCGCCCAGCTGGCTCCGGTACCGGAGGGTGTTCTCGGTGGAGAGGCTCACCACGGCGCCGAGCCGATCGGCCAGCTTGAGGCACTGCTGGAACTGCCTGGCGCTGTAGCACTGCACATCGAGCTGGTTGCAGCCCGCCGTGGGAAGCAGGTTGGCCTGGAACGGCTGGATGCTGCAGAAGATGGGTTTGGGGTAGAGCCGACGCAACAGGTAGAAGTCCTCCAGGGAGTAGTTGGCGAAGAAGTGATCGTCCACCTGGATCCCGTCGCCGTGGCGGGCTTCGGCCACCAGATCGGCGATCCGCAACGCCCGGTACTGGGGGGACTGCACCCACACCACGGGCAGCAGTCCCTGGCGGCGCGCCGCCTGGGCCGCCTCCCTCTGCATCGCCTCGGACACCTTGCGGACGTCGAGGAACACCACCTTGAAGTCGCTGCCCCGGATCTCGGCCATGACCCCGTTCAGCGACTGCCGAGAGGCGTAGTACCAGATCTGGGGCTGCGACAGCCAGGTGCCGTTGGGGGCCGCCTGCACCGCTGCCGCGCTCCAGGTCAGGCCCACGGCCAGGGCAGCGGCCAGGAAGCGGAAGGGGTTGGTCAGAGCCGATTCCCTGGGGTCGATTTAGTGTGCCCCCCAGTGGCTTGATCCGCCTGGCCGCCGTGCTTTCGTCCCTTCCCAGCCAGACCTGCGTGCTCGTGGTGGGAGCGGGCCCCACCGGCCTGCTGCTGGCGGGAGAGCTGCAGCGCCGCGGCGTTCCCAACCTGCTGATCGACGCCCGGGCCGAAGCCCTGCACTGGGACCGGGCCACGGTGATCCACCCGCTCTCGCTGGAGATCTTCGAGGCGCTGGGGCTGGTGGATCGGTTTCTCGAGGCCGGCTGCCGGCAGCGGCGGATCCTGATCCACGCCGACGGCCAGCGGCTGGGGGACCTGGATCTGGCCGGCTGCGGCAGCCACTACGGCTTCAACCTCGGCCTCTCCGAAGAGGTGACCGAAGCGATCCTCACGGATCACCTCGAGGGGGAGGGGGGCACGGTGCACCGCTCCTGCCGGCTGGTGGCTCTGGCGCCCCACGGCGAGGGGGTGACCGCCACGGTGGCCTGCGGCGAGCAGGAGCAATCCGTGCAGGCCCGCTGGGTGGTGGGCTGCGACGGCCTGCGCAGCACCACCCGGGCGCTGAGCGGCCTCAACTTCGAGGGCCATGGCATCGCCCGCCCCTGGGCCGTGTTCGATGCGGCGGTGGAGGGCTGGGCCGACAGCCACGAGGTCAACGCGGCCTACCTCGACGCCTCACCCCTGATCCTCACGGCCCTGCCCGAGGACCGCTGGCGGGTGTACCTGCGGCCCGCCGGCGAGGAGGGCGATCTGGTGGCGGAGGCCGCCGCCGTGCTGCGGCGTTACCTGCCGGAGGCCCGCTTCAGCGCCGTGGAGAACCCCAGCCGCTTCCACTGCCACAGCCGGGTGGCCAGCGCCTTCCACGCCGGGCCCGTGTTTCTGGCCGGCGATGCCGCCCACGTGTGCTCCCCGGCCGAGGGGCACGGCATGAACTGCGGGCTGCACGATGCCGCCAACCTGGCCTGGAAGCTGGCCCTGGTGCACCAGGGGGCCGCCGCCCCCGGCCTGCTGGACAGCTACGAGCAGGAGCGGCGTCCGGTGGCGCAGGAGATCTGCCGCTCAGGCGATGCCACCGAGCAGGCCCACGGGCTGCAGGATCCCGCTGAGCGCGCTGCCCGCGACCGGGCGATCGCCGCCATGCTCGCCAACCCGGTGGCCCGCCAGCAGGAGGTGGTGGCGGAAACCGAGATGAACGTGAGCTACGCCAGCGCGGCGGTCATCAGCGGCAGCGACGGCCAGCCCTCCAGCTTCGGCGCCGGACAGCGGCTGCCCACCACGATCGCGCTGCCGCCCGGGGCCGGCGCGACCCTGCTGCACCGTCTCACCCACCGGTGCGGCCACACGCTGCTGCTGCTGGCCGGCCCCGAGGCGCCCGCCGAAGCCCTCGCCAGCCTGCAGGCCGAGCTGGAGGCCGACAGGGCCGCTGGCATGGTTCCGCCGGCGCTGGTGGAGGCGGTGGTGACCCTGCGGCTGGAGGAGGCGCCCAGCCTGGGCCTGGGGCCCCTCACCCTGCTGGTGGTGCGGCCCGACGGCTTCATCGCCCTGCGGGCCGACGCCGACCACCGCAGCGCGGTGCGGCGGTATGCGGCGCTGGTGATGGGCCGCTGATGCGGGGACGGGCAAGCAAGTGCCTTCCCAGCTTGCAGTGGGTGGCGAACTCGGACATTCCCATGGGGGCTATGGGCCCGGGCTGAGCACCAGAAAACCTGCCTCCGGATGGGACGAGAAAGTCTCGATGGCATCGATGTGATCAAGCAGCAGCCCAGCCGTTGCTGCGTTGCCCGCGTTACCGATGGCCAAGCAGATCACCTTCGGCGGGAAACCGCGGCTCATGCTGATCCGCAGAAAATCCTCGTCCTTGGTCACCAACAGGGCGCCGTCAAGGCGAGCCCGATCCCAGATCGCCAGATCGTCGGCCCCACCCAGCCCAAGAAGCCGCACATGCCTTGAACCTGGGAATCCACCGGAGAGCAGAGGCAGGAGACGCTCGGAAAGGTTCTCATCCAGAAGCAGGTGGACGCTCACGTCGCCGTGGTCAGGCTCAGGAGTAGGCGTTCCCGATCTGCTGCATAGGCCAGGCAAGCCAGCACGTCGTCATGTCTGAGCTGCGGGAAGTCCTCCAGCAATTTCGCTTCACTCATGCCGCTGGCAAGAAAGCCGAGCACATCACCCACCGTGAGTCTGGTGCCGCGAACGCAGGGCTTGCCGAATCGCACGGCAGGATTGATGGTGATCCGCCCTTGGAAGTCCATGGGTCAACGCTAATCCGCCCACGTCGCGTTCAGGCTCGAACGCACCCGCAACCGCGTAACCGGCGTGATGGCCGCAGAGTCGCCACTCATGGCGAGAGCCTCGCCAGGATGGTGAGGCTCTCGCCAGGGCCCTGCCAAGGCCGCGCCACACCCGAGAGACCCGTGCCGACAACCGTGCCGACGCAAGTGACGACAACCGCGCCGACAGCAGTGACGACCACCACCTTCGCGGTGTTTGCCCAGCGGGCCGACTATTCGCTGCTGGATTCGCTGCGGGCGGACCCGCAGGCCACCAGCGATGGCCACGATCACCAGCCCCGCCAGGTGTTCTCCGGTCATTACGTGCCGGTGACACCCACGCCGCTACCGGCGCCGGAGGTTGTGGCGCACAGCAGCACCCTCTTCGACGAGCTTGGCCTGGGCGAAGCGCTGGTCCACGACGACCAGTTCCGCCGACTGTTTTCCGGCGACATCAGCGTGGCCACAGAGCCGATGCGACCGTATGGCTGGGCGACCGGTTATGCCCTCTCGATCTACGGCAGCGAGTACATCCAGCAGTGCCCGTTCGGCACCGGCAACGGCTACGGCGACGGCCGGGCGATTTCGGTGTTCGAAGGCGTCTTCAACGGCCGGCGCTGGGAGATGCAACTCAAAGGGGGTGGCCCGACGCCCTACTGCCGTGGCGCCGATGGACGCGCCGTGCTCCGCTCCAGCGTGCGCGAGTTTCTGGCGCAGGAGTTCATGCACGCCCTGGGAGTTCCCACCTCCCGCTCCCTGACGCTCTATGTGTCCGGATCCGAAACCGTGCGCCGGCCCTGGTACTCCCCGGACTCAAGGTCGTTCGATCCCGACGTCATGGTGGACAATCCTGCGGCGATCACCACACGGGTGGCCCCCTCCTTTCTGCGGGTCGGCCAGCTGGAGCTGTTCGCCCGTCGCGCCCGCAGCGGTGCCCATCCGGAGGCGCTGCACGAGTTGCAGATGATCGTTCAGCACCTGATCGAGCGCAACTACCACCAGGAGATCGATCCGGCTCTGGGCTTCGCTGATCAGGTGGTTGCGCTGGCGGGGTTGTTCCGCGGACGGCTCACCGCCCTGGTGGCGAACTGGATGCGGGTGGGCTACTGCCAGGGCAATTTCAACAGCGACAACTGCGCGGCCGGTGGCTACACCCTCGACTACGGCCCCTTCGGCTTCTGCGAGCTGTTCGATCCCCGCTTTCAGCCCTGGACCGGAGGCGGCCAGCATTTCTCCTTCTTCAACCAACCGGTGGCGGCGGAAGCCAACTACCAGATGTTCTGGTCCGCCCTGCGACCGCTGCTCGAGGGCAACACGGAGGCACTGGAACGGCTGGATCAGATCCGCGATGGCTTCGCTGAGGCGATGGGCCAGGAGCTCGAGGCGATGTGGGCCAGCAAGCTCGGCCTGATCCGCTACGACGCCGAGCTGGTGCAGGAACTACTGCAGTTGATGGTGGCCTCCAAGGCCGACTACACGATCTTCTTCCGCAGGCTGTCTGCCATCCCCGAGCAGGTTTCGGCCCTGCAGGAGAGCTTCTACCTGCCCAGCTCAGAGGAGCTCGATACCCAATGGACGAGCTGGCTGCAACGCTGGCGGGCTCGCCTCACGGAAGGCGGCGACCTCAAAGCCCCATCTGAAGCGATGCAACGCGTCAACCCCAGGGTCACCTGGCGCGAATGGCTGATCGCCCCCGCTTACAAACAGGCGGCGCAGGGTGATGTCAGCCTGGTCAGGGAGCTGCAGGAGGTGTTCAGCCATCCCTACGACGCGCTGCCTGCGGAGCTGGCGGCGACGTATGACCGACTGAAGCCCAGGGAATTCTTCAATGCCGGGGGTGTTTCTCACTACAGCTGTTCGTCCTGAAGGGCTCTCAGGGCAGCACCCGCTCGTCCAGCTGCTGCAAGCGCTGATCCATGCTGATCAAGGTGGCGGCTTCCCGCCGGGCCAGCGCCGGATCAAGGGCATCGTGAACGCAGGCGATGACCTGTGGGCTGTGCCTCTGGGTGGAGATGCCAGCTAGCCTCAAAGCCATTCATGGTTGGGCCGCACCCGTGACCACCATCGAGATCACCCTCCCTGATGCTCTGGCGGCGGAAGCCAGCGGAGCTGGTCTGCTGGCGCCAGAAGCCATCGAGCGCCTGTTGCGGGACAAGCTGGCCTCAGACCGTGTTGTCCGTCTGCAAGACGCCAGGGCTGCTCTTGCTGCTGACCCGCCGGAGGCACTGACCCGGCAGGAGATCAACGATGAGATCAGCTCCTACCGCAAGGATCAGCGGCTTGCGGCTGGTTCTTGATACCAACACGGCCATCTCCGGCCTGATCTGGCAGGGAGTTCCCGGGCAGCTCATTGATGCAGCCGTCTCGGGGAGGATCCAGTTGATCAGCACCGTTCCTTTGCTCGCCGAGTTGGAAGGTGTGCTGCAGCGCAGGAAGTTCAAGGAACCGATCCAGCGTCTTGGCGTGGCGATTGCCGATCTGTTTGATGGCTATGCCGCCCTGGTGGAGCGCGTGGAACCTGCTGATCTGGGGGGTCCCGTCAGCCGGGATCCTGACGACGATCAGGTCTTGGCAGCTGCCATCGCCGGACAGGCTGATCTGATCGTCTCCGGCGATGAAGACCTTCTGGTCTTGGGCAGCCATCAAGGGATTGCGATTGTCGTCGCCCACGATGCGATGAGGATTCTTCGGGATTCAGGGGGATCTACGGCACGTTGAGCCGCAGGGCTCTCCCTCCTCAAACCGCCACCGCCAACTCCGGATAGAAGGCCCCCGGAATCGCCCGCAGCAACCTCCAACGAATCGCCATCGGCCGCTCCCCCTCGTGGTTCACGTAATCCGCGAACCCCAGGCACAGAAACGGCAGCGTCACCCCGCCGCGCTTGCTTTCCTCCCGCACGAAAAGCATCACCCGGCTGCCACGCTCGGCGTGGTGGATGTAGCGCTGGCCCGTGGGTGAGGCTTGCCGAGTGTTGCTCTGGCTCTCCCAGTGGAACTCCAGCGGGGAGATGGCGTAATCGTTGTAGCGGGTGGTGGGGGAGAACAACCGCTCACTCTTCTTGAGGGTGATGAAGAAGACGTCGCACTGGGTGGCCCGATCGAACAACACCCCTGACTGGCCGGTGGTCTGCTGGGTATCGCTGATCAGGCCAAAGGCGGCGTAGATCTCGGCGCGGCTGTAGCGGGCGTGGAGGGCCAGGGGCACGGGCTGATCCCAGTCCAGGGGCGGGGCGAGGTGGTCGGTGCGCTCCAACAGGAGGGCGAACAGGTCGCGCAGCTCATCGAGAAAGGCTGGACAGGCCCAGAGACGGTTCAGTGCGTCTTGCAGAGCAAGGCGATCCGGCGACGTTCCCCAGAGCTGGAGCAGCAGCATGCGCCAACGCCGGCGGTCCGTTTCACTCAGGTTCTGCACCACAGGCGGCTGTCCATGGGCGAGGCCCTGCAGGAGGAACGAGAGGCGGTCGGTGTCGTCCAGGTGGAGCAAACGCCCAACCCCCCGCCCCAGCCGCTTTTCATCGTCGCTGGGCTCCCCTGGGGCCGCTCCGGCTACCCACCCCAACTCCCGTTGCAGCAACGCCCACGACCCCGCCACCTTGTAAAACTCCCCCAGCTCCATCCCGAGCCCCTCCAGCAACGCCGCCAGGGAGCAGCGCCCGAGGCGGCGCGCTTCCGCGAGCAGCTGGGGCCGGCGTGTGGGCAGCGACTCGCGCAAATTGGCAAGCACCCGCTCGCTCGACACCCGATCGAGCTGCAGGCTGCAGCCGGCCGGCAGGAAGGGGAAGCCGTCTTTAATCTGCTGCTCCAGCTGGTCCCGCGTGCCGCCAAGCAGGGCGCGGTAGCGCAGATCAAAGCGAAAGCTCCGGTGCGCCTGGCCAATGAAGTCCAGCACCGTGAGGCAGCTCTTGCCTCGGCAGAGGCGCAAGCCCCGGCCGAGCTGCTGCAGGAACACGATGGCGCTCTCGGTGGGGCGCAGGAACAGCACGGTGTCGATCTCGGGGATGTCGAGGCCTTCGTTGAAGAGATCCACGGCAAACAGGATCTGCAGCTCGCCGGCACGCAGGCGGCGAATCTGCTCGGCGCGCTCGTCGCGGGGGCTGGAGGCATCCAGGGCGGCGGCGCGCAGGCCGGCGGCCACGAACTTGCGGGCCATCCAGCGGGCATGCTCCACGCTGACGCAGAAGCCCAGGGCCCGCATCGCCTCCAGGCGGGTGACCTTGTCTGCCAGTTCGCGCAGGATCAGGCGCAGGCGGGCGTCGTCGGCGGTGTAGAGGTTGGCGAGCGCCTCGGTGGCGTAGCCGTTGCGGCGCCATTCGATCTGCGAGAGGTCGGTGCCGTCGTGGAGGCCGAAGTAGTGGAACGGGCAGAGCAGGCCCTGCTCCAAGGCGCTCCAGAGGCGCAGCTCGGCGGCGATGCGGCCGTCAAACCAATGGAGGATGTCCTCGCCGCCGGTGCGCTCGGGGGTGGCGGTGAGGCCCAGCAGCAGGACGGGCGCCAGGTGGCGCAGCCAGCGCTCGTAGCTGGAGGCGGCGGCGTGGTGGAACTCATCGACGATCACCACGTCGAACGTGTCCGGCGCCAGGTTCGCCGGATCCAGCCCAGCGAGCGACTGCACCGAGGCGAACACATGGCGCCACTGGCTGGGGCGCTGGCCATCCACCAGCAGCTCGCCGAAGGAGCCATCGCGCAGCACCTGGCGGAAGGTGGCGAGGCTCTGCTGCAGGATCTCGCGCCGGTGGGCCACGAACAGCAGGCTGGGGTGACCCGGACCGCCCTGGCGGGCGTAATCGAGGGCGGCGATCACGGTTTTGCCCGTGCCGGTGGCGGCCACCACCAGGTTGCGCCAGCGGCCATGGAGGCTGCGCTCGGCCGACAGCTTGTCGAGAATCTCCTGCTGGTAGGCGTAGGGGCGGATGTCGAAGAAGTTGAGCGGCGTGGCGTCCGCCGCCGCGTCCCCCGTCGACTCCTCGCGCACGGCCCGATCAAAGCGGCGCTGCTCCAGTTCGCTGGCCCGGTAGGGCTCGAACTCGCCCTCCTCCCAGTAGCTCTCAAAGGCGGCCTGGAACTTGGACAGGATGCCCTCGTTGTCGTGGGCGGAGAGGCGCACGTTCCACTCCAGGCCGTCGTGCAGGGCGGCGGTGGAGAGGTTGGAGGAGCCGATGTAGGCGGTGGAGACAGGGGAGGCGCCCGAGAGACCAGGCCGATGGAACAACCACGCCTTGGCGTGCAGGCGGGTGCGGCGGGTGTCGTAGCTGACGCGCACCTCGGCGCCGTGGGCCACCAGCCAATCGAGGGCGCGCCGGTCGGTGGCGCCCAGGTAGACGGTGGTGAGCACCCGCAACGAGCGGCGGGGCTGTGCCTGCAGGAAGGCGGAGAAGGCCGGTTGGAGCAGGCGCAGGCCGCTCCACTTGATGAAGGCGCAGAGCAGGTCGATCCGCTGGGCGGAGGGGATTTCGTGGATCAGCGCCTGCCCCACCGATGGTTCGCCGCTGGCGTTCACCAGCAGGGTGCTGTCGGCCAGGGGGATGAGCGGGCGGATGGTGGATGCCTGGCCGGGCAGGAGCGCCGTGGATCGGATCTCCGAGAGCAGCCGCGCGGAGGGGTGCAGCATGTCGGCGGTGGAGATGGCGCGGGGTGCCTGGCTCTGGAGCAGGCCTACCAGTCGGTTCACCAGAGCGAGCTGGTGTTCAGGCGTGGCGCCACCACTCAGGTGCTCCAGAGCAATGCGGGCCAGACGCTCCAGGTGCCGGGCCAGCAGGCGCGGGGCTTCCTGGGGATCAAGGACGTCGGTGGCGACCAGTGTTTCCTGCAGGTCGTGCAGCTGCTGCTCGAGTCCCTCGGTGAGGAGTTGCTGGTAGAGGCCGGGGGGTGGGGCCTGGTCGGGCATGGAGTGGCCAGGCGTTTGGGCTGCCGCAGATCGGCAGGGGTTTGAGCAAGTTGTGCGGATGTTACGCGGATCCGCATAACATGCGCCTAGCCAACCAATACCAGAATCGGATTCGTGTTGTTGAAAGGGTTTTTCTCAGGCAAGCCCTGTCGCGAACTGTGTCCTACGCGGAAGCGTGAGCGCCACGGCGGGTTTTATGCGGTCTCGCCTATTCAATGGTTAGATTGCCTTAAATAACCGACATGCTTGACTACCTAGCACTTACGTGGAGCAACCCACTCGAACGTGAGTATGAAGCATGGATTGTGCATGGCATTCAGAAGTACTTTCATGATATTGGCACGCAGGTAGAGGTCTTTGGAGTATCACCAACGGATGAAAAGACCTGGCCCGCGGACGAGGTCTTGACAATGGACTGCAAAGTCGTTGGCCTGCAGATTAAGCGCCCAAAGGTGAATCGCCCTTGCCCGCCTAATGATTACTCTAAGCTCTCATGGGATCTGAGCAGTCCTGCCGATCAATTGGCCAGACTATTGGTTCATACAGAGATTTACTATGTTCTTCCCACCTTCACTAATCGTACGATTCGGAATTCGGCTCTCGATCACACTCTCTTTTGGCGACCTAATAACAAGGACCACTTTCCGGTCTGGTATCAAAACCCCGGACCCAGGGTTAAGACTGCCCACAACGACGTTTCTTCCGCGCAACGCTGGGGGCTTTTTGTTGAATCAATCGTGCGTTGCCATACTGGCCTTGTGCTGAACGCCGGCACACTCATTTCTGATTACATCAGATCGCTAAAGTATGGCCAGGCTGATCGCGATAATAGGGATAATGATTCTTTAGATAGAGTTTCTCTAATGCTCTTTCCCCTTCCTTAGCACAAACTAATCGGCTGCTCCACTCTACGCGCTTACGCGCGCGGCTGAGCCCCGGCGTAAGGCCTCCTCACAGAACATGGCTCAGCTAATTATTGGAATTTTTGTTTTCGCATTTGCGGCAGTTCCTGGGTTCTATAGAACTCAGATCTCAACCGAAAGGTGGTAAGAGATCCCCCAGAAGAAGTCGACTCAAGATGAGGTTTCTAGACCGCATGTTGTGATCACAGGCACACAGCTAATCATTTCTAGAGATTCAAGCATGCCTGTTCAAGTGTCCTTCGATCTGAAGAACACTGGTCAAACGAGCGCGCGGCGCCAGTTCAAAGACTTCACGTACTATTTCCCTGCTAAGGCTGAGCATCAGATGTTTGCCTATCAGAGATCAGAGCCAATCAGTTTCTCATTGCCACCCTCTGAGCAGTGGCACGGTCACTTCTTCTCCACACTCGTCCTTTCGCCCGAAAAGCTAACGGCTTTGAATTATGGAAAGGCACGCCTATTGGTGTATTCATCGGGCTAGTATCGAGTCTCTAAGGGGAGGGCTCATGCGCTTTCGTTCGCCCGCATGTATCACCTATCCGTTGCAGGTTATCTGGTCATGCCGCCAAACAATGTTGTGTTCAAGTAGCGGAGCAGCCTAACCCTTCCATCGAGGGGATGCCCAACCGGCTGATCCGAACGCCCCCCTCGTGTTGGAGGCTGAAGTGATATCAATCCGATGTTGTCTTATCTGGCTCCTCAGTCCTGTCCTTTCCCGCTACAATTAGGCCCAGAAGACAAACCTTGAGGCTGCACTGTTGCCTGATCACGATGCGGCGAGCTTTCTCGGTGTTCTCCGGGACCACTTGTCGGCGCACGATCGCCACTTAGCATTTCTCCTCGGGGCAGGAACTTCAAGTTGCATTAATATTGCGCCACATAATCCCGAGACAGGACATCAGGAACTTCATCAACCTTTGATTCCCGCAGTTTGGGGGCTCACAACAGAGTGCCGTGCTGCGGTCGCTTCCCTAGGAGAAGAGCATGCATCGGTGTGGGATCAGCTCCGAGACGAATGCGTTTCATTGGGTTCTGAGCCTCACATCGAGTCATTGCTGGACAGAGTCCGCGCCAAGATTGAAGCACTTGCTGAGGGAGATTCACTATCAGGGCTGACTCGTGCCGAATGGGAGGCTATTGACGGCGCAATTAGACAAAAGATTGCTAAGCTCGCTGCACCGGACATTTCAACCCTGCCACGCGAGATTCCACATCACAGATTCGCGCGTTGGATACGTAACACTGTCCGCAAGACGCCTGTTGAGATTTTTACTACCAACTATGATATTCTCTTAGAGGCCTCATTTGATCTTCTTCGGGTTCCACATTTTGACGGATTTATTGGAAGTCAGCACGCTTACTTCAGTCCAGAGGCGGTTGAAAATGACGAACTTCTCCCCTCTCCCACCTGGATTCGGTATTGGAAGCTGCACGGATCAGTAACTTGGTCCGAGGAGACCATAGCCGGCAAGAAACGCATTACAAGGGGCCATCCCAAAGACTCCGGGGAGATGGTCCTCCCTTCATACAAGAAGTACGACCAGTCAAAGAAGCTTCCATACCGCGCATTAATGGATCGCCTTGGACGTGTTCTCGCCAGGCCTAACGCGCTCCTGGTAGTAGCGGGCTTCAGCTTTGGTGACCAGCATATCAATGCGATCATCCTTGATGCCCTGAACCGCTATCCTACAACCCATCTGATCGCCTTGATGTATAGCGATGTGTCTGAGTCTGATGAGCCTTCCAAGTGGGCTGAGGACTATCCCAACATTATGTACGTCGGTCCAAATGGAGGTGTTCTCCGTCGTCAATTTGGGCATTGGTCATCAGGAGGCCGCGATGAACATGCCCTAGAGGCAGTCACAACAGGATTCGCCGAGTTGGACGTAGGGGACTCAAGCAAAGCGAAACTCGGCTTGGGTGACTTTAATGTCTTTGGACGTTTCTTGAATTCTTTGGCTGGCGGTGGTGAGACTAGATGAGTCGTTCCCTTCCCACATTTATCGGAACTGTGCAAAGTGTCACAGGTGGAACCGTCACCATTGAACTCCGCAATGACCTCGTATCGACTCTCGTTCTGGTTCAAGGTGAATCACATAGGCTGGGACAGATAGGGTCATTTCTTCGAATCCCTCTCGGCTATTCAAGCCTCTTTGGGATGGTCACACAGGTTGGTGCTGCGGCCACGCCCCCACATTACGGGGAGGAGAATCTCGACTCTCATCGGTGGGTAACCCTTACTCTCTTTGGGGAGTCAGTATCGGGCCAGTTCGAGCGTGGAATTAGCCAGTATCCGACTGTAGGTGATGATGTTCATGTCATAACCCGTGATCTTCTCGAGACCATCTATCGTTCAATCCGAACCGATACGTCAATCGATGTTGGCGTGCTCAGCTCCTCTTCCGGGATTGCTGGAACACTTGATCTTGACCGGATGGTCTCTCGCCATCTTGCGGTGGTCGGCTCTACAGGTGCAGGGAAATCCAACCTTGTTTCAGTCCTCTTAGACTCAATCTCAACCCAGGGATTTCCATCGGCACGGGTCATCGTCATCGATCCGCACGGTGAGTACGGGACGGCTGTGGGAGACAACGGATACGTTTTCGGTGTGGTTGCCGCTCCTCAGCCCCTTGTGGTTCCGTATTGGGCGCTGCCAGCAGAGGAGTTCATCTCAGTCGCTCTGGGTCCACTTTCCCAGGGTGCAGAGACCGCAGTTCGAGATGCAATACTTGAATTGCGCAGAGATTCCGCTAGTAGGCTCCCGAATCCTCCGCCGGACGCGGTGATCACGGCCGACTCACCTATCCCCTTCTCTGCCAGGAGGCTTTGGTTCGAGCTCGATGATTACGAGCGACAAACACTCCAAAATCGGACGACTGGCGAACTTGCCAATCTCCTGGATGAGGGCGATCCCCAGAGCTTGAGGCCAAATCGGTATCCACCACCAAGTACGGGGAATGTGGCTCCGTTTGTTGGAGCAAGGCGAGGAATCACCCGGCAGCTTGAGCTGATGCGAAGCCGGCTTTCTGATGCTCGTTACCAGTTCCTCTTTGAGCCAGGCTCCGAGCTAACTCCTAATTTGGCAGGAGACACGACATCAGACCTGGATCGATTGGTTGCATCATGGATAGGGCATGATCGTCCGATTACCGTTTTCGATACCTCTGGCCTTCCACAGGAGGTAATGAGCCTAACCGCAGGAACTATGTTGAGGATTGTTTATGACTCGTTGTTTTGGGCTGGCGACCTTGCCATCTCTGGACGCCAACAGCCACTCCTTGTTGTAATTGACGAGGCTCATCGGATCTTTCCTGCTACTGGTGAGTCGCCGGCCAAGCGGCTGGCGGCCCAGATTGCAAAGGAGGGCCGAAAGTATGGCGTGGGTTTGATGGTCGTCACCCAAAGACCCTCCGAGATCGACGAGACGGTCCTAAGCCAGTGCGGCACGATGATCGCACTACGTTTATCCAATGCACGCGACCGGGGAATTGTGGCCGGTACTATGCCTGACGACCTAGGCAATCTCACGGCAATGCTTCCCGCACTTCGGACTGGTGAAGGGCTTGTTACTGGCGAAGCGATGCCGATTCCTAGCCGAATTCGTTTTCGGCTCTCTCCACGTAAGCCTGTCGGGTCCGACCCCCATATTGTTGAAGCGTGGAAAAAGGCTGCTCGCCCTGATCCTGCTCTTTATGCTGAGGCTGTAGTGAACTGGCGCAAACAGACGCGATGACAGTAAGATGGATGCAGTAAAATCTGCATACAAACAATCCTATCTGTATTTGGAGGATTATTGTGATTAAAATGCTGCTTGTTAGTAGCTCCAATGTCGAGTCTGTTGGCTATGATGAGATAGCTCAAGAGCTGCATGTTCGATATCACAGTCGACCAGATATTTATGTCTATCAGGCCGTCCCGCAGGACTTATTTGACCGACTCTTGGCGGCAAGCTCCAAAGGAAGTTTCTTGCACAGGGAGGTAAAAGGCGTTTACAGCTTTTTCATGCAGTAGCCTCTAGCTTCTGGCATCTGCCCATCTGTCGGTCTCCCTCGGCATGCCCTTGTCTGTCAGCTTCAATGTCGGCAAACAGACGGACTTGGCGGATTTATGATGAGCGCTACATGAAGCGTCCAATTCCTGGAATCACCGGCCTTAGTAAAGTAAGTGATTGTCCTCAAACCGCGCCTGTAACATTTCAAGCCGATTCATGAGCTTCTCCAGCTTCCGCTCCTTCCTCTTCTTGACGCTCGGCGAACCATCAAAGTGGTTCATCTCGTTGCCCAAGAGGTAATCAACAAAGTCTTTGGGCTCGCACGGTTTCGAGCCCATCCACTTGTGGAAGTTTCGATGAATATTGCTACTGATGGCGATTAGGTTGTCTTCGTAGGCCGCAAGGTCGGGACGTGAGATGGCATCGAAAAGGTGATGCGCCTCCAGTTCAACAGGGTGCTGATCAGATGCAGATGGCTTGTGGCCAGAGACGGCACAGCCAGATCCATCTTTGCGTAGTGCCCTCTGGCGAACTTTGTCCTTCGCGGCCTTCACCCTTGCTTCGTGGCTTTCGAGCAGCTTTCGCTGGACCTCAAAGCACTCTTCCGCCACATCGGCCACGGCTTTCACCCAGGCCTTTCGTGCTTTGGTAATCTTGCCTTTGTCCCTCATCGTCTTGGCCAAGCGCACGATGCCTCTTTGGCTCCAATGGCGCTGGTCTTTTTCTTCGAAATTGTCGAAATGTACGCCGATCTCTAAGCCTTCAGCTCCTTCTAGTCCAGCACTCTCTTCTTGAATCCGTGTGATTGTGCCAGCCATCCCTTTGCCATTGGTGCCCAGGACCCTGACAACTGAGCGCTGCTCCAGAAAAACGAGATCACCTCGGATTTGGATGGCACTCCGATCCTGGGTGACTTGAATGATGCGTCGTTTGACGAGTGTGCGTGTCACCCGCGCACGATGCTGGGTAAAGAATTCATGAATCTTGGCCAAAATACTTCCGCCCTCCTTCTCCTCCAGGTACTTGGCCAGGGCCATTACGCCTTCTTCGTAAAAGCGACGACTGCGAGCTTGGCCAGGTTCGTATTCAAAGAATTCACCTTCGATTAGATCCCATTCATCATCGTTGTGGGCATCAAAGAACTGGCATATGCCATTGAGCTTCTTAGGGCTGATGCCAAGAATTCTGGCAGTCTCCTGAAAGGAGAAGGCATCACGTGATCGTTTGGATGTCGTCGTCATCAGCTTGTTTAAAGGAAAGCAAGGAGGGAGTCACGCATTTTTTGCAGCCGCTCCATGACGCGCGGATCGCCGCCAACATCGGGGTGGTGTTCCTTGGCAAGCCTGCGGAAGGCCTCTTTGATGTCCTCGGCGCTGGCTGTTGATGGATCAAGTGAGAACACATGCCAAGGTCTGAAATTTTCTAAGACATCGATACCGTTAATAGATGTTTTGCCAGTTTTGGCACGCTCGTTCTGGGGAACTCCAACCCACTCCCGATAGAGCTTGAGCCAATCGGCCTTTGTTTTGAGATCAAATGTGCGACCTGCCATCGCAAGGTTGAACTCACTTGACTTGCGTAGCTCCGTGGCGTTCTTGCTGCCAAACACCTTGCACACTTCCGATTTGAGCTCTGTCAGCGTGAGTACAGGTTCAGGAAACGGCTTTCCGTTGATGAACTCCGCGAACGCCAACAGGCTTTCGGCATCGGGAGCCCCAGCCGAGAGGATCTCATCGATCCTTGCCAAGACCGCTGGTCGATCGAGCTTCTTGCGCGTTGGCGTCTTGGTGGCCACGGCTCAGTAGTGCTGTTTGCCCTTGATAACCCCCCGAACGCCTCCGCGGGGGGATTTGTCATCACCTGTTCGCCTCGGGATCAGATGCCAGTGCGCATGGAACACCGTCTGCCCCGCCGCCTCACCTGAGTTCAGACCCACGTTCCAGCCGCTGATCGTGGCGTCCTGGGCACGCAGCTGCTCCCGCCGCAGCTTCAGCAGCTCCACCACGGCGTTCCACTCCGGCTGGTGCAGCTCCAGCCAGTCGGCCCCATGACGCCGAGGGATCACCAGGCTGTGGCCCTCGCTCACGGGATAGGCGTCGGCGATGCAGAGCGCCAGCTCGTTCTCCAGCAGCACCCGGCCGCTGCCCTCCAGCGCGCAGAACACACAGCCCGCTTCGCGGTGGCCGTAGCTGGCCTGCACACCGCGGAAGTCGGTGCGCCCTCTTGCGTAGGCAAACAGCCGTCGCGCTTGCCGGCGTTGCAGCGGAAGCAGAGCGCCTGCAGGTTGCTGATGGCGTCGGAGCCGCCCTGGTTTTTCGGGACGATGTGGTCCACCTCCAGGGCCCGCTGGTGCTCGTGCGCCCCGCAGCACTCGCAGCGGCCCCGGGCGCATCGGTGAACCCTGAACTTCACCGAGCCGCTGAACGGGGTGCGGTGGCGGCAGCGGTGTGCAAGCACCTCTTCGCCGTCTTGCTGGCGTAAGGCATCGAGGCGCTGGCAGCACAGCTGCTGCAGCGCGTCGCGTTCGGTGTCGCTCAGCTCGTCGCCGCCGATCAGGCTGTAGGCGCCGTTGCCGTAGGCGGTGATGCCGTTGAAGGTGAACCCGGCCCACCATGCGCTTTCCAGGATCCGGCGGGCGATGTCCTGCGGGGGGGCGGGGCTGCGGCGGCCGAGCAGTTCCATGAGCATCAGCGGTTGGTCGATGGGGCTCATGCGCATGCGCTCGGCGATGGAGTGCCGCAGGCGCTCGTAGGTGGCGGAGGGGTACGGGGGCATGGCAGATAACGTCACGCCTCAGCTTCGAAACCAGGCATGACCAGCGCCTGCACCCGGGCGATCAGTTCCTTCACCTGTCGGTTGAAATCTTCCCGATCCAGCCCCAGGGGTGTGGGATCGGCGTCGTAGCGGAACTGCACGGCATAGACGGTGAGTTGAGCGAGTGGCGTCAGGTCGACCGTGGCTACCCCCTCTGCCTCGAGCAGCAAAAGCAGACGGCGCAGGTCATGGGTGAGCGGTGGATCGCTGCCCAGGTGCAGCAACCACGCTTTCAAGGCCTTCTCAACGGCTTGCTGCAGCCAGAAACCCCAAGCCCCTTCGCGAAAGACGCTCGGGTCGGAGGAAGCCTGAGCGCTCTCCAAATCGACGGCGGCGATGCGCAGCAGACCTTCCGCTTCAGAGAGCACCATGCAGCAGCCGTCCTTCCCGGTAGGCCCTGCCAATCACGTGGCTCCGCCAGTGCTGGCGCTCCTCGCATTCGCTGCGGGAGTACAGCAGCAGATCGAGCGACACATCCGCCTGGGCCAGCCGACCCCACAGATCGTTCAGCACCTGGAAACGGTGCTGCTGCGCCAGCCACTCATCTGGGGCGGTGATCAGCAGATCGATATCCGAATCCGGTCCACTGGTGCCGCGAGCCCTCGATCCAAACAGCCGCACCTGCGCCCCGGGGATGACGCCATGGATCACCCCGGCCATGGCCTGGAGCCGTTCCTCGATCGGGGGCGCTGATGCCGTGCTCATCATCCCATTGTGAAGCCACCCGCCAGGCGATGCAGCCGTGTTGGGTTTGGTGGGCCGAAGCGTCAGCCCACTTCTGATCGGTAGGCAGGTTTTGGGCGGCCCGTCAGGAGGGCGACCCTGCTGGGATCCCTTCTGGCGTGGGCGCCTGGCGGCTGAAGCCAACCCGGCTCCTGGTGTGGCTGTGCCGCCCCAGTCCATACCCGCCACCGCTATCGCCGGCCCACTTCCCCAGCCAGCCCTAAGGTGTGTACACATTTGGCAGGAGGAAGGCGTGGCAACCCGTATTGGGATCCGTGAACTCAGGGCCAGGCTGGCCTCCCATCTGGAATCGTCCACGCCGATTGAGGTGACCCGCCATGGCCGCACCATTGGCCTCTACGTGCCCTTGCCCCAGCAAAGCAACCTGAGTGATCGGGTGAAGGTGTTGGAGGCTGGCCGGCTGATGCAAGCTGAACTGGAGCGCCTCGGTTTGAGCGAAGACGAGCTCAGTGCCGACTTCAAGGCCTGGCGGATAGGCCGCCCTGAGCAACCGTCGGCTTGAGAGTGGAGCGCAAGCGCCTGGTCCTGGACGCGAACATCCTTATTCGCTGAAGCCAACGTGGCCGAGGCGGCTGCCTACGTGACTGATCTCGCCAGAAAGAGAGGTCTCGATGCAGAGGTCTGCGCCGAGGCTTTGCTCAGCCTCCTGTTGATTGTCCAGGTTGTGGAGAACAGTGTGCTTGGGTCGGCCAAGGAGGAGGCCTTGGCGCGGATCCGCGACAAGGATGACTGGCCTGCCCTGGCGCTGGCGTTGCAATTGGAATGCGCCATATGGACGGAGGATCAGGACTTCTTCGGCATCGGCATCGCAACCTGGACCACCAACACGGTGGAGCGTTACCTGGAGAGTTGAGCCCATCCCGTCCACCAAATGTCGACGCGGGATCACCAGGCTGTGCCCCTCGTTCACAGTGTAGGCGTCGGCGATGCAGAGCGCCAGCTCGTTCTCCAGCAGCACCCGGCCGCTGCCCTCCAGCGCACAGAACACACAGCCCGCTTCGCGCTGGCCGTAGCTGGCCTGCACACCGCGGAAGTCGGTGCGCCCTCTTGCGTAGGCAAACAGCCGTCGCGCTTGCCGGCGTTGCAGCGGAAGCAGAGCGCCTGCAGGTTGCTGATGGCGTCGGAGCCGCCGTGGTTTTTGGGGATGATGTGGTCCACCTCCAGGTCGCGCTGGTGCTCGTGCGCGCTGCAGCACTCGCAGCGGCCCTGGGCGCATCGGTGAACCCGGTATTTCACCGAGCCGCTGATCGGGCTGCGGTGGCGGCTGCGGTGGGCAAACACCTCGTCGCCGCGCTGCTCGCGGAAGGCGTCGAGGCGCTGGCGGCAGAGCTCCAGCAGCGCGTCGCCGCCCACCAGGGCGTATGTGCCCTTCTCGCAGCGGGTGATGACGTTGGCGCTGAGCACCTTGCCCACCATCTGCTTCACGCGTTCGGTGTAGTAATCGATCTGGGTCACGTCCTCCCCCAGGATCCGTCGGGTCACGTCCTGCGCCGGGGCCGGGCTGCGGCGGCCCAGGAGCTCCATGAGCATGAGTGGTTGGTAGATGTGGCTCATGCGCATGCGTTCGGCGACTAACTCGCGCAGGCGCTCGTAGGTGGCGGTGGGGGGCGGGGGCATGGGGGAATCCTGGCGGGGGTGAGACGGGGGTGGCACTGGTGGGGGAGAGGACTAGAAAATCCCCATGCCAGCGCCAAAACCAGCTCACGGTCGTGAACTGCCGTCCCCCTTAGGCTGGGTAAGCCAGGAAACCGTCATGACAGACCAGCTTGGGCGCATCACCCTCAACCCTGAGATCTGCCATGGAAAGCCAACCATCCGCGGCTTGCGTTATCCTGTGGAGATGGTGCTCGAACTGTTGTCAGCTGGGATGAGTGCGGCTGACATTCTTGCCGATTATCCAGATCTCGAGGCTGAAGACATCACCGCAGTGCTTGAGTACGCAACCCAGCTTTCCCGTATTCAGCGGGTTGATCTCCTCTCTGCATGAGGATCCTGCTGGATTCCCAGCTGCCTCGATCTCTCGTTCGGCCGCTGGAACAATTGGGTTGCGACGTCCTGCACACCCTTGATCTGCCTGATGGAAATCGCAGCGCCGACAGCATGATTTCCACCATTGCCGACAGCGATGGGAGAGTTGTCTTTAGCAAGGATGCAGATTTCGTCCGTAGTCATCTCTTGCGCGGCACTCCCGCCAGGCTTCTGCTTGTGGCTACAGGCAACATCGGCAACCAGGATCTCACCGACCTGCTGCTTCGTGCTCTGCCTGAGCTGAACCGGCAGTTTAAAACCCATGTCCTCATCGAGTTGAGCCGAAAGGCATTGGTTGTGAGGCATTGAACGTCAGTGAACTCGGCGCCGATGACCCGCTTGACCACCCGGCTCATGGGCATCCATCTCTCCAGTCCCTTTGCCCGGCTTCGACCGCGCTTACGATGGACTTCTTGCCGGGAGGAGTGGCGATGACGCCCATGTCTGACCTGCTGCAACTGCCCCAGAACGAGCGGCTGGCCCTCGCGATCGCCCTTTGGGACAGCCTCGATGACCAGTCCCGAGATGGGGCGCTGCCGGTGGACCCTGACCTCTGCGGCGAGCTCGACCGGCGCTGGGCGACCCATCGCGACAACCCCGAAGCGGCTGTGCCCTGGGATGAGGTGCGGAGCCAGCTCGGCATCGGATGACCATGCCCGCGGTTCGCTTCCTGCCGGAGGCGGTGGAGGATCTGCTGGAAACCCAGCGCTGGTACGCAAGGCTTGAGCCGGCATTGGCAGCAGAATGGCAGCCATGGATCCCAGACAGCCAGCCACGCTTCAGCGGCTCAGGCAGATGGCCCCCGAGCTGCTCGCGCTCACAGCCGCCCAAGGTGGCCGGGATCTTCGCGTCTTCGGCTCTGTGATCCGCGGGGCGGCAGGGCTGCAGAGCGACGTGGACCTGCTGGTGGATTTCCCCTCTAGCCCCAGTTTTGAGCAGTACATGGACCTCAAGCTGGCCCTTGAAGACCTGCTCAGCGCCCGGGTGGACCTGGTGACGCGCCGCGGTCTTCGCCCTGAACTGCGGCAGCGGATCGAGCAGGAGGCCATTCCTCTTGCCTGAAGGGGGGAGTGCCCGCAATTGATCGTGAGCGGCACCCCCAGGTGCCCTGGCGACGCATTGCTGGCCTCCGCGATGTTCTGGCGCATGCCTACTTCGGCCTGGAAGAAGACACCATCTGGCAGATTGTTTCCGAGAGCATTCCAGCCCTGGCTGACCAGTTGGACCAAGTGGTTGATGCTGAGCTCTGATAGCGGCTGGTGCGCCGATCGCGTTGCGCAGAGCCATCCCCAGCTGTTCAACTCCTGATCACGCCAAAACCAACCCGGACTTTCACCGAGCCGCTGATCGGGCTGCGGTGGCGGCTGCGGTGGGCAAACACCTCTTCGCCGCGCTGCTCGCGGACGGCATCGAGGCGCTGGCGGCACAGCTGCAGCAGCGCGTCGCGCTCGCCATCGCTCAGCTCGTCGCTGCCGATCAGGCTGTCGTGGCCATCGCCATAGGCGGTGATGCCGTTGAAGGTGAACCCGGCCCACCATGCGCTTCCCAAGATCCGGCTGGCCACGTCCTGCGCTGGGGCCGGGCTGCGGCGGCCCAGCAGTTCCATGAGCATCAACGGTTGGTAGATGTGGCTCATGCACATCCGCTCGGCGATGTACGCGCGCAGGCGAAGGAAGGCAGCGGAGGCGGGTGGGGGCATAGAGGAATCCTGGCGGGGTGAGACGGGGGTGGCACTTGTAAGAGGAGGAACACAGGCAAGCCAGGCCGCCATGTCAGCGCGTGATCGCCTTCGCCCGGCCCCACTGCCTGGCGTGCCTACGCCCAGCGGGGGTAAGGTGCCGGTGTGATCAGGTTGTTTCGTTGCCGCGAAACCCAGGCCCTCTTTGAAGGGAAGCCAGGGCAACGCTTTGGAAGCTTCGCTCGCGTGGCTTTCCGCAAGCTCGCCATCCTCGATGCGGCCGCCTGCCTCAACGATCTACAAGTTCCACCAGGCAATCGCCTGGAGCCGCTCAAGGGGAGACCGCCATGGCCAGCACAGCATCCGCATCAACGACCAGTTCCGGCTCTGCTTTGTCTGGACGGAAGCCGGGCCAGAGGAGGTCGAAATCGTTGACTACCACTGAACTCCTGCTGGTGCCACCGGGGGAGGTTCTGCTGGAGGAGTTTCTCAAGCCGATGGGGATCAGCCAGTACCGTCTGGCGTTGGCGATCGGAGTGCCGGAGAGCCGCATCAACGCGATCGTGAAGGGGCGGCGGGCTATCACTGCCGACACCGATCTGCGCCTCTGCCGTTTCTTTGGCCTGAGCGAGGGCTTCTGGCTGCGGATGCAGGCCAGCCATGATCTGAAGCTGGCCAAGCAGGCCCTGGAGAGCGTCTTGCCGACGATCGAGCCAATCCAGCCAATCCAGCCAATGACGTGAATAGGGCTGGCGGCACAGCACCAGCAGGTCGTCGTACTCGGCGTCGCTCAGCTCTACTGCTTCTCTTCGAGAAGGCTTCGCCTACGCAGAAGCCTTCGGCTACGCCGCCGATCAGCCGGTATGTGTCTTCCTCGTAGGCGGTGATGCCGTTGCCGGTGAGCACCTTGCCCACCATCGGCTGCCCAGGATCCGCCGGGCCACGTCCTTCGCTGGGGCGGGGGCATGGAGGAATCCTGGCGGGTGTGACAGGGGGTGGCACTTGTCCATTGAGGTTCCCTCTCCCTTTCACCATGCCCTTCCCGCTCGCGGATTCAGTCAGCGGCTCCACCCCAGCCACGCAGGATGGTGATCCGCTTTGATCCCCTCAAGCGGCTGCAAACCCTGGAGCAGCGAGGGCTGGATTTTCTCGATGCTGAACGCGTCTTTGCCGGGCGGACGCTGGAGTTTGAAGACCGCCGGCGCGACTATGGTGAGGTTCGGACTGTCTGCCTGGGTCTGCTGGAGGGTCGCATGGTCGTGATCATCTACACCCAGGGTTCCTGTTTCCGTCAGATCATTTCGATGCGTAAGGCCAATGCAAGAGAGCAACTTCGTTTTCGCCACCACTTCTCCTGATGATCCGATTCGCTCGGATCTACAGCGTGTGGATGCGCATGTGATCCAGCCTGAAGAGTATGACGAGATCCCGGAGATCACCGAAGCCGATCTGGCACGTGCTGTGATCAAGGGGCCGCGCAAGCTCGATCAACCTCAGTAGCGCTGCTTCCCCTCGATCACCCCTGAGCCCCACTCTCGGCCGCTCACGTTCCCCCTGTCGCACAGCTCGTCGCCGCCGATCAGGGCGTAGGCACCGTTGCCATAGCGGGTGATGCCGTTGTCGGTGAGCACCCGACCCACCATGCCCGTCCCAGGATCCGCCGGGCCACGTCCTGCGCCGGGGTGGCTGTTGCCTGGCAATTCCGTGGCCGAGCAGTTCCAACCGCTGCGCGGAAGCCTGCGGCTACAGCATCAAGGGTTGGTAGATGTGGCTCATGCGCATCCGCTCGGCGGTGTACTCGCGCAGGCGCTGGCGGGTGTGACAGGGGGTGGCACTTGTGGAGGAGAAGCCCTGCGGCGATGCCATGCCCTCCATCACCCCTTCGGCCAGACCTGGCGGGTTGCCTACGATGAATTCACTGAAAGAAGCAGAGGCTGTGCGCACGTTCTCCGCCGTCATCGAACGCTGTGCGGACACAGGAATGCTTGTGGGCTACGTCCCTGGCTTCCCTGGCGCCCACAGCCAGGGGGAGACCCTCGATGAACTGCAGGCCAACCTCCAGGAGGTGATCGCCATGCTCCTGGAGGACGGCGACCCGGCCCTCGAGAGCGACTTCGTGGGTCTGCAGCAGATCGTGGTGCCGGCCTGACCGTGGGCTCAACCCCCGTCCTCAAGTCTTCTGAGGTGGCGGACATCCTTCGGAAACTGGGCTTCGATGTGGTTCGTCAACGCGGCTCCCATCTGCAGTTTCGTGACCCTCGCTGACGCTGCACCACAGTTCCAGTCCACAAAGGACGTGATAGCTCTCCTCTGCTGCTCCGTCAGATCGCCAATGACATCGGCCTGACCCTGGAGGAATTCCTCAGACACCGCTGAACCACGAACCTCACGCTCCTGCCTTCGGCGATGGTCTGCCCCCAAGTAGCCCTCCCTCCGATCAGGACGCGCTGCCGCATGGCGGCGACCGGACACCAAACCGATGCCAGAGTGGGCAGGCTTACGGCATTCCATGCCCTACCACGGTCCGCCCCTGGCCCCACTGGTCGACCTGACCCGCCTCCTGGAGGCCGGCCTGGGGGGCGATCCGGCGGCACCGGCGCTGCAGGATCTGGACCACAGCCTCAGCTGGGCCGAGCTCGATCGCCAGGTGGAGCGGCTGGCCCGGGCCTACCAGCGGCTGGGCCTGCGGCGGGGCGACCGGCTCGCCTCCCTGATCCCCAACCGGGTGGAGCTGGTCGTCCACTACCTGGCCGGCCTGCGCAGCGGCCTGGTGCTCACCCCGCTCAACTACCGCTACGTGCCGCCGGAGATCGACCATGCGTTGACGATGAGCGGCGCCGCGGCCCTGGTGTTCCACGGTGAACGGCTCGCCGATGTGCAGGCCAGCGCCGTGGCGGGCTTGCTGCCCCTTGGCTGCCACCGCATCGACGATCCCTCCGGTTTCGAGCCGCTGCTGGCCGCAGCCCCCGCCGCCGGCAAGGCCCCGCCCTGGCCCGATCTGGCCGACGAGGAGCCCTGTTTCCTCTTCTTCACCTCCGGCAGCACCGGCCGGCCGAAAGGCGTGACCCACAGCCGGGCCAGCTTCGCCGCGGTCCTCACCTCCCTCATCCAGGCCAGCGAACTCCGAGCCGGCGAGGAGGTGCTGGCCGGCAGCTCCCTGGCCCACATCGCCTCTTCGGCCCTCGTGTTGGCGGCCCTGGCCGCCGGCGCCTCCGCCGCGATCGCCAGCCGCATCGATGCGGCCACCGTGGAAACCCTGCTGCGGCGCCATCGGCCCTCGGTGTTGCTGATGCTGCCCGCCGCCCTGTTCGAGCTGGTGCGGGATGCACGGCTGCTGCCGACGGATCTGGGTTCAGTGCGTCTCTGCATCAGCGGCGGCGACAAGGTGCCCCATCAGCTGCAGGAGGAGTTCCGCCGGGCCGCCGGCTTCGGCATCGACGAATGCTTCGGCATGAGCGAGATCGGTTACACCACCCTGGCGCCCCCCTCCGGCCCGAACCGGATCGGTTCCGTCGGCCAGCTCTGCCCGGGGTTCAGCGCCAGCCTGCGCGACGAGGACGGCGCCGAGGTGGCACCGGGCGAACAGGGACGCCTCTGGATCCAGGCGCCCTCCCAGATGCTGGGCTACTGGGACAACCCCCAGGCCACCGCCGACACCATCCAGCAGGGCTGGCTCGACAGCGGCGATGAGATGCGCGTCGACGCCGACGGCACCTTCTGGTTCTGCGGCCGCCGCAAGCAGATCATCGTCCACGACAGCTCCAACATCTGCCCCCAGGAGGTGGAGGAGGCGCTCTCTGAACATCCGGCGGTGGACCTGGTGGGGGTGATCGGCATCCAGGACCCGGTGCACGGCGAGAACGTGTGGGCCTACCTGACCCTCCGCCACGACCAGCCCGTTCCCAGCGAAGCCGAACTGATCGCCTTTGCCCGGGCCCGGGTGGGCTACAAGGCGCCGGAGGAGATCCGCGTGCTCGAGCAGCTGCCCCTCACCCCGGTGGGCAAGACCGACCGGCTGGCCCTGCGTCGGCTGGCGGCGGATGCATTGCACGCTCCCTGACGTTCTCCCCATGGGCCTCTTCTTTTCAGACCCCCTCTTCGAGCGCTTCGCGGTCCGCGCCCTGTCGCACGCCCCCTACGGCGGGGCGGATTTCGGCGAGTGCTTCGTCACGGCGTCGCAGATCACCCCCGGGGATGGGGACAGCTGGTTTCGCGCCTGGAGCGCGACGGCGGATCGGGTGAGCGAGATCGCCGACGCCTGTGCGGCGGCCGGCCGCTCGGTGAGTGCCCGGGAGGCCTGGCTCCGGGCCAGCAACTACTACCGCACCGCCTGGCTGCCGCTCTTCGGGGCGCCCGTGGATCCCCGGCTGGTGGAGGCCTTCGACCGGGAGGCCGAGGCGTTCGCCCGGGCGGCCGCCCGCATGCAGCCGGCCGTGGAGGCCGTGGAGATCCCCTACGAGGGCACGAGCCTGCCTGGCTACTTCCACCGCGCCGATGACTCGGGCCTGCCGCGCCCCACGCTGATCGCCACCAACGGCTACGACGCCACTGTGCACGAGGCGCACTTTGCCCATGCCGTGGCCGCCGTCCGCCGCGGCTACCACTGCCTCACCTTCGACGGCCCCGGCCAGGGCCGGCCCCTCATCCACCAGGGCCTGGTGTTCCGGCCCGACTGGGAGGCCGTGGTGGGCCCGGTGGTCGACTACGCGCTCTCCCGCCCGGAGGTGGATCCGCAGCGGATCGCCCTGATCGGCTGGAGTTTCGGCGGCTATCTGGCGCCCCGTGCGGCCAGCGGCGAGCACCGCCTCGCGGCCTGCATCGCCGACCCCGGCCAGTGGGACCTCCTCGAAGCGCTGCGCATGACCATGCCGCTGCCCCCTGCCGTGAGCGAACGCCTGCCCGAGATCGCCCCCGCCGATCTCGAAGCCCTCGAAGCCCAGATCCGCTCCAATCCGTACCTGCATTGGACCTTTCGGCGGGCCCTCTGGGTGCACGGCCTCGAGTCCCTCGCCGATTACTTCCGGATCGCCGGCGCGTACAGCCTCAGGGGGCGCGCGGAACGGATCCGCTGCCCCACATTCGTGGCCTGGGCGGAGGCGGATCCGATCGCGCGCTTCGCGGACCAGCTGTATGCCGCGCTGCAGTGTCCCCGGACCCTCGTGCGTTTCACCACCGCCGAGGGCGCCGGCGGCCATTGCGAGGAGACGGCGCGCTCCCTGTTCCACCAGCGTGCCTACGACTGGCTGGACGCTGTGTTCACCAGCCCCCGCACGTCTGACCCAGTCTGATCGCGTCACGCACGCCCGTGTCGTCTCCTCAGTGCCGGCCGCCTGAGACAATCCACAACCGCCTACCCCCCAGGGGAAGTCATGTCCGTTCTCGGCAGAGAGGCGATCCTGCAGGCGATCGAAGTGGGAGCGATCGGCGTCACACCCTTCGTTCCCGAGCGGCTGGGCCCCGCCTCCCTCGACCTCACCCTCGCCCGCACCTTCCGCGTCTTCCGCAAGGTGCACGAGGTGATCGAGGTGCGCGAGCACACCGACTACCGGCAGCTCACCGAGAAGATCGCTGTGCCCGAGGGCGAGCACATCCTGATCATGCCGGGCGAGACCGTGCTGGGCATCACCCAGGAGCGACTGCGCCTGGGCCCCGGTCTGTGCGGCTGGCTGGAGGGTCGCAGCCGTTTCGCGCGGCTGGGCCTGATGGTGCACATCAGCGCCCCCTTCATGGGGCCGGGCATCGACAGCCAGCAGGTGCTGGAGATGAGCAACTTCGGACCCGCTCCCCTGGCGGTCCATCCCGGCACGGCGATCTGCCAGTTCGTGTTCCAGAAACTGCAGGGGAGCGAGAGCTACGCCGGCTGCTTCGCCGGCCAGACGGAAGACTCCTTCTGACCATCACGCCGCCGCAGGGGGGCCTCACCCCAGGTCGTTGATGAGCACGACGCGGTAGCGGGCTTGGCCGGAGCGGAGATGATCCAGGGCTTCATTCGCCTTCGATAGGGGGAAGAACTCCGTGGTGGGCGCGATGCCGTGGCGACAGCTGAACTGCAGCATCTTGTCGGTGGTGGATGGGCTGCCCAGGGGTGAACCGGAGAGACTTTTCTGCCCGAGAATCATCGGAAAGGCGGCCAGGGCGATCGGTTCAGGGACGGCCCCCACGGTGTGCAGCCGGCCCTTGGGTTTGAGGGCGGCGATGTAGGTGTTCCAGTCGAGGTTGGCGTTGGTGGTGTTGAGGATGAAGTCGAAGCTGCTCGCCGCTCCGGCCAGTTCTTCGGCGTTGCGGGAGTTCAAGGTGCGATGGGCGCCCAGCTGGAGCGCTTCCTCCCGTTTCGAGTCGCTGGTGGTGAAGGCGGTGACGTCGCATCCCCAGGCCCGCAGAAACTTCAGGGCCATGTGACCCAGCCCGCCGATCCCGATCACTGCCACGCTGTCGGTGGGTTTGATGCCGAGCTCCACGATCGGGTTGAAAACGGTGATCCCTCCGCAGAGCAGGGGGCCGGCCTTCTCGGTATCCAGCCCTTCCGGCAAGGGCGCCACCCAGGTCCACTGGGCCCGCACCCGCGTGGCGAAGCCACCGTGACGCCCGACGATGGTGGCCTCGGCTTTGAGGCAGAGGTTCTGGTTGCCGGAGAGGCATTGATCGCAGGCACCGCAACTGCCGGAAAACCAGCCGAGCCCAACCCGGTCGCCGATGCTCAGGCGCTTCGTGTGCTCCCCGAGGGCGACAACCCGGCCGATCACTTCATGGCCGGGAACAAACGGATAGGCGGTCATGCCCCATTCGTTGTCGAGCATGGAGAGATCGCTATGGCAGATGCCGCAGCTCTCAACAGCGATCTCTACCTCCTCGCTGCCCAGCGGGCCGGGGGTGTAGGCAAAGGGTTGGAGCGGTTGCCCGGCACCGGGGGCAGCAAGGGCCTGGATCGGTGCGGTCATGGGATCTGCGGGCATGGACATCTCGGGCATGGACATCTCGGGCATGGGATGCCTCCAGGGGCTGACCGTGCCGATCGGACGCGAGGGCCATTCTAGGCAGAGCGGCCGATCCCTGTCCGCATCACCCTTGACGTGACCCCCATCACTCGGCCATGCAGGAGGCAAACCATGACGTCGCATCCAGCCCGGCGCCTCAGAAAATCCCCAGCGTCTTCTTCTTGCAATAGCCCGCCCCAATGTTCATCCATCCCGACAGACAGGGCTTTCCGTAGGTGGGCCTGACTTGGTAGTAAATGGGTGAGTTGCAATGCTGCTTCAGATCATTCACATAGCCAAGCGGACATTGGTCGTTGCCCGGCAGTTTGGGAATCCGCTTCTGGGCCAGGGTAGGCCCAGTGCTCAGAAGCGGCATGGCCACAAGCGCAGCGGCCAGATGGAGGAGTTGTTTCTGCATCTGGTGTTGTCTCAAGTGTTCCAACCCTAGGAGTCGGTTGCCGGTGGCGCCGTTGGCCGGCACGGCGGCCTCACCTATAACCAGCTTGATTTGGCTCAGATCTTTCATCGCCTGCATCGGATCTGGGGCCGATCGGCTTCATTGGACTGCTTCAGTTTCTTGGAGCCACCTCCCCTCCATTGGGGAGCGCCTTCGAGACGACGGGCTCGTAACCGCGGGGAAGCAGGTTCCAGTCGGCGTTGAAGACGTGCACCCGGCGGGTGGCCTTGCCGTCGGCTTCGAACGGCAGGCCGGCATGGGCCCAGGCCAGCGCACTGCCCGCCAGGTTGCGCACCTCGAAACCCTGGCCCCTGAGGTCCCTGGTGTAGATCCCGCTGCGCAAGCCGATGGTGCAGTAAGGAACCACAACCCAGGAGCGGTAGCGGGCGCTGTTTCGCTCGAAGTCCTCCTTCGTGATGGCCCCCGGCAGCATCGAGACGCGCCGTTCGTGCGGCTCGCGCACATCGACCAGCACCGCCGGCCGGTCCTTGGGCCGAGCCAGCCACTCGGCCACGGAGATCTCCGGTTGGCCGGGAAACAGCAGGCGCTTCAACCCCCCGTAGCGACGCCCCACCTCGGCCGAAAGCTCGCTGTCGGCGGCGCCCGCTGCCGGTCCCCCGCGGCCCACCCCGATCCCGTGCAGCGCCAGCCCGACCACGGCGGCGATGGCCGTGGCGGCCGTGGCGGCGGCCACCCGCCAACGCCGGAACAGAGCTGGGGGTGTCATGGCCTTGAGACTCCTGGCACCGGCAACGTCATGGACCAAGCCTGGCGCAGGGATGGCGACAGCAGCGTTTCCCCCTCGCCCGCAGACTGATCCCGCACGACCTGCCCTGCGCGCGGGCACCCCGCCATCGCCATGACCGACCAAGCCCTGCCGCCGATCGCTGGCTCAGAAGCGGAGATCCTCGCCCTGGTGCAGCAGCCCGGGCCGATGTTTCTAGCGCACACCAATCTCGATCTGGCGCAGATCCGTTCCGGGTTTGCCTGCGCGCTCCACATGCACCAGCCCACGATTCCTGCCGGGGCGCATGGCGAACTGATCTCCCATCTCCAGTACATGTTCGAGCACCAGGGAGAAGGCGATAACCACAACGCCGAACCCTTCGCCCAGTGCTACCGGCGCCTGGTGGAGATCATCCCCCAGTTGATTGAGGAGGGCTGCAATCCCCGGATCATGCTGGATTATTCGGGCAATCTGCTCTGGGGCCTGGAGCAGATGGGCCGGCTCGATGTGCTTGATGCCCTGAAGCGGCTCGCCTGCGATTCCTCCCTCCAGCCCCATGTGGAGTGGCTTGGCACCTTCTGGAGCCATGCCGTGGCCCCCTCCACCCCCATTCCCGATCTCAAGCTGCAGATCCTGGCCTGGCAGCACCAGTTCGCGGCCCTGTTCGGCCGGGACGCCCTGGCGCGGGTGAAGGGCTTTTCGCCACCGGAAATGCACCTGCCCAACCATCCCGACACGCTGTTTGAGTTCGTCAAGGCCCTGAAGGAGTGTGGCTACCGCTGGCTGCTGGTGCAGGAGCACAGCGTCGAAAACCTCGATGGCTCCAGCCTGTCTCACGAACAGAAGTACCTTCCCAACCAACTCGTGGCGCGCAACTCCAGCGGCGAAGAGATGTCGATCACGGTGCTGATCAAGACCCAGGGCTCCGATACCAAACTGGTGGGCCAGATGCAGCCCTGCTACGAAGCCCTGGGGCTTGGCCGGCAGGGGCTGGGAGCCACCACGGTGCCGTCGCTGGTGTCCCAGATTGCCGATGGCGAGAACGGCGGCGTGATGATGAATGAGTTCCCGTCCGCCTTCCTCCAGGCCCATCACACCATCGCCGCCAAGGGGGGTGAGCAAGCCACGGTGGCGATCAACGGCACGGAGTATCTCGAGTTGCTGGAGGCCGCTGGTGTGCCAGCTAGCGACTTCCCGACGATTCAGGCGGTTCAGCAGCACAAGCTCTGGCAGCAGCTGGGCGACTCACCTGCTCTGGAGGCCACTCTTGAGGCCACCACAGCGGCCATCGCCGATCTCCAGGCCAGCGACCCCGCCTTCTCGATGGCCGGCGCCTCCTGGACCAACGACCTCAGCTGGGTGGAGGGCTACGCCAACGTGCTGGAGCCGATGAACCAGCTCAGTGCCCGTTTCCACCAACTGTTCGACCCCCTGGTGGCCCAGGATCCCGGCGTGACCCGGACCCCCCGCTATCAGGAGGCGCTGCTCCACCTGCTGCTGCTGGAAACCAGTTGCTTCCGCTACTGGGGCCAGGGCACCTGGACCGACTACGCCAGTGAGATCCACCGGCGTGGCGAAGCCGCGATCGCCGCCGCCCTGGCCGAGGGGGAACACCAGGGAACCGCCGCGTTGTGGAACGAGTCGATGGGCGGCAGGAAAGTGCAGGCTGGCTAGGTTTTTTGTAGCGTTCATCACACCAGCCATGGCGTCACCCACCGTCGCCCAATACACCCTGAATCGGTTGTCCCAACTGGGGATCGACCGGATCTTCGGGGTGCCCGGTGACTATGCCTTCGCCATCGATGACGCCGCTGAGCTGGTGCCCGGTCTGTCGTGGGTGGCCTGCGCCAACGAACTCAACGCGGCCTACGCCGCCGATGGCTACGCGCGCATCCGCGGCGCGGCCATCCTCTCCACCACCTACGGCGTGGGGGAGCTCTCCGCCATCAATGGCGTGATGGGCAGCAAGGCCCATCGCCTGCCGGTGTTTCACCTGGTGGGCATGCCCAGTGAGCGCATCCAGAAGCAGGGGCTGATCACGCACCACAACCTCGGCGACAACGTTTACGACCGTTTTCAGCCGCTTTCGGCTGCCGCCGCCTGTGTGAGTGCGGTGCTCAGCCCCGACAACTGCATCGATGAGCTGGAGCGGGTGATCCGTGAAGCGCTGCGGCAGAGCATGCCGGCCTATCTCGTGATCTCAGAGGTGAACGGTGGCCTGCCGGTGCTCGGCACTCCCGCCGCCGGGCAGCCGCTCACGGCGGTGAAGCGTCAACGCAGCGTGCCCCAGGAGCTGGAGGCGGCTGTGCAAACCATCCTGGCGCGGCTGGAGGCCGCCAGCCATCCGGTGGCGGTGCTCACCCATCTGGTGAGCCGCTACGGCGTAAGAGACAGGGCGCTGGAGTTCATCCGCAAAACGAATCTTCCCACCGCCCTCACCCCCAACGACAAGGGCACGATCGATGAGGCGATGCCCCAGTACGCGGGGCTCTATGCGGGTGATTGGTCGTCCTCGGAGGCGGTGCGGGAACTCGTGGGCCAGGCCGATGTCGTGCTCGCTATCGGTGGCATCGTCACCACGGAACTCAACACGGGCCTGTGGACGGGCCAGTACGACCCAGCAAGGCTTGTCTCGATCAACGACAACTGGGTGCGGGCTGGTGGCAAGGTTTTTGTGAATGTGGCGATCGACGATGTGCTGAATGCCCTCTGCGAGCGCGTCACCACCCGTTGTGCTGACCACGGCCTGAAGCTCGCTTCATCAGCCCTCACCGGTGCGGCCGGCGATACAACGACATCCGCGAACTTCTATCCACGCCTGCAGCAGCGGCTGCGTGCCGGTGACACGGTTGTGATCGAAACCGGCACCTGCATGACGCACCTCAACTGCATGCTGCTACCGCAAGGTGTCAGCGCAGAAGGGCAGGGTCTCTGGGGATCCATCGGTTGGGCCACGCCGGCCTGCCTCGGGGTGGTGATGGCCAAGACATCCGGCCATACCTGGATGGTGACGGGCGACGGTTCCCACCAGCTCACCCTCAATGAGATCGCGGTGATGGGACGCTACGGCGTCAAACCCAGGATCTTTGTGCTCAACAACGGTCTCTATGGCATCGAGGATGTGATCAGTGAGCGCGGCCACGGCTACGACGATCTGGCGGCCGTCCAATACCACCTGTTGCCCGAGGCCTTCGGTTGCAAGAACTGGCTGACGGCGAAGGTGAGTACTGTGGCGGAACTCGATCATGTGCTCGATCAGATCGATAACCACGACGGCGCCGCCTACATCGAGGTGATGATCCCGAACGAGGAAAGCCAACCGATGCCCGGCAGCACCATCGACAGTGGCTACAAGCTGCGAACCCCCCAACCCGGCTAAGCCCACATCAGGTGATTCGCCTCAACACCGGCGCAATCAGCGCTGATCGTCCACCTCTGAAGCTTCCCTGCCGAGCGCAGCCACCTCCGGGAAGTATTTCGCCATGCAGGCATCGCAGACGCCGTGGGAGAACTCCACGTTGTCGTGGCTCTTGATGAACGCCTCCACCGTCCCCCAGTAGCCCTGGTCGTTGCGGATGCCCTTGCAGTAGGAGCAGATCGGGATCAGTCGCTCCATCACGTCGATGCGCTGCAACGCGCTGGCGAGCTGATCGGAGATCCGTTTCAGTTCCAGCTGCAGCACCACCTGATGGGCCAGGGTCTCCAGGGAGCGGATCTGCAGGTCGCTGAGTTCACGGGGCCGTCGATCGATGACGCAGAGGGAGCCGATCTTGGCGCCGGTTGGTGTGCACAGCGGCACCCCCGCGTAGAAGACGATGTTGGGCTCACTGCAGACCAGCGCGTTGTCGCAGAAGCGCTCATCCTCACGGGCATCCTTCACCACCAGGGTCTGGTCGCCGAGGATGGCGTGGGCGCAGAAGGACACATCCCGGCTCGTTTCGCTGACATCGAGGCCGACCTTGGATTTGAACCACTGACGATCGCCATCCACCAGGCTGATCAGGGCGATGGGCACATCGCACAGCTGGGCGGCCAGAAAGGTGATGTCGTCGTACGACTGCTCGCTTTCCGTATCGAGGATGCGGTAATCCTTCAGGGCCTCCAGGCGTGCTGCTTCGCGAGGAGCCGCTTTTGTGGGCATGGGGAGCCGCTTCACCTGATCACACGTAAGCAGGGCCCTTTGGGGGGCCGGACGGGGGTTCACATCTCCTCATCCCCCTGGCGGCTGGGCCCGTCCCGATACGCGATCGGGTGGGCGTCGCTTCAGACACGACCAGTGGGCGTGGTGAGGAGCTCTGGCTGGCTGGTTGCCACGGGCGTTCAGGGTCACCGTCTCGTCTCAACGCGACCCCGATGGCGGCACCGCCGGCTGGAGCCGCCAGTGCTTCGATCCCCTGCTGGAGCAGGATCCTGCCGTGACGCCGACCCCTGCCAATCCGAACGCTCTCCTCCACCGGCCCCTGGCTCTGGTGCTCCAGGTTCCGGGCGTCCCTGGCCGCGGGCCTGATCACCGCCCTGGCTCCGGGCGTGTTGCCGGCGGCGGCCCTGGGGGACACCGTGAACGTGGAGGTCAGCTTCACGCCCTACCCGGGGGAGGTGGGCGGGGCCACGGAGGTCCGCACCGTGGCTGGCCGGGTGGAGCTGGTGCTCAATGGGGTGCCGATGCTGGACAACCCCCTGGCGGCCAGCAGGGCCCTGGTGATGGGCACCGGCCCATCCGGTCCGGAACTCTCGCCGGCGTTCTGGCTACCGCTGCGGGCGCTGCAGCCGGTGCTGCGGCGGGGCCCGAACCTTCTGCAGCTGCGCTTCACGCCCCAGGACGGCCGGATCCGTTACGAGAGCCAGTTCCGCTGGGTGGTGGTGTCCGACCAGACGACCACCACCACCACGGCCCAGGGTGCCACCCTGTCCACGAACCAGGTCGGTGAGGGTGGGGAGCGGCGCCAGAGCCAGGGGCCGGTGACCTTCGAGCACCGCTTCGAGGCCCCCTTCGCGCGGGTCGAGCCCTGGCACAGTGATTCGCCGATCCAGGCCCTGGAGGCGGCCGATCGTGCCGCGATCCTGGGGGTGCTGGCCGGGCGGGCCGCCCTGTTCAGCCCCGATTTCGCCCCCGATTTCACTAGCGCCTACGCCTCCCTGGCTGCCCTTCCCACCGATCGGGGCCTGCGCTTCGATCTGCCTGCGATGCGCGGCGAGCGCTGCCTGGAGCGCGGCCATGCCGCCGGCGTGCGGCTGGCCGCTCCGGCGCTCGACCAGGTGCGCCTGATCACCACCGGCAGCCCCGTGGTGGTGGCCCGTGGCGTTGGTCCCAGCCTGTTCCGCCCGGCCAACCTCCCCGGCACCGAGGCTCGCCTGGCCGCCCTGCCCGAGGACGCGGGCTTCTGCTTCGCCGTCGCCACGGGCGTTCTGTTTCCCCCGCAGCTGCTGCTGGTGAAGGGGCCGGGCGGGCAGTGGCGGGCGCTCGACTGAAGGGCCGTGCGAGCCTTGGGCCAGGAGAGGCCCACGCCAACGAGATCCATGGGCTTTGGCCTTGCCCCCTTACCCCTGGCCCCGGTCAAGGGCCTGGGGTTGCTGGCTGCCCTGGCGCTGCTGCTTGCCTGCGGCGGCTGTGGCGGCATCGCCGTCGGCCCCGACAACCTCTACATCTCCGTCGAAACCAGCACCAACTACGGCAGCACCTCCGAACTGGGGGACAACCGCAACATCAGCAGGAGCCTGATCGAGAAGTTCCGGTCCCTCAATCCCGGCGTGGCTGTGCACATCAGGCACTTCCCAGCGGGGGAGCTCGTCGCGGCCACCCGTTTTCGTGACGGCCGTGGCCTGGGCCCGGACCTGATCGTGAGTCGCGTGGTCACCGCCCTGCAGCTGCATCAGCAGGGGCTGAGCAGCGACGTGAGCCTGGATCCAGACGCCCGCAATCGGCTCGAACCACGCTTTCAGAACAGTTTTCGCAATGGCTCCAAGGCGTTCGCGGTGCCGTTCCTGGCCCAACCGCAGGTGGCCTGTTTCGACCGCCGCCGCCTCAGGGAACCGCCCCGCAGCGTCGACGCGCTGCTGGCCCTGAGTGCCAAGGGTCTGCGGGTGGGCCTGCCCATCAGCGTGGGCGAACTGTTCTGGACCACCACGGCCCAGGGGGCCGGCCCTGCCGTGGCCCAGTTGCTCAATGGACGACCGGCGGGGGAGGCAGCCACCCTGTCAGCCGCCGACCACCGGGCGCTGGAGCGCTGGATCGCCTGGATCTACGACTCCGGCCTGCAGCAGAACGTGTCCTTCTCCGACGACCCCTTTGAACTGGTGCAGCAACTGGAGCGAGGCGAGCGCGACTGGATCAGCTGCAGCAGCCTCTGGATCGACGGCCTGCGACAACGGATGGGTTCGCACCTGGGGGTGTCGGTGCTGCCGGGTGGGGCCGACACCCCGGCCACGCCGGTCACCCGGCTGCTGGTCTGGAGCTTCGGGCGCCATTCGAGTGCGCGGCAGAGGCTTCTGGCCGAGCGGTTCGTGGCCTTCTCGCTCAACGAGGTGACGCAGAAGCAGCTGATGGTGGCGGTGCCGGGCAACCTGCCGGTGAATCCCAATGTGTTGATCCCCACCCGCAGCTCGGCCCTGATGGCCGCGCTCGCCTTCAGCCTCGACCATTCCCGCATGTTTGAGTTTCGCGATCCCGACGCGGCCATCGTCCGGGGCGGTCGGCTCGAATCGGTGCTGAAGAAGGTGGTGCAGGGGGAGTTGCCGCCTGAGCCGGCCATCGCCCAGCTGCTGGCCCCGACCCCATGAACCAACTGCTCTACGAGATCGTCGGCTGGCTGGGGTTCCTCAGCCGCCCGGTGGTGTTGCTGCAGTGCCTCACCACCGCCGGCTTCGCCCTGGGGTATGCCCTGTGGCTGCGGCCCAGGTTGAAGGCCCGCCGGTATCGCGTGTCGGTGCTCGGGGCGGTGGGTCTGTGGGGCGTGCTGCGCCTCAACGGGCTGGTGATCGAGCAGCTGGGCTATCCGGGCGACCTGGCGACCTATTTCGCCCAGGTGTGGGGAGCCTGGGTGCTGCTGGCCGTGATCCGGCTGCTGCTGCTGACGCGATGTCCCGCCAAGCAGATCCAGCTGCTCTACAGCCGGATCGTCCAGCCCCTGTTCGTGCTGTTCGTGGCGGGCTCGCTGGTGAACCAGCTGGCCTCCCTGCGCGATGTGGCCGAGATTCCCCTGTTCCCCCTGTTCGGTTCGCCGCTCACCACCAGCAACCTGTTCCTGCTGCTCACCATTCCCTACTTCCTGGTGGCGTTTTCCGCCATTCCCCTGGTGTGGCTGGGGCACCTCCTGCAGCGGCTGTTTCACTTCTCCCATGGCACCCGCGCCGCCGGCACCCTTGTGCTGCGCTACCTGCTGGTCGCCGCCGGGGTGCTTTGGCTGATGCACCGGGTGGGCCTCAACACCAGTGCCATCGCGGCGATCGCCGGGGGGCTCTCGGTGGGCATCGGCTTCGGCATCAAGGAGGTGTTTTCGAACTTCATCAGCGGCCTGTGGCTGTTGTTCGAGGGGTCGGTGCGGCCGGGATCGGTGCTGTTCATCGATGGCGATCCCTGCGAGGTGCGCAGCCTGGGCCTGCGGGCGGCGGTGCTGTGGCGCAACCGCGACAACGCCGAACTGGTGATCCCCAACCAGACCTTCTTCACGGCCACCACCACCACCTATACCGGCAGCGACAGCCTGCGGCGCAGCGCGGTGGAGATCGGCGCCGCCTACCGGCACGACCCGGTGGTCGTGATCGCGCTTCTGGAGGAGGTGGCCCGCGCCACGGTCGGGGTGCGGGTCGAGCCCGCCCCGCGGGCGTTTCTGGTGCGGTACAGCGAGTCCTCGATCGACTATTCCCTGCGCTTCTGGATTGATGACCCGCTCGGAAACCTCTCCATTCAGAGCGCCGTGAGTCAGGCGATCTGGCACGCCTTCACCGCCAACGGGATCGAGATTCCCTTCCCCCAGCGGGTGATCCATCCGCCCACCGATTCGACCGGGCCGACGCCAGCCGCGCCAGCTCCCCAGCAGGATTGAGCTCCCCGGTCACTGCTGCCAGAGTGGGTCGGCTTGCGGCGTCCCATGGCACACCACGGCCCGGCTCTGATGCCGTTGGGGTGGCAGCCGGGGTAGACCAGGGAGATGTGGTGTGGTGAGGGTTTCTGGCTGGTTGGTTCCCCCGTGTGCCAGGCGCCTGGCGGTCGCCCCCACAGCACCTCCACGGCTCCGTTCCCGAACTGAGCCGCCGGCGCATTCGCCTGGAGAGCGTTCTGCTGGCCGCCACCATCTTCAGCGTGGCGACAGTGGCGCTGAGCTTCAACTACTGGAGCGCCAACCGGCTCCTGCGCAACGAGGTGCGCGAAGCCCTGCGCAACCTGGTGAGCATCGCCGCCAGCGAAATGGATCCCAGCCTGGTTGCCGCCATGACCAGGCCCGAGCAGACGGGAACACCGGACTATCGCCGTGCCAGCGAACCCCTGCTGAAGCTGCGCAGGCTCGTGCCGGAGATCTACTACGCCTATGTGTTCATTGCCAGCCCGGAAGGTCTTCGATTCGCGATCGATAGCACCTACTACATCCAGAACAAGGGTGACTCCTCGAGCACCACCCGCGTTGGTGAGCTCTATGTCGATCCGTCGGTCGACGCGCTCCAGGCCGTCCGCACCGGCCTGACCACCATCAGCACAAGGCACTACACCGACAGCTTCGGAACCTTCATGAGCGGCTTTGCTCCGATCCGGGACAGCAAGGGGAAGCTGGTGGGCTTTGTTGGCATCGATTTCTCGCTTGCCCAACTGCAACGCAAGCAGTTTCCGCTGCAGCTCACCTACATAGTGGGCCTGATCGGCAGCGGCGGGTTCTCGGTTCTGGCAGCCAGCTTCTATCGCCGTTCCCTCAAGGCCCGGGCCCGGGCCTTCGCGGCCATGGCCGCCGCCGACCGCGCCAAGAGCACGTTTCTCGCCACCTTGAGCCACGAGATCCGCACCCCGCTCAATGGGGTCATCGGCATGACGGGGCTGGTGTTGGCCACGGAGCTGTCCGCCCAGCAACGGGAGTGCCTGGACATCGTGCACTGCTCGGGGGAATCCCTGCTCAGCCTGCTCAATGAAATCCTCGACTTCACCAAGACCGAATCCGGAAACCTGGTGCTGGAACTGGTTCCGTGCCAGCTGCGCTCCCTCCTGGAGGAGACGGTCGCCAACTGCTCCAGCCTTGCCCTGGCCAAGGCGCTCGACCTGTCTCTGGTGATCGCTCCGGACGTTCCCCCGGCGATCTGCACCGACGCCATCCGCCTGCGCCAGATCCTGCTCAACCTGATCGGCAATGCGATCAAGTTCACCGACGCCGGCAGCGTCGTTGTGTCCGTTCAGGCGACGGCCAGTTCTGTGAGCGAACCGGGGAAAGAAGCGATCGATCTGGCCTTCTCCGTCACCGACACCGGGGTCGGCATTGCCGCCGATCAGATGGGTCTGCTGTTCCAACCCTTCTCGCAGCTTCGTCTCTCCACCAACGCCCCCCATGCGGGCACCGGCCTGGGGCTGGCCATCTGCCAGCAGCTCATTGCTGCCCTTGGCGGCACGATCCGGGTGGAGAGCACCCCCGGCTGCGGCAGTGCGTTCTGCTTCAACCTGCCGGTGGAAGCGGTGGCCGCCGCCCCCGCCCCGGCTCCCCTGCCAGCGCCGCCGAGCCCAGAGGACGACGGGGTGGCCTTCGCGGCAAGCCATCCCCTGCGCATCCTGCTGGCGGATGACAGCGCCGTGAACCGGCGGCTCTGCGAGCTGATGCTGCGGCGTCTTGGCTATGCGCCGGAGTCCGCCGTCGATGGCCAGGAGGCGCTGGAACGGCAGCGTGTTCTCGACCCTGATCTGATCCTGATGGATGTGCAGATGCCCCGGCTTGATGGTCTGGAAGCCACCCGCCGCATCCGCGCCGCCACCGGACGGCCGGAGCGGCCCTGGATCGTGGCGGTCACCGCCTTCAGCTCCGCCGAGGAGCGGGAGGCGGCCCTGCAGGCGGGCATGAACGAACTCCTCGCCAAGCCGCTCAAGGCCGAGGCCCTGATGGCCAGCCTCCTTGCCGCCCATGCCCGCTGCCGCCAGCGCTCCCCCTAGGGAGCTACCTCAGGGCAGGGTGAAGCCGGAGGTGTTCAGGTGCTTGAGGTCGAGCAGCACCACCGTGAACCAGACCAGCAGGGCCAGGCCGCCGAGCGAACCGATCACGGCCAGCAGGCCCACGATCACCGACCTGGAGGAACCGCTGTCGTTCGGCACGGGGAGGGTGGAAGCTTGTGCCACTGTCCCATGGCCGGGCCAGGGCCGCGCCGGTTCCCTCACCCGATGGCCTCGGCGGCCTCTACGGGCTCGGCCAGCACCAGCCGCAGCAGCACCGGCGCCAGGAATGTGGTTCCCATCACCATCAGCAGGATCGCCGCCTCCAGCGACGGTCCCAGCACCCCGGTCTGGGTGCCCAGCCCCAGAAAGATCAGGCCCACTTCGCCGCGGGGCATCATCCCCAGCCCCACCGCCAGCCGGTTGGTGGGCACCTGGCTCCTGTAGCTCCAGCCGGCCGCCACCTTGCTGACCACGGCGGCCGCCAACAGGAAGCCCGCCATCACCAGTCCCTCGTGGTTGGCGGCATTGAAGGGATTGAGCACCGACAGGTCCATGCCGCTGCCGATCAGCACGAAGAAGAAGGTGGCGAAGAGCGCCACCAGGGGCTTCACCGCCTCTTCGATGGCGTGCCGGTGCCGGGAGGCACTCAGGATCAGGCCACCGGCGAAGGCCCCCAGGGCCGCCTCCAGGCCGAACGCCTGGGCCGCGAAGCAGGACAGGGACAGCACCAGGAAGGCCGCCACCACCACCTCGCCGGGGGCCTTCAGGCGATCGAGCAGCCAGTCGAAGGAGGGGGCGGCGGTGCGGCTGAGGAACAGGGCCACCGCCACGAACACCACAGCTGCGGCGATCAGCTTCAGGATCGGGCCGATGGCGAAGCCCTCGCCGCCTGCTAGGGCCACCACCACGGCCAGGATCACGATGCCGAGGATGTCATCGAGCACGGCCGCCCCGATCACCGTCTGGCCCTCCCGGGTGCGCAGGAACTTCAGCTCCCCCAGCACGCTGGCGGTGATGCCGATGCTGGTGGCGGTCATGGCGGCACCGGCGAAGATCGAAGGCAGCAACGGCACGGAGAACAGAACGTGCAGGCCGGCGGTTCCCAGGGCGAAGGGCAGGACCACCCCGGTGAGCGCCACCGTGATCGCCTGCCCCCCCACCGCCATCAGTTCATCCAGTTCGCTCTCGAGGCCGGTGAGGAACAGCAGGGCCAGCAGGCCGATCTTCGCCACCGCCTGCAGGTTGGTGAAGCTGTGGTCGTAGATCTCCTGCACCTGCTCCGGGCCCACGTGGGCCAGGGCGGCGATCGTGTGCTCGGCGAAGCCGTTGAGCTGGCCGCCCAGCTCCGGGGCCAGGATCAGATGCAGCCCCGAAACGCCGATCAGCACCCCCGCCACCAGCTCGCCGAGGATGGCCGGCAGGCGGAAGCGCACCATCAACTCCGCCAGGGCCCGGGCGGCGAACAGGATCACGATGAAGCGGCCCACCTCGATCAGGGTTTCGGCCGCTTCGATCTGGTGGCCTCCGGTGGCAAGCAGCAGGGATGGCATGTCGATGGGAGCCTGCAACGGCGATGGCGAAATCCTTTCATCCCCACGCAGGCAGCGGGCCCGGGATCAGCGGATCAGGATCGCCGTTCACGGCGAACGGCGGGCGCCGGCCCCCGCAGACTGGGGGGACAGCCGGGCCCGGAGCCTGCAGTGATGGCAAGGTTCAGGCGCTCAACGCGGCAGCGGCTCCGGGGGCGGCTCCGGCCCGGTGACGTTCCACCGGAGGGCCGGCCGGCGATCTCCTGGGGCGTCGTCGTGGCGGTCGGTCTGCTGCTGGCCGGCGTGCCGATGCTGCTCTTCAATCAGCAGCACTCCGGCGACCCGCTCAAGATCCGCCGCGAACTGCGCAAGTTCTGAGCCCGACGCCCCGTGACCATCCCCTTCCACCGCCGCCGCTGGCTCCGGTTCCTGCTGGGGGGCCTGGTCGCCGTCACCCTGCTGGCCGGCGTTGCTGGCTGGGCCGGCGGCGCCGCCCGGCCGGCCGATCCGCTGCCGTCCTGGAATCCGGGCGCGGCCCGGGACGGCATCCTCAGCTTCGTCCGCCAGACCACGGACCCCGCCAGCCCCCGGTTCGTGCCGCCCGCCGAGCGCATCGCCACCTTCGACCAGGACGGCACCCTCTGGGTGGAGCAGCCGGTCTATCCGCAGGTGCGCTTCATCCTCGAGCGGGTCCCCGGGGCGGTGACCACCAGGGAGGAGCTGGAGCGGCTCGCCGCCACCGCCCTCAGCGGCATGCCCCTGGAGACCTTCCGGGCCGATGTGCGCCAGTGGCTGGCCACGGCCCGCCATCCCCGCTGGCAGCGCCCCTACACCGAACTCACCTACCAGCCGATGCAGGAGCTGCTCCGTTATCTGCGGGCCCACGGCTACAAGACCTACATCGTCACCGGCGGCGGCCAGGACTTCGTGCGTGTCTATGCCGAGGGCGTCTACGGCATCCCGCCGGAACAGGTGATCGGCAGTGCCGGTGCCACCCGTTACGGCTACGACAGCCAGGGCCGGCCCTTCCTGACCAAGGAGCCCCGGCTGCTGCTCAACGACAACGACGCCGGCAAGCCCGAAGGCATCCAGCTGATGATCGGCCGGCGGCCCACCGCCGCCTTCGGCAACTCCACCGGTGACCGGCAGATGCTCGAGTACACCAAGGCCGGCGACGGCGCGCGCCTGTCGATGCTGGTGCTGCACGATGACGCCCGCCGTGAGTATGCCTACGGTCCGGCCCTGGGACTGCAGAACACCCGGGTGGGCCGGTTCACTCAGGGGCTCTATGACGAAGCCCGCCAGCAAGGCTGGACCGTAATCAGCATGAAGAACGATTGGAAGCGCATCTTCTCCTTCGAGCCCTGAAGGTCCGGGCTCCCCTTGCGTTCTAGGGTCGAAGTCAGTCGATTCGCCGCCATGAAAGTCCTGGCCCTCTCCCTGCTGAGCGCTTCGCTCGTCATCGGAGCCGGTTCCGCCGCCCAGGCCCAGCAGCGCTGCACCTTCCTGCAACCGGTCGGTGGCGATGGCACCACCCCGATCGTCTCCAAGCGGGTGGGGGCCGCCAAGCTGATCGGCAAGGAGAACTGGAACACGGACTTCATCGTCAACCAGCCCTACAGCAGCTTCAAGTTCTTTTTCACGGCCAACTCCTCCGACGCCGGCGCCAAGTATCCGGTGAGTGGCTTCATGAAGTTCAGCGATGGCAGCAATCTGCAGGTGATCAACGAAGTCATGAATCCGCCGATCGGCACCGGCCGCATGTTCGGCCCCTTCCCCGCCATTCCGGGCAAGCAGGCCAGCCAGATGAACTTCAAGGTGGGAGCCAGCAGCGACCCCGGCGCCCTGGGCTTCAGCTACCGGATCTCGGTGCAGGGCTGCCAGTAGGCCCCGCCGCGATGCTGCTGCCCCTGCTGCTGGCCCTTTCACCGGCGCCCGGTCCGGTGATCAGCAACGGGCCCGTGGTGGCCGTGCTGGAGAACCGTCGCCAGCCGAAGCCCGATGGCATGGATGAAGTCCAGCCCGTGGCCACCGTCCGCCTGGAGGGGAAGGTGGTCGGTCAGCTGATGGGGGCGCTGCGGATCGGCCCCGGCAGCATCGATTCGGTGCTGCAGGTGGTGGAGATGGACCCCGCCAACCCCTATCCGGAGGTACTGCTCTCCACGTTCACGGGCGGTGCCCACTGCTGCAACGACACCCGCGTGCTCACCAGCAGCCCCGACGGCCGCCGCTGGTTCGAGGTGCGCCGCGATCCGGTGAATGGGGGCCCCAACGGCGCCAGCGACCCGCTGGGCAACGGCCGCTACCTGCTGGTGGACGTGGACAACCGCTTCCTCTATCAGTTCGCCAGCTACGCCGGCAGCAGCGCCCCCAGCCAGATCTGGCAGCTGAACGGCCCTCGCTTCGTCGACATCAGCCATCGCCGCCAGATGCTGCCGCTGCACCGCCGCCGGCTCCAGGAGATGGAGAGCTGGTTCAAGGAGCCCGCCGATCAGCGCACGGAGGCCAACGGCTTTCTGGCCGCCTGGGTGGCAACCAAGGCGCTGGTGGGGGAGTTCGACAGCGGCTGGCGGCGGATGCTGGGCCTCTACGACCGCCGCTCCGACTGGGGGCTGACTTCCTGCGAGGCCGGCTACAACGCCAAGGGTGACTGCCGGCAACCGGAACGGCGCTACGCCGACTTCCCTGCGGCGCTGCGGGCCTTCCTGCGCCGCACGGGCTACGTGCCGTTGCCGGCCACCTCAGCCCAGAAAGGTCATGGTCAGGCTCACCAGGGCCAGGCCGGTGAGGCCGGTGGCGGTCAGCAGCCCGATCGATCGGTGCATGGGAATGTCCTGTTGCCCCAGAACCTAGAGCAATCCTTAAGAAGCGCAATCGCTCCGCGCTGAGCCGCAGCAATCCGTCATGGAGCGCCGCTACCCGACCCCGGCGCCGACCTGAAACGAACGCATCGCGATGGCGCCGAGGGTGACCTCGGCGTTGAAGAAGCTCAGTGGCTCGCCGCGATCCTGCACTCCCAGCACGTAGAGCAGCGGCAGGTAGTGCTCCAGCGACGGCACCGCCAGGGCCGCCTCGGGGCCCAGGGCGAGGGGATCGAGCAGGTCCTCCAGGGAGCCGGAGCTGATCCGCTCGGCCAGCAGCTGATCGAAGGCTTCGGCCCAGCCGTGGGCCCGGTCCTCCAGGACCATCTGGCCCAGGTTGTGGACGAGGTTGCCGCTGCCCAGCACCAGCACCCCCTCCTGGCGCAGGGGCCGCAGGCGCCGGGCCAGCTCCAGGTGCTCGCGGGGGCTGCGGCGCCTGTCGAGGCTGAGCTGCAGCACGGGCAGATCGGCCGCCGGGAGCATGGGCCGCAGCACCGACCAGGCGCCGTGGTCAAGGCCCCAGGCGTGGTCGAGGGTGATCTCCGGGACCAGGCGCTGCAGGCGTTCCGCCAGGGCGGGGGATCCCGGCGCGGGGTAATCGATCGCGAAGAGCTCGGCAGGGAAGCCGCGGAAGTCGTGGATCGTGCGCGGCCGCTCCATCGCCGTGACCTGCACCCCCTGGGTTTCCCAGTGGGCCGAGACGCAGAGGATCGCCTGCGGGCGCGGCAGCGCCGCGAAGCGCTCGGCCCAGGAGCGGGTGAAGCGGTTGGCTTCGATCGCGTTCATCGGGCTGCCATGGCCGATGAACAGGGCGGGGGTGGGGGCCTGGATCACGGGGTCTGGCCTCGCGGCGGTGGGTCTGCCCTTGCCACTCTGGATCGGCTGCTTGCACCACCAATGGCGGCTGCCGTCACCATCGCCCTGGCCCTGGAGGGTCAGCTGCGCCTCGATGACCAGCCCGCCCTGCACCAGGCCGTGGCGCTGGCGCGCCAGAGCGGTGCGCGCCTGCTGGTGCTGGCCTGCCGGCCGGAGGGCCAGCGGCTGCGGGGCCCCCACCAGCGGCGGCTGGAGGCCCAGGCCCTGGTGGCTCTGCACGCGCGCCTGGCGGCGGCGGGAATCCCCCTGCTGGCCTTTCCCCAGCGCACCACGGCGGCCGCCCTCGCCGAACTCCGCCCCCTGGTGCAGCCCACGGCGGTGCTGCACGCCAGCGAAAGCCGCCTGTTTGACTCCTGGCCGGTGGCGGCCGAACGCTTCCCCAGGGTGTTCAGCCAGTTCCGCCGCGGCCTGGAGCGCGAGCCGGAACCGCCCCTGCCCCCACCGGATCTCGCCGGCCTGGGGGACACCTGGGACGAGCTTCCCCGGGCCTGGCTGGCACCGCCCGCGGCCGCTGCTGCCGGGGGGGATCCCCGCAGCGCCTTCCCCTTTCCCGGTGATGAGCCCGCGGCCCTGGCCCGGTTGCGGCACTACCTGTTCGGCTCCACCGGGCTGCGCGATTACAAGGCCACCCGCAACGGCCTGGTGGGCACGGAGTTCTCCGCCAAGTTCTCCCCCTTCCTGGGCGTGGGCTCCCTCTCGGTGCGGCGGATCTGGCAGGAGCTGCTGGGTTATCAGGAGCACCACGGCGCCGACGAGGGCTCGGAATGGATGAAACAGGAGCTGCTCTGGCGCGAGTTCTTCCTCTGGTCGGAGCAGCACCACCGCGACGCCTTCTACGCCCCCGGCGGAATCCAGCACCGCCCGCCCGACTGGAAGGCGGACCCTGAGCGCTTCGCCCGCTGGACCCGCGGGGATACGGGCCATCCCCTGATCGACGCCCAGTTGAACGAGCTGCTGGCCACCGGCTACCTCTCCAACCGCGGCCGCCAGTGGGTGGCCTCCCATTTCGTCAACGAGCTGCAGCTGCCCTGGATCTGGGGGGCGCGTTTCTTTGAGTGGTGCCTGATCGATGCCCACCCGGCCCTGAACACGGGCAACTGGGCCTACCTGGCCGGCGTCGGCTCCGACCCGCGCAGCTTCGGCGGCGCCCCCCGCCGCTTCGATCTGGAGCGCCAGGTGCGCCTCTACGACCCCCAGCAGACCCACCGCCAGCGCTGGAGCTGAACCCCCATGTGCCTGGACCCTGTGACCCTCACCCTGTGGCCCTGACCCTGATCCTGGGCGACCAGCTCCACCCCGACTGGCTCACCCCCTCCCCCCTGCAGCTCGCCCCCGGCTCCCGGGTGCTGATGGTCGAGGACCTGGCCGTGGCCTCCACCTGGCGGTACCACCGGCTGCGGCTGCTGCACACCTTCGTAGCGATGCGCAGCTTCCGCGATGCGCTGCTGGAGCGGGGTGTGGCGGTGCGCTACTGCGAGCTGCCGGAGTCGGTGGGGGTGCCGTTCTGGCAGCGGCTGGTGGACGAGCTGGGCGACGGGCGCGAGCTCCAGGTGGCCGAGGTCGCCGACCGGGGCTTCGAGGCACGGCTGCAGCGGTTCTGCGCGGAGCAGGATGTGCGGCTCAGCGTGCTGCCCTCACCGGCGTTCCTGGAATCGGCCGCCGAGAGCCGGAGCTGGTTCGAGGGCCGCCGCCGCCCGTTCATGAAGACCTTCTATGAACGCCAGCGGCGCCGCCTTGGCCTGCTGCTGGAAGCCGATGGCAGCCCCAGCGGCGGCCGCTGGAGCTTCGATGTCGAGAACCGCCGCAAGTTGCCCAAGGGCTATGTGGAGCCGCCGCTGCCGGGGGTGCCGGCCAGCCCCCATGAGCCGGTGGTGCGGGCCCTGATCGCCCGCCATTTCCCAGACCACCCCGGCGCGCTGGGGCCCCTGTGGATCCCCTTCGATCAGGCCGGGGCCGAGAGCTGGCTGCAGGGCTTTCTGCAGGAGCGGCTCGACGGCTTCGGGCCCTTTGAAGACGCCCTCAGCCAGCAGTACGCCACCCTGCACCACTCCCTGCTTTCGCCCCTGCTCAACATCGGCCTGCTCACACCGGCGGGGGTGGTCGCGGCCACCCTGGCCCACGCGGCGGCTCGGCAGGAGCGGGGCCAGCCGGTGCCGATCGCCTCGCTGGAGGGGTTCCTGCGCCAGGTGATCGGCTGGCGCGAGTTCGTGCGCGGCATCGACCGGGTGCACGGAGAGCGCCAGGCCGCCGCCAACTTCTGGAACCACCACCGCCGCCTCGCCCCCTGCTGGACCGACGGCAGCAGCGGCCTGCCGCCCCTGGATGCGGCGATCGAACGGGTGAACCGGCTCGGCTACAACCACCACATCGAGCGGCTGATGGTGATCAGCAACCTGATGCTGCTGTGTGAGATCCACCCCGGCGAGGTGCACCGCTGGTTCATGGAGCGCTATCTGGATTCCTATGAATGGGTGATGGGCCCGAACGTCTACGGCATGGGCCAGATGAGCGACGGTGGCTTGTTCGCCACCAAGCCCTACATCGGCGGTTCCAACTACATCCTCAAGATGGGCGATTACAAGCGCGGCCCTTGGTGCGAGATCTGGGACGGTCTCTACTGGCGCTTCATCGACCGCCACCGCACCTTCTTCCAGGCCAACCCGCGCCTCTCGATGATGGTGCGGCTGCTGGAGCGGATGGACCCGGCACGGCGCGCGGCTCTGGAGGCCGCCGCCGAGGGGTTCCTGGCGCGCGCCACCCGTTAAGGGGCCTTGGGGATGACGACGCGGGGAGCGAGGTTGAGGCGTCGGATGCGCTGGGCGAAGCCACGGTCGTCGAAGGAGGCGAGCGACTCGCAGCCACGGCAACTGGCGTGGTGCAGGGCATCGGCGAAGTCGAGCCCGGCGCGCAGCCCAGCGACGGCCTGCTCCAGGGCTGGGCGATCTTCCGTGGTGAGGCAGGAGTGGGCCAGGAGGTGGTCAAACACCGTCAGCACCTGCTCGGCCGCGAAGCCGTAGTACCCCCGCAGCACCCACTCCAGCTCCAGGGCCACGGTCTTGGGCAGGAACAGGGCTTGTCCTGACTCGATCAGGACCCGGGCCGCCTGGCGCTGGCGTTCGGTCGCGCTATCGGCCCCGTTCGTTTCAACGAAGTACCGGGCCAGAACGTTGGTGTCGAGGCCGATCACGGCGTCAGGAAGCTGGCGGGATCGAAATCCGCTGGCACCGGTTGGCGAGGGCTCTTAAGCAGGCCGAAGCCACTGGCCGGCAGTGGCTGCTCCGGCTTGCAGGAGCGCACCTCGATGTGATCGCCCACCAGCTGGAAACTGACGCGACCGCCTCGGGCCAGACCGAGTTGCTGACGCAGGGCCTTGGGGATGGTGACCTGTCCCTTGCTGGTGATCGAGCTGGTGGCGGTTCCCATGGACTCCATCGCAAGCCTCTTCGGGACGGAGGTATTACCTGGTAAGGATAAATCAGTCGGTGCCGATGGATGAGCATGGTTGGACCTGACCAGCCCCCTGCCCGTGAACGCCTCCGCCGATGCTGCCGCCCGGCCGCCAGCCCCCGCCGTGTTGCTGGAGCGGCTGGCGGGGGTGGAGGGCATGGGCCGCGGCCGCCGGCGGCTGGTGCTGCTGCTCAGCCAGCTGGGCGACTTCGACAGCCTCGAGTACGCCCAGGCTCTGGTGCCGGTGCTGCCGCAGCTGGAGGCCGCCGGCATCCCCGTGCTGGCGATCGGCATCGGCGACGCGGCGGGCCGCGAGCGCTTCTGCGCCTTCACCGGCTTCCCCAGCGAGCGGCTGCTGGTGGATTCCGAGCCCCATCTGCACCGCGACCTGGGGCTTTACGAGGGGCTGAAGCAGGCGGGTGGCCCCTGGCCCAACCTGTTGCTGATGTGCGCCGGCCTCGGTTCCCCCGGCACCCTGGCCGAGGTGCTGCGCGGCTACACCGGTGATCGCAGCGCCCCCCAGCGCATCGCCGACGACGAGACGATCCAGGCGGGCCCCCTGCCGCCGATCAAAGGCTCGTTCTTCGCACGGGCTGGCGGCAGTGGCTTCCAGCGGCCCTTCGAGCTGGCCACCGTGCGGCTGCGCAACATGGCCGAAGTGCTGGGCCACTGGCGCACCTACGTTCCCCGCGACGACTTCCTCACCCAACGGGGCGGCACCTATCTGCTGGAGGCCGACGACACCCTCCTGTACTGCCACCGTGACCGTGGCATCCTCGGCTTCTCGGCCACCATGGCCAGGCCGCTGACCTTCCTGGATCCCTATGTGGGCTGAGGGAAATGACCGGATTGCGCTGCCACCTCCTGATCGGCCCGCCGGCCAGCGGCAAGACCACCCTGGCCCGGGCCCTGGCGCCCCTGCTCAGCGCCCCCGGTGAACCGGAGGCGGTGGTGCTCTCCACCGACGCCATCCGCGCCGAGGTGTTCGGCGATGCGGCGGTGCAGGGCCCCTGGAGCGCCATCGAGCAGGTGCTGCACCAGCGGATCCGGGCGGCCGTGGCCGACGGCATTCCGGTGATCGTCGATGCCACCCATGCCCGGCGGCCCTGGCGGCTGGCCCTCACCCAGGCGCTGGCGTTGCCAGCTCCGGTGGAGTGGATCGGCTGGTGGCTGTTCACCCCCCTGGCCACCTGCCTGGAGTGGAACCAGCGCCGCCAGCGCCTGGTGCCCGAGCCGGTGATCAAGGAGCTGGCGGCGGCCCTGGCCGATCCGCACTTCGGGCCCAGCCGGGCCGAGGGCTTCGCGGCCGTGGTGGCCCTGGTGCCCAGCCACCACGAGTCCCTGGAACCGGTGCTGGCCGAGGAGCTGGCCCGGCTCGACCAGCGCATCCGCTCGGCCACCAACCGGGAGCGGCAGGTGCAGCGCCATGGCTACTCCCGCCTGCTGGATCTGGAGCGCCTGCTTCACCTGCTGCGCCTGCTGAGCCGCTATCCAGACCTGGCCGTCAACGATCCCGTCACCGCCGCCGAGCTGGAGGCGATCGTCTCGCCGCTGCCAGAGGGCGACCTGGCTGATCGGGCGGCGGCCCTGCTGTGGCGGCTGTATGGGGACTGCTACGGCGAGGCGGCGGCCCTGCGGGCCGACCTGGCCTGGCTGGAGCAGCAGGGGCTCACTGCCGCCCAGCCCGTCAGTGGCCCGATCCAGCTAGCCCCGGCGGTGGCCGCGCCGGGCGGCGTGAACGGGGGGCTGCCTCCCCTGGGGGACGGCCCGGTGTTTCGCAGGGTGTTCATCCTGCTGCGTCATGTGCTGCAGCAGCCCTTCGATCGCCAGGACGGCAGCGACCTGCCCGGTCACCTGATCCAGGCGATGGAGGAGATCCCCGGCGCCTACCTGCCGGGGGAGGCGGCCACCCTGCGCAAGGACCTGGAGAAGCTGCTGACGCCCTACGGCTTCCGGGCGCGCAACGACAACGTGCGCCACGGCTATGCCCTGGGCACGGCGCTGCTGTCGGCCCAGCGTCTGCGCGAGATCCACGGGGTGGTGAGCCAGGCGGCCGGTCGCCTGGGGGACCCTTCCGCCCAGGATCTGCTGGCGGAACTGGAAGAGAGGCTGCGCTGGGGCGGGATCAGCCCGGAGGCTGCGGCGCCGGTGCGCACCTACGCCAACCATTCGGTGGTGGATGCCGCCCTGGTGCGCCCGGATTCGCTCGCCGCCGATCGCCATGGCTACCGCCAGGCGGAGGCGATCGAAACGGCGATCCTCGAGCACCGGCGCGTGGTGCTGGAGCGTTACGCCTCGGGGGCCAGCTTCCCCGACAGCCCGGTGGGGGAGCTGCGGGTCTGGCCGCTGCAGCTGATCTTCCACACCATCGGCTGGTACCTCCTCTATGAGGAGGATTCCGTCGCCCAGCCCCACGGCCTGATCCGCACCGAGCGGTTGGATCGCCTGGCCCTGCGCCGCAGTGAGAGCCGCAACCGCCGCAGCGACGGGGCCCACCAGCAGGCCGTGGAGCGGGCCGGGAGGCTGCTGCACCTCAGCGGCGGCATCTACTGCGGCGACGACCTTGGCGAGCAACTGGCCCTTGCCGGCGCCTCGGCCAAGGCGAGGTCCCGGCACCTGGTGACCCTGCGCTTTTCATGTGAGGACTGGGCCTTCGCCTTCATCCGCGAGGGGGTGCTGCGCTTTCCGATCGAGCACACCCGCTTCTCCAAAGCCCTGCCCGGCGACACCTGGTGGCGCCATCCCAAAGCGCCCCATCGGCTGGAGCCCAACCCCGCCGGGGACAGCCACCCCTACCCTGTGGAACTCGACCTGCCCCCCTGGACGCTCAGGCGGGACGTGGACCTGCGTACCTGGCTGCTGGGCTTCGCCGGCGGCGTCCGCATCGAGGCGCCGGCAGCCCTGCGGGAGGAGCACCAGGAGCGGGCCAGGGCGGTCCTGGCCGCCTATGGCCCGGCGGCGGCGGAGCCCCCTGTGCGTTTCTTCCCCAACCGGCTGCGGCGCCCCTGAAGACCCTGCCTGGGCACCCCTCAGGGCCCCGCAAGCAGGGGCCCCAGGGCCTCCGCCGGCCCGCGTTCGTGTTCAAACAGGGGCCCATCCCCCTCGATCACCTTCCCGTCGTGCAGGCAGATCCGGAAGATGGCGTCACCCATGGAATCCACCACGATGCAATGGCGAGCACGCGCGCTGACGATCGGCAGGAACCCGGCGAACCACTCCATGGTGGCCCTGATCTGGCGGGCGGCCCGTTCGTTGTCGTCGTAGAAGCCGCCGTAGGCGAGGCGCAGGAACAGGCTGCACCAGGGTTCGCGCCGCTGGTAGTAGAAGGCGTGGCTGTTCATGCCATGGCCCCAGAAGCCAACGCTGAAATGGCCCAGGGGGGCCTCACTCAGAATGGAATCGATCGTGCTCTGGAGCAGGTAGGGCGGGTCCGTGCCCCGGGCTGTGCCGAACAGGGTCTGCCCCTGCCAGTGCAGCGGCTGATCGGGGGGCAACAGGGTGAGGGGGAGGGGGCCTCCGATCCGCTCGGCATAAAAGGTGGGCAGGGTTTCGAGTGTTGGCTCCATCGACGGGTCTTCGGAGGGATCCATCCTCCCCAGCGCGGCCGGATCGTGGCTGGTTTCCCTGCGAAGGACTAGAGGGGGGTCGGTGGACAACAAAGCCAAAGACGGCCGAGCAGCCAGCTCAATCGCTTGACACCTGCACTGCAAGTGTGGACAATTAGGCGGTGGTCAAAGTCTCCGCCCCCGCTGATGCTCTCTACGGCCATGAAGACCTCCTCGTCACTGCGCACTGTGCGTCTCTATTCCACCCAGGCGTTGTTCGATCGCCCTGGCAAGGAGGGCCGCAGTTGTCAATCCGTCAGTTTGAGGACGGCCTGTGAAGGGTCGCCTACCTGATGACCAGCCAACTGTCACTTGGAGCCTTCGGTTGATAGGACTGGAGCACATACACCGCCAGGAGCACCGCATTGCCCTCCGAGAATCTCAACCGCAGCGACGAGCTGCTCCTTGCTCTGCTGGACGGGCCGTTCAAGCGGGTCCGGGATCAGAATCACGTCGATCCCCACGCCATCCTTGTCTGGGACCCCAGCCGAATCCCTGTGATTCAAGCTGTGGGGATCCTTGATCTGCTTGGCCGGTATCCCTGCGGCGGTAATGGATCCCAATGGGCCGCCTCAGATCTGCTGGAGATCCTGATCGAAAAGCGCAGCCAGTGCCGCAAGAGCAACGCCTCCCATGACATTTCTGATGACGACCCTGAGTTCACGCCAGCTTGCGGAACCGTGGTGCTGATCGTTAGCGATGACCCGAGTCGCGGCCATCGCTGGGTCTCCATCAACGCCCTGATTGAACCAGGGCAATGAGCATGGAGGCCCGTGGCCACCAACCATGGTAACCGGCTCATCCACGTCACATACTTTTCTTGCTTTCACGCTTTTCATCCCAATGGTGCAAGCTGCCGGACTGACTGCTAGCCAAGAAGTGTGAAGCCTTCCGCCCAGATCTGCAACCTGGACCATATGAACCTCTTGCTCACAGCACCCCCAACCCCGCCTTCAACCCCTCGGTGACGGCCGCCAGAAACGGGAGATCCAGCGTGTCGATCGTGTCGCTCATCTGGTGGTAGTGCGGGTTGCGCATGAAGGAGGTGTCGGTCACCATCACCGCGTCGTAGCCCGCATCCCAGAAGGGGCTGTGGTCGCTGAGGCGCACATCGGGAATCGAACGGCCGGCATCGGGCACCGGCAGCACCTTGGTGACCACGTGCTTACCCATGCGGCTGGCCAGGCCAGGCAACATCGTTGCGGCGCCCAGGTTGCCCACCACGGCGATGAAATCGCCGCGATCGCCATAGATCGCCCGCATCGCGGGATGGGGATAGCTCTGGGTGGCGGCGGTGTAGGCGAGCATCTCCAGGCTCACCATCAGCTTGAGCGTCTGGCCGCTGGCCTTGAGCTCAAGGGCCAGGGCCGTGCTGCCGAGCATGCCCCACTCCTCCTGATCGAAGGCCACGATCCACACCGGCCGCCGGGGTGGGTGGGCCTTCCAGTGCCGGGCCAGCTCGATCAGGGCCGCCAGCCCGGAGGCGTTGTCGTCGGCGCCGATCGAGTGCAGGGGGCCGTCGTAGTGGGCCGCCACCAGCAGGGGATCAAGCTCCGGGCGCTGGCCGGGGAGCCGCAGGATCAGGTTGGTGCCCGCATCGATGCCCTCACGGAAGCGGTGCTCCTCCACCGGCCCCAGGGCGCCGAGCTGCTCCATGAGATAGGCGCGCACGGCCATCAGACCCATGGGATCCCAGCGGGCGTGGCGGGGCCGGGCCAGGTGCTGCAGGTGCTCCAGCAGGGGCGCGGGGTCGGGAGAGGGGTGATTGATGGTGAGGCCGTCAACGGGGCACGAAGCTTAAACGCTTGACACCTGCACTGCAAGTGTGGATAATTAGGGGATGGTCAAGGTCTTCACTCCAGCTGACGCCCTCTACGGCCTCGAGGACCTCCTCCTCGTCGCCGGCAAGCTGCTGGACGAGGAGATCTCGCCGCGCACCGTGCGTCTCTATGCCACCCAGGGGTTGATCGATCGCCCCGGCAAGGAGGGGCGCAGCGCGGTGTACGGCCACCGGCACCTGTTGCAACTGGTGCTGGTGCGCGCCCTGGCCCGGCGCGGCCTGAGCCTCTCCGCCATTGCCCCGTTCTGCGTTCTGGCCGACGCCGATCTGGAGCAGCAGCTGGAGCAGCTCGATGGCGAGGGGGCGGCGGCCTCCGCTCCCTCTGCCAACGAGGCCCTCCAGTACCTGCGGGACATGCCCACCACGGCTGACGACACCGAGGCTCCGGCCGAAGGTTCACTGTCCTTCGCACGAAAAGCCGCGGCGATGGGCTCCGTTCTTGGGATGCTCAACAAACCCCTTTCCTCCCGCTCCCTTTCCGAGCGCACCCCCTCCGGATCCCGCTCCAGCGACAACGGCAGCCGCTGGCTGCGTTTCACCCTCGCCCCCGGCATCGAAGTGCACGTCCGCGACTCCGTTTTGCCTCCCCCCGCCGGCCCCCGGCGCCAGCAATGGCTCCAGCGCCTTCTCGATCGCCTCAACGTCCTGCTCGACGACGCCTCCCGCTGAACCTGTTCCCCCGTCCCACCGCTTTTCCCAACCATGACCCGTCCCACCCTGCGCTTCCGGCCCCTGAGGCCGGCGGTGGCCTCCGATCGCCCCTCGATCCTGGATCTGCTGCTCACGATCATCCCGCCGCCGGCGGCCGCCGATGCCACCCGTCGCGAGCGGCCGCCGCTCAACCTGGCCCTGGTGATCGACCGCTCCGGCTCGATGAGCGGCACCAAGCTCAGCTTCGCCCGCAAGGCCGCCCGCTTCCTGGCCGGCGAGCTCACAGGCCGCGATCGCCTCGCCATCGTCAGCTTTGACGACGAGGTGAACATGGTGGTGCCCTCCATGCCCGTGACCGATCCGCAGCCCTTCATCGCCGCGATCAACACGATCCACAGCGGTGGCTGCACGGCGCTTTTCGATGGCTGGCGAGCCGGGGCCACCCAGGTGGCCGAGCACCTCGATCCCGGGGCGATGAACCGGGTGCTGCTGCTCTCCGACGGCCAGGCCAACGAGGGCCTCACCAATCTGGAGCAGATCGCCGCCAAGGTGGCGGGCCTGACCCAGCGGGGCATCAGCACCAGTGCCTTCGGCTTGGGGGATGACTTCGACGAGGACCTGATGGGGGCGATGGCCGCGGCGGGGGACGGCACCCTCGCCCACATCGAAACCCCCAGCCAGCTGGCCGACCTCTACGCCTCCGAGCTCCAGGGGCTGGCCAGCACCTTCGGGCGGCGCGTGAGCCTCGGGGTGCGCAGCAAGAACGGCGCCGAGATGGTCGATCTGCTCAACGACCTCAAGCCCACCGCTGCCGGCAACCACCAACTGCCCTACCTGCGCGTCGGTCAGGAGCTCAACGTGGGTCTGCAGCTGGAGCTGCCCGCCTGGATCCCGAATCAGGAGATCCTCAGCGTGCGGCTGGCCTGGGAGGCCCCCGGTAGCGGCGACCGCCGGAGCCTGATCGAGCACCTACAGTTGCCGGTGATGGAAAGCGAGGAGCTCAAGCAGCTGGAGCCCGATGACGCGGTGGCCGAACAGCTGGCGCTGCTGCGGGCCAACCGGGAACGCCGCCAAGTGATCGCCGATCTGGATCGAGGGGATGTCATCAGCGCCAGCGCCAGCCTGGGCAAGCTGTTCGGCGACCTGTCGGCAATGCCTGCCACCCCGAGGCTCACTCGGGAGCTCGACCTGCTCAGCGAAAAGCTGGCCCTGCTCAAGAGCGATCCAAAGCGCAGCCGCAAGAACCTGCGCCGGGAATCGCAGCGCTCCAGCCTCAATGTGTGGGAGAGCGACGATGAGCAGACCTGATGTGGTGGCGATCGGGGATGTGCACGGCTGCGCCTCCCTGCTGGAGCAGGAACTCACCCCGCATCTGGAGACGGGTGTGGAGCTGATCTTCCTGGGGGACCTGATCGATCGGTCCCCCGAAGCCGACGGCGACCGGCGGGTGCTGGAGCGGGTGTGGCAGCTGCAGGAGAACCCCGGCGCATTCGGTTTGGCCGGGATCACGGTGCTGCGGGGTAACCACGAGCAGATGCTGCTGAAGGCGATGGCACGGAGAGCGCCGGATGAGGATGTGGAGCTGTGGCTGTGCAACGGCGCCAACCCCGACCTCCTGCCCCTGGCCCGCGAACGCCAGTCCTGGTTCGAGCAGCTGCCCTATACGGCGGTCCGCGGCCGCTATCTGTTCGTGCATGCTGGCGTGCGCCCCGACATCCGCCTGGAGCACCAGGCCACAGACGATCTGATCTGGATCCGGCGGCCGTTTCTGAGCCGGCCGCATGGGTTGCCGTACACCGTCGTGCACGGGCATACGTTTCGGCATGACTTCAAGGTGACACGGTTGCCGCATCGGATTGGGATTGATACGGGGGCGTATGAGAGCGGACTCCTGACGACTCTGCGACTGGAGATTCCATCCGAGCCAAATGTGGAGGCAGGACCATGAATCGACTAGAAATCAGCCGAGACGATCGGTTGGCCTACTTCGGCCTCTTTCGGGAGGCCCTCGATCTGGCCATCGACAGCCTCTTCCATTACCTCCTGTTTGATGAGGCCCTATCACCTGTCCTGCAGGCGCTCACCCTCGATGAGATTCTCAGCCGGCATCCCACCGATGCACCCATCCAACAGCGCGTCTGGATTTGCGAAGACGTGGTCAATCTGATCGTCCGCAAAAGTAACCTCTGGCAGCCGACAGGCCCACTGCCCCAGCTCTATAGGCGTATGGGGGCAATGATGCTGGTAATGTCTCCTCTCGACCAAGAAAAGCAGCGTGGCCCTGGATCCTGGGAAACCATCTACAGAACTAGAAAGGAGTGATGACTGAATCCTTTGCTAATCCTGAAATGGACTAAAGAGCTTATCGGAACTCATTGTAAGTGAACATAAAGCCTAAGGTGTAGCGAGGAACTAATGCAGCAAAACTCGGCCTAGATTGAACATCTTATTGCCATTTCGACCATCAGGAAGGACTCCATGCGATCACAAAGTAAGTGACACCTTGCCCACCGAGGCCAAATGCGCTACCTTGACTGCATTCATTCTGCGCATCCCAAGTGAGCATAGTTGCCTCTCAAAAACAGCTACAGGAACTATTTAATTTACGAAACTATCAATTCCGAATACCCGGATACCAGCGCCCTTATGCATGGCGTGAAGAGGAAGCTCAGGCCCTTATTGACGACCTCATCAATGCTTACAGAGAATCCCAGAGTGGCAGAGAATACTTTCTCGGAAGCATAGTAGTTATCCAGAGGCCGAATGATCAGATAAGTGAAGTCGTAGACGGCCAACAGCGTCTTACCTCGTTGACAATACTACTATCTGTTATTCGGAATTTACTTCCTAGCACCTCATTGGAATTGAAGCAGAACATTTCTGGCATGCTGGAGTCGCGGCATTTAGGAGATGATAGCATTGGACTTACAATTAGAAAAGCAGATAATGGATTTTTCAAGAAGTATGTAGTTGGTGAGTCTGAAATGCAGACATTATTGACAATGGATGCTGGTGTCAAAAGGGGATCGAGTCAAGAGTGCATCCGAGACAATGCCAAAACATTTCACAAGCAGTTGCTAGAGTTTGCTCCAGCGGATCACAACCAGGAGGAGGCTTTGCTTGCCTTTCTCAAATATGTACTGGACAAGACTTATGTAGTTATCGTAGCGACTGAAGATTTTGATAACGCTTACAAAATCTTTTCATCGCTAAATAATAGAGGGCTGGATCTTGACACGCCGGACATTCTGAAAGCCATACTGCTTGAAAAAGTCTCAGAAGAGAGCAAACTAAACGAATACACAGAAAAGTGGGAATCAAAAGAACTGGATCTTGGGAGAGATGCATTCCGAAGTCTTTTTACACACATTCACAGAATCAGAACACATCGAAGAGCTGGGTCAAGCCTGTTGAAAGAATACGAGAATGATATTCTTGTCAACTATAGCACTCTTCAATTCATAGATGATGTACTTGTTCCACTATCGGATTCGTATAGAACAGTTCTGACCGCTAATTTCGAGTGTGATGACATGGCACAAAAAAGGAGGATTAATCTTCTGCTGCGCTGGCTTAACCGTGCTGAAAATACTGATTGGTGCGCACCCGCGATAGCATTTCTATCTCACCCGGCCTACTCCGCAAGCGCAAATCTTGTTGAGCAGTTCTTAAAGAAATTAGAGCGCCTTGTGGCATGCTCTATGGTGCTTCGTGACAACGTAAATGTAAGAGCTGCTCGCTACAAGCCAGTTTTTGAGGCAATAGAAGAGAGTGCCGAGATAGCCATCTCATCGCTTCACAACTCGCTTAACGACCAGGACAAAGAAGGCGTTCTTAGGGCTCTCCATGGCAATGTATATGGCGAAAGATATCTTCAGTATGTTTTACTTAGAATTGACTCGGACCTAGCAGTTGGCAACATAAGCCCATCCCTCGACTGGGAACGAATCTCGATAGAGCACGTACTTCCTCAAACGCTGACACCATATTGGTCTGATGATTGGGGCAAAGATGATCTCCATGAGCAATGGGTCAATAAATTAGGAAATCTCGTACTACTCTCGCAGAGAAAAAACTCTGAGGCCCAAAACTACGAGTTTGAAAGGAAAAAGAAAGTTTATTTCTCAGGAAGAATGACAGAAGACGGCAGCATTATTGCTTGTCCGATAACAATACAGGTTCTGGAAACTCCAAACAAGTACGACGATCGAGGAAATCATGCTGGGCCGGGCTGGAATTTCGAAACAGTCAAACGAAGGCAGGATGATTATTTAGCTAGACTCATAGGAATATGGGAGATTTCTTAGTTAGCATCAAGTAACACTCCCGTGTGCCTGAATAGCACCAGCCAGCTCTCCCTATTCAGCCGCAGTCCTCTTGCAAGGTCCTTGGCTTGTCCATCACCCCAGATCCTGTTCCGTATTTTACTCGTGTATTGATAAAGACATCTCTGACCTGAGTAGCGCCCATCTTCAGCGCCAACCCCGACATCGAGAGCATACCCCATGCTGGAGCCCACCTGTTACAACATCCCCCCGGGAAAGACTGCAAGAGAAATCTTGAGCGATGATGAACTGAATGAACTAAGCAACCAGCTAGAAAAAATTAGTCAATTCTTTGAGGGGAAGATCATCCTGTACAAGATTGACGTTGGCAAGACGTACAGAGCAAGAAATCACGGCAAGATGGTGCTTGCGGGCAGATTTGTGGAAACAGTAGAAGGGGAAATCCATAAATTCTACATCAATCCAAGTACTGGAGAGGTTTATCAACGATCTCTAGATGAATGCCTTCTACCGGAAGTGCTAGAAAGCTTGATCAGCAATAGCTCCCCAGCAGAAGCAAAAAGCCCCGAAGCAGAGCTCCCGCCGTCCTACCAGTCGAGAGAAGAGTTTCTAACTAGTGCGCTCTTTGACGAAGAGAGCTCCGCATACAAGACAACATTTGCCTGGAAGCTCCGGGAAGGTGTCGAAGCTCTCGGCATTTTACATATTCTAATGGATGCAAGAGAAGGAAGCAGAGAGATGTCGTTGCTCTATGTTGTTCTATTTGCTCACACCGTTCAACTCACCATTGATGGCTTGAATCTTCACCTTGAGCATAGACGCTCTGGCAGTCCTATCGAGCATGATAACTTTGATGGGCAAGAATGCATACCGCTGAATGTTGATTCAATAGCAAAGCTCATCAAAGAACATGCCGATTGGCACTGCTGCGAAGCAGGGCTGGAGCTGGGACCAACCTTTGATTCAGTTCCGGAAGCAATTAGGTTGGCAAGGGAAGCAAGCCAAGGATTCATCGAAAAAATTGTACGCTCCCCCGATTACAGAATTGGTGACGTCGCAATCACTCTCTTAGGCCTGATCACCGACTACTGTCCGGTTGAACCTGAAGACATGGTTGAGGTCGATGACTACGAGCTTGACGTTGTATGGCAAGAGGTTGTGGCTGCCACGGGGTGCGCAGAGCAGTTGGCCATTGACGTTCTTATCAAGACAGAACGCAATTAAAGGAGTATGACCAGCGGGGATTTCACCTTTGCCGCTCTGGCCTGCTTTGGAGAACCTCAACGACTAACTCTTTTATGGCACCTGCTCGCTTGATCACCCCCAGCCAACTCGCCCTCTTCAGCCGCAGTCCCCGGATCGGTGCCTGGTGGGAGGAACTCAAGGCCAGGGGGCTGTTCACGGGCGAGCAACCGCCTCCCTCCAGCCTGGATGAGCAGCTGTTCGCCGATGGCCTGCGCCTTGAGCAGGTCTTGCTCAACCAACTGGAAGCCGAGGGCTATCGCATCGCCCGCCTCTCCGGCCAGCAGCGTGAGGCCGACTACGCCGCCACCAGGGCCGCCATGGAAGAGGGCTTCGACTTCATCCACCAGGCCTCGCTGAACAACGGAGAGATCCGCGGCTCGGCCGATGTGCTGCGCAGGATTCCCCAGCTCTCAGATCTCGGTGACTGGAGCTACATCCCGATCGAATGCAAGCTGGCCAGCAAGCCCCGCACCACCTTTCTGGTGCAAGCCTGTGCCTACGGGGAACTGCTCACCCCCCTGCTGGGGCAGCGGCCCGATCGCTTTGAGTTGTTTCTCGGCGGTGGCCGCTTCCAGTCTTTCGACATCGATCGCTTCTGGGCCTGGTATCAACAGCTCCGTGATCGCTACCGCGATTTCCGCGCCGCCTTCGATCCCGCCGCACCCCCGCAGGATGAACCCGGTGATCACGGCAGCTGGAGTGCCTTCATCGAGGAGCGCCTGATCGCCGAGCGGGATCTGATGCTGGTGGCCAACCTGCGCCAGAGCCAGCGCCTCAAGCTCAAGGCCGCCGGCATCCACACGATCGAGCAGCTGAGTGCGCTGGCTCCAGGCACCACCATTCCGGGCCTGGCCCACGAGGCACTCCATGAACTGCAGCAGCAGGCCGAACTTCAGCTCACCCCCGCTGACGCCGCTGGCAGACCGGCCTATCGGGTGAGGCCCCTGAGGCCGGGCAAGGGTTTATCCGCCCTCCCCGCGGCCGACGCGGGCGATATCTGGTTTGACATGGAGGGGGTGCACGATGCCGTCGCCGCCAGGAAGCTCGAATACCTCTTTGGCGCCTGCTATCGCGATGCACCCGGCGGCGCACCCCAGTTCAAAGCCTGGTGGGCCCACGCTCCACTGCAGGAGAAGAAGGCCTTCGAGGGATGGGTCGACTGGGTGGAGGAACGTCGTCGTCAGTTTCCTGGCCTGCGCATCTACCACTACGCCAGCTACGAGAAGACGGCCATGCGCCGGCTGGCCCAGCAGCACTCCACCCGGGAGGCCGTGATCGATGAATGGCTGCGCTCAGGCCTGCTGGTGGATCTGCTGCCGGTGGTCACCAACGCGATCGTGCTGGGCGAGGACAGCTACTCGATCAAGAAGGTGGAGCACCTCTACATGGAGGCGCGCTCTGCGGAGGTCACCAACGCCGGGGATTCGGTGGTGGCCTACACCAGCTGGCAGGCATCGGGAGAACCTCCCCGGCCGGGTCCAGCGCCAGAGGCCAGCCCGCAGCTGTTGGCGATCGAGGACTACAACCGGGAGGACTGTGAATCCACCGTCTATCTCCATGACTGGCTGCTCCAGCTGCGCTCCGACCAGGGCCTGCCCGAGCAACCCCTCCAGCTGGAAGATCCAGAACGGCCCGAGAAAGAACCCTGGCCCCTGGAGGCCCTGGCGGCTGAATTAATCAACGAGCTGCCGGAAACGCTCCAGAGCGATCCCGCCGCCGATGCACCAGAAGCACGGCTTCAGGAGGAAGAGCAACGCGGCCCCCGGGGACTGAGCTGGCGGGTGCAGCGGCTGTTGGCCCAGTTGCTCCCTTTTCACCACCGGGAAGCCAAGGTGGCCTGGTGGGGGTACTTCGATCGCAGGCAGAAAGCGCTGGAGTCTCCAGGGGATCTGGAGAGCGACGGCGAGGCCGTGGAAGGTGCCGTGTGGGAATCGATGGAAAGCCGCACCAGCGCCCGCACCGGCGCCGACTACCACAGCTTCCGCTTTGACCCCAGCCAACCGCTCAAGTTGCGCGCCCAACCTGGACACAGCGGGCTAATCATCGAGATCCCGGAAGCGGGCCTTCAACTGGGGGTGGACGAACTCGACGCGGAGCAGGGTCTGGTGACGCTCAAGTTTCCCTGGAGCAAGCGGGACCGACTTGTCGCCGAGGGACTCCGAGTGGACCTGCCCCGTACGCCGGTCGCTCTGATCAAGGTGCCCGCCGACATCAGTGAAAGCCTGCGTGAGCGCCTTGATGAACAAGCCCAGGGCTGGGTCCACGATCAGCAGCCCCTGCCCGAGCCCATCCGTCACCTGCTGGAGCGTGAACCTGCTGCTGCGTTGGTGGCGCTCAATGCGCTCGTCCGCGCCGAGCCCTCAGCGGTGGTGGAGCAGCTGGCCTCCTTCCTGGAAGCCAGCAGCGGCAAGACCCTCGCCCTGCAGGGTCCCCCCGGCACCGGCAAGACCACGGTCACGGCCCAGGTGATCGCCGAACTGGTGCGCCGTGGTCAGCGCGTCGCGATCAGTTCCAACAGCCATGCGGCCATCAACAACCTGCTGCTCAAGATCCAGGCCGTCATCAGCGAGCAGGGCCTGCCCGTGGCCGTGGTCAAGTGCACGAACGACAAGCAAGACCCCGTGTTGGCCGGTAGCGCCATTGCCCTGGTTAAACCCGATCAGCTCACCGAGGCCATGGCCGTGGTGGGCGGCACCACGTTCAGCCTCTGCCGCGCAGACGTGGCCGACGCCTTTGATCTGCTGGTGGTGGATGAGGCGGGCCAGGTCTCCCTGGCCAATCTGCTGGTGATGGCCCGCTGCGCCCGTTCGATCCTGCTGGTGGGCGACCAGCAGCAACTGTCCCAGCCATCCCAGGCCGATCACCCTGGGGACAGTGGCGATTCCTGCCTGGAGTATCTGATGCAGGACGCCCATGTCGTCCCTGCCGATCGGGGCGTGTTTCTGGCCACCAGCTGGCGCATGGAGCCCTCCCTCACCGCCATGGTCTCGGAGCTGTTCTATGACGGCCGCCTGCAGGCCAGCCCTGCCAACATCATCAACCGCATCGACTGGCGGGAGCCCTTCACCGCCAGCCATGGTGCAATCCTGCCCGGCCACGGATTGGTATTCGAGGCGTTGGAGCACACCGGCCGCAGTGTCAGCTCAGAGGAGGAGATCGAGCGCATCGCCCAGCTGGTGGAGGTGCTGCTGGGCTCCAGCTACCGCCATGCCTCCGGCAGCGGTGAACGCAGCGGGGTGCTGACCCCAGACGACATCCTGGTGACCGCTCCCTACAACGTGCAGGTGAACCGGCTGCAGCAACGGCTGGGTCATCGCGCGCGGGTCGGAACGGTGGACAAGTTCCAGGGCCAGGAGGCGCCGGTGGCCATCCATTCCCTCACCGCCAGCGACGGTGATGCCGCCCCCCGGGGCCTTGGTTTCCTGCTGGAACCGAACCGCCTGAATGTGGCGATCAGCAGGGCCCATTGTCTCTCGATCGTGGTGGGCTCGCCCGGTCTGGTGAGCGGGATTGCCAACACAGTCGCGGAAGCGGAGCAGATCAATCGGTTGTGCCGCTTGGTCCAAGCTTCGATGGAAGCTGATCGCCGAGATTGCAACTGAACCGAATGGGATTCCCTTCTCCATCCATTAAGGAACAGCCCTTCCTGATCCATTGTGTCACTGACTTGACCCCTCGGAGGAGCCTATGTCGTTCAACGTCAAGTCTTGGTTGGTAGAGGCGGTAGTCGACTCTGTACTCGCCCAGCCATCTGGCTCACGCCGCGGAATCACTGTGTTCTGGCTCGCATCGCTGGACCGCGTACGCCATGAGCGCATCCTGAGGATTGGCACGCTCCATGGGCATCACTTCTTGCTTGCTGCTGAGATTGACCCGATTGCGACGCACGTGATGGACCCGAAGCGTCTTGATGAGTACGTCGAGCACGAGATCCTCAAGCACTCGAATGACAAGGACTCCTATTCCATAGAAGCTGCTCGCGCCCACGTCCAGGAATGCGTCGAGAAAGGGCGCATCGTCGTCGCTTTCCGAAATGCTCGTGCATTCACCGGAGAATTCAAGAGCAATGGGCGCAACTCCATCTGGTATGAGGAAGATCAGTGTCATTGAAACCCAACCCAACAGCCCAACACCTCACACCCCATGCCTAGACACCCCAAGGCCCGCCTGACACCCATCAGCCGCGCCCATTGCCTCTCGAACACAGTGGCGGAAGTGGAGCAAATCAATCGGTTGTGCCGGATCACTCAGGAAAGCCTTCGTGGTAGCGGCCAGTGGATTGGTAGCGAATCCGCTGATTGATGGAGTCCATGCTGAAGTCAAACAGTTCACCGTCGTTGAGATCGATGAACTGACCCATCAGGAAGATGCCGTTGTCGATGTTCTCCACCAACTGGCCATAGTCGATCCGGTGGAGGTGAGCGTGGTTTCCATAGGAGTCCTTGATGGCCGCGAACAACTCTGAAAGGTTCTCGCTGAATTCCTCATTGAACACCTCCTCGGAGGTCATGCCCTCCGGCAGGTTGTAGGCCGTGGGGCGCAGCAAGGGAACCCCGTCCGGCACCACGACATCCGGCTCCGGTGCATAGACCATCGGGCAGTTGCCACGGGTTTCGAGCATCCACTCCAGAAGCCTGTCCAGGCCCTCCGCATCAGCGGTCATCAGCGCCATGTCACCGTCATCGCCCGGCTGGCTTTTCACCCAGTCGATCACTTCGATGGCGGCCAGGTTCTGGCCCCCGTCCATCCAGGGCAGGAGATCCTGCAGGGAACAACCTTGGAATCCCTCGTTGATGAGGCTGTCGATGCTGCGGGTGCTGGTGGTGAGCTGGTCGAGCCACCGCTGGGCGACGGGAGGGAGATCGGTCATGGGGTGGCGGGGAGTAAGGGGGCTGTGGAATCTAGTCCATTCTCACAGTTGCAGTGGCACTGTTGCTACTTTGACCGGAAAGGTTCGCTCTGGGCCCAGGGATTGATCAGATCAAGGCCCAGCCCTGTGAAGTCGCTCACGTTGCGGGTGGCCAGTTGGGCGCCCTGGGCCAGGGCGGTGGCGGCGATCACCGCATTGGCCGTTGCGATGGGCCGTCCCAGTTGCCCCCGCCGCACCAGCAGCTCGCCATACCAATGGGCGGCATCCCGGTGGAAGGCCAGCACGCGATCGCCAAGCAGGGCCTTCACCAGCGCTTGCCAGCTATCCAGCAGGGCCTGCTTGCGGCGACCCTCGGGCAGCCGGGTGAGGCCGTGCAAGATCTCGGCTTCGTTCATCGCCGTGATGCCCACCTCCGCTGGATCGAGACCATCCGCCCAGGTCAGTACCGCCGGCTCCGGCTGGGGCCGCATCAGTTCGGCGATCACGTTCGTGTCGAGAACGATCACGCCGGCTCCTCGGTGAACACGGCGGCCTCCGCCATGGAAACCCGCGCCGGCAGATCCAACTCCACCCCGCCGAGGGCGGCGAAGTGGGCGTGGATGCGACTCCCTAGACCTGGGCTGTCAGAGCCAGCGGATTGCGGGAGCACGGCTTCGCGCAGGATCCTGCGGGCTTCCTCCTCCATGGAGTGGCCCTGGCACACCCAGATCACGCCTCGCTCAGCGCAGCAGGAACACCGCCAGCAGGCCCCAAACCAGGCCGAGAACATGCATGGCGAGGGGGACGGGCTCGTGTGGCGGGTAGGACGCCAGCAAGCGCGTGCGGCAGAGCTCCTGCTGGGCCAGGAACAGGGCACAGACCAGGGCCAGGAGGTAGACCAGCAGCACCCCGAGGTGTTCGAGGGTTTCCGCGATGGCGTCCGGCCCCGGCCCGATCAGGTGCTGGGCGAGGTGGAAGATCTGGCCGGGCAGCTCGGCGCTGAGCATGAAGACGAAGAACAGTGCCACCCCTTGGCGCCCCAGGCGGGCGATCTGCGCGGCAGACGGGTGCGCCATCGTTCCGGAGCAGGGGTTGCTGAAGTCTGACCCTGGCTGCAGGTGGAGGCGGCGATCCAGATGCTGCTGAGAGCGGAAAAGGTATAAAATCAGCTCACAATGGATGTGGAGTTCGACCCGGTCAATAGCGAGGCCAACCTGGCCAAGCACGGCATCGATTTCGTCGAGGCTCAAGCCCTCTGGAGCGATCCAGCCTTGCTTGAGGTCCCTGCACGCACAACTGGCGAGCCGCGCTTCCTGGTGATTGGCAAGATCCATCGCAAGCATTGGTCGGCAGTGATCACCTACCGCGGCTCGACAATCCGCCTCATTTCCGTCCGTCGCTCCCGCCTGGAGGAGGTCCAGCTCTATGAACAGCTCTGAATTCGATCGCCGCTTCGATGCCGGTCAATCCGTGCTGGAGGCGCTCGATCTCAACGGCGCCCGTCGAGCCCCCGTGAAACAGAAGCGGGTCAACGTGGATTTTCCCCTCTGGATGGTCGAGCAACTCGACTGTGAGGCCTCACGCCTCGGCGTGACCCGCCAGTCGATCATTAAGGTCTGGCTCGCGGAGCGACTTGAGCAAGGTCGTCCTGACGCGTAGTCTCCGGCCAGCAGCGGCCACGCGTCAGCGCAGGAGAGCCGCTGAATCCGCTTGCCCCCAGCACCTGCAGCGATCAGGGCTGGGGTGCCAGCAGCTCAGCCAGATAGCTGGTGAGGCGGAACCCAGCCGGATGGGCATAGACGATGTCGGCAATCTTCCAGGTGCCGGCAGGTCCGCTCACCAGCTGATAGCGCAGCTGCTGCGGCGCCTCCATGGGTCGGTTGCGCAGCCCCGCCTGCACGGCCACCCGGGCCTCCAGCCCGCCACCGGGTAGGGCGGCGCAGCCCAGCACCTTGGCGCCGAAGGTCGACACCTGGGTGCCGCTGAACAGATCGAAGTCAACAAAACGGCCGCTGGCTGGATCGAGCCCGTAGGCGCGCCGCAGCTTCTGGTACAGCCCATCGGTGAAGCGGCTTTGCTGGCTCTTGAGCTCGATCGGACCGCGCAGGTCCTGCCCAGCCACATGCCAGCGGTAGAGGCCATCCAGCTGGGCCTTCACGAGAGCCGGGCATGGGGCGATCGCCGCGGCCAGCAACAGCGGCATCAGCTGGGGCAGGGGCATGACGGCGTGCTGGCGTTGCTGGGAATCCTGGCAGTGGGGCGGCCAACTCAGGGCAGTTCCAGCCAACCCCGCAGGGCCAGATCCAGCTCGATCAGCAGCTGGGGCTCCAGTTGCCCCACCACCTTGCCCAGGGAGCTGAGCGGCACCGTGAACAGCTTGTCGACCATCAGCTGGGACGTCTTCTGCAGACCATTGCGTGCCGTTGGCTGGACGGGAAGCCGGACCAGGGGAGCGTCCACCAGGGTGCTGGTGAGTGGGCAGAGGGTGACGCTCGGATGGGCCTGCAACCATCGATCCGCCTGGACCACCACGGCGGGGCGTGGCTTGCCGGCGTACACCCCCGGGCTGGCCACGGTCACCACGGTGCCGCGGCGGAGCTCAGGCCGATTCATGCGGTCCAGTCAATCCAGTCAGGGAGCTGCTCGCTCCAGTGCTGTTGCGGTTCCCGTTCGGCCATCCGTTGCGACTGCCGGCGGGCTTCCTCGCCATCGCCATGGCGCAGGAGGTACTGGGTGATGGCGTCTCGCACGCAGGCACTGCGGCTCTTGCCGAGCTGGCGGGCCAGCTGATCGAGCTGCCGCTCGAGTTCCGGCTCAACCCGCACCCCGATCGCCATGACTCCTGCTGTTCAACAACGTGTTCTACAGCGTAGGTGGATGGGGCGCTCTGGGTGCCACCAGGCGTTCAATCGATCCGCAGTTGCTGGCACTGCTGCCCAGCGAGTGCCTCATTCATCGTGGGGCCACAGCCGCAGCACCTCCACGACCCTCTGGTCGGGCAGCACCTGGTAGACGAGGCGGTGCTGCGGCTTGTGCAGCAGCAGGGCATTGATTCGCTTGGTCCCTTGGTGGATGCCTGGACCAGCTGGCGCGGCTGGAGGCCCTAGTGGAAAGCAGCCAGTCGCTGCTCACCACCCCGTTCCGCTAACCGCCCCTGCGGCATGGCTGCCGCACGCGCATCGGTTCGTTGGTGGAGGGTTTGTACGACGCGCTGCTGTTCTGAGATGGATTCAGCGAACCTCCTGACGTGACCCCCATCAGTGGTCCAGTTCCTATGAGAGCTGGGGGCGGGGCTGCTGGGTGATCGGCTTGAGATCGGAAGCGAGATCGAAAACCATGTCGCCGATCTAGGCCATCGGATCGAGCTGCTCAAGGAATCGCCCAAGGTGCTGTTTACAGGTGCTCAGCGACCAGCAGCTCGCCGACACCATCTCAGGTGGGAACACACGCGGCCGCCCAGGCTCCAGATCAAGTACATCAGGAGGGCCGCCAGCAGGCCAAGGGAGGCGTGGATGGCGATGTCTGACAGCCAGAGCAGCTCTGGAGAAGGGACGGCTGGCTGGTGGTGAGGTCGCTGGAGCCGCTGAAGGAGTTTTTCCGTGGGCCTGGGGCGGGTGGAGGCCGCCAGGCCACTGATTGTGAGGCCAGAGCCAACAATGGTGAGGGTTTTACGGATGGTCTGCTCCCGTGCTTTCTCCGCTTCCTCCAGAGCGAGTTGCTGTTTCTGGGAATCCAGCGTCACGATTGTGCGGATCGCACTGATCGCCTGGTCTGCGTAGAGACGTCCGGGGGAGAGAACCTTGAGGTCGTGTTCGATCTGCCTCTGATGGATGGGGCAGTCCTGATCGATAAAGCCGCCCATGAACGTATCACCCTCCAGCAGCAGAAAAGGAATGCTGTTGCGGGCATTGGCCACGTTGTCGATAAGGGTGAGCAGATGGATGCTCATGTCCCGCTCACAACGGGAGAGCTGATGAGCATGATCTGGCAAGGCAGCCAGGTGATCTTCAAGAATCTGAATCCGTTTCTGGCGTGCCTGGTGATCATTGTCGCTGATCTTCAGCTCGGAGATCTGGGATAAGTGGCTTTCGATGGCATCGTAGTGCCGCTTCCCCTCAGAAAAGCAGATGGCTGATTGCTGGACCACAAAATCGATTTTGGCACGGCAAGAGAGCATGTTCAGGATATGCTGTACCTCACTTCCATCACTGTCCTGCTTGCTTTTGATCCAGATGTAATGCGTCGTGTTGCCTTCGGAAAACTCCCGGATTGGTGAACCGCGAAGGATTTCAGTTCTGCTCAGCTCAAGCTCGGCGATACCCAGGACCCCAACGATCATGTCCGCGGCAAACTCCTCAGAGGCATTGTCAGAGATGATGGTGAGCAGAGTGCATTGCCCGAGCGAAGACGTCAGAGGATAACGGCACCCCCTGAGCAAAGAGACGGGCTTGTTCGCAACGGTGGAAGAAAGATCAAGAATGAACGTGTCGTGCAGGAGGAATGGCTCTACCTTCTGCAAGACCTCAGGATGGCAATGCCCAGCAGGATCCAAGGCGTAGAAGCCATCGCCGGGGGCCAATGGTGTGAGGCCTGGGTGAAAGCGACTCGACGAATTGGAGGCTCGGATTAACGCACGGATGATTTCCTTGCGGTGCTGATCTGACAGCCCTGGCACAACCCCCAAAAGCCTATCAATGCCATCATGGTCAACCGGTTTGCCCAGCCCATGGTGCAGCTGAAAAACAAGTTGATCGAGGCAGGCAAACTCAACGGGTTGGTTTGGGTTCACCATTCTTGTCAGATGCTCGCTGGGAATCCAATACGATGTTGCGAATGGAAGCCTTGAAGTCTTGGGGGTTGAGCCGGGGCCTGACTCCACCAAGACGTGTTTCCGTGTCCGTTGCTGGCGAGGATGAAACAGGAAAGAGCGTTGAGTTGATCGCTGCGTGGTGGGTCAAGAATTCACTCAGCTTGCTCGTCAGCTCTTCGTTGCTGATGTCTGGATCCAGTTTGGAGGAAAAGTCAAGGATGGCGTTGCGATCTTCAGGCGTGAGGATCGAGTGATTGGCTTGGAGGGCAGCTTGAAACTTGTAGGCATCCGCTGGCATGTGAGGATCCATGCGTCGTCTTGACAACCATAGCGAGGTATGCACGGCGGCCTATTGCCCGACCGCGCAGAAGGCCGCCCAGTAAAACGGGCTGCTGTAGAGGCGATCGGTTGGCAGGTGCCGCCGCTTCAGCTCCTGGATGTCGTAGTTGTAGTTGGGGCGCACCGCTTCAGGGAGGCTGGGCAGTGCACGCTCGATCCGTGCCACGGCCTGCTCACAGGTGAGGTGGCGGAGCCAGTGCTGGGCTTGCTTGAGGGCAATGGCTACATCGGTTTGCCTCTGGGTTTGCTCCTGCTGCTTGAGCAGGCGGTAGAACTCAGCCATGAGCAGGCCGGTGCTGATGTCGCTCACGGTCCAGAGGGTACCGATGACGCTGTTGCAGCCGGCAAAGAGAAAACCACTGCTGAGGCCCACAAACTCATCGCTCAGGCTGTTGATCTCGCTCAGGCCGGTTTCGCAGGCAGAGAGGGTGACAAGGCGCGCTTGGCGCAGGTCCAGCTGGAAGAGATCGAGCAGGGTGAGGCACCTGGAGAGGTCGAGGGCGCCGCCGTCCAGTTGCGGCAGGTAGCGGTCGGGATCGGCATCGTCTGGCTGAGAATCCACGTAGCTGTCCGCCAGGATGAGGGCCGAGAGCTGGGGCTGTGCGAAGTTGAATGTGCCGTGGCAGGAGAAGTGGAGGCAGGTGCTGCTGGCCAGGGTGGAGCTGCTCCGCTCCAGTGCGGCTTTGGTGGCTGCCTGTTGCCTGAGCACCGTGGGCTTGGGGCCAAACAGTGGATGGATGGCCTCGACTTCGAGATCGGTGTAGGGGAGATCCCGGGTGGGATTCTGGATGGCAAACAGAGAATCCAGGCCAGTCTGCGGCCGCTGCTGAACCAGCTGAAGCACCTGCAGGCTGGGGGCAAAACGCACACCGCGGGCAAAATGATCCAGCAGCGTGTTGTTCGACTCACTCAGCGACAGACAGTGGAGCGGCAGCAAGTGAAGAAAGCGGTGGGGAACAAGGATCAACTGATCCGCATCCGGGGCCATCTCTGAGATCTTCCTGGCCAGGGTATCAATCTCCAGCATCCCGGCGAAATCCATCAGCGCTTCGGGGAGGGACCGTGCCCATTCCTCTTTCTCCTGAAGGTAGGTCTGAATGTAGCTGTTCAGGGCCTGGGTCAGATTCTGAAGAGTGTCTTCTGGGTACACATGACAGGTTGGCTGTGAGGTCTGTGCTGACACAAGAAAGGCCACCAGCCTGTCTCCTGCCACATACCAACTCGCCAAGGCGGTGCGACCATCTGGTAGGGCGGCTTGCAACTGCTCAAAGGTGAGAGGCTGCACCTTCTGGCTCAAGGAGAAGGTAGGGTCAATGGGTTGGATGTCGAACTGGATCAGGTGCTCAAGCTGTTGCTTTTCCCGCCGCAGCCGGTCAGTGGAGGCCTGAACATCCTGTTGTTTCGGCGGCCCTAGATTCAGCGTACGAGTATCGCTTTTGGCAATCGATCCACCATCTGTGGTGGGGCCTAGCGCCCCATCATTCTTGTTGAGCTGCCGTTCTGCCCGGGCAATGGAGCCGCGCAGGGCATCCAGGCGGCGAATCACTTCTGGCGGGATGTCTCCCTTGGGATAGAGGTCCTTGGTGGCTAACAGTTCAACGAGATTGCGGGCTTTGGAACGATCAGCCACCTCAAGGGCTTTGTCGTATTGCTCAGCATCCACATACACCTGTACGAGGTTGGCGTAAACCTCGATGGCCTCTGCCACAATCTCGGCTTTACGCTTGGGATCAATCGCCACCGAGCGCAGGTTTTCCACGGCTTTGATGGCCAGTGTGTAGCCCTTGATGGCAATATCGCGCAGGTTGTTCATAAAGCCCAGATTGCCAAGGTTCCTGGCTGTCAACAGGCAATCTGCGGAGCGGGTCACCGAATCCAGAATCCGCAAGGCATTGGTATAGGCCTCGATGGCGTTCTCGATCTGTTGTTTCGGATTCTCTAAGATCAGGGCAAGATCGCGGTAGGCGTTGCCGAGATTATTGCTTGTGGCGGCCCAGGCTTGCGGCAGCTCGGCTTCTGTTCTGACCCGCAAGGCATTGGTAAAGGCCTCGATGGCTTTCTCGATCTGTTGTTTCGGATTCTCTGAGAACGGGGCAAGAATTAGGTAGGCGTTGCCAAGGTTAGTGATTGTGTCGGACCAGGCTTGCGGCAGCTCGGCTTCTGTTCTGCTCCGCAAGGCATTGATATAGGCCTCGATGGCGTTTTCGATCTGTTGTTTCGGACTCTCTGAGTACGGGGCAAGATCGACGTAGGCGGTGCCGAGATTATTGTTTGTGGTGGCCCAGGCTTGCGGCAGATCGGCTTCTGTGAAGACCCGCAAGGAATTGGTATAGGCCTCGATGGCGTTCTCGATCTGTTGTTTCGGATGCTCTGAGAACGGGACAAGCTCGAGGTAGGCGTTGCCGAGATTATTGTTTGTGGTGGCCCAGGCTTGCGGCAGATCGGCTTCTGTGAAGACCCGCAAGGTATTGGTATAGGCCTCGATGGCGTTCTCGATCTGTTGTGTCGGATTCTCTGAGAACGGAGCAAGATCGAGGTAGGCGTTGCCGAGATTAGTATTTGTGGCGGCCCAGTCTTGCGGCAGCTCGGCTTCTGTGTAAACTCGAGAGGCATTGGTAAAGGCCTCGATGGCATTCTCGATCTGTTGTTTCGGATTCTCTAAGATTGGGGCAAGATTGAGGTAGGCGTTGCCAAGATTATTGTTTGTGGTGGCCCAAGCTTGCGGCAGTTCGGCTTCTGTTCTGACCCGCAAGGCATTGGTATAGGCCTCGATTGCGTTTTCGATCTGTTGTTTCGGATTCTCTGTAAACGGGGCAAGTTTACTGTAGGCGCTGCCGAGATTATTGATTGTGTCGGCCCAGGCTTGCGGCAGC
>NZ_JAHLYP010000010.1 GCF_025127995.1 Synechococcus sp. CS-1332 | reverse complement strand
GTGCAACTGCTCCGCGACAACATCACTGATCTGGTGTCGGTTCAGATCAACGGCGTCAGCTCCGCGGTCCGCTTGAGCGGCACCCAGATCAAGGCCAGCCAATTCGCCGACAGGCAGATCCTCGCCGCGGAAACCAACGCCGCCGGCGTGAACCAGATTCTCTGGAAAGTGGTCTCCACCGGGCAGATCCGCACCTGGTCGCTGGATAAAAACTGGAACTTCACCTCCTCCAACACCCTGGCCACGCCCACCAGCAGCTCGGGCCTGCTCCTCCAGCAGCAGTTCATGGTCGATGCCTCGGGCACACCGCTCACCCCCGCGCCACTAAACGCGGCCCTGCAGACGGTCGACCCGATCATCGGCGGCGGAACCAGCCTCGCCCCGGACGCCAGTGACGCCCTCGTCGGCGCTCCGGCGACCTTCGACGAACTCCTGCCCGCGGATCCGACGTTCACCAACACGCCGATCCTGGCCCTGGGTGAGCTTGCCTCCCTTGGCCTGTCCAACCCCACGGAGTTGCTGGCATCGCCGTTCCCCGCCGCCGGCTCGGCCTCCTCGCCGACCACCCCCTGGCTGGTCGCCACCCAGCCTCTGCTGTGAGAGGTCGTCCACGCGCCGGCTTTCCACGGCTAACAGACCCAAGAGCCGCTGTCTAACCGCAGCGGCTCTTCCATTTGTAGGCACCGCAACGGAGGATCAGGAGACCAGGCCCAGGGCCTGCTCCAGGCCAGCGAGCACCACATCGGCCGTGAGCTTGATGCGGTAGCGGCAGGCCTGGGTTTCTGTGCAGGCGAAGGTGCCGTGCTCCCAGTACTTGTTGCTGCCGGCGCCTCCTCCACAGAGGCCGAAGTAGGCACATTCCGCGCGGCAGCGGTCGGTGCCGGCACGCATGTCCGCCAGAATGCGCAGAAACTTGGGGCTGGTGGCGATCGAGACCAGGCTGTCGCTCTGGACATGGCCCAGCACGAAGTCGCCGTAGGTGTCGGTCTGAACCGATAGCAACTCGGGATCGAAGGTGGAGATCGCGCCGCGGGCATCCACGTTGACGATCGCGAAGGGGTTGTTCATGTCGGTGCACTCCAGGCGGGCGTCGGCCTGGGCCAGGCTGCAGATGCCCTCGAACTCCCGCACCCGCATCTGCCCAGGGTGCTCCTGCCACAGCTCCCAGAACCGCTGCAGAAACTCGCGATAGGCCACCTCAGCATGGGGGCGGCTGAGGGTGGACACCCGGTTCTCCCCCTCCGTCTCCTCCATGTTGAAGGCCACCTCAGTGATGCCGTTCTCGACGAAGAAGGCGTACAGGTCATCGGCGTAGCCGAGGGATTCCTCGGTGATCACGGCGATCACCTGGAAGGGGATGCCCCGGCGGCGCAGATGCTCGATACCCCGAAGGGTGGCGGCGTGGGTCCCCAGGCCGGTGCGGGTGCGGCGGTGGACGTCGTGGAGGAAGGCCGGCCCATCCATGCTCACACCCACTGAGATGCCGTTGCGCTCGAAGCAGTCGCACCAGGCCTCGTTGATCAGCGTGGCGTTGGTCTGCACCGACTGGTGGATGGTCAGGGGCTCCCCCTGCCAACGCTCCTGGGCCCGCCGCACGCACGCCGTGGCGGCGTCGTAGAAGGCGATCGGCACGGTGAGCGGTTCACCGGCGTGCCAGAGCAGGGTGAAATCACTGCCCACATAGGGGCTCTCCAGCACCCGCTCCAGGGCCGCTTCCAGCAGCTCCAGCGGCAAACGGTGACGGTCGTCGCGGTTGGGCAGGTAGCAGTAGTCGCAGTCGAGGTTGCAGTAGGGGGTGGGCTGGATGACCAGCAGCTGCAACGGCCCGAAGCCTTCCGGGTTGCCCGGTGTTGGGGTACTGGTGGCGATCACCAGAAGTTGCGGAAGCCGCCGTTACGGAAGCCGCCGTTGCCCCAGCCGCCGTTGCGGAAGCCGCCATTCCCCCAGCCGCCGTTACGGAAGCCACCATTGCCCCAGCCGCCGTTGCGGAAGCCGCCGTTGCCCCAGCCGAAGCGGGGCCCGCCCCCGTTCACAAAGACGTAGGCGAGGCGGCCATCGGGGGCTTTGGCCAGGCCCTCCACTGTCTCCGGCCCCGGCGACTCCTGCCCCATGGCCTGGGAGATGCGCCGCAGGCGGGCGTCGATCGACCCAGGCGCGGCCTCCAGGGGAGACGATGCCTGGGCGGGGGTGGACGGCGACTGGCCCAGCCCATCGGCCACCGCCTTGGCTCCGGCACCGGCGGGGGCCAGGGCCGCCAGCAGAAGCAGGAAACCGAACAGACCGGAACGGGGGTGGTTCGTCATCGGAGGGCTGCCAGGAAAGGAGGGAGGAGCGGGACGGGGCGATCAGGCCGCCGCAGGGCGGAGGTGCAGGAGGTCATCGGGGAGCCGCCGGTGAAGGGGCCGCCAGTTGGAAACCTTCGCGGGTCAGCAGCACGGATTCGAAGAAGGCGCGGACCCGCTCGGCTGGCACCACCAGCACACCGGTGGGTCCGACCCAGGGGGCGACGCTGGCCACGGCCTCGGGGCGGCCCTCCAGGTAGCCCTGGAGCAGTCCCGCGATGGCCAGGTTGACCACGTTCAGCAGCCTGGAATTGTTCTCCGGCACGATGCAGCCGACGCCATAGCTCACATAGGGCTGCTCAGGCACCAGGGCCACGCCCGAGAGCTGGCGCTGGTGCCGCAGACCGGCCAGCACGTTGGCATCACCCAGCACTCCCGTCACCCGTTTCTGCTCCAGGGCCGTGACGGCCAGGGCCAGGGTGGGGAAGCTGACCGCCTTGGCGCTGGGCTGGAGGGAACCCAGCAGACCGGCCCCGAGGGACCCCTCCACCACCGCGATCGACTGACCAGCGAGGGAGGCTGGGGAGCCATCAAGACTGCCGCTGCGGGTGAGCAGCCTCAGGCCGGAGAGGCCGATCGGCAGGGAGAAATCGACCAGCTTTTCCCGCTCCCAGCTGAAGGGCACGCCGCAGGCCAGGCCGGCGTTGCCGCTGGCAACGGCCTCAACCGTGACGGCGGTGTTGTCGACGGGGGCGAAGCGGATCTGCACCGTGGTGCCCAGCTCCGCCTTGAGCTGGCGGTCGATGCGGCGGGCCAGATCAATGGCGTAACCCTCCGGCTCCCCCTTCGGCCCGATCTTGACCAGGGGCGGGCTGTCGGCGGGACCCACCATCAGCACCTCGCCCGACTTGGCTGCCTGCTCCAGCACGGCGTCGGCGGCCCGCGCCGGGGCCAGGCCCCCCAGGGGCCAGAGGCAGGCCAGGAGTCCCAGGGCCAGGACCCTGCTGCGGCGGGATCGGATGGAACCGGCGGGAACCAGCGCAGCAGGAGAAGCCATGGGCAGAGCCGTGCACGTGCTGCACCTTAATGGCGGTTTCAGGCCCTGAGGACATCAGCGTGCGGGCTTGCAACGCCGCCGGCCTGGGACCTACCAGTTCCGGAACGCCCCACCGCGCATGCCCCCCCCATTCACGAAGCCGCCCCCGCCCCTGGCATTGACGAAACCGCCGCCGCCATTGCGGAAGCCACCGCCGCCGCCGTAATAGGGGTGGCCATTGACGAAGCCGCCCCGGGCCGCGTTGGCGAAGCCGCCCCGGCCGCCATTGACGAAGCCCAAGGCCAGCCGCTGATCGCCGGCGGAGAAGCCGTCCACAACGCTCCCGTCACCCTGGTCTCGGATCGCCGCTGTGATGCGCTGCAGCCGTTGCTCTATAGATCCGGCCGAGGTGGACTGCAGGGCCGCCTGGCCAGCGGCGGGAGCGGTCAAGGCCGCCAGGGCCAGGGAGAAACCGAGCAGGGCCGCGCGGGAGGTGATGGACATGGGGCGGATCTCCTTAACGGGCAGGTGAGGTGGGGGCGACAGCCGATGGGGTCGTTGCCGGCAGGGGCCTGACCCGTTCGTAGTTGAGCAGAACGGACTGGAAGTAGGCCTTGATCACCTCGGGAGGCAACTCCAGGACTCCCTTCGGACCGAGCCAGCGGTTGACGCTGGCCACGGCAGTCGGCTCATCATCGAGGTAGCCCTGCACCAGCCGGGCGATGGCCAGATTGACCAGGTTGCGGAAGGTGGAATTGTCCTCCGGAAGAATGCAACCCACCGCAAAGCGGGAGAAGGCCTCCGCGGGCACCAGGCCGTAACCCTTGCCGCCGAGGCTCTGGAGGGCACCGGCGAGCAACAGGGAATCACCCCCCACGGCATCCACTTGGCCGGCCAGCAGCGCCCGCACCGCCGGCTCGATTCCGGCGAAGGGCACCCGAACCGCCGTCGGCTGCACGGCCGCGATGGTGGCGCTGCCCAGGGAGTCCTTCACCACGGCGATCCGCTTGCCCGCCATCGAGGCCGCTGAGCCGTCGAGGCCCCCCTGCCGGGTGAGCACGCGAATCCCGGAGAGGGCGAAGGGCATGGAGAAGTCGACATACATCTCCCGCTCCCAGGTGAACTGCACCCCACAGGCCAGATCCACATCGCCGCGGCTCACGTCACGGAACACCGCCAGCGGATCCGCATTGGCGGTGTAGACGATCTTCACCGGCCGGTTGAGGTAGGTGGAGACCTCCGCCTCGATCAACCGGGCCACATCGAGGCTGTAGCCCACCAGGGTCTTGCTGGCATCGAGGTGGGCCATGGGCACCACGTCGGTGGGGCCGGCCATGGTGATCTCGCCGGTGCGCGCCGCCTGCTCGAGCACCGATTCGGCCCTGGCCGCCGCTGGGCTGCCCAGGGCCGCCACCAGCGCCAGCAGCAGGGAGGGTCCCACCACGGCGCAGCGCCGGGCCCGCGCGACGACGCCGATCGGGGCAGCCTGTTGAGGAGGTGTTGGCTGCGCAAGCGCTGGATGCGGCATGGGTCGCTGCGGCACGCGGGTCGGCTCGGGGGTCATCGGCGCCCACTCTGGCAACCGATCGGGGGCGGAGCCATCGATGCCAGGGGAGTGGGGTGTTTCTTCACCATGGCCCTGGTTCAGGCCAGCAGGGGGTCGAAGCGCATGCTCAGATCCAGCCAGGGGCTGCGGGTGACCGGGGCACTGGTGGAGATCAGATCGATGCCGGTGGCGGCGTAGGCGGCCAGCTGCTCCGGTCGCACCCCCGAAGCCTCCAGCACCACACTCGGCGCCAGGGCCCGCAGCTGGGGCACCAGGGCGGCCAGCGCCGCGGGGCTGAAGTCATCGAGCAGCACCGCGTCGGCCCCGGCGCGCACGGCGGCTTGCGCCTCGGCTGGGGTTTCCGACTCCACGATCACCCGCGCCGGCCAGGGGGCCGAGGCCCGCACCGCCGCGATCGCCGGAGCCACGCCGCCCGACCAGGCCAGATGGTTCTCCTTGAGCATGGCGGCATCGTCGAGGCCGAGCCGGTGGTTGCAGCCGCCGCCGCAGCGCACGGCGTACTTCTCCAGCACCCGCAGGCCCGGGGTGGTCTTGCGGGTGTCGGCCAGGCGCACGCCGGTGCCCGCCAGGGCTTCCACCAGGGCGGCGGTGGCGGTGGCGATCCCCGACAGACGCATGGCCAGGTTGAGGGCCGTGCGCTCCGCCGCCACCAGGGCGGCCGCCTGCCCCTCCAGCTCCAGCAGCCGCTGGCCGGCCACCACAAGCTCCCCATCGGCCACCAGCAACCGCACCGAGGACTGGGGATCCAGCAAGGCCAGAAGTGGCCCCACCAGCACCCCGCCGCAGAACACCCCATCGGCCCGCGTGACCCAGTGGGCCCGGCCATGACGGCCGATCAGGGCCGGTGCCGTGAGGTCGCCGCGGCCGATGTCCTCCTCCAGCCAGCCGCGCAGCTGGGCCTCCAGCGCCGGGGTGAAGGGGACCATCGGGACAGGGTCCACACCAGGCACCATCAGCTGCCTGCCGGCCCGACCGGGGGGGCAGGCTCCGGAGCCGGAGCGAAGGGTGGACAGACCCGCTGCACCGGATCATAGGCATAAATGGTGGGCTTCTGCCAGGCCAGGGGAATCTCCAGCAGGTCACGGCTGCCGGTGATGCCCTGGACCAGGAACAGCACGGCCGCCAGGGCCGAGGCGGTGAGGTGCAGCCGTCGCCAGCGAAGATCCTTGAGGATCTCCGGACGGGCCGCCAGGGAGAAGATCATCAGCCCCACCACGGCCACCCCGGCCCAGTAATGGGATTGCCAGAACTCGGCGCTGAGTGGGTTGTCGCTGAGGCGCCATACCTCGGGCTGGGCGCCGAGGCCGAGCACACCCGCCCAGGTGAGCAGGGCAAAGACAAACCTGTAGCCCTTGGCCTTCACCCGCCACAGGGCCAGCAGGGACACCACCGTGCCCACCAACACCAGCAGCAGCTGCAGGGCACGGCCGCCACCGCCGGTGAAGCCCTCCGGCGGCTGCTTGGTGACGATCACCACCGTGAGCGCCACCAGCACCAGCATCACCACCCCCGCCGAGAGCCACTGGCCCAGATCGGCGTGGTCGCGGCCAGTGGTGGGGGGCAGCTTGGCCTTCTCGACCCGGCGCGCTCGGGCCTGGATGCCGAGCCGCACCACCATGCCGATCAGGGGGTAGATCAGCACCACCGCCAGGGCGGGATGCAGGATCCAGAGCCAGTCGATGGTTTGCATTCGCCCGCTGGAGTGCGTTTGTCAAAGCATTCACGGGCGAGGTTAAGCGGTCAACCGGGGTGAGCGTTTCGTGATGCCGCAGGCGGCTACTTACCGATGCAGAAGCGGGAAAAGATCCGCTCCAGCACCGCCTCGGTCACCTCCTCGCCGGTGATCGCCCCCAGGCCGGCGATGGCGCCACGCAGATCGATGGTCCAGAAATCCCAGGGCAGGCCCTGGTCGGCCGCCTCCATGGAGCGCGCCAGGCTGGTGGCGGCCGCCGCCGCCAACTCCCGCTGACGCCCGTTGAGGGCCACCTGCAACCCCTGGAGCTCGCTGACACCGCACAGACCCAGCAGGGCCGCCACCAGGTCGTCGCGGCCCGCGCCGGTGAGGGCGCTGATGGCCACGACGGGGGCTTCCGACCTGGGCGGCATGGCCTCGGACTCGGCGGCACCCTCCGGGAGGGCATCGCGCTTGTTGCCCACCAGCAGCAGGGGCACCCCCTCGGGCACCAGGGCCCGCAGCTCCTGGTCGGCGGCGGACCAGCCGGCCACCAGATCGAACAGCAGCAGCACCGCATCGGCCCCGGCCAGGGCCTGGCGGCTGCGTTCGATGCCCAGCAGCTCCACCCGGTCGTCCGTCGGGCGAATGCCAGCGGTGTCCAGCAGGGTGAGGGGCACCCCGTCGAGCACCAGGTCGCTTTCGAGCAGGTCGCGGGTGGTGCCGGGCAGGTCGGTGACGATGGCCCGCTCGCGGCGGCTGAGCAGGTTGAGCAGGCTGGATTTGCCCACGTTGGGCCGGCCGACGATGGCCACCCGCAGGCCCTCGCGCAGCAGCTCCCCCTGGCGGGAGTCGGCCACCAGCTGCTCCAGCGCGCGCCGCACCGCCTCCAGTTCGGCACGCACCGCCTCCCCCTCGAGGGGGGGCAGGTCCTCCTCGAAGTCGACCCGGGCCTCCAGCTCGGCCAGCTGGTCGAGCAGGCGCTCCCGCAGGCCGCCGATGCGGCGCTGCAGACCCCCGTCGATCCCGGCCATGGCCAGCTCGGCCGCCCGGCGGCTGCGAGCGGCGATCATCTCGGCGATGGCCTCGGCGCGGGTGAGGTCGAGGCGTCCGTTGAGGAAGGCCCGCTGGCTGAACTCCCCGGCCCCTGCCAGGCGGGCGCCGGCGGCCAGCACCAGCTCCAGCACCTGCCGCACGGCGACCAGGCCCCCATGGCAGTGGAGCTCCACCACATCCTCACGGGTGAAGCTGCGGGGGGCCCGCATCAGCAGCAGCAGGGCCTCATCCACCCGCCGGCCGTCGGCGGGATCCACCACATGGCCGTACAGAACCCGATGGCTCTCCCAGGACTGGGCACCGGGGGCCTCAAACAGCCGCCGGCCGATTCCCTCGGCCGCCGGACCCGAGAGGCGCACGATCGCCACGCTGCCGGCCCCGGCGGCCACGGCGGTGGCGATGGCGGCGATGGTGTCGCCCGGGAGCTGGGGGGCAGGCTGGATCAAGCAGGGGATGGACTGGGGCCGGGCAGGAAGCGCTGAAGGACCCCCAGCAGGATCAGCCCGAGGCTGGCGAGAACGCCGGGCGTGAGTGGTTCGTGCAGGAAGGCCGCGGCCGTGAGCACCGTGACAACCACACTGGCGCTGCCGCCGAAGGCCACCTGGGTGACCGTGAAGCGGGCCGTGCTCAGCTGGCGCAGGATCTCCGTTCCCAGGCTGAGGGTCAGCCCGTAGATGACGATCACCCCGACCACCCACCAGAGCTGCAGATAGAAGAAATGCTGGGGGCCATAGACCAGCAGCGCAATCAGCCCGAACACCAGGGCGCCCGCCAGGTTGGTGACACCCCCGGTGAGGCCGCGGGACAGGTGCTGAACCACCAGGTGACGGCGCAGGCAATTGCGCGTGGCCGTGGCGAACACCGCCACCAGCGCCCACAGCAATCCCGGCAGCTGATCCATGCCCATGCCGAGGCCCGAGCCGAAGAGTCGGCCGACGATCAACCCCGCCAGGATCAGGGCCAGGCTCAGATGGAACCGGACTGGAAGCCGCTCCTTCAGCCACCACAGCGCCAGCAGGGCCGAGGCCGGCAGGGTGAGGGAGAACAGCAGGGTCTGGGTGATCACCGTCAGCTGGTCAAGCGCCATGTAGAAGGCGAGCGGCGCCAGAAAGCAGCCGAGAAACGAATCAGCCGCGATGGCGATGCGGACCCGGGGACGCAGGCCGTTGATCTCCCGTGCCACATCTGCGGGCTCGGCGATCAGCAGTGCCAGGCCGATCATCAGCTGTGAAATGAAAAAGACATTGCAGAAGCTGATCGGATTCTCACCCGCGATCGCGTGGGCCGCCCCCTGGAGCTGCAATCCCTTCAGCACCGTGCTGCGCAGGCCCGAAACGATGGTGTAGGCGATCAGGACCAGGGCCATCATGGCCGCGAGGTTGCGCTCGGCGGGACCGGCTGGTGGTCGGATGGGAAGGGCCCACCTCCCTGGTTCAGGACGCGGCCCGTGAGGCCATCGACCTGCAGATAGCCGTCCGCCCAGCCGGAGAGCCGCTGGAAGGTGGCGGGGCCGGTGGCGAAATACCGAACAATCGCCGCCCGGGAGACATAGCGACCCATGGCCCGATAACGCTCCAGCACCCTCTTCCGACTGAGGGATTCAGGCACGCTCACATGGAGCAGAAAGACCCCATAACCCAACGCCCTGAGCTCGGGAATCAGGCGGCGGTAGCGATCGGCCCGGCTCATGGTTCCATCGTAGAGAAGGTCGAAGCGGCAAGGCCGGCCGATGCCGGCCAGCAGGCGATCCACCAGCACACCGGTCTCGGCCTGGGTGAGATCCGCGTTCCAGCCGCGGTACTCCGGCAGCTCGGCACGCAGGGCATCGGCGTCGACGCGCAGGGTGCCCGGTGCCAAGGCCAGGGGAGCGTAGGTGCGGATCCAGGTGGATTTCCCCGCCCCCGGGGCACCGCCGGTGAGGATCGCGATCGGTGGCCTGTGGGACACACAGACGGAATCCTTTCGAGCCGCCGCGATGATGCGCTCACGCACCGATTCTGGGCTTCTGACCTGGGGAAAACCGCGCAGACATCGCTCCAGGAAATCGATGGCCGCAGGCGAAATCTGCGGCAACCCGGAGGCGTCCAGAATCTGGCAACTGGCGGGACGACCCGCGATCGGGGTGGCCGCCTGCAGCGGCGCCACCACCGCCACAGTTCCAAGAAGGCCCCAGAGCGACAGGAGGAGCGAGGCTTGCAGCACAGCCCACCCGGTGGAGCTCAGCAGACGGTAGACCGGACACCCCCGCTCCGCCCAGACGCGGGCTGGCCGCTGGCCGCCGGGGGATTGTTTCCCCTAACGTTTTAACGGTGTTCGCCAAGGCCCCCAGCGGCTGGCCGAATGCCTCAACCTCCTCGCCTGGACCCCCTCTTCTGGCCCTGCGAACCCTGAAACGTCGCTTCCGCCAGGCGATCGAATGGATCTGGCGCCAGGAGGGCAGCCACGGCCAGCGGGCCCGGGGGCTGGCGGCGGGGGTGTTCATGGGCTGCTTCCCGATCTTCGGCTTCCAGACCCTGTTGGGGGTGGCCCTGGCCAGCCTGGTGCGGGGCAACCACCTGCTGGCCGCCGCCGGGACCTGGATCAGCAATCCGATCACCGACGTGCCGATGATCTGGTTCAACTATCAG
>NZ_JAHLYP010000009.1 GCF_025127995.1 Synechococcus sp. CS-1332 | reverse complement strand
TGCCGCTGCCGCTGGCGCTCGGCGGCTGGGCCGTGGCCCTGGGCACCCCCCTGCTGCTGGCCCTTCGCCTGCGGGGCCGGCGCGCTTGGCCCCTGGCGGTGGCGATCGGCTGGCTGCTGCCCGGTGTGGCCATGACCTGGAGCATCCAGCAGGACGCCGGTGTGTTCACTTATCTGTGGTGGGCCGTCGGCGGCCTGCTGCTGGTGGCCTGGGGCGTGATGGATGGCCGCTCCGAGCGGGTCAACATCGGCGCCGCCCTGATCGCCATCGACGTGATGACGTTCTACGTGTCCCAGGTGATGGACAGCCTGGGCCGCTCCGCCAGCCTGATCGGCCTGGGGGTGCTGTTCCTCGGCGGCGGCTGGGGGCTGGAGCTACTGCGCCGCCGGTTCGTGGCCCGCGCCCTTGGCCGGGCGACCCCATGAGTCTCATGCTGCGGAAGGGACTGCTGCTGGCCCTGCTGCAGGGCGGCCTTTTGCTCAGCCTGGGGGGCCAGCTGCTGCTGGATCGGGCCACCCGGCCGCGGGGCTGGATCCTGACCCAGCCGGTGGATCCCCACCTGCCGATCCGGGGGCGTTACGTGAACCTGGGCCTGCTGGTGCCCGCCCCCGACAGGGCTGACGGCCAGGACATGCCCTGGTCGGGAGGGCGGGTGGTGCTGCGCTCCGAGGCCGGGCTGGTGCGGGCAACGCTGACCACCGATGCCACTCCCCGCTCCCAGAGCCTTGCGGCGACTCCGCAAGGCGAACTCTGGCGCCTGGAGCCATCGGTGGCCTTCTTCATCCCGCCCCGGGTGGCAGATCCCTCCCGCCGCCCGCCGGGCGAGCAACTGTGGGTGGAGGTGACCCTGCCGGCGCAGGGTCCGCCGCGGCCGATCCGGCTGGGGGTGAAGCGGGGCGCAGGGCCGATCACCCCCCTGGAGACTCGATGAAGCGACCCAGGGCGCCGGCCGCGATGGCGCGGTCGGGGCAACAGCTGGACGTGGAGTCATTGTCCCCATTTCTGCCCGCCTAGCCTCCGCCCATGGCCACCGCCCCGCCCCTGGAGTTCCTGCCCCCCCGCCTCGATGGCCGGGTGCTGGCGGTGGGCAGGATCGTGCTGCCGCTCTGGCTGCGCTGGCGCTGTCGGATCGACACGGTCGAGGTGGATGGCATGGCGTCGCTCTTGGAAGCGATGCGCTCCTTCCAGGCCAGGGAGAGCCGGCTGCTGCTCGCCTTCCGCCACCCCAGCCTCGACGACCCCCTGAGCATGGCTCAGTTGCTGTGGGTGGAACTGGCCAGGGCCGGTCGACGGCAAGGCCTGCCTTTCGATCCGGCGCCCACCGGCCAGTTCCTGTTCGACCGCGGCATCCCCCTCTGGGCCGGGGCGGGGATGGGCTGGCTGTTCACCCACCTGGGGGGCGGCTCGATCCAGCGGAGCAAGCTCGATCTGCCGGCCTTGCGCACGGCCCGGCGCCTGCTGCTGGACGGCCCCCACCCCTTCGCCCTAGCGCCGGAAGGGGCCACCAATGGCCACAACGAGTTGCTCAGCCCCCTGGAGCCCGGCACCGCCCAGCTCGCCTTCTGGACGGCGGCCGACCTGGCCGACGCCGGTCGCCACGAGCGCATGGACCTGCTGCCGATCGGCCTGCAGTACAGCTACATATCCCCGATCTGGGGGGCGATCGAGGCCCTGCTCTGCCGACTGGAGGAGGGGGCGGGACTGGGCCCCGATCCCAGCCACGACCTGGCCTCCTCCCGGCTGCTGGAGCGGCTGGTCCGCCTCGGGGAACGCATGCTTGAGCAGATGGAGGCCTTCTACCGCGACAAGGTGCACCTCTGCTTGCCGGACGGGGACGCCCCAGTGGCGGAGGCCGCCAGCACCCCCTTCGGACCCCGGCTGCAACGATTGATGGATCTGGCCCTGCGGAGGGTGGAGCTGTCCTTCGGGCTGCAACCCAGCGGTAGCCTCACCCACCGCTGCCGGCGCCTGGAGCAGGCCGGCTGGGATCGGCTTTACCCCGCCCAGCCCGCCAACGCCGCGCCCCTGAGCCCCCTGGCCCAGGGGCTGGCCGACCGGCTGGCGGCCGAAACCGAGGCCCAGCTGTGGCACATGCGCGTGGTGGAGTCCTTCGTTGCCGTCAGCGGCAGTTATGTGCGGGAGCGGCCCAGCCAGGAGCGCTTCGCCGACACGCTGCTGCTGCTCTGGGACACCCAGTGCCGGATCCAGGGCCAGACCGCCAACCAGCGCCCACGGCTGGGCCGGCTGCGGGCACGGATCAGCATCGACGCGCCGATCGTGGTGGACGAACGGATGGCGGACTATCGCCGTGATCGCCGCCAGGCCGTGCAGGCGCTCACCGAGGAGCTGGCCCTCCGGCTGCAGCGGCTGATCGTGCCCTCGGCCCTGGGATGAGGCCTCAGCTGGCGGCGAGGCGCGCCACGTAAGCATCCAGCGAGCCGACGTTGATCCAGCCGGTGGCGATGGTCTTGGTGTGGCTCTGGCTGATGCGGCCCCTGTGAACGTGGGACAGGCCGGCGGGGAAGATCGCCAGCTTCCCCTTGACGGCCTCCACGTGGTGGTCCTGCCAGTGGAATTCGGTGCCGCCGTCCGGCACCGTGTTGAGGTAGAGAATCCAGGCCAGCACCCGGCGGATGGGCTCGGTGGCCTCATCGCCGGTGTTCCAGTCGCAGTGCCAGCTGTAGAACCCCTCCCCGGGCGCATAGCGCTGCAGGTTGAAGATCGGGTTGACGAACAGGGAACGCTCCGGACAGCAGGAGAGGAACAGGGGGCGCTCGGCCAGGTAGCGCTTCAGACCAGCGGAAACCCCGCGCATGATCACGTCCGCCAGGCCCTGGGCCTCGGGGTCGGTGCGATCGAGCCACACCAGGCTGATGTCGGTGGAGATCTTGCCGGGATCGCCTGCCCCCCCTGCCGCGCCGGGATCGCCTTCGCTGCCGAAGGAGAAGGCGACACCGCGGCGCTGCAGGTCGCTGCGACGATCGAAAAAGGCCATCGCCGCATCGGCCAGGGCCACGTAGCCGGGATCCTCGAAGCTGCCGATCAGCCGCATCCTCGCCCGGGATCTTGCTGGAAGGCAACCTAGAACCCCGACACAGCAAGCCTCCGCTGGGACTGCGGCAGGAGCCCGCCTCAGCCGCTTTCGGACTGCCAAGGCACCGCCATCAGGGCCTCCAGCGGCTGCCAGCGACTGCGATCGGCCGTCGCCAGGGCGCTGAGGCCAACAGCCTGCAGGGCCGCCGCCACCCGCTCAGGATCAAGCGACCCAGCTGGGCCTCCGTCGGCCTCGAGGCCCGCATCGAGGGGAAGCAGCAGCACCTGCTGCTCAGCTGGATCGGCCATGACCCGCAGGTTCAGCCCGGCCAGCTCCCGCTCGAAGAACAGCCGCCGCATCCGGGCGGTGAGCGCAGGACCCAGGGCCGCCGCGAAGGCCTCCAGGGCCCGGGGCTCGCCGGAGCAACCACAGCTGAGGGCCAGCCAGATCAGCAGTTTGGCCCAGCTCTCCGTCGTCCACAGGGGCGGGAAGCTCTCCCGATGGCCGCGCACCAGCTCGCCGATGGCGAAGTCGAACAGGGTGCCCTGCAGGGAGGCCGCCGATGGCAGGGGTTCCTGATCCATCCCTCCATCCTGACGACCAGGCGGCAAACTGCAGAAGCAACGTCCGTCCCTGGAGACGCCCGATGGCCCTCGATCTGAACGATCCTGAGCTCGAGTTCGCCGATCTCGTCACCGCCTATCAGAGCTGGGTGATGGCCGTGATCAACGATGAAAAGCTGGGGGGGGACAAACTCCTCACCGACGACATCACCGATGACGCCCTGAACGCGATGCGCTTCCTGCCGGATGTGGTGACCAGCGCGATCGAAACCACCCTGGCGCGGGTCTACGACGTGGACCCCGACGAACTCGCCGAGCTGCTCTATCCCGAGGACTGATGGGCGGCGGGGGGTCAGGGGTGCCCGCAGCAGCGAACACCCCTAGCCTCACGGTGTGATTCCCCTCTGCCGCCGCTCCCCCACCCCACCCGCTCAGGGCAGACGGCCCCTGACCTTCAAGCTGTTCGCCGCCGGGCTTGCCATTCCGTTGTTGACCTCGGTGTGGGGCTGCCGAAGTCAGCGCCTGCAGCCCATGCTGCGCCCCCTCGAGGGCACCCTGTACATCGCCGTCGGGGTCAGCGAGGAGGCCCTGGACACCGAACTGCAGAAGGAAATCCGGGAACGCACGGCCCTGCTTCAGTCCTCGTTCCGCACCCTGCAGCCGCGGGTCCGGCTCCAGGTGGAAACCTTTCCCGAGGAAAGCCTGCGCAATGAACTCGTCGTCCGCAACCGGACGGGCCTGAGCCCCGACCTGATGCTGGTGAACGAGTCCACGGCCCAGGAGCTGGCCCGGGAACGGCTCATCAGCACCGTGTCCTTCCCGGCCGTGGTGCTGAATCAGCTGGATGCGGGCTCCGTGGTGCGCGTGCGACGCACGGATGGAACCCTGACCGGCCTCCCCCTGGAGCTGCAGCCCCTTGTGGCCTGCTTCGATCGGCGCCGCGTCAGGCGCAGCCCCGCCACCCTCACCGAGCTCCTGGCGTTGAGCGCCAAGGGGATGGAGGTGGGGCTATCCCTCGATGCGGTGAATCTGGCCTGGACCCTGGGCCCGCTTGGGGCGATCGACGCCGTGGGCAACCTGCTGGCCGGCGCGCCGGCGACCCCGCTGATGCGGACCAGCCTGAATGGCTGGCTGCAATGGTTGCGTGCGGCGGACCTGCAACAGCACGTCACCGTTTACCCCACCGAAACGGAAATGCTGAAGGAGCTGATGGTGGGGACCCTCGACTGGATTCCCTGCCGCAGCATCAACCTCACCCGGCTCCGGTCGCGCCTGGGCAGGAACCTGGGGGTGTCTCCCCTGCCCTCCGGCCCATTCGGCGCCGCCAGCCCGATCACCCGGGAGCGGGTGCTCGCCTTCGGGGTCAACTCCAGTCCGGGCCAGCGCCAGCTGGCCATGGCCCTGGCCCGGTTCGCCATCAGTCCGCTACACCAGCGAGACATGGTCCTGCGCAACCAGTACGTGCTGCCGGTGAACCGGGAGGTGGCGCCGCCGGTGCGAAGTTCCTCCGTGGTGGCCGCCATGGTGGATGGGCGCCAACAATCGATGCGGCGCTCGACGATCCGCCTGGTGGGGAAGACCAGCAAGAGCCAGAGGGACGCCTGGCAGGCGCTGCTCACCCGCTTCCTCTTTGATGACCTGAGCCAGCAGGACACCCTCAAGGGCCTGATCGACCTCCTGGGTGGCGAGAGGTCCCGATGAACATTCTGCTGCTGGAGATCCTCGGCTGGTTCGGCTACCTGCAACGCATCGAGGTGCGCGTCCAGCTGATCCTGCTGCTGCTCGTGTTCCTCGGCCAGGGGCCATTGGGCCGGCGGCTGGCCCCGCGGTTTCCCCCGGCAGGGCGGCCGCAGCTGGTGATCCCCAGTCTGCTGGGCCTGCTGTCGCTGGCCCTGGGGTTTGGCGGCCAACCGTACGGGCTGCTCCTGATGGGGCTGCTCCTCTACCTGGGCTGGCTGGGACTGGGCGGGGCGCGCCTGCTGCTGGGCCGCTTCATCCAGCCCCAGCAGGTGCAGTTGCTCGAAACGCGCCTGATCCGTCCGGCCTACCTGTTGACCTCCGCCTTGCTGGTGATCCGGGTGTTCGACAACCCCCAGGATCTGGCCCTGATCCCCATCGGCGAATGGTTCGGCTCGGAAGTGACCGTGGGCAGCTTTTTGCTGGCGGTGGTGATCCTGTACGTGCTGGCCATGGGCACGGGACCGCCGGCCCAGGGGATGGCCTGGCTGGTGCAGCGCAGCGTGGGCATCAGCAACGGCAGCCGCCGCGCCCTGGCCCTGATGATTCGTTATGCGGCGGTGGCCTTCGGGATCGTCTGGGCCCTCGATCATGTGGGCTTCAACCGCACCGCGATCCTGGCGGTGGCCGGTGGCCTCTCGGTGGGCCTGGGATTCGGCATCAAGGAAGTCTTCTCCAATTTCGTCAGTGGCCTCTGGCTCCTGTTCGAAGGATCGGTACGGCCCGGGGAGGTGCTGTTCATTGACGGTGATCCGTGCGAGGTACGCAGCCTCGGCCTGCGGGCCGCCGTGCTCTGGCGCGACCGGGATAATGCCGAACTGGTGATCCCGAACCAGACGTTCTTCACCAGCACCACCGTGACCTACACGGGCAGCGACACGCTGCGGCGCAGTCAGGTGCTGGTGGGTGCGGCCTATCACCATGATCCCATCGAAGTGATCGACCTGCTGGAAGCCACGGCCCGCAGCCAGAGCCGCATTCTTCCAAACCCGGCACCGAAAGGCCTGCTGCTCCGCTATGGGGATTCCTCCATCGACTATGCCCTGCGCTTCTGGATCGCCAATCCCATGGATAACGTCTCCATCTGCAGCGAAGTCCAGGCCGGCATCTGGCGCGCCTTCCGGGACCGAGGCATCGAGATCCCCTTCCCCCAGCAAGTCCAGTATCAGGTGGAGGGACCACCGAAGGGCTGACGCCTGAGGGTCAATGCCGAGCTCCCGATTAGCCTGCTGAGCCGGATTGCGTTCGCTCCAGCCATGGCCATCCATCGGCCGCCGGAGCACAGCGGGTGACCACAGAGCAGCCGCAATGCATAGGGCCAGAAGGCAGGGAGAGCCGAACCTGGCCCGACTGGCGATCGCGGGCCCGAGTTGTACAATTTCGCTCAATACCCACCGCCATTGCATCATGCTCAAAGGTGCCGATCTGCTCGCCAAGGTGAAAGAGCTGGGGGACGCTTCGAAATCGGATCTGGTCCGCAGCTGCGGCTACGTGAGCACCAAGAAGGACGGCAATGAGCGCTTGAACTTCACGGCTTTTTACGAAGCCCTTCTCGACGCCAAGGGCATCAACCTCGGTGATGGCGTGGGCAAGGCGGCCACCAAGGCCGGCCGCAAGCTCGGCTATACCGCCAAGGTCCAGTTCAACGGCAACCTGCTGGTGGGCAAGGCCTACACCGCCATGCTGGGCCTCGAGCCGGGCGACGAATTCGAGATCAAGTTGGGTCGCAAGGCGATTCGCCTCGTGCCGGTGGGCGGCTCCGACGACGACGAGTGAGCCGATGCGGAACCGCTGCAGCGCCTGTGACGAAATGTGCAGGCCTGCGCTGTAGCCGTTGCTGCTGATCTAGAAAGATTTTGCGGGGCCGGGAGATTGATCAACTCCCCAAAGCTTTCGCAAAGTACCCCCCTTGGGCCCGCCCCGAGGGGGGTACGCATGTTTGGGGCAAGGGATGGTCGCCATGTGCTTTGGAATGCACATGAACCGGCTTCTCGTCAATCTATCTGCAACTTTCTGTTACGTTGAGGGCTGATGCGTGGTTCTACCCATGCCCTACCCCTCATCCCATTCAGCAGCAGCCCCGCACCCCGGCGGCTTCGTTCAGCTGAACAGCCGCCAGGGCGGTACCTACCAGGTGATCAGCATCGACGAAGACACCGACAGCTGCTGGGTGCGGCGCTGGCCCCTGACCCGCCACGGATCCCCAGCCTTCTCGGTGACCCTGACGGACCTCCGCCCCCTCCAGGCGACAGGCCGCTGAACCCTTTCCCCTTGCCCTGCACCGAAGCACGCCAATGATCCCGATGGGTTTCGTCGTCACCTCCCGGCTGGTCTGCCGGGCTGGCCGCCTGGTCCTGCTGGCGGCCTGCCTCGCCCTGGTCTGCGAGGCCCTGGTCCACACACCCTCCTGACGCCAGAGGGCCCCAGGCAAGCTGGGTACCCTGGGCCGATGGCGGTGGACATGACGGAGGGATCGACCCTGGTGGAACTGCTGCAGCTGCCTTTCATGCAGCGGGCGCTGCTGGGCGGCCTGCTGAGTGGCGCCCTCGGCGGCGTTCTGGGCAGTTTCGCGGTGCTGCGCCAGCTCTCCTTCTTCAGTGATGCCCTGGGCCATTCCGCCCTGCTCGGCATCACGCTCGGCATCCTGCTGGGCATCGATCCCACCCTGGTGCTGATCCCCTTTGCGGTGCTGTTCGCCCTGATGACGAACCAGCTGGTGCAACGCAGCCGTCTGCCGGCGGATGCCCTGCTGAACATCGTTTACTCCTCCTCGCTGGCCATGGCCGTGGTGGCCCTGAGCCTGCTGCGGGTCTACAAGGGCGGTATCCAGCAGCTCCTCTTCGGCGACATCCTGGGGGTCACCTGGCTCGACCTCACCCTCATCGGGGTCCTGCTTGTCGTCACCACCGGCTACCTCGCCCTCACCCGCCGCGACCAGGTGCTGCTCACCCTCGACGAACCCCTTGCCCGCTCCCGGGGGGTCGCCGTCTCCCTGCACCGGCTGCTGTTCCTGATCCTGCTGGCCGTGGTGGTGGCCATTTCCGTCAAGGCGGTGGGGGTGCTGCTGATCAGCGCCTTCGTGGTCATCCCCGCCTGCGCCTCGCGGCTGGTGAGCCGCCGCTTCGACAGCTATGTGGCCCTGGCCGCTGGCCTGGGGGCGGCCTGCGCCGTGCTGGGCCTGCTGCTCTCCGCCGCCTTCGCCCTGCCGTCGGGCCCGAGCGTGGTGATCGCCCAGCTGGTGGGCTTCCTCACCGCCCTGGCGGTGGCCCCATTCCGGGGCGGTCCAGCGGTCTCCTAGGCGGAGATCGCCTGGCCAAGGTGGCCGGTCTTGACCCAGATCAGGCAGCCGCGGCCACTGAATGGCGCATGGCGGCTGCCGGGCGGATTGCGCAGCCAGGTTCCCGCTGGATAGGCAGCCTGCTCGTCTTCGAACACCCCGTCGAGAACGAAGATCTCCTCGCCCCAGGGATGGGCGTGGAGAGGGAAGCGGGTGTCTGGCTGCCAACGCACCAGGGCCACCTGTTCAGTCCCGAAGCCGTGCAGGGGCAGCACGCTCAGTCCAGCGACCAGGCCAGGCACGAAGGGGGATCTTCGAGTGTCGATCACGACCCGTGTCTGGTCGGCGGGATCCATCTGCCGCAGTTTCACCAGGATGGTGCAGCCCGCCGCACTGAAGGGGGCATGGGCGGAGCCGACCGGGTTGCGCACGTAGGTGCCCGGGCCATAGTCGCCGTGCTCATCGGAGAAGACACCCTCAAGCACGAGGAACTCTTCACCGCCGCCGTGTTGATGGGGGGAAAAGTGGCTCCCGGGGGCGTAGCGGACGAGAGAGGTGGCCCGGGCGACCTCGCCGCCATCGCGATCCAGCAGGCGCCGCTCCACCCCAGGCAGGGGCGAGGACTGCCAGGGCAGGGCAGCGCTGTTGACGACGGCCCGGCGGGCCAGGTCGGCATGAACGCGGGTGGGGGCAGGCTTCACAGCTGGGCGGGCGAATCGTGGAGCAGGGCGCGCAGACGGATCAGGCCCTGGCGGGATCGGGTCTTGACGGTGCCGAGGGGCAGCTGAAGCAGGGCTCCGATCGCGGACTGGCTCAGGCCCTCGTAATAGGCCATCTCCAGCACCTGCCGCTGGTTGGCGGGGATGGCGTCGAGGGCCTGCCGAACCCGTTGCGCCAGTTCATCCGCCTCCGCGTTTTCATGGGGTGTGGGCACGGCAGCAGGAAACAACTGCTCCGACCAGCGTTGCATCAGCTCCCAGCGATTCTTGCGCTGGCTGATGCGGTTGAGCGCCATCGAACGCGTCAGCAACAACAGGTAGGCCAGGACCGGTCCCCTGGACGGGTCGTAGCGATCCTGCTGCCAGAAGCGGAGGAACACGTCGTGGGTGAGGTCCTCCGCCTCCTGGCTCGAGCGGCACAACCGCATGGCCAGTCGATAGACGGGGCCACCGCAGCTGTCGTAGAGCGCGCCCAGGCCCTGGGACCTGGCCTGCTGTTCCCGCCGGTGGGTCCCCAAGCCTGTGCGGCCCGTGGCATCCGCGTCGGGGGGGGTCACGGCCAAGGTGGCAAGGGGGCGGGGGCGGTAGGAAGTAGTACCGACGTGGGCCCGGATCGGATCGGCCAGCGCCAGCGACTGGCGAAAACTCCAGCCAGCACCAGGGCCGACCCGGCCAGGCTGGGCCCCTGGAGGGATTCCCCCAGCAGGACGGCCGCACTCAGCAGGGCCACCAGCAGCGAAAGGGAGCTCCACAGGGAGACCTGCGCCACAGGGAGGTGTCGATAGGCGAGCCGCAGGGCCAGTTCCCGGCCCAGGGGCAGGCTGAGGGCATAGAGCCCGATCACCCCCACCACCCACCAGAGCTGCAACAGCAGGAAATGGTGGGGACCGAACAGCACCAGGGCGATCACGCCGAAGATCAGGGCCGACACCAGGTTGGTCACACCGACGCTGACGGCCAGGGGCCAGCTGCGAAGGGCGATCAGGCGACCGCTCACGGAGGCAGCCCCGTAGGCCAATATCCCCACCAGGGCCCAGGCGAGGCCGACCGACTGATCCATCCTGCCGGCGGCCATCGCCGTGGCGGCCGCCGGCAGCAGCAGACCGGCGGCAATCAGCACCAGACTGATCGAGAAGCTCCGCGGCAGGGCCTCAGCCAGCACCCAGCGGGCCAGCAGGGCCGAGGCCGGCAACACGAGGGCAAAGAGCAGCGTCTGGCTGATGACCGAGAGCGACTCCAGGGCGAGGTAGTAGGCGACAGGGCCCAGAAACAGCCCCAGAAAGGCATCGCCGGCCAGCAGGCGCCGATCGCCAGGTCCCAGAGCGGCCAGATCCGCCCTCAGGGTCCGCCGACCCGGCAGCAGAGCCGCCAGCCCCACCGCCAGCTGGGCCAGAAAGAACAGGTTGCAGAAGCTGATCGGATTCTCCCCCCGCACAGGATGCAGCGCCCCGAAGACCTGCAGGCCCTTGAGCACGGTGGCATCGAGCCCCCGCAACAGCACGTACGCCAGCAGCGGCAGAAAGCCCCTGCTCCCCATCGGCAACGGGGCCGATCCGATCGGTGACGTCATCAGTAGAGAATTCAGATGCTGCTGGAGAGCACCATGCGGCCGCTGGGGCTGGCTCCCACCTGGTCGTTTTCCAGCGTCACGCTCACACTGGTGGCCACACTGGTAGGCATCGTGGGGATGAGCATCGCCACGTGTCCCTGGGCCGTGGGCACGAAGGCCACGCAGCCCACTTTGAGGCCATCCACATTGGCCCAGAGGCGATAGACGTGATGGGGCGGCGGCGGCGGCAGACCATTGAGCATCAGCACGTTGTGGGTGGGGTTGCCGGTCACCATCACTTCGCCTGTGGCAGGGACGGAGGGATCGACGGCCTCCAGCACCATGCGGCGGGACGCCTCCACCGCGGGGGCCGAGGCCTGGAGATGGCCCTGGAGCTGCGCCAACTGCTGACGGGTCTGATGCAGCTCGTAACCCAGCCCCAGCAGGGCCACCCCCACCACGGCCGGCCACAGCCAGCCACCGGGGATCGGCCCCCGGCCGGGTCGCGCCAGCACTGGGGACCCCTGGCGGCCGATCAAGCGTTGACGCAGTCGCTGGGGAGGCGGAGCGGTCTGCGGCAACGCCAGGGGCAACAGTTCGAGGGTGGTGCGGAACTCGTTCAGACGCTGGCCGAGCTGGGGCTGCTCCCTCAGCAGGATGGCCAGCTGCTCCCGTTCCGCCTCATCCAGATCCCCCAGGGCATGGCCCGCCAACAGGGCATCGTTGCTGTCATCGGGGGTGACATCGCCTGGAATCACGGCTGCCTCTGGAACACGATCGGATGCTGGGGCACGCCTTGCCACCGTTCAAAGGCGGCACCCTGGCCAACCAACGACTGATGGGACCAGCGCTGGACTTCAGCCGTGAGCGTAAGGCTTGCCAGCCGGCTAAACGGTGGGATCGGCATGGGTTCACTCCCTTGAAGCCCTCGTCGGGGTGTTGACACAGGTACTACCGGCGATGGGGACGATCGGATCTTGCCGGCGAACGCCAGGCGGGCCTGGAGGGGGGGCCACTACTGTTTTTCTCTTCCGGCATCGGCTCCCTGTGCGCCTGCCCACCTTCCTGCGTCCGCACTGGAGAAGTCCTCAACGGGCCCTGGGCCATCAGCGCAGCCCCTGGACCAGCCTCTGGCGCCAGCCGGTGTCGATGGCGATGCGCATGCCCTGGCCGGTGTTCTTCCTGGCCATGACCCTGATCTACCTGGCGGAGGTGCTGCTCTTCGCCCTGGCCTTTCAGCTCGATTCACGCCACCTGGAAGCCGATGGAGTGATGGGGGTGCCGGACAGCGGCATCTTCGCGTTGCAGAACCTCTTCAGCGCCAGCTTCCAGACCGCCCGGGTCAGCTCGCCCTACACCCTGGGCCTGGCGGCGGGCCAGCGGATCGTTGGCATCCTGACCACCGCCATGGTCACCGGCCTGTTCTTCCTGCGCTTCACCCAGGTGGATTCGCCGCTGCGCTTCAGCCGCCAGCTGTGCCTGAGCTCCTGGCCCGGCGGCCATCTGAGCTGCCGCTTCGTCACCGCCGACCCCAGTTACTGGCTGAAGGTGACCTACGCGATGGTCCTGTTCCTGGACGAGGAAATCGAGCCGGGGCTGTGGCAGCGGCGCGTGCACCCGTTGCCGCTGCTGAACGCCGCCACGCCCCAGCTGCATCTGACGGCCGTCCTGAGCCACCCGCTGACCCCCGAGAGTCCCCTGGTCCAGCTCGGGCTCGAGGCCATCGCCAGGGCCAGCGGGGCCCTGATGGTGCTGGTGGAGGGCACCGACGAGGTGACGGGATCGGCGCTGCTGCAGGTGCATCACTACCGGATGGAGGACATTCGCGAAAGCCGGACGTTCGCGGATCTGGTCTCCATCGACAGCCGCGGCCGGCGCCTGGTGGATATCGAGGCCCTCGACCGCACCGTGCCGATCGGCTGATGGAACCACCGATCCAATCCGATCCGGCTGCCCACGGGTAAGTCGTGGTGAACGGAGGCCGTGCTGCTTCGCTGCCCGGCCCCTTACCTCGCCACTCTCGCTGCATCCCAGATGTCACGCTCCACCAGCACCTTCCTCCGCACCGGCGCCCTCACCGTGGTCGCTGCCGCAGCGCTCTCCGGTGTTGCCCTCCACGCCGCACCGTTCCAGAGCCCATGGCTTGCCCAGTCTTCTCCCGCGATGAGCGGACCCTCCAAGGGAATGGGCATGGGGATGGCCATGGCCAAGGGCAGCTTCCGCAAGGCTGAGGCTCCCGTGACCGGTGGCTTCACGATCAGCGAAGAAGGCGGCAAGAGGGTGCTCACCCTCAGCAGCGACTTCAAGACCAACGACATGGCCCCGGATCTCAAGGTGATCTTCAGCCCGTCGGCCACCCCCCTGGCCATGACCAAGGCCCCCGGATTTCCCCTCAAACCTGGCAGCTACACGGTTCTGGCCTCGCTGAAATCCAGCAAGGGGGCCCAGAGCTACGTGATCCCCGCTTCGATCGATCTCAAGGCGCAGAAATCGGTGCTCATCTGGTGCCAGAAATTCAACGCCACGATGGCCTGGTCTCCCCTGAAGCCCTGAGCAGCGGATGAACGCCGTCTCACCCAGGCCAAGCACCACCTGGGGGCCTTCGAAGGGGGAGCCCCCAGGCTGGGACTGTTGCTTCTGGTGCTGGTAGGCATGGTGCTGGCGCTGGCCACGCTTTGGCGGGTGAAGCGGCCCCTCTACCGAGCCAGCTTCGCCCTCTCTGGTGGCCCAGCGACAACCCCCTCGATGCGGTGTTCTGGCAGTTGCATTTGTTGGGGGGGATCAGTCTGGTCGGTCTGATGCTGTTCTCGGTGGCCTGCCGCCCCAAGACCCTCCGGCACTTCCGCTGGCGACGGCTGCGCATCAGCGCCAAAGCCCTGGCTGCGCTGATCTTCCTCGCCCAAGGCCTCACCGGGCCCAGGGATCTGCTCGAGATTCCGCTGAGCTGGCAGAAAGCCACCGTCTACGCCTGCGACTACACGGCGATGCGCTGCCCGGCCCTCACTCCAGCGATGGCTCCTTCAGCCCCCTGAGGGCGGCGCTCCAGACCCCAACGGGCCAGGGTCTTCCTATCCCCTCCCCCCATGGCCCTGCCTTTTCTGGCCTACCTCGCCGGTCTGCTGACCATCCTCAGCCCCTGCATCCTGCCGGTGCTGCCTTTCGTGTTCAGCCGGGTGGGGCACTCCTTCCGGCGCAGCGCCCTGCCCCTGCTGGCCGGCATGGCGGTGACCTTCGCCACCTTGGCAAGCCTGGCGGCCCTAGGCGGCGGCTGGGTGGTGCAGGCCCACCAGTGGGGGCGGATGGCGGCCCTGGCCGCGCTGGCCCTGTTCGGCGTCGCCCTGCTCTGGCCGGCGCTGGCCGATCGCCTCAGCCGGTCGCTGGTGCGTCTGGGCGCAGGCTTGTCGCGGCGATCAGATCGGGCCCATGGCGCTGGACACAGCATCGGCGCATCGGCCCTGCTGGGGGTGGCGGTGGGGCTGCTGTGGGCCCCTTGCGCGGGGCCGATCCTGGGGCTGATCCTCACCGGAGCGGCCCTGCGGGGTGGCAGCACCGACACCGCCCTGCTGCTGCTGGCCTATGGCCTGGGTGCTGCCACCTCCCTGGCGGTGGCACTGCTGGCCGGCAGTCGACTGTCCAACGCGCTCAAACGCTCGCAGGGGGCCTGTGTCTGGATGCGCCGCGGGCTGGGGGCCGCCGTGCTGGCGGCGGTGGGGCTGAGCGCCCTGGGCCTGGAGCAGGCCTCCTTCGCCGGCTGGGCTCTGGCGGACACCAACCGGCTCGAGCAGGCCCTGCTCGCCAGAGTTCCGCCCCCCGAGGCAGCCAGCCAGAGCGCCCCTGTGTTGAGCCGCCTGCCCGTGCTGGGCATCTTGCCGCCCTTCCCGAAGGGGGCGACCTGGCTCAATTCGCCGCCCCTCAGCCGTGATCAGCTCTGGGGGAAGGTGGTTCTGGTGGACATCTGGACCTACTCCTGCATCAACTGCGTGCGCACCCTGCCCCATGTGCGGGCCTGGGCCAGCAAGTACAAGGACCATGGCCTGGTGGTGATCGGCGTTCATTCCCCTGAGTTCGCTTTCGAGCGCGACCTCGGCAACGTGCGCGCCGCTGTCCGCAAGCTGGGGATCACCTATCCGGTGGTGATCGACAACAACTTCGCCATCTGGAAGTCGTTCCGCAACACCTACTGGCCGTCCTTCTATTTCATCGACAGCCAGGGCCGCCTGCGCCACTCCCATTTCGGTGAGGGCGCGTACGACAGTTCCGAACGCACGATCCAGGAGCTGCTGCGTGAAGCGGGCCAGAAGGACGTGCCCACGGGGCTGGTGCGCCCCTGAGGGCCGGGTTTTGGTTCAGAGGCCGGCGAACCACTCGTAGCCCTGGTCCTCCCAGTACCCCCGCCGATCCCCGAGCGTGGCCATCAGCTTCAGGCTCGTGACCCACTTGCTGAGCTTGTAGCCGAGCTTGATCGGGGTGGCGAGCCGCACCGGCGCCCCGTTCGCCGCCGGCAGCGGGGCGCCGTTCATGTGGGTGGCCAGAAGGGTCTGGGGGTGAAGCGCCGAGGCCAGATCCCAGCTTTCGTAGTACTGATCGGCCGATTCGATGAACACGTAGCCGGCCAGCGGCGAGAGGCCGGCCAGGGCCACCACATCCGCCAGCCGCGGCCCCGACCAGGCCACAATCGCCGACCAGCCCTCCACGCAGACGTGGCGAATGACGCACTGCTGCTGGGGCAGGGCCGCCAGGGCAGCCAGATCGAGGTTCAGCGGACGGCTCACCAGCCCGCTCACGGCGAGTCGGTAGCTGCCAGGCGTGAATTCGGGAGTGCCATTGAAGCTGTTGATCAGCAGGGCGGCCGGATCCACCTGGCTGGGACGGAACTCCGGCAGTTTCCCCTTGCCCTGCAGCAGGGCCTCGAGGCGTTCGTTGAGCGGCTGGGTGGCGGCGCCAACCGCCTCACTGACACCATTGAGGGCACAGCCGCCGAGCAGCAGCGTCGGAGCAGCCCCGAGCAGCAGGCCGAGGGAACGGCGGCGACTCAGGGGATCAGCAGGGTGGGCCATGGGATCAGACGGCCATCGAACGCCACAGCCGCAGCCCACCCACCCGCCAAGACAGCACCACATGGGCGCCGAGCAGCAGGGCGATGGCGGGAATGGTGGCCAGATGGCAGACGCGCAGCACCTGCCAGCTGTCGTGGCCGGCGGCTTCGGCGAAGGAGAATGGACCCACCAGCCACCAGAACTGGGCGGGCTTGTACATCGCCATCCCCGTGATCAGGCTGAAGCCAAGCACGATCAGCATCAGGGTGTAGACCAACCGATGGGCAGCCAGCCGTCGCTTCGGAGTGTTGTTGCTGGCGCGGAGGGTGCCGACATCCGCCAGCGCTGCCAGGCGCTGGTGCCGCTGGCGGATCAGCAGGCCAATCCAGACACCGAGATTGGCGGCATAGAGGCCCATGACGCCGAAATGCCAGTCGCGGCCGCCCGCCAACCAGCCCCCCAGGGTGAACAGCTCGGGCACGGTGGCACCGCCCCGGCCCCCGAACACCGGATTGGCGTTGTAGATCTGAAGACCGCTGGCGGCCATCAGCAGGATCACCAGCAGGTTGAAGGAGTGGAAGGCCCGGGTCCAGAGCGGGGCGTACCGGATAGGCGCCCTGGGGCGTCTGGTTGACGTGGGCATCAGAGGGGCGGAAGCGAGGCGATGGTCCAACACCCTGTTGATTCTGCCCCCCTCGGCAGTCCAATAGCGCCACGGTGGCGGTTCCACCGCAGGGGCTGGGGTCTTCGCAGGCCGGTTCAGCACCAACTGTCCCTGGGCCCCCAGGGTGATCAGGTTGCCGAAGGGGATGCCGAAGGTTGCGTCCCGCCACCCGATCGAGATCGGCCCCCAAATCGGGCACAAGGCCAAGCTCGTCCGTGATCGGGCGGATCGCAGGGCCATCAGCCCGGAATCCCCAGGAGGCGCTTGGGCTCACCACCTGTGGCGAAGATCGCTTCTGGATAGCCAGACGCCATCGGCTGAAGCAGCGGACGATCAGACCGCCTGGAGCTGATCCAGCTGCTGTTGCAGGCGCTGCTTCATCCGGGTCTGCACCAGGTGACAGAGCTCTTCCACCAGCTCGGTGTCGGCTCGGTAGATGAGCCGGACCCCGTCCCGGTCGCAGGTCACCAGGCCAGCCCGCTGCAACTGGGACAGCTGGCGGCTGATGTGGGACTGGCTGAACCCGGTGGCCTCAATCAGGGAGGCGACATCGGCCGACCCCTGGCGCAGGTGGCAGAGCAGCTGAAGCCGGGCCGGTTCACTCAGCAGGCGGAAGAACTGGCTGAACTCCTCCAGCAGCTCGGGACTGGGGATGGAACTGGGGATGGAACCGTGGCCGGCAACGCCCATGGCAGAAGGTTATGTCGCTAGAGGAATTATGCAGGCTTTCCCAGGCCTTGGCCCAAGCCAGAACCGCTCTGAAATGGACATGGCCGCAGCAGGACGCCGCATCGGCGCCGCTTCCACTCCTTAGACGTTGTATGCGTGTATGGTCATAGCAGCCAACTCAGGTTGCTTCGATGGCCTCGGTCCTTCCGTTTCTGCTCGAATCCGCCGCAGGCGGGGCACGCCTGCTGTTCCGCCAGCTCTTCGACGCCGAGACCGGCACCTTCACCTACCTCCTGGCGGATGTGCCCTCCGGCGAAGGGGTGCTGATCGACCCGGTCTACGACCACCACCCCCGCGATCTCTCCCTGGTGCGGGAACTGGGCATCGATCTGGTGGCCTGTCTCGACACCCACGCCCATGCCGACCATGTGACCGGCAGCTGGCGGATGCACCAGGCCACCAGCTGCGCCATCGGCCTCGCCGCCGCGGCCCGCGCCCGGAACGTGACCCTGCCCCTGGCCCACGGCGATCGGGTGCGCTTCGGCGGCCGCCATCTGGAGGTGCGCGCCACCCCGGGGCACACCGATGGCTGCCTGACGTTCGTGCTCGACGACCGGAGCCTGGCCTTCACCGGCGACGCCCTGCTGGTGCGGGGCTGCGGCCGCTGCGATTTCCAGCAGGGCAATGCCCACACCCTCTTCCGCTCGATCACTGCGCAGATCCTCACGCTGCCGGACCGGTGCCAGCTCTACCCGGCCCACGATTACAGCGGTCGCCAAGTGAGCTCGGTGGCCGAAGAGAAGGCCTACAACGCCAGGCTCGGCGGTGGTGCCGACGAGCGGGACTTCGTGGGCTCCATGGAGAACCTGCACCTGCCCCATCCCCACCGGATCGCCGAGGCCCTGCCGGCCAACCTGCGCTCGGGCATGCCCAGCGACGCTGACCACAGCAAAGAGGACGACTGGGGACCGGTCGAACGCAGTTACGCGGGCCTGCCGGAGGTGGCGGCCGCCTGGGTGGCCGCACACCGCGACCAGCTGACCCTGGTGGATGTGCGCTCCGAAGCCGAGGTGCTCGGGCCGGATGGCCGGGTGCCGGGCTGCCTGGCCATCCCCCTGCCGGAGCTGGCGGCCCGCGCCGCCGAGATCCCCACAGGCAGGCCCGTGGTGGTGCTGTGCCATTCCGGCAGCCGCTCGGCCCTGGCCACCCAGGAACTGCTGAAGCAGGGCCGCAGCCCCGTAGCCAACCTGCGCGGCGGCCTGCGGGGCTGGCAGGCCGAGGGCCTGCTGCTGGAGGTGCCGACCCCCACCCCCACCTGAGCCCGAAACACCCCCTTCCCCATTCACTCCCCCACCGCCAGAAGCATGACCACCACCACCCCCCGGCGCCTCTCCCCCCGCGACCTCGCCAGCCACCGCCACGCGGTGTCGCTGACGCTGATCGACGTGCGCGAACCGATGGAATTCGCCTCCGGTCACATCCCCGGCAGCCACAACATCCCCCTGTCACGGCTGGGCAGCGAGCCCTTGCCGGAGGGCCCGCTGGTGCTGCTGTGCCAGAGCGGCAATCGCAGCAGCCAAGGATTGGCCGATCTGCTGCGCCGCGGCCATCCCCAACCCCTGGCGGAGCTGGAGGGGGGTCTAGGGGCCTGGCAGGAGGCCGGCCTGCCGGTGCAACGGCACTCCAGGGCGCCACTGCCACTGATGCGCCAGGTGCAGATCGTCGCCGGTGGTCTGGTGCTGGTGGGGGTGCTGCTCAGCCAGACCGTGGCGCCGGGCTGGATCTGGCTGAGCGGCTTCGTGGGGGCCGGCCTCAGCTTCGCCGGCCTCAGCGGCTTCTGCGGCATGGCCCGCCTGCTGGCCGTGATGCCCTGGAACCGGGTGCGCCCTTGAGCGCCGCCGTCCTGCTGCTGATGGCCGGTGGGGGTGCCCTGATCGGCTTCCTGCTGGCGGTGCTCGGGGCCGGGGGCTCGATCCTGCTGCTGCCCCTGCTGATCAGCGGCGCCGGGCTGCCCACCCGTGAGGCGGTACCGCTCTCACTCCTGGCGGTGACCCTGCTGGCGGTGGCCAATGCCGGCCCCTACCTGCGGCGACGCCAGGTGGCGCCCCGCCCCGCCCTGATCCTGGGGGTGCCGGCCCTCGCGGGCAGCTGGATCGGAGGCACCCTGGTGAAGCACGGCCTGATCCCCGAGCCCATACAGCTGGGGGTGTTCGCCGCCGCCGCCCTGGTGGCCGCCTGGCTGCTCTCGCGGCGCCCGAGCACCACGGGCAGCGGCTCCCGCAGCGCCCCGCTGGCCCTCGCCGGCCAGGGGGTGCTGGTGGGCCTGCTGACCGGCATCGCCGGCGTGGGCGGTGGCTTCGCCATCGTGCCCGCCCTGGTGCTGCTGGCCGGTCTGCCGATGCCCCTGGCCAGCGGCACCAGCCTGGTGCTGATCGCCACCAACAGCCTGGTGGCCCTTGAAGCTCTGGGGCACTGGCCGGCGGCCGGCCTGCCGCTGCTGGCCCCCTTGGTGGGGGGTGGGCTGGTGGGGGCCATCGGCGGACAGGCCCTGGCCCCCCGCCTGTCGGATCGTCACCTGCGCCAGGGCTTCGCCGCCCTGCTGGTCGGTTCGGCCCTGCTCACGGGCGCCGAAGCCTTTCAGCGCCAGCGCCACCTCAGCGCCGCCATCCCCTCCCTCCCCGCCGTCTCTCCCCAGCGATGACCAACCTCCTGTTCCAGTTCCGCCTGCAGAGCCGCCACGGGGCCGCCGGCGACGCCCTCAGCGTCGACTTCCGCAACGGCGACCAGGAGCCCTGGCAGCCGTTGGAGCCCAGCCTGCGGACCCCCGGCTTCCGGCTCTATTTGCTGTCGCTGCTGCTCTGCCAGCACCACTACCTGGTGGCCAACGCCGTCGAGCGGCAGCTGCCCCTGGCGACTGTCGATGGGGTTCTCAGCGTGACCGCCTCCGCCGACTGGATGATCGAGGCGGTGAACGGCACGTTCCAGGTGCGGCTGGAGGCGGCCGATGGGGCGGCGACGCCGGAGCTGGATGGGCCCAGCCGGGCCTTTCTGGAGCGACGCATGAAGGTCTGTCCGGTGTCGCGGAATCTGCCCGGTACGGTGAGCAAGTCGATCGTGGTGCAAGCGGCGGGATGATCCGGGCGTACGACCCTGCCGACTGGCCAGGGGTGTGGGCGGTGCTGGAGCCGGTGTTCCGCGCCGGCGAAACCTTCCCCCACGACCCGGCGATCGGCAGCGAAGCGGCCCGGCAGGCCTGGGTGGAGGCCGCCGCCGCCACCTTCGTGGCCACCGATGCGAGCGGCGCGATCCTGGGCACCTACTACCTGCGCCCCAACCAACCGTGCCTGGGCGCCCACGTGGCCAATGCCGGCTATGTGGTGGCCGAGGCCTCCCGGGGCCAGGGGGTGGCCCATGCCCTCTGTCACCACTCCCAGCAAGAGGCCCTGCGGCGGGGCTTCACGGCGATGCAGTTCAACCTGGTGGTGGCCACCAACACGGCCGGGGTGGCGGCCTGGAGCCGCAACGGTTTCCGCACCATCGGCCGGCTGCCGGGGGCCTTCCGCCATCCCCGGCTGGGCGATGTGGACGCCCTGGTGATGTTCAAGACGCTGGCCTGAGATTCAGGGGCTCGGGTGTTCCTTGCAGGGCCTCCAGAGCGAGCCCATGGGAGGAACCGCTTCGCAGCCGAATTCCCTTCCTGAAACGACAATCCTTTGGGCAGAGGGGGCCTCAGGGGTTGTCGTAGCTGGGCACGGCTGGATCTCCGTCCCGTCCCAGGCGGCGGCTCGCCGTTTCCATGGCACCGACGGCCGGCTGATGCGTTCCTGCCCTGGCCAGGCCAAAGCGCGGCATGTTTCCGTAGGCGCATTCATAGCGGCCGGCCTCCACCAGATAGGTTTCGCGCCAGATGCCCACGCTGCCACTGGCGCCGACCGCCTGGTTGAAACGCTTCCAGGCCTTCAGGTGCGAAGCCTTCGGATTCTTCGAGAAGCTCTCCAGAGCTTCGAAGGAACGCCAGTACTGAACCAGCCCCACACCGCGCCAATAGACGAACGTCTCGGCGCTGAGCAGACCGAGATCGGGACTGGCCAGCAGTTCACGCATCATGGGGCCCATCGCCCGTGCCACCGGGAGCCATTGGTGGAGGGCCCAAAGGCGATTCACCCGCAGACCGATGATGAACACCACGAACGGGCCCTCGATCTGGGCGGTGTAACGGCCGGGGAAAATGGGGCTCATGGGGCGAATCCGGCTGCCATCACAGCGTGCCTGCCTCTAGTTGGTGGAGATAGATGAACTCAGGCGCTTCGACGCCAGCCTGTCGACGGATGTCCACCAACCGGGCGGACTCAAAGAAGGCCTTCGCCTTGGCCAGCGAATCCCACCGGGAGAAGTGCACCACTTTGTTCGGGTCGTTCTCATACCGGAGCACCTGGAACGATCGCTCGCCCGCGTCCCTCCGCATGGCGGCCGCCGCGTCGAACACCTTCTTCCACGCCTCGTAGTCCTGCACGGCGTGAATGATCAGAACGTGATCCAAGGGTTCACTCCTGTTGATCGACTTGACAAGTCTTCCCCTTCAAGCCGATCAAACGGATCAATGATGGAAGCTCCGCAACTGAATTCAACGGAGACATGTTGTTTGTACACAAACACGCCGTCAAACGGGATGCCGTCTGACCATAAGAGGATGCAATCATACTTTTCCTCTTCCGTGATGGATCTGCAGCTCTGCTGCACGGACAGACGCACGGCCTCAATGAGGGCCTAGAACTCTTCTGACGCCAGAAGAACGCTTTCCAGAAGGGCGTTGACGGATCTGGCTGCCATCAGGGTCTGCCTGGCCAACGGTGTGACGTGTTTCCCAAGGTGGCTGACAAGGCCACGTCATCGGGCCTGTGCAGCTTTTCGCAGCGCCAGGGTTTATTGAGCATTCAGCTCAAAAATGGCACCCGCATCGAGCTCAAGCCCAACGGGAGCACCCCCAACGCCTACCTCGATCAGCAAGGCACGCCGGCACGCCGAGAGATCCAGGAAGCCAACGTGGCCAGATCTACCGACTGGCCAACCATTCGATCGTCGTGTTCTGGGATCCGGATCCCTACAAGGGCCATTCGACAGCTCACTGAACGAAGCGCCAGTGGTGCAGGAGGCGACGGCACCCACCCCAGGTGGTGCAACCAGCGATCAAACCTGAGGCACCAGCCCGACCGCACGCCTTCCGGGCCACGCTCTGCCGGGGTGGCGGACTCATCCGCCTCCTGACATCAGCCCACTGCTTCGCAGAAGCCTGCGGCCAGACGGCCTCGCTGGAACGACGCAACGAACTGCTCCATCAAGCCCCCTGGTGGTCCGAATGGAGAGGCGTCATCTTTCCTGGCCGAGGGGGGCTCGGGGCAGCGCGTAATGCAGCTCGGCCAGACCCGAGCCGATCTGGCGCACCGACAGCAACCGCCACGGTGGGTTGGTCACCCGGCGTGGGAAGAGCGGCTTGCCCTGGCCAAGGGTGACCGAACCGATCTGGATGATGGCTTCATCCAGCAAACCGGCATCATGAAACTGGGCGGCCAGTTCACCACCACCAGCAATCCAGATGTTCTTCCCGCCCGCCACTTCCATCATCCGGGCGTGGGCCGCCTTGACGCTGCCCTGCACGAAACGGACATCAGCACCTGCGATGGGTGGCAAGTCGCGATGGGTGAACACCCAGGTCGGTTGGGTGAAGGGCCAAGCTGAACCTGAATCCTCAAGGACCTTCTCGGAGTGGCGCAGCATCCACTCATAGGTCGAGGCTCCCATGGCAATCGCACCGACCTGGGCAATGAAGGCCGGATAGCCAGCTTCCTTGACATCGCCGAGCGGAAACAGCCACTCCAGGGAGTCGTCCTCGGTGGCAACGAAACCGTCAAGACTGGCCGCGGTGTAGTACTGCGTCTTCATGGGGTTCGTGAGACGCTGGGCAGCCAGAGGCCTTGTGACGCTAGGACCTCACAGGCCAGCAGCCGCTGTGGTCAGAACAATCAGATGGTCGCGGACCACCGCGGCATCAGAAACCTGAACTGATTCGAGAAGTTTTTGCCCAACCCGGCACCGGGCCTGGTGAACAATCGACGGCCAGAGGATCCTGACGATCAATGGCAGATAGCGATCGTGCTGATGGCCTGGCAAACGCCGAGCACCTGCTGAGCTTGCCAGAGGCCCCAGCCATAAGCACCCTCATCTTGATACCGGTTTCAAAAGGAGTCTGGTTCAATCGGTCAGCATCCAATCGGCCTGCAGGCCCGGCCCAGAGCCCATCGAACGTTGGTAGTAAGTAGTGCCGCGAAGCGGCATCGCCTTGAATCAATGACCAGCCCGCGCCGTGGAGATAATTACCATTTGACGATGCCCAAAGTCACCTTAAGAACCCCAGCAAGTGTTGAGCCCCCATAATCTTTAGCAAGTCGCAGCAGCGTCTCGTGGAAACCAGAGTTTGGAAACGCGGCTTCGACTCTTTGAATTTGGACATTGCTCAAGCCCTTGCGAAGTAGTCCTTTTGAAGCATCGATCCAATCGGCCTTGCGGCAGGCCTCAATGATGTCTCCGTGAGGTCCGATATAGGGAAACATCTTGTGGTGCCAATGGATGGCTCCACGCAACAGGCCAGGATCCAGCCCCAGTCCATACTTCATGTTGTCGGCTATCGCCACAGCCTCGGATGGCTCCAGATAGGCTAACTCATGGTCTGTCCAGAGGCCGATGTCATGGTAAACGAACGCAGCCTCGACCAGCTTCTCATGTTCCTCTGCATCACCAAGGAAATGCATGGCATAGGTGATCGTGCGATACACATGGTTTCGATAACCTGGGAAGTCGCTGCCAATCACGGCTTCGTACCGAGTAAACAGCTCATCGACAAAGGGGCGTTCCAGCTTGATCTTGATGTCTGACATCGAGTTTGTCTCGTTGGTCAATACAACTGCGGCTGTAAGTCTTGAAAAGAGGATGCTAACGCCTAGGCCAGCGGCGGGCCAAAGCTCTGTGCGGTCATGCGGCATTGATAGACCCGTCCGATAAATCTGGATGTAGGGCGGAAGCGTCCAGATGATTCACCGAAGGGGGCAGAGTTAGAGATTTTGCCAAAGCTAAGAAGAATAAGTTGACAACCACTATTCCCTACATAGCTCCCCATGGTTTATAGACAGCAGAGAAAATCAGTGACTTAGATCCGTTGCTTGTAAATAGAGGGTGTCTCGTGTCAGCTGCCATGCCCAGTTCCTCTCACGTCCGTTCAAGCCAGGACAGGGCTGATCCAGGCTTCTGGTAGGCGGCTACCTTCGAGAAACTCCAGGATCACCCGTTCAGCCTCTGCTGCTGCGGCAGGGTCAAGCCGGTGTTGCATGTGAAAGCCATGGGGCCTGGCCTCACCTTGGCGGATCCGCAGTGGGGCACCGAGGGCCAGCGCCCGCTAGGCAAAGTCAAGGCCATCATCGCGAAGGGTGTCGTCACCACCCACCGTGATCTGGCCGACACTAGTCTTCTGCAGGGCTCGGAGCATGCCGATCACGTCGTCGAGCGCTCGGGGGTACCGATGCTCAGGCGCGAGGCGGTAGTGAATAGCCACCACGGTTTGCCTCGAGAGACCGGCGATGCGCTTGGCCCAGCCCAGATGCCGGCCTGAGGCCGGAGCGATCCAGCCGCCCCCGTGCAGATAGGAGCAGATCAGGTGTTGGCTCAGGAGGTGTGAAGACCGTGGCCGTCACCTGGACCCCCTCCTCCAGAGAGGGGAAAGCCGCTTCCGAGCGTTGAACCTCAGGGAAAGCCCCCAGGCTGGGGTGCTCCTGGACTCCCCAGAGCAACCGGATCTCCGCCACCCAGCGGTCGCGCAAGAGAGTTCCCGGCACCAGTGCTGGGTACAAGGCAGCCGCCGGTCCGTTGTGGATCGCATGGTCCAGGGACGGGTCCATCAGCCAGGCTCGCGTTGCTGCTGGAAGTCAAAGATGGCGCTCTTCAACTGCTCCAGCCTTTGCTCGGCTGGCCCGACCAATTCGATCAGCCGTGGCGCCTGCTCTCTCGGCATGACATCGAAGCGACCCTCGCGATAGATCTCCTTGAAGATCGCGTCCACTTCGTCACGGTAGGCATGATCCACGGGGCGGATACCATCGTCCTCCATGGCCACTGGCCAGGCCTCAGATAACGGTACGAAAGCCAGAATATCGAGATGATCCAGCGACTCCCTCACGGCGGGCACCATCGAGGCCACGAAGGCATCGTCGATGTCGGTGGTGGCCTGATTGGCGGTGTATTGCGAATAGGCAAGATAATCGACCGGAGCTCGATCGAAGATCACATCATCAGACATGCTCGAGTAACGATGGATTCGAGAGATGTTGTAATACATCTGAATCCCGTTCTGAAGCCTGGTTGAGGCTTCGCGGAACTTAATCTCATAAGGTCCGAAGATGCCAAGGGCGCGGTAGGGCTCTTCTTCCCTGAGAAAACCAGGCTGGGCGGCGACCCAATCGTTGACCACCGTGGATTTGCCAAGAGAGTGTGATCCAGAAATCGCGATACGCATTGGAGGTGAAGCTCTGCAGCATTCTATTCCCCTCCAGAGAGCTTGGGCAAGTACTGCGTGAGCGGTGACCGCCAGGAAGGTATAAACCGAGAAGCACCAAATGTGGCGTTTCCCCTATCCCCTCTAGAGCAAATAAAGCATTCAAGCTTCACAAGGAAGGCATGTCAGACTTCAGCAATGGGCTTGACGAGGTCTTATCACTACATGGTGATGGGTGGGACGAGGGGGCTGGTAGAGACACCCAAAATCTATTGCTCACTATGGGCAGCCTTGCATTGGCTGAAACCTTGCTCTTGGTGAATTTGAATACAAGCCCTCCCACCAGTTTGATGTGTTGCAGATTGCGGATCTGTTCACTGAATCCGTAGGGCTCCTACTGGATCCCGGGACTCGTCATAAGCATAAAGATGAGTTTTCAGAGTACCTCCTTGAGAGAGTTTACATGTCAAAAGGAGCAGAAGTGACCTCGGAGGACAAGGACGTATCTGCTCTATTTGATTTGTTGTTGCCGTCCCCTCTTCTGCGGGAGTCTTTGTATTCCTGCTGTTCAGGTCGTCATTGTTCGCTGCCGATCCGCCCAACGCTGTCCCTGAGTGGCAGGCAAGGATTATGGGGCGGCGATGCAGAGAGTTGGTGGTGGCCTGTCCACTCGAGGGGCCTGTTAGGCGTCATCAGGAGGATCCACCCGTACTACGAGAGGCATGTGATCGCTCCATTGCAACCACTTGTCAGAATCACCGACCCAAGCTGAACATTCATCTAGCCAAGCAACAGGCGCGAAGGCGTAATCGATGTGATACTCCTTGGCCGGATTCCGCTGCAAATAGAATGGTGGCTCCGGTTCTGAACCCTGCTGAATTCCGCGGCTACGGTGATAGACGCTCTCCAGTCCCATTGCCGAGAGCTCTCTGACTACGTCAGAGTGGTTCCACCATCGATCCCATTTATCCCAGCGAACATTGCTGTTCAGATCTCCAGCGATCACTGTTGGCTGAGTTGAAAGCACGGCGCGGTGAGCTTGAATGAACTTCCAGAGCTGTCCAATGTATTGAAAAGTAGGTGAGTTTGCTTGCCGAGTCCAGGTAGCCAGAAGTAAGAAGCTATCCTTAATCCGGCACGGAAGAAACGATTCGAGTTGACCTAATTCAAGATCAACAGGAGCAAGCTTTACTGCAGGTGAGGCGAACACTCCAATACCCTTGTTCTTATTCTTTCCAGTCCACAGATGGTTCTTCGCCCATGTCTTATACGAAAGACTATTGGAGAGATCGGGATCTTCGCACTCTTGTATGATTGCGATATCAAACTGTAAGGTTGCTAACGCATCAAGCTTGTTGCGCAAGGCACCGTTGCAGTTCCAAGTCAAAATGTGCATACGCCTAACGTGCTAGCTCAGGGGCGGCTGGTTAGATGTCGGTTGCATCAAGAGGCGCAGACTTTGATTTGAAATACCCAACAATAGCCATTACCACAGCGGTAGGGACCGCCAACACAACAGCGCACCGCCGATCATGCCTGCGACACCGCACACCCACAAGGACGTCTTTGCAAATTCAGTACGGTTGCCTCTTGAAATGAAATATGGCAGAAGACCACATAAAAGCCCAACCAAACCACCTACAAGAATCATTATCGATGACGATAAGCCGAATGCCCATGCGGCGGAAAATCCAAGAATGGCCGGGATATATGGAAGTACTTTTTTCATTTTTGCTCCTTTATAATTGGAATCAGAAAACATCTAACGCTGCCCCTGAGTGGCAGGCAAGGAGTCTGGGATGGCGCAGCGGATAGTTGATGGTGGCCTGTCCACTCGAGGGGCTAGTTAGGCAGCCCCTCTTTGAGTGGCGCTCACCAGACCACTGAGACCGCGGAGAGTCACACGACACACCGCTGCAATTGCCATGATGCTCGGCTCCTCTCCGAGAAGGTTAATGGCCTGATCCCAGTCGAGCATCATCTGCTCATCTGCAATTTTGGTGCGGCCAAAGTGGATGCCGCCCTTCGCGTTTGCGCAAGCCCGGATGAGATCACTCACGCGGGCGTTGCGGCCATTCCATGCCAAGCATGGAGCGCTGAGAAACTGCTTGAGGCTGCAACTCTGGGTACGGGCACCTGGGAATGGTTCGGGATCGAGGGCTTGCCAGTGTGCTTGAGCTTCAACCGGGAGTGGCTGTGAGAAATCTACGGTCTGGAAGGAGAGTTCAAGGCGGTATTGCCGATTGACAGCGTGCACTAGCGGCGTCTCGTCCAGCAGGAGCTGGCGCAGCAGGCCCGACGCACGGATTACGCTATAGCGGTCACCAGCTGTGACCTTCTGATCAAGATCTATGACCGTGCAAAGGAAGAGGTGCTCTTCCTCAGACAAGCAGGCACGGAGTTGGAGATTCGGAAAGATGAGGCCGGAGGCGTACACCCCTGAGACCGAGGTACTGACGCCGAGTTCACTGGCGGAACTTGCACGATCGGAGAGTTCATTCCCATTGAGAAAAAGGGAGATGCAATCAGGGGTCCATGTCATCATGAGGATGACCCTGGCAGAGTCCGGAAGATCAAGCGGTCCATAGCAGCATCTTCTTAGATCACCGCCATAACGTACAGATGCAATCAAACGCGCATCACTATCCGCGAACACGGTTACTGTGGTTCCTCCTTCGTCTTTGGCGAACAGAGTCAGGGCCCGAGGGGGTGGCCACGGGGCCGGTAAAACCACGACGGCTGCGATTGTTCCTTCTGCACTCATTTCATTTCTTGGTCAGCCTAACGCTCGCCATCACATGGCCGCAAGGATTCAATGCGACGAAAAGAGTCATTTGGAGGCGGCCCAGGTGCATGGCATTGTTAGACAGCCGTCTCCGCCTCAAGAGCAGGACTGGCATGTAGTTGAAGTCCGAGTGCAGAGATAACCTTCAAGACGGTTGCCAGTTCAGGATTACCGCTTGATGAGAGAGCCTTATAGAGACTTTCCCGACCCAGTCCAGCTTCACGTGCTATCTGCGACATGCCCTTGGCACGAGCAATATCCCCCAAGGCAGCAGCCACCAGCCTTGGATCTCCATCCTCCAGAGCGGCTTCAAGATAGGCTGCCATGTCTTCACTGTTTGTGAAATGATTGGCTGGGTCCCAGACAGTTGTTTCGGTTTTGGTCATTGGCTCTCCTTATAGGTTACGGGCAAGATCTTTGGCATGCTGGATGTCTTTCGCTTGAGAGCCCTTGTCGCCACCAGCGAGAAGAACAATAACCATGTTGCCTTGGCTTATGAAATAGATCCGGTAGCCAGGGCCATAACGAATCCGAAGCTCAGAGACACCTTCTCCGACCGGACGGACATCACCTGGATTTCCCAGGGATAAACGCCTAATCCGAATATCGATGCGGGCTTTTGCCGCGCGATCGCGCAGCCCACTGAACCATGCGGCATAGGCAGGGGTCTCCCGAATCTCCAGCAAGCCACCATTGTATCCCCAGGGATACGGAGACGCAACCGGTCCTCGGCCTGTCTAACGCTCCGGTTCAGCGGCGGCGCCCCAGCGCCGACCGCTGCAACCGGTTGATATGCGGCATCCTGCGCGAACAGCGGTCCGGTGTCTGTGTAGAGCCGTACCGAAGTTACCTCGCCTGACTCGTTTCGATCGGTGAGGGCAACCGCCCGGAGGGTCACTGCCTTGCCATCTAAGCGTTGGTAGTGGTTTAAAGCCTCAAGCATGAACGAACTGTCCGTGCCGTAGATGTTCAGAAGCTCGTGCTCAAGATTGCCGAACGAGCGCCAGTAGTAGGACAGGCCCGCCAGGACCGACTCCTTGCCAACGACCGGCTCTGCGTTATTCATGACCAGCTCGCAACCTTCGGCGAGAAACGAACCGTAGCGCTCGACATTCTTGGCATCGAGCGCGTCTAGGTACTCCAAATACCACTTGTATCTGGCCTCGCTCAACTGGTTGACGCACAAGCTCGAGGTCTTCATTTCGATCTCCATTGATGGTTTTGTGTCACGTTCTCTTGCCGAGCCGCATAACTAGGAGCTGAGCCGCACCGCCGTTCTACCGAACGCCGTTCGGCTAGCAGGCGGTGTCGGCTCCAGCGCGGAGTTGGTTTGCCGCACAAATATCCTACGCAACCCACACAACAGTAAAAACGCGGACAAATCAACAGTATTTCGGCGGGTCCGGTATCCATCCTGCTCAGGGTGCTCCGGCGGCATAAGAAGCCTGTGAGACCATGATCATGCCCTGAGAACCCCTCCAGCGTAAAGCTTTTCTCTACCCTTGCTCTTGGGTGACGGAGACATGGGCGGGTCCGAGATCCAGAGGTTCGGTTCGCTACAGAAGGTCCACCGGACTCATCACCCCGCAAGGGCCGCGATTCAGCACATGGGTATAGATCATCGTGGTCTTCACGTCGCTGTGCCCAAGCAATTCCTGGATGGTGCGGATGTCCTGGCCGCGCTCCAGCAGGTGAGTCGCAAACGAGTGGCGGAACGTATGGCAGCTTGCCGGCTTGCTGATTCCGGCGCTCAGGATTGCACGCTTCACAGCCTTCTGGATCACGGATGGGTCAATGTGGTGCCGGCCTTCCGTTCGGGTCCTGGCGTCACGCCAACGGTGAGACTGTGGAAAGACCCACTGCCAGCCCCATTCCGAGGCGGCGTTCGGGTACTTTCTTCCCAGTGCCATCGGCAGCACCACCCTCCCCCAGCCTGCCGCCAGGTCGGTTCGGTGCATCTGCCGCACCACCAGCAGATGATTCTGCAAGGGCTCCATCAGGCTGGCGGGGAACACGGTGACCCGGTCCTTGTCGCCTTTGCCGCTGCGGACGGTCACTTGCCTGACCTCAATCTCCACATCCTGCACCCGGAGCCTCAGCGCTTCCATCAGCCGCAGTCCGCTGCCATAGAGCATCTGCGCCACAAGCTGTTCGGTTCCCTGGAGCCTTTGCAGCACCTCCCTCGTCTCCCCCACCGTGAACACCACCGGCAACCGCTTGGGCTGACGGGCGCGCACCACCCCTTCCAGGTTGCCCACATCTCCCCCGAGCACGTGCCTGTAGAGAAAGAGCAGGGCGGATAACGCCTGGTTCTGCGTGGAGGCACTCACTTGCCCCACTGTGGCCAGATGCGACAGGAAGGCATTGATCTCCTCCTCGCCCATTTCCCGTGGATGCCGCATCCCGTGAAAGCGCAGAAAGCGTTTCACCCACTGGGCATAGGAACTGATGGTAACGATCCATCAGCCTCGGGCCGGGAGTCGGAGCCATGGGAACAAACCGGAGCCTGCTTCAGAGTTCCCCGGCCAGTCCACCATCAGTCAGAGGGCCTGGAGGAGCGGCGATGACTCCCCTCTAGCCTGGCGCCGATGGCCCACTCCCTGGTGCTGCTGGCGAGCCCGTCGCGGGAAGCGGCGCTGCTCGACTGGCTCGACCGCCAGGCCCTGGCCGTCTCCGGTTTTCCATTGCTCGCCACCGCCGAACTGGCCGGGCGGCTCCGCAGCGATCCCCGCACCGCCCAGCTGCCGGTCATGGCGCTCGAGGCCCTCGCCGAGGGGGGCGACATTCAGGTGGCCGCCCGTCTGCTGGCCGGTGAGGTGGCGGCGGTGATCGCCTTCCTCGATCCGGAGGCGCCGCCGGGTTCGCCGCCCGACGGCCGGCTGCTGATCCGCGCCTGTGATCTTGCCGCCGTGCCCCTGGCCCTCAACGCCGCCACCGCCGAGCTGGCCCTGCGCGGCCTGGCCCACGGCCGCTCGGCCTACCTGCTGTTCAACCCCGTGGCCGGCCAGGGGGAGGCCAACGCCGATCTGGCCCTGATCCGTTCCATCCTCGAACCCCAGCTCCTGGTGACGGTTCTGCTCACCGGGCCCGGCACCGATCCGGGCGACCAGTGCCGGGAGCTGGTCGAGCTGCTCCAGGCCCGGCCAGCCGGCGAGGTCGGCAACGTGATGATCGTGGCCTGCGGCGGCGACGGCACCGTCTCGGCGGTGGCGGGGGCGGTGGCCGGCACCGGCATTCCCCTTGGCGTGATCCCCCGTGGCACCGCCAATGCCTTCGCCGCGGCGCTCGACATCCCCACCGACCTGGTGGCCGCCTGCCAGACGATCCTGGCCGGCCACACCCACGTGGTGGACGCCGCCCGCTGCAACGGCCTGCCGATGACCCTGCTGGCCGGGGTCGGCTTCGAGGCCGGGATGGTGGATCGCGCCACCCGCGAACTCAAAACGATGCTGGGCCCGCTCGCCTACGTGCTCGCCGGCGCCCAGCAGCTGGTGAGCCAGCAGCCGTTCCAGGCCCGCGTCGAGATCGACGGCACCGTCACCGAAATGCAGGCCGCCGCCATCACCGTGGCCAACGTGGCCCCCGCCACCTCCGTGCTGGCCCAGGGCTTCGGGCGGGTGATCCCCGACGACGGCCTGCTGGAGGTCACGATCGCCTCGCCCAGCACCCGCCTGCAGGGCCTCAACGCCCTGGCCTCCCTGCTCACCTCCGCCGTGGTGCAGTCTCCCAGCAACCACCCCGATCTTCTGTGTCTGCGCGCCAGCCACATCACGATCACCACCGACCCTCCCCAGCGGCTGGTGATCGACGGCGAAATGCTCGAAGCCGACCCGGTGACCTTCACCTGCCTGCCCGGCGCCCTCACCGTGTTCGCGCCGCTGCCGCCACCGTGAACTGGCCACCGTGAACTAGCCACCGTGAACTGGCCTCCATGAACCTCGCCTCCGAGGCGGACATCGCCACCAAGGTCGGCCGCATGGCCGAGCGGGTGCGCTGGGGCCATCCCGAGATGGCCCGCCGCGGCATCGATCCCTGCCGCCTGGCGATCGAGGGGGATCCGGATTCACCCGAGGCCTTCTCCTTCCTCGTGCTGGGGGACAGCGGCACCGGGCTGCACCGCCGCGACACCCCCCAGCGGCGGGTGGCCGAGCAGCTGCTCGCCCATGGCGCCGACGCCCGCTTCCTGCTCCACACCGGCGACGTCGTCTACCAGGTGGGCTCCAGCGAGCAGTACCCGGACAACTTCATCCGTCCCTACCGCGAATGGATCATGGGCGGCGAGGACTGGCGCCGGCTGCCCTACGACCAGCTCGTCTTCCGGGTGCCGTTCCTGCCGGTGCTCGGCAACCACGACTACTACGATCTGCCGCTTCCACTGGGGTTGCTCGCCGGCCTGACGGCGCCGCCACGGCGGTTGCTTCGCTCCTGGCTGGATCTGGATGTGGGCTGGCACGGTTCCTTCGTGGGCCAGGCCTGGGCGCACGCCTTCCTCGACGTGCTCTCGGCTGTGCCCGAGCCAGGCCTCGGCGAGCACCTCTCGCGAACCCGCAGTGGGTCCGTCGATGGAGCTGACTGCCTGCTCTACCGCCCCGGCGTTTTCACCCGCCTGCCCCACCGCTACTACACCTTCCGCTGGGCCGGGGTCGACGTGTTCGCCCTGGACTCCAACACCTTCAACCACCCCCTCCCGGCCGGCGCCGATGATGGGGAGCTGCGCCGGCACCGCCATCAGCTCGACGCCAAACGCGCCGACCTACTGCGGTCCCTCGGCCCCCTGACCAGTGACGAGGACGCCCGCGACGATCGGGCCAGCCTGGCCGAGCAGATCGACGAACAGATCCGTGACATCGATAAGCAGCTCGCCAGCAGTGCCTCAGCCCGAGCCGGCCGGACCCAGGCGGTGGACGAGGCCCAGCTGGACTGGTTCACCGATTCCCTGATTGCCTCCTGGCGCAACCCGGCCGTGCGGGGCCGCCTGCTGGTGCTGCACCATCCGCCCTACGTCACCGAGGTCAGCAAGTGGAACCAGGGCCAGACCCTGGCGGTGCGTGCCCAGCTGCGCCGCGTGCTGGATCGGGTGGCCGCCGCCCTCGGCGATCTGCCGGCCGGCCGCCCTTTGCTCGATCTGGCCTTCAGCGGCCACGCCCACTGCCTGGAGCTGCTCAACACCGGTGACACCGGTCACGGCGACGCCCGCATCCCCTGGGCCATCTGCGGCGGCAGCGGCTACAGCCTGCGCCGCCAGCGGCCGGAGGGGCCCGAGCTGCTGGAGGGTCCCCCGGGCAGCGAGCGCGTGGTGGCCCGCTCGCGCCTGTTCCTCGGCCGCAGCGGCCGGGGCTCCGCCCTGCGCCGCGCCTACTCCGCCCTGCGGGTGGAGGTGGCGGCCGGCATCCCCCTGAAGCTCACGCTCACGCCGCTGGTGGCGGAGAAGGTTGAAGGGGAATGGCGGCCCTACCGCGGGGCAGGCATCGCGCTGTAGACCGGCCGGCACAAGCCCCTCGCTCCCATGGACCCCAACGCGGATCTCACCAGCCGGTTCCTCCAGCTCGCCTGCGGCAACTGGGTCACCCAGATGCTGCATGTGGCCGCCGAACTGGCGATCGCCGACCATCTGGCAGCTGCCGGCCCCGAGGGCCTGACGGCCGAGGAGCTCGCCGGGTGCTGCGGCGCCGATGGCGAGGCCCTGTTCCGGCTGCTGCGGGGTCTGGCGAGCCTGGGGCTGTTCGCTGAGAGCGAGAAGGCGCCGCGCCGGTTCGTGCTCACTCCCCTGGCGGAGCTGCTGCGCAGCGACCACCCCGGCTCCCAGCGCCAGTTCGTCCGCATGCTCGGCGGTGAGCACTACGACGCCTGGGCCGACCTGCTTCACAGCGTGCGCACGCAGGAAAGCGCCTTCCGCCACCGCTACGGCGAACCGGTGTTCACGTGGTACGGGAAGAACCCCGAGCGCGGCGCCATCTTCGACGGGGCGATGACCGACTTCTCCCGCGTCGAGACCGAAGGCCTGCTGGCGGCCTACGACTTCAGCGGCCTGCACCATCTCATCGACGTGGGTGGTGGCCGCGGCGGCCTCGCCCCCGGTGGGAGGGTGCTGATCCTCGAGCAGGTGATCGCCCCGGGCAACGCTCCGGCCCCTGGCAAGCTGCTCGACCTCAACATGCTCGTGATGACCGAGGGGGGCCAGGAGCGCACCCCCACGGAGTACGGCCACCTGCTGGAGCGGGCGGGGCTGCGGCTGAGCGCCATCCACCCCACCCCCTCACCGGTCGCGGTGGTGGAGGCGGTGGCGGCCTGATCAAAATGGGTGGGACTGCCGCGCCCCGGACTTGAGCCTCCCCATTGCCCTGCTCACGGTCTCCGACAGCCGCAGCCTCGCCGACGACCCCTCGGGCGATGCCCTGCAGCAGCGGCTGGAGGCGGCCGGCCACCGACTGGTGGAGCGCACCCTGGTGCCCGATGACCGTTACCGCATCCGCGCCGATCTGAGCCGCTGGATCGCCGATCCCGCCGTTCAGGTGGTGATCAGCTCCGGCGGCACCGGCCTCACCGGCCGCGACGGCACCCCCGAGGCCGTGGCGCCCCTGCTCGACAAGACCATCGAGGGTTTCGGGGAGCTGTTCCGGGTGCTGTCGTTTGAGACGATCGGCACCAGCACCCTGCAGAGCCGCGCCCTGGCCGGGGTGGCCAACGGCACGGTGGTGTTCGTGCTGCCCGGCTCCCTCGATGCGGTCACCACCGCCTGGGACCGGCTGATCCGCGCCCAGCTCGACGTCACCACCCGCCCCTGCAACCTGGTGCAGCTGCTGCCGCGGCTCACCGAGTCTGCCGATCAGGCGCCGTGAGGGTCCGCTCCTGGTGGCAGGGTGCCCTCGCCCTGCTGATCGCTGCCGGCTTATCCCTGCTGCCGCCAGCGCTGGCGGGTGCCGGATCCGGCGGCAACGGTGGGGGCAGCGAGGCTCCGGCCGCACCCGGCGATCCCCGCAATGCCACGGTGGCCGCCGGCAGTTTCGAGCTGGCCAAGGTCAGGATCCTTGGCGTTCCCGCCATCACCGTGGCCTCTCCGGTGGTGGGTGACCTGGGCAACGTCCCCAACGCCCAGCGCCGCGCCGAGGTGATCGAAGGCAACCTGCGCCTGCTCTACGACCCGGCGCATCTGTGCAGCGAGAGCGAACAGATCGCCGAGTGGATTCTGCTCCGGGTGATGGGGGGGAACGAGGGGGCCTGTGAGCAGCCTCCGCTCCAGGCGGTCCCGGGCAGTGCCCCCGAGCAGTTGGTGGTGGCGCGCCGGCTGCTGCCGGGTGGGGATGTGGTGCTGGAGGCCAGGGTGCCGGAACGGTCCGAACCTCTGCCGCTGCTCACGATCACCCGCGCCGACGCCAGCCTCAACGGCACCAGCGCCTGGGCCCTGGGGGAACGCTGGCAGCAGCGCCTGCAGAGCCGCCTGCGCCATGCCCGCCGGGTGATGCAGCCGGCCGATCTGCGGCGCCGCTGGCAGTTCACCGTCGCGCTGGTCCTGGCGCTGGCCGTGCTCACCGCCGGCACCCTGTGGCTATGGCGCCTGAACCGCCACCGCCGCGCCAGGCTCCAGGGCCGCCGCAGCCCCACACCGGATCGGGCCCTCGACCACCGCCTGCAGCTCCACCAGGCCCTCGGGCTGGTGCTGCTGCTGGCGGTGCTGCTGGAGTTGATGGTCATGCTGGCCCTGGGGGTGATGGCCGTCCCGGGCAAGGTGCCCCTGGGCCTGCAGCTGCTGCTGCAGCCGGTTCACTCCGTCCTCAAGGTGCTGATCGTGGGGCTGATCGCCCTGCTGGGGCGTTCCCTGGCCACGTTTCTGCTGCACCAGTGGGCCGACAGCGCCAGGGTGCCGGTGGAGGAGCAGGCCCGGCGGGAGCAGCGGCACCGCAGCCTGCTGCGGGTGAGCCACCGCCTCATCGATCTGGCCTGCGTGATCGTGGCGAGCGGCTGGATCCTGATCGACATTCCCGGCCTCCGTGCCGCCTCCTCCTCCCTGCTGCTGGCCGGCGGCGCCCTGCTGGGTGGCCTGGCCCTGGTGTTCCAGGGGCTGCTGCGGGATTTCGCCGCCGGCCTGGCCGTCCTGATCGAAGACCGCTACGCCATCGGCGACTGGGTGGAGATCGGCGGCCTCGAGGGCGATGTGGTGGACGTGGGCGTGCTGAGCACCCAGCTGCGCTGCCTCGACCACCGGGTGGCCGTGATCCAGAACAGCGCCTTCGACCGGGTGGTGAACCACACCAAGCTGCGCTCCGGCGAGGAGGTGAAGCTGCTGGTGTCCCACCGCTGCTCCGACATCGACCAGGCCCTGGCGGTGGTGGCCGAGGAGCTCGCCCTCTTCCACGCCGACACCACCTGGGGACCCCGGCTGCTGGCGGCGCCCCTGCTGCGGGGCGTCAGCGCCACCGGCCCGTTGGGCATCACCCTGAGCGCCCTGCTCACCACCGTGGCCGGCGAGCAATGGGCCTGCTCCCGGGAGCTGCAGCGGCGCCTCGTGGCCCGCTTTCAGCGGGAGGGCCTTCCCCTGGCCGATGGCCTTGAGCTGGCCATCCGCGGCTGATCATCGTGGCGCCAGGCCCCGTGGGTCGCGCCAGAGCAGCAGGCCCTGGCGGCGCAGCTGGTGGAAATCGCCGGCCCGACCATCCCCCCCGCCGGTGAGGCCCCCATCCGGGGCGCCGATCACCCTGCCCTCGGCATCGAAGAGGACGCTGTACTGGTCACAGCACTGGGGCGGCAGATAGTACACCACCTGGTCCCGGTAGCGGTAGCGCCACACCGACTGGGGCGGGTTGCCCGGCGGCCGGGCCTTCAACTCCCTGATCAGCCGCTCCAGCCAGGGTGGCGGACCGGCGGGGGAGGCCAGGGCGGCGGGTCCGGCCAGGCCCATGGTGGCCGTGGCCGCCAGGATCACCCCCCAGGCCAGCCCGAGCCGGGCCGAGCGCCGCAGCTTCCATGGACGCTCGATCGATCGCGGCATGGCCACTGTCATGTCGATCAACGGTACGCTGATTCGGCTCGGGGAAGGTCCATGGCTTCATTGATGGCGGACCACGAAACCTTCATCCGCCAGGCCATCGCACTGTCCCGAAAAGCCGCCCTGGAGTTCGGCACCGGCGGGGCCTTCGGAGCGGTGATCGTCAAGGATGGGGTGGTCATCTCCCAGGGGATGAACCGCGTCGTGGCCAGCCACGATCCCACCTGGCACGGGGAGATGGAGGCGATCCGGCTGGCCTGCATCACCCTGCAGAGCTTCAAGCTGCCCGGCTGCATTCTCTATACCTCTGCCGAGCCCTGCCCGATGTGCATGGCCACCTGTTACTGGGCAGGAATCGAGGAGGTTTATTATGCGGCGACGGTGGAAGATGCCCTCGAATACGGTGATTTCGATGATCGCCCGATCTATGAGCAGCTGGCCCTGCCCAAGGAGAAACGCTCGATCCGGCTGCACCAGATCCTGAGGGAGGAGGCGGTGGAGGTCTGGAAGGACTACCAGGCCAGACCCGACCGCGTTCGCTACTGAGATCCCCCAAGGGTCCGCTCGGGATGGCCCTCAGGCGCTGGTGGCCGGCAAAGCCCGGAACAGCTGCAGCATCAGCGCCAGGCTCGCCAGGATCGCCGCCAGGGTCAGCCGGTGGCCGCGACGGCTACCCGTGCCCTCCAGCCAGGCTTGGCAGCGCCGGCTGATCCAGGGCACCAGCCACCAACCGGTGAGCGCCACGGTGCAGACATTGCCCAGCAGCAGACCGGTGGGACCATCCAGTGGCAGGGGCCGCAGCAGCACCCGCAGCACCGCCACGGTCGGGTAGAGCACCACCAGCACCAGCAGGTTCACCTTCCATATGGGCACGGACTCCCGGCCGGCCTCCCCCAACCAGCGGGCGTAGCCCTCCCAGTCGGAGCGGCCTTCGTAGCGGTAGCCGCCGCGCTCGGCGGTGCTGAGCAGATCGCGCCGTTCCTGGCAGTCCATCCAGCCCATGAAGGCGCCGGGGGTGGTGAAGCTCAGCTCCGACGCATACAGCAGCCGGCCGTCATGGGGTTCACGGCCTAAGGGGGAGGGGGCGGTTTCGGCCACGAAGCCCGGGTGGCGGCGGGCGGCCGCCATCAGCCGCTCCTCCATCGCCAGGAACGCCGCCAGCCCCGCCGGTTCGACGCGATGCAGGAAACGGTGGGTGAACGGTGGCGCCGTCCCGCTGGGGTCGGCGGGCGAGGCGGGCATCGCGGCATCGCGGCGGCGGCCCCACCATGGGCCATCAGGCCGCCGCCAGCCAGCGACGCCGGGCCCGGTCGCTGAGGTCCTCGCCAACCAAGGTGAGCAGGGCATACACCGCCACCAGCGCCAGCAGCTGGTCCCAGGCAAAGGAGCTGAGGCTTTCCAGCAGCTGGCTGCCCAGACCGGTCGCTCCCGCCAGGCCCACCACCACCGATTCCCGCAGGATCACGTCGGCCCGGTAGGCGCCGTAGGCCAGGTAGGGCCGGGCCAGGGCGCTGAAGCGGCCGTAGAGCAGGGCCAGCCGTGGGCCGCTGCCGCCGCAGGCCAGGGCCTCTTCGGCGGCCGGATCGGTGGCGCCTGTGCTCTCCAGCAGCAGCCGGCCCAGCACCCCGAGGTTGTGGAAGCCCAGGGCCAGGGCGGCGGTGATCACCCCCGGCTCCAGCACGAACAGCAGCAGCAGGGCGCTCAGCGGCGGCGGCCACAGGCGCCCCAGGGCCCACAGCAGCCGCAGCCCCTGCCGCGCCCAGCCCAGGGGCGCCACGACGAGCAGCAGCAGCGGAGCCAAACCCACCGCGAGGCTGGCCGCCAGGACGGTGAGCAGCAGGGTGCCCCCCACCAGCCGGGGCCAGGGCAGGGCGGCGGTGGCGGCCCAGTCGCCGCCGCCCAGCCCCGGCAGGGGCTGCCAGTGGAGCAGGGCCGCCGGATCCACCCCCAGCCCGCGGCCCACCAGCAGGCAGAGGGGCACCAGGGCGGCCAGGGTCAGCAACATCTCGCGGCTGCGCTCCCCCACACCCCGCCGGGCCAGCACGAAACGGCCGGGCACCAGCCAGCGACGGCGCAGCAGGCTGATGCACCCCTCCAGGGCCAGCATCACCGCCAGCAGAAGCCACAGGCCGCTCCAGAGTTCATGGAACTCCAGCGATTGCAGCGTCAGCTTCAGATCGGTGCCCAGGCCCCCAAGGCCGAACACCCCCAGCAGGGTGGCGCTGCGCAGGGCGCACTCCAGCCGGTAGCCGCCGTAGCTGAGCACCCCCGGCAGCAGGGCCGGCCCCAGGGCCGTGAGCAGGGCCACCGGCGCCGGGGCTCCCGCCGCCCGCAGGGCTTCGAGGTTGGCGGTGGGCAGGGCATCGAGCAGGTCGGACAGCACCCGCGCCACCAAGGCGCCGAAGGGCAGGGCGATCGCCAGCACCGCCACCGCCGGCTGCAGCCCCACCAGCTGGAGCAGCAGCAGGCCCCAGATCAGTTCATGGATCGCCCGGGGCAAGGCCAGCAGGCGGCGAATCAGCTCCGCCGGCAGGGCGCTGCCGGTCAGGGTGCGCCACACGGTGCGGGAGCTGGCCGCCCCCAGCAGCAGGCCCAGCACCAGGCTGCCGGCCCAGCCCAGCAGGGCCATGCCGGCCGTCACCCCGAGCCCCCCCAGTAGCGACGCGAGCACCACCGGATCCAGCGAGGGGGTCACCGCCGCCAGCGCGAAGCTGCCGATCAGCTCCCAGCCGCCCCCGTGCACCAGGGGCGGCAGCAGGAAAGCAAGCGGCACGAGCACCAGGGCCGGCAGCAGCATCAGCAGCGGCGCGGCCGGTTTCAAGGCGACGGGCCGTGCGGGGTACCCCCGTAGAGGTCCGCCAGCAGGGCCGCGTTCACCCGGGCCACCGGCCCATCGAACAGCACCCGGCCGTCCTTGAGGCCGACGGCCCGATCGAAGCCGTCCAGCAGGTCGGGGCGATGCAGGCTCAGCAGCAGGGCCCGGGGGGCCACGGCCTGGGCCAGCAGCAGGGCCAGCAGCTCGCTGGCCAGGCGCGGATCGAGGCTGGCCAGGGGTTCATCGGCCAGCAGCAGGGTGGGCTCCTGGCGCAGCAGGCGGGCCATCGCCACCCGCTGGCGCTGACCGCCAGAGAGGGCCGTCACCGGCTGCTCCAACAGGGCCGGATCCAGATCCATCGCCCGCAGGGCCACCGCGCAGGCGTCGGTGTCGAGGGGCAGGAGCAGGTTGAGCAGGGCCCGGGGCCAGCCCCAGCGGGCCAGCCGGGCGGCGTTGAGGTTCTGCTGGACAGTGAGCTCCTCGATCAGGCGCAGGTCCTGCCAGAGGGTGCCGATGCGGGCCTGTTGGCGGCGGCGGCCGCGGCGGGAGCGGGCGGGGGCTTGCCCCTCCCACAGCACCGTGCCCGCCACCGGCGCCAGCAGGCCGTTGGCCACCGCCAGCAGGGTGCTCTTGCCGGCGCCACTGGCCCCCAGCAACGCCACCCGCTCGCCGGGGGCCAGGCTCAGATCGACGTCCTCCAGCCGGGGCCGATCGCGGCCGCTGACGCGGATGCCCCGCAGCGCGAGCACGGCGGTGGGGGGGCCGGCGGCCATGACAGACGGAAACAGCAAAGGCTCGGTCCAGATTGCCAGTCGTCAGGCCATGGCCCCTTGGCACGTCAGGCCAGGGGGACGGCCAGCAGACTCTCCCCATCCGCACGCTTGCCCATGACCTCCTCCACGGGTTCCAGACCCTCTCTCCTTGATGGCATCGCCCGGGTGCTGCTGTGCCTGGTGTTCCTCCATGCGGTGATCGGCAAGCTGACGGGGTTCGCCGGGGTGGCCGGGATGATGGCCGGTCGGGGCCTGCCGATCGCGCCGGTGCTGCTGGCGGCCGCCATGGCGTTGATGGCCGTCGGTTCGGTGCTGGTGATCAGCGGCTTCCGGGTGCGGCTCGGGGCGATCCTGCTGCTCCTGTTCCTGGTGCCCACCACCTTGATCTTCCACAACGATCTGGCCGACCCCCAGGAGCGGATCGCGCTGTTGAAGAACCTCTCGATCATGGGGGGCCTGCTGCTGGTGGCCGAGCGTCCCGCGGCCTGAACAGCCAACGGGCTGACGGGCCGGGGCGCCGCAGCCAGGCTGGTTCAACAGTCCCGGTCAGGTCCGTCACCCCATGGCCTTTGCTTCCCCCCGCTCCTACATCCTGCTGTCGGTGGCGGCGGCGGTGGCCACGATCGTGCTCAAGACGGCGGCCTGGCGACTCACCGGCTCGGTGGGCCTGCTCTCGGATGCCATGGAATCCGGGGTGAATCTGGTGGCGGCCCTGGGGGCCTTCTGGGCCCTCAGCCTCGCCGCCAAGCCCGCCGACCGCACCCACCACTACGGCCATTTCAAGGCCGAGTACTTCTCCAGCGGCCTGGAGAGCGTGCTGATCGTGCTGGCCGCACTGGCGATCATCTATTCGGCTGTGGGCCGCCTGCAGACTCCTGAGCCGCTGGAGCAACTGGGGTTGGGCATGGCCCTCTCCCTGGTGGCCACGGTGCTCAACGGCCTGGTGGCCTGGGTGCTGCTGCAGGCCTCCCGCCACTTCCACTCGATCACCCTGCGGGCCGACGCCCACCATCTGTTCACCGACGTCTGGACCTCCTGCGGGGTGCTGGTGGGCATCGGCCTGGTGAAGGTCACCGGCCTGACGATCCTCGACCCGCTGATCGCCATCGCGGTGGCGCTCAACATCACCCTCACCGGCTGGAATCTGCTGCGGGAAACCGCCTCCGGCCTGCTCGACCGTTCGCTCCCCATCGACGAGCAGGAGCAGCTGGAGGCGCTGCTGGCCTCCCATGAAACTGAGGGCATCCGCTTCCACGCCCTGCGCACCCGGGTGGCCGGATCACGCCGCTTCGTGGCCTTCCATGTGCTGGTGCCGGGGCAATGGACGGTCCAGGACGGCCATGACCTCTGCGAGCAGCTGGAGCAGGAGATCGCCATCGCCCTGCCCCGCAGCGATGTGCTGACTCACCTCGAGCCGATCGAGGATCCCAGGGCCTGGGATGACGAGGGATTCCGCTGGGAGGAGGGTTGAGCCCCATACGATCCAGACAGCAGCGAGCGCGTCCCCGATGGCCACCTATCTGATCACCGGCGCCAACCGAGGCATCGGCCTGGAATACTGCCGCCAGCTCCAGACCAGGGGCGACACGGTGGTGGCGGTCTGCCGTACGCCGTCGCCGGAACTGGAAGCCATGGGGGTGCGCATCGAGGCGGGGGTCGACCTCACCGACGGGGCCGCCATCGCCGATCTGGTGGGCCGGCTCGGCCCGCTTTCCATCGACGGGTTGATCCTCAACGCCGGCCTGCTGGAGCGCACCAGCCTGGACAACCTCGACGTCGACAGCCTGCGGCGCCAGTTTGAGGTGAACGCCATCGCCCCCCTGCGGCTCACCCAGGCCCTGATGAATCATCTGCCGCCCGGCGCCAAGGTGATCCTGATGACCAGCCGCATGGGCTCGATCGACGACAACAGCTCCGGCCGCGCCTACGGCTACCGCATGTCGAAGGTGGCGCTCAACATGGCCGGCAAGTCGCTGGCCATCGACCTACGGCCCCAGGGCATCGCCGTGGCTCTGCTGCATCCGGGGATGGTGCGCACCCGCATGACGGGCTTCAGCGACCAGGGCATCAGCACCGAGGAGTCGGTGCACGGCCTGCTGGCCCGCATCGATGCCCTCACCCTGGAGACCAGCGGCCGCTTCTGGCATGCCAACGGCCAGATCCTGCCCTGGTAGGGGACCAGTCGAAACAGGATCAGACCAAGGCAGGCTGATCAGGTCCCAGCCATCTCCCCGTCCGGTTGACGCGGCACAAGGAGGGGCAATCCAGATGGTCTTCCCCACCGCAGCGGCGACCCTCTGCCGGTGCACCGGCGTAGCCGCACCCTGCACAAAGCGCAGATCCGCTTTCCGCACGGACGCAAGCTTGCGGCTCGTGAACATCGACGTGGGCTGGGTGTAGAGCCAGGTCTTTTCATCCGATGGTCCAGCTTTGATGCCATGACCCACCAGCCACTGATCGGTGGCTGTGCGCATGCCAATCATCCCAACCTCAGCCAGGACGTTTATACAGCCTGGTCCTTCTACTGCACCGAACGGAAGCAGCCAGTTCAGGGAGTTGTCCTTGATGGCGATGAAACCATCCAGGCTGCAGGCGGAATAGGACTGGGTTTTCACTGAGGGATTGACGATGTTGAAGGTCGAGGCCAAAGCAGGGGTTAAGCGAGCTTGATTACATCGGTTGCCTTCCATCACAGGCGGCAGTTTTTTGAAGGGCTGAGCGCAAAGAACTGAGTACCTTATGTGCCGCAGATCAGCACCTTGACTGCATCTTTGGCAACCAAGAAAGATCCTTCAGCCGACCTCTCCCTCGCTAGGTTGTTCTTAGTCCAAGAAAAAATTGAACAGATTATGGTATTACACGATGTATTACGCGACAACGTCGACAGCCCTCTCGAGGATCGTGCTCCCAACCTGACACCAGATGAGATCGCAGATTCCCTTGGCGTGCTCACAGGCTGGGATCTTGTCGATGGCCATCACTTGCACAAAGCCTGGACCTTTCAGGACTTCAGCTCAGCCCTCGACTGGGTGCGTCACGCTGGTGTCATTTGTGAGAAGCAGGGCCACCATGCCGATTTCAAGCTGGGCTGGGGTTATGCGGAAGCGATCACCTACACCCACAAGTCTGAAGGACTCACCAGAGCTGATATCGCTCTGGCCACAGAACTTGATTCCATCCAAGGTGTCGATATGAGCTGAGGAGATCTTCTGCCTTCAGTCCAAGCGGACCGAACCACGTTCCCCCAGTTTGTACGGACTTTCAATCAGCCCTCGTGCTGGAGGGGCAATGGTGGGTTCGGTTGAAATTGGCGACGATCAAGCTTTCGCTTCCGTCGTCCTCATCACGCATCATCTCCACGAAGGCCTGATCAAACAACACCTTGGAGATGGGGTAGTTGTGATGGGCATGGATGGGTCGTTCTAAGATTTCATCGATCCCACTGAACGACACCACGATGTCAGCGTGATTGGCGGCTAGATCATCGAGCGATAGGCCATGCAACGGGCTGGTCGAGTCGATGGAATGCATCGCCGTCCAGGTGAGTAGAAATAGGGGTGAATGCTCCCGTTGCAATCTCATCGGATAGAGACGCCGCATTCGGTACCCTTCAACAGTGCGCTCATCGATGGCCAGATAGGCCTGAATTCTGGCCTGCAGAATCGTACGCCTGCGTTCGTTGGCCAATCTGAACATCAAGGAGTGCTGACCGTCGTAGTCATGCATCGTTGCCACCTCCGAGAACAGGATGCGAGCTGTGGACCGTGAAAAGCGTCTGAAGGCCAGTCCCGTGATCAAGGCGATGAACACAATCCCCATCAGCGACTCAATAGTGACGATCACATTCGTATAGAGACTGCTTGGATAGAGGACGCCATACCCAATCGAGCCCAGCGTCTGCACACTGAAAAAGAAAGCGTCGTCAAACCTTGTGGACTGACCCGCCACACCGCCGATGCCGTGGCGATCCAACCAATACAGGCAGGAGAAGGTCAGGTTGAGGAGTAGATAGGCAGCTGCCACCAGCCCGAAGAAAGTGGGCCAAGACACGGCCAGCATCACATCGTTGGGGTAGCGCCAATGCCGGATCCAGTCAGCTGAATTCACGACTGAGACGATGCCGCCGTGCTTCAACAGTCGAATCGAAGCAGTGGGAAAACGCCGGATCGCTCGTTGCTTGCCTGAAGCCATCAGCCGGGCCCTGAACTCTTTCCAACTCTAATCATCACCCCTGCCAATGAGTTCCATTCATTGATTAAAATCCGCCCTACACGAGCGCCTGGTCACGTGGGCTGACTCACAAAGCCACTCAACGCTCGCCATTCCTCGAGTGATCACCACATCCTCAGATTCCAGGCGGGACTGGACACCTGGAGTTACCCCGGCAGCGCGTAGTGGAGCTCAGCAAAGGCCTCTGCCAAAGCCCGCGTCGAGATGAGCCTCAGGGGTGGAAAGACGATCCGCAGCGGCGACCATCTGCTGGTGCACAGGCGTGACCGCACCCTGCACGAAGCGAAGATCTGCCTTCCGCACAGTCGCAAGCTTGCGGCTCGTGAACATCCACGTGGGCTGGGTGTAGAGCCAGGCCTGTTCATCCGATAGTCCAGCTTTGATGCCATGATCCACCAGCCACTGATCGGTGGCTGAGCCCTGGCAATCGCCCCAACCTCCGCCAGGAATTCTTTGTAGCGACGCCTTCGATGCAGCCTATTTCTCCCAGATGCCTGGGTGCGCCATGGCTCAGCATCTGATGCGCCGTCGATCTGCGCCTTGGATGCGTCCTCTGCCCTTTGAAAAAGCCTCTCCAGTTGACGCCAGTTTCGTTAACCTGATCCCAGGAGGAATGGAAGAAATTGAACCATGGAAATACGCGACGAACTCTGCATCCCTGCCCGAGGTGTTGGCCCCGCATTGACCCCCACTGGGTGCGTCATGCCGGAGCCATCTGTGAGGAGCAGGGGCACCGTGATGGTTTCAAGCTGGGATGGGGTTACGCAGAAGCCATCACCTACACCCACGATCCGGAGGGACTGACCCGCTCCGATGTGGTGCTGGCGGCGACGTTCGATGTCATCGTTCACGGAGACGGTCACGCCTGACGGACATTCCTTGCACCACCCCCCAGCTCCAACCACCGCCTGGTCGGGGCGAGGCCATCGGCCGGGCCGGGCTGGGCAGCCTGCTGGCGATCGCATCTGTGGAGGGCCAGCCGAGCGCCATCGCCCGCCGCACGATCACCGCCATCCGCGATCACCTGATCCATCTGCCGATTCCACTGGAGGAGATCATTCCTCTGGACCCTGAGCAGCTGGCCGAGGCCGTGCCGGAGCCCGAGTGGCGCGAACGGATCCTGCGTGGCATGACCGTCCTGGCTCTGATGGAGCGAGAGCCCAGCACCGCTCAGCTGCAATGGTTGCAAGCCACAGCAACGGCCCTCGACATCGGCGACACCGTCGTGACCAGCTTCCGTCATGTTCTCGATGGCCAGTTCAATCTCGTGCGACTCGACATCGCCCGACGCGGCTTTCAGAAGGGAGCCACCCTGAGCTACCTCCGCGATGAAGGGATGGATGGCGCCCTGCAGATCGCCCGCCACCTTCTCCACCGGGAGGACCGCGAACTGGCCGCCCACTACCGCCAGCTGGCCGATTATCCCGAGGCAAGCCTCGGCCGCGCCTACCTCGCCTTCATTGACGACAACGGCTTCAGTGTGCCCGGTGAACGCGGTGGCCCACCGCCGCCGGTCGTGCGCCACGATTGTTGCCACGTGCTCGGCGGCTACGACCCCAGCCGGGCCGGGGAATGCGGGGTGATCGGCTTTCAGGCCGGCTTCGGCCGCAGCGATCCCTTCTACACGATTCTGTTCGCGCTGGCCCAGCTCCAGCTGGGGATCGGCAGCACACCCTTCAACGACGCCGAAACGGACCAGGTCACCCCGGAGGCGGTCATCCATGGCCTGGAACGGGGCAGCAAGGTGAACCGCGACCTGATCAGCGATTGGGACCCCTGGGACGACTTCGACAAGCCGCTGGAGGAGGTGAGAGAGATGTACGGGATCGCGCCTTGATCCCACGGCAGGTTCTGCTGCCCTGGAAACTCTCGACGTTGGGGGCCCCGGGCCTGGCGGCCCCGGGGCATTACCGGGCCCCTGTTTCTTCCCGGCCTGGTGCGCACCCGCGTGACAGGCTTCAGCGACCAGGCGATCAGCACCGAGGAGTCGGTGCACGGCCTGCTGGAGCGCATCGATGCCCGCAGCCTGGAGACGAGCGGCAGCTTCTGGCATGCCAACGGCCAGAACCTGCCTTGGTAGGGCCGGAGGCAGTCACCCCTTGAGGCAGTGCTTGTGCACGAAGGGGCTGGTCATGGCCCGCAGCAGGGCGCTGTAGCCAGGCTGGAAGCGCAGCTCCTCACCCACCCGCAACGGCCGCTCCGCCTCCACCACCAGGTGATCGCTGCTGGCCCCCACGATCGACACCCCCGGTGGCGGCACCAGGTCCGCCGGATCCACATCCTGAACACCCAGCGCCAGCAGGCCCCGCTGCCGCCAGCCCCGGTCCGGCGCTGGGGCTGCGGCCGTGGCCAGGAAGCTGGTGAGCCCCTGTTCCCCCCAGGGCCGGCTGGGTTTGCGTTTCACTTCGATCAGCTCGCCCACCAGGGAGAAGGCATCGGTGTGGAGGCCGGGAATGGGGCAGCGTGCCAGGGGTTCCCGCCCCAGCAGCAGGGCCTCCCCCAGCCGCAGATGGTTGATCCGCCCCGGGGCGCCCCCCCGGGCCAGCCAGGGGAGATTGGCCGAATTACCCCCCGAGACCAGCTCGAGCCTGATGCCGAGGCGGGCTTCGAGAGCGTCCGCCAGGGCCGAGAGCTCCGCCATGTTGGCCGCGTCAGGGGCCACCCCGTGCTGGCAGCCCAGGTTGGTGCCGATCCCCACCAGCCGCAGCGACGGCAGGCCCAGGGTGAGCCTGGCGATGGCTTCGAGATCACGGGGCAGGAGGCCCTCGCGCCGATCGCCCAGCTCCACCATCAGCAGCACGCCATGGCGCCGGCGCTGACGCTGGGCCGCCGCCGCCAGCGCCTGGATCACAAGCGGTTCGCTGTGGCAACTGCTGGTGACATGGGCCACCACCTGCTCCACCTGGCTGAGCATCGGGGTACGGATCAGCAGCGTCGGCGTTGTGAGGCCGCCGCGGGCCAGGCCTTCCAGCGTTTCGATGCGTGAGTCGCCGATCGAGGTCACGCCGGCCGCCAGCCAGGTGCGCACGATTTCGGGCCTGCCGAGGCAGGCCTTGCCCACCGCCGTGACCGCGATCCCCTGGCCCGCCAGGCGGCGCACCAGCGTGGCGGCGTTGTGGTGCAGGCGGTCGAGATCGATCTCGAGCCGCGGGGCGCTCACGCCATCGCCGCCAGTTCCGCGCCGAGTTCGGGGAAGGACCTCACCACCATCTGCACCAGGCGCTCGGGGGCGCTGGTGAGCGGGTCGGTGACCGGGATGTGGAGTTCCGCCTCGTAGAGGGCAATGGCGGCGGAGATCTGGGCGGAGTTCATACCCTCGTGGTTGAGCGTGAGGCCGATCACCCTGGTGGGTGCAAAGGCCTCGATCAGCGTGATCTCGCTGTGGGGCGTGGGCATCGCCACGCCGGGGAAATCACAGCGTTGGCGGCGTCTGGGCGCGTGCTGGAGGATCACGGCCTGGGGCTGGGCGCCCCGCAGGATGAAGGTGGAGGAGAGGTAAGCCGGATGGCTGAGCGCTCCTTGACCCTCGATCACGATCACCTCGGGATGCTCGTTGTTGAAGGCGTCCACCACGGCGGCCTCCACCTCACCGGAGCAGAACTGGGAGGGAATCGCATCGAGCGGCAGGCCGTAACGGCCGCCCTGGATGATGCCGGTCTGCCCCGTGGACACCAGCGCCGCGTGGATGCCGTGATCGTTGAGGGTCGCCGCCAGCAGCGTGGCGGTGGTGCGTTTGCCGATGGCGCCATCCGTGCCGAGCACGGCGATGCGCCGGCAGGTGACGTTGCTGATCGCGCCACTGAACAGCCGCAGATCCTTCAGAGCCGGCGGCCGGCGCACATCCTGGATCGTCACCCGGTGCCCTGCGGCGCTGGCGGCGAAGACAGGGTCATCCGCCAGAAACTCGCGCATGCCACTCACCAGGGACAAGCCGGCCGCCATGGCGGCCAGAAGAACCTGCCGGTCGCTGGAGCTGTACAGACCATCGGCCGGGGCCATGCCATAGATGAACGCTTCCGGGGTGGGGCCGCCGAGGCGGAACGCGGCCGCCAGATCGGCCACGATCGGGATGCCATTGGGGAGGCCATCGAGCAGCTCCCCGGCGTCACGGCCGGCGGCCTGGCTGTCGATCACGGCCACGATCCGGTAGAGGGCGCTGTAACGCACCAGCCCGTGAGCGGTCTTGCCGTCGGCGCTGGCGAACTGCCCTTCGCAATAGACCACGGCTGCCATGGGTGTGGTCAGCGGGGTGGACGTCGCCTGCGGCTGGGCAAGGACGCGCCCCGACAAGGGCGAGCCGATGGCCCGGGAGGAAGCTGTCAAGTGGTTCTGATCCTTTCTGAAGGCTCAGGGGAGGCGGCCGCATGGTCTGCCGATCGCCGAACCGAGCAGGGATAACCACTGGCCCCCACTAAGCGGAAGCGTATCGGATGATACTAAGCGATCCAGAGCGCTGGCCGTGGCCCCTACGGCCCTGGCAGGGCTAAGGCAGGGCCAGCTGCAGCTGCAGCTGCAGGGTCAGGATGCGGCTGCCCCGCTGCACGGTCAGGCCGAGGGGCCGGCCCGCCGGGTGGGCGGCCACCCGCTGGATCACCTGGCGGGCACTGCTGACGGGCTGGCCGTCGATCGCCGTGATCCCATCGCCGACCCGCAGGCCGGAGCGCTCGGCCAGCGAACCAGGCGCCACCTGATGGATCTCCACCCGGCCGCCATGGGTTTCCAGATACACCCCAAGCTTCAGGCCCGCCGGCGGCAATGACGCCACTCCGAAGACCGCCGTGGCCAGCCCAGGCTGGAGTTCGGCGCAGTCGAGCGTGTCCTCCCAGGGCAGTAGCCAGGCCGCCTCACCCAGCCCAAGGGCCCGCAGCTGATGGGGCACGCCGTGGCCACCGGCCAGATGGCCGTTGCCGATGAGGGCCACCACCGGGGTCCCGGGGCGCCGACGTCGCTGGTCGGTGATGGCCTCGGCCATGGCCCGGTCCCACAGCTGCTGGCTCTCCACGAAGCGTCGGAAGGAGGGATCCTCCAGCCCGGGCCGCCGCTGGCCGCTGCTGGGCACAAAAGGATGGTGCTGCCAGAGCCGGTGCAGCTGGAGGCGATAGGCCTGGCTGGGCGGCGCCGGACGGCCCACCCCCTCCCGCTCGGCGGCGGGCACCGCCGCGAAGCCCTCGGCCCGCACCCGCCGCACCAGCCGCCGCTCCACATTCAGGGCCAGCAGCGGCACCCGGCGGTCGTGGGCGAAGCGCAGGATCGGCAGGTAAAGCTCGGCGTCGTAGCCCCAGATGGCCGGCCAGTCGAGGGCCGCGAGGAAGGAGCGCTCCCCCAGCCCGCCGGCCACCCAGCGATCGAGCACCGGCTGCAGCCGGCGCGGCACCATCTCCAGGCCAAGGCTGAGAGTGGGGCTCCGCGCCAGCAAGGCCGCGAGCGTGGCCAGCTGCCACTGGTGGTGGGCGGCGCTGTCGTGGCGTTCTCCCAGCAACAGCACCGGGCGCCGGGCCAGGCGATCAAGCAGGTCGTCGGCCGCCACCGTCCGGGGACCGGCTGCGGTGGGCTCCACCCAGGCGCCGGCGGGCACGCAGGTGGCGGCGGCCGCAGGGCCCGGCGACCCAAGCAGGGCGGCCAGGGTCAAAGCCAGCCCGGCGGTCCGATGCCCGCGGCGGAGGCGGCTCAGCGGATCTTGCCGATCTGGCGGCCCACATCTTCGATCATGGTGTAAGCCTTGGCGTTGGCCGCAGTGAACTGCTGGGCCCCGAACAGGGCCAGGATCTGCTTCTGGGTGGGGTTGCTGGCGCGCCAGCTGAGAATCGACTGCTGCACCTTGGCGGTGAAGCCCTTGCCGAAGCGCTTGTCGAGGTCCGGCTGGGCGATCCAGTGGTAGTCGGGATAGCCCGTGGTTCTCCAGAGGACGAACACCTTGGCGGGGTTGGCCTTGCCGTCGTGGAGGTTGGCGTTCCACACCTGCTCGTTCACCGCGCCGGCGTCATAGGCGCCGCTCTGCACCAGGGCAATGGTGGCGTCATGGCTGCCGCTGAAGCCGGGAGCACCACCGGCGAAGTCGGACAGCTTCACCCCCGCCTTGCCCAGGAAGAACTGGGGCATGAGCCGACCGGAGGTGGAGCTTTCGGAGCCGAAGGTGAAGCGCTTGCCCTTCAGTTCCGCCAGCCCCCTGGCGCTGGTGACGGGCTTGAGGCCGCTGCGGCTGTTAGCGATGAAGACGGTGCGGAATGACACGTCGATGTCGCGCTGGGCGAGCACCCGGGCGCCCGGCTTCTGCAGCCGGGCCTGCACGCCGGTGAGCCCGCCGAACCAGACCAGGTCGAGGGCACCGGTGCGGAAGGCGCTGACGGCGGCGACGTAGTCGACCACCGGCACGTAGACCACCTTCACCCCCAGCTGCCGGCCCAGTTCCTCGGCCACCAGCGGATAGAGGCGGTTGAGCTTCTCCGGCTTCTGGTCGGGGATGGCACCGAGACGCAGCACCTTCTGGCTCTGCTGGGCGCCCGCCGGCGCCAGCAGGCCGGGAAGGGGGGCGGCGGCGGGGGCCAGCAGGGGCAGCAGCGCCAGCGACACCCCCATCAGAGCAGCGGTGGCGCGGATCCGGAACATGCACATCGGGGTTGGGAAGCGCAGGCGGCCTTTGATCCACTATGGCGAGCAGGTGGGCGGCGGCCTGCACCCCCCTTTCCTGGGTCAGCTCCATGGCGGTCTGCCTCCCCATCGACACTTTCCTGGGGGGCGGCGGCGCGCTGATCGACGTGCGCACGCCGGCCGAATTCCGCCAGGGCCACATTCCCGGTGCCGCCAATCTGCCCCTGTTCAGTGATGCCGAGCGGGCCGAGGTGGGCACGCTCTACAAGCAGCAGGGCCGCCAGGCCGCGGTGCTGAGGGGTCTGGCTCTGGTGGGTCCGCGGATGGAGGCCCTGGCCGCCGATCTGGTGGCCTGGAGCAAACGCTCGTCAGGGGCGCCCCTGCGGCTGCACTGCTGGCGCGGCGGCATGCGTTCGGCCAGCGTCGCCTGGCTGGCCCAGCAGCTGGAGCTGCCGGTGCTGCTGCTGGAAGGGGGCTACAAGAGCTATCGGCGCTGGGTGCTGGAGCTGTTCGAACGGCCCTGGCCCCTGCAGCTGCTGGGGGGCCGCACCGGCAGCGGCAAGACCGAACTGCTGCTGGCCCTGCAGGGGCTGGGGGCGGCGGTGGTGGATCTGGAGGGCCTGGCCCACCACCGCGGCAGCAGCTTCGGCGGCCTGGGCCTGCCGGAGCAGCCGAGCAGCGAGCACTATGAGAACCGCCTCGCCGCCGCCCTGGCGCCCCTGGCCGGTGCCGACCAGATCTGGCTGGAGGCCGAGAGCGCCATGGTGGGCCGCTGCCGCATCCCCGCCGGCCTGTGGCGCCAGATGAAGGCCGCGCCGGTGCTGGCGGTGGAGCGGCCCCTGGAGGAGCGGGTGGCCCACCTGGTGGAGATCTACGGCGCCCAGGATCCCCTCGCCCTGGCGGAGGCCACCGGGCGCATCGCCAAGCGGCTGGGGCCCCAGCGCACCGCCCTGGCCCTCGAGGCGATCGAGCGGAGCGACTGGGCCACCGCCTGCCGCCAGATGCTCGATTACTACGACCGTTGCTACGACCACGACCTGGATGGCCATGCCTGCTCGGCGGTGGATCTGGGCGGCCTTGCGGCCCCGGAGGCCGCCCGCCAGCTCGTCAACCGGGGCCTTGTGACGCTGCAGCAGCCTCACTCCGGCTGACCACCCGTCCAATCAGGCGGGCCTCCGGGAAGCCGGCCCGCTGGAGGGCGGCCAGGGCCGCCGGTGCCCGCTGCGCCGGCAGCGCCGCCAGCAGTGGACCGCAGGTCTGGGGATCGATCAGCAGCGCCGCCAGGGCCGCCGAGGCCGCTTGTGCCTCGGTGCCACCATCGGCCGAAATCAGCCGCACCGGCCCCTCCAGAAGGGCGAGGGCGGCGGCATTGGCGGGGGCCAGGCTGCTGGCGAAGCCCCGCTCCAATAGCTCCAGGGCGCCGGGATAGGCGGGGATGGCGGCGCCATCAAGCTCCACCGCCACCCCCGCGCCGCTGGCGTCCAGCATCTCCCCCAGGTGGCCCAGCAGGCCGAAGCCGGTGATATCGGTGCAGACGCCGCAGCCGTGGGCGGCCAGCAGCGGCACCAGGGGCGCCTGACAGTGCTGCATCGCCACCAGCAGCGCCTCCATCCAGGCGGGCGCGGCGGCACCGGCCATGGCGGCGGCGAACAGCACGCCGCTGCCCAGGGGCCGGCTCAGCAGCAGAGCGTCTCCGGGGCGCAGCGGCCCCTTGCGCCAGTGGGCCGCCGGCGCCACCCGGCCATTCACGGTCAAGGCCAGGGCCAGGCCCGCCCCATCCCGGCCCTCCAGGGTGTGGCCGCCGATCAGGGCGGCCCCGAGGGGCTCCAGCACCGAGCAGACTCCGGCCAGGGTCTGCAGCAGCAGCTCCTCCTGAACGGAGGCGGCCGCCTCCGGCACCGTGACCAGGGCCTGCACGCTCTGTACCGCCGCGCCACTGGCCCAGAGGTCACTGCAGGCATGCAGGGTGGTGAGCCGCCCGTTCAGCCAGGGGTCGTCCACCAGGGCCGGGAAGCCATCGACGCTCTGCAGCAGCAGGCCGCCGTCGGCACAGGTGGCCACTTCGGCCGCGTCTTCCGCCAACGGCGGCTTGCCGCCAGGGTCGAGCCTGGCCAGGGCGGCCGTCAGGGGGGCGGCCCCCAGCTTGGCGGCGCAGCCGCGGCAGGCCATGGCGGCGGCAGCCATCGGCTGGAGCGTGGCGAAGCGGGCCATGAAGGCCCCATCGATGCGCTGCTTCCAGTGCCAGATCCAGCCCGATGGCCCCAGGGCCACCGATCCGAAGAAGGCCAGGGCCCTGGGGCCGTCGGGGTGCCAGCCGCCGTCGCCGAGCAACTGCAGGGCCCGCGCCTGGGGCCGCCAGGACCGCAGTGGCCGCGGCGGCTCCAGGACGCTGCGGCGCAGGTTGTCCGCCAGCACCGGCGCCGCCCGCACGGCCCACACCCCCGAGGGGGGCCGGGGATCGGTGGCGATCAGGCCGCAGTCGCCACTGGCGAACAGGGCCGGATGGCCGACCACCGCCAGGCTCCGGTGGGTCAGCACGCGGCCGCTTTCCGTGTCCACCGGCAGCCCGGCGGCCGCCAGCCAGGCGGGGGCGCGGCTGCCGGTGCAGGCCAGATCGGCCGGGGCCCCGGCCGGCGCCCGCCGCTGGATGGGGATGGCGGCCTGGGCCAGCAGCCGTTCACCGGCCCGGGGGGGGGGGGG
>NZ_JAHLYP010000008.1 GCF_025127995.1 Synechococcus sp. CS-1332 | reverse complement strand
GGCGATCTCGAACTGACGCAGCATGAAGCCGATCAGCGCGAAGGCGCCGTGCAGGGCCACGAACGGCCAGAGGCCACCGAGCTGGATCCAGCGCACGAAGTCACCCTGGGCTTCCGGGCCCCAGAGCAGCAGCAGGCTGTGACCCATGGCATCCGCCGGGGTGCTGACGGCAGCGGTGAGGAAGTTGCAACCTTCCAGGTAGCTGCTGGCAATCCCGTGGGTGTACCAGGAGGTGGCGAAGGTGGTGCCGGTGAGCCAGCCGCCCAGAGCCAGATAGGCCGTGGGGAACAGCAGCAGACCGGACCACCCAACGAAAACGAAGCGGTCGCGCTTGAGCCAGTCGTCGAGGACGTCGAACCATCCACGGGTGGCCGGTGCACGCCCTAGGGCGATCGTCATGGGAGGAGCTTCACGAAGCGTTACATGCTGAGCGTAAAAGACGATCCTCCTCCGTGCGGCTGGTCGCACCCCAGCCCCCAAGGATTGAGCACAAGTACCCATCGCCTCCCCGGCGGCCCACGATTCGCCAGAGTGGACAGGCCAGCCCTCCCCGCCGTCCCCGCCTCCGGGCGCCATCCACCATGTACGTCGTCGAGATCTCCCTCCGGCTCAGCCCCATGCCCGTTGCCGTCCAGCGCAAGGAGCTGGAGGCCGCCCAGGCCCTCTACAGGGAGGTGTGTCAGGCCCTAGAGAACGGTCAGCCCAAGGTGCTCGAGCTGACCTGCGAGAAGGACGAGCAGAAACGCGTCAGCCTTCTCAGCAGTGAGATCGTTGCCGTACAGATCTATGAAAAGTCGGCCGTCGCCGGCGGCGGCAAGCGGCCTGGCTTCAGCTTCGAGCCTTGACACCGGCTGCAGCGGTGGAACCGCCCCTGCACATCGAAGGTCTCGGCTTCGGCTGGGGCATGGGTCGTCACGCCCTTCACAACTGCCGCCTGCAGATTCCTGGGCCGGGTCTCTGGATGCTTGTGGGCAGCAACGGCAGCGGCAAGAGCACCCTGCTGCGCCTGATCACCGGCCTGCTTACACCTGCCGAAGGAACCATCACCTGCCAGGGCAGGCCCGCTCTGGTGTTCCAGAACCCTGACCATCAACTGTTACTGCCCAGCTGCGGCAGCGACCTGCAGCTCGCCCTTCCCGATGGTCTCGACGACGGCGAGCGTGCCGCCCGGGTGGCCTCGGCCTTGGCTCAGGTGGGCTTGAGCGGCCTGCAGCAGCGGCCCATCCACACCCTGAGCGGCGGCCAGAAGCAGCGCCTGGCCATTGCCGGCGCCCTGGCCAGTGACGCGACGTTGCTGCTGCTGGATGAACCCACGGCCCTGCTGGATCCGGAGAGCCAGAAAGAAGTGCTGGAGCTGATCCATCGGCTCTGTCATCGGAGCGCCTCACCCCTGGCCGCGCTGTGGATCACCCACCGTCTCGAAGAACTGGAGCGCTGCGACGGTGCCGCCCGCATGGAAGCCGGTGCGATCGGCCCCTGGCAGAGCGGCGAAAGCCTGCGACGCTCCCTGGCCCCCTTGCCCGCCGGCGGGGCCGAAAGGTAAGGTCTTCAGAACCGGGTTATCCCGGTGTTTTCCTCGGTAGCTCAGTGGTAGAGCGGTCGGCTGTTAACCGATTGGTCGCAGGTTCGAATCCCGCCCGGGGAGTTTCTTCATCTGTCCGATTCCGAGCCCCGATCCTGCGCCCAGGCCGGTGGTTCAAGTCCTCCCAGGGGCATCCTCCGGATCCATCCACAGGAACGTGAAAACGACGAAAATGTAGTCTCCCGTCACTTGTGCTCCCTCCAGAAGCACCCCCGACGGCACGACCCCACCCATGAAGCCCTGCATCCTGCTCATCGAAGATGACGGCGATATGCGCGATCTGGTCGCCGGCCATCTCGAGCACGGGGGCTTCGACGTCCAGCGCGCTGAGGACGGCATCAAGGGGCAGGCCCTCGCCGTTCAATACAGCCCCGACGTCATCCTCCTCGACCTAATGCTTCCCAAGGTCGACGGTCTCACCCTCTGTCAGCGCCTCCGCCGCGACGAGCGCACCGCCAAGATCCCCATCTTGATGCTCACCGCCCTCGGCAGCACCAAGGACAAGGTCAGCGGTTTCAATTCCGGTGCCGACGACTACCTCACCAAGCCTTTCGATCTTGAAGAACTGATGGTGAGGGTCAAGGCCCTCCTGCGCCGCAGCGAGCGGGCTCCCCTCTCTGTCAAGCACAACGAAATCCTCAGCTTCAGCTCCCTCACCCTCGTCCCCGAGCGCTTCGAGGCCATCTGGTTCGACGCCCCCGTGCGCCTCACGCACACGGAGTTCGAACTCCTCCACTGCCTGCTGCAGCGCCACGGCCAGACCGTCGCGCCCTCCCTGATCCTCAAGGAGGTCTGGGGTTACGAGCCCGACGACGACATCGAAACCATCCGGGTCCACATCCGCCACCTCCGCACCAAGCTCGAACCCGACCCCCGCAAGCCCCGCTTCATCAAGACCGTCTACGGCGCCGGCTACTGCCTTGAGCTGCCTTCCAACGATCAGATGGAACCCCTCGCCACCATCGTCCGCGACGCCAGACGGGCCCGCCTGGAGGCCTCCACCAAGATCAACGAAGCTGGCTGAATCCTCCGCCAACGCTTCATGGGAACACACCCCTCCCGTTCACTGACAAGCGGAAGAAAGCTGGATTCGGCAGATCGAACTGGCCGAAGATCTGCCCCAACAAGCAGACGGTGAACTCTCACCTCCACCTCAACCAGACCCTCACCCGCAAGAGTCCCGCCGCCCAGAACAACACTCTCTTTGCCTGACTCAAGGCCCACGAAAGGATCTGGGCGGGCACCACACCTTCAGCATCTAGGGCCAGCAGCCGCTGGCGTGCATGGAGAGGGTGGGCTGGCTTGGCCCCCCTCTGCCAGGACATTCGACAGCGTTCCCCAGCCCAGGACAGCACCCGTCCGAGCGGGTGCAGCACCGAAGGTTCATGGGGAACGTGCTGCCGCGGCTGGTTACCCTCACCGGCCCAGATCGAGCAGGGCCACCTCCCAGGCCAGCCGGGGCTGCACGTAGGCCAGCAGGTGGCTGCGCAGCTGCTCGATCCGCCGCAGCGGCGCCGGCTCCAGGCGCTGGCGCCAGAGGTGCAACTGCCACCAGTCGAGTAACCACAGCTGCTGTTCGCCGTCGAGGGCCTCGCTGAGGTCGCGGGCCAGGCCCAGGGCCTCCATGGGCTCGCGGCCCAGGGCCAGCAGCCGTTCCGCCAGCCCCTCCGGCAGGCCCTGCCAGACCCGCCGGTGGCGCAGCAGGGCCCCGGGGGAGCCGGCGGCCAGTTCGAGGAGTTCGGGGGGATCCTCCACGTGCCCCTGCGGTTCCCCTTCCGCCAGCGGCTGCCGTTCCAGCACCTGGCGCACCAGGGCGGGGGACAGGCGGGCGAAGGGAATGGACTGGCAGCGGGAACGGATGGTGCTCAGCAGCCGGTCCGGCGTCGCCGTGAGCAGGATCAGCAGGCCGTGGCCGGGTTCTTCGAGGGTCTTGAGCAGGGCATTGGCGGCCGCCTCGGCCATCGCCTCGGCCGTCTCCAGCACCACCAGGGACCGGGCCCCCTCCACCGGGCGGCGAGCCAGGAAACGGGTCACCTCCCGCACCTGCTCCAGGCGCAGCTGGGGGGGACTGCGGCGACTGAGGCCCTGGGCCTCGGCCTCGGAGGCCTTCACCAGCCGGCCCTGGTGCAGGTAGGTGGGCTCGACCCAGAGCAGGTCGGGGTGGTTGCCCTCCGCCAGGCGCCGCCGCAACGGCACTGATCCGGTGCTTCCACCGGAGAGCACCCCCTCCAGCAGGCGCAGGGCCGCCAAGCGTCGGCCCACCCCCTCGGCCCCCACGAACAGATAGGCCGGCGCCAGCCGCTGCCGTTCGAGGGCGGCCGTCAGCAGCCCCACCGCCTGCGGCTGGCCGAGAAGATCGGCGAACAACTCAGCCATGGTCCCCATCCCCGGGACCGCCCAGGTGTTCCGTGATCAGGGCGCAGCACAGGTCCGTGACCTTCTCCATAGGCAGGCCGGCCTCGACGCGACACCAGCCCCTCTGGCCGGCCAGGGTGGCGAAGCCATCGTTAACCCGCTGCAGGAAGGCCTCGCCGGCGGCCTCGATCCGGTCGGCGGGCCGATCGCCGCGGCGCTGCAGGGATCCAGCCAGGGGCAGATCGAGCCAGAGGGTGAGATCGGGCGCCAGGCCACCGGTGGCCAGGGCTTCAAGCTGGAGGATCGTCGCCAGGGGAAGGCCGCGGCCATAGCCCTGGTAGGCGGCGGTGGAGCCGCTGAAGCGATCGCAAAGCACCCAATCGCCGGCAGCGAGGGCCGGACGCAGGCACTCCTCCACATGCTGGGCCCGGTCGGCGGCGTAGAGCATCAGCTCGCTGAGACTGCAGGGGGCGGCACCCTCGGGCGGCCGCAGCAGCAGGGCGCGCAGGGCCTGGCCCAGGGCCGTGCCCCCGGGTTCCCGCGTCACCACCAGCTGGGCGCCAGGAGCCATCAGGCCACTGATCGGCAGCCAGGCGCGCAGGGCCTGGATCTGGGTGGACTTGCCGCAGCCGTCGATGCCTTCCAGCACCAGGAAGCGTCCGCTCATGGTAGGCGATCCGTGGGGCTGCCCTGGAGGAGCAGGGCATTGCCGACCACCGTGATCGAACTGAAGGCCATCAGCAGGGCCGCCAGCTCCGGCGACAGGCGCAGGCCGAAGCCCGGCAGCAACACACCCGCGGCGATCGGCAGCACGATCAGGTTGTAGCCGAAGGCCCAGGCCAGGTTCTGGCGGACCTTGGCCATGGTGCGTCGGGCGATCTCCAGGGCCCGGACGATGCCATCGAGGTCCTCACCCATCACCACCAGCGCCGCACTCTCCTGGGCGATCTGGGTGCCCGTTCCGACGGCGATGCCGAGATCGGCGGCGGCAAGGGCAGGCGCATCGTTGACCCCGTCCCCCACCATCGCCACAGCCCCCTGACGCTGGGCCAGCAGGAGCCTTTCCAGTTTCTGCTCGGGCCGCAGGTCCCAGGCCAGCTCTTCGGGACGCAGGCCGAGCCGGCGGCCCAGGCCCTCGACGCTCGCCCGCCGGTCCCCGCTGAGCAACCCGAGCCGCAGCCCCTGCTGCCGCAAGCGGGCCAGGGTGGCGGCGGCATCGGCGCGGGGCTGATCCTCGACCGCCAGGAGACCCAGCAGCCGTCCGTCGCCCGCCACCGCCAGCAGGCTGGCGCCATCGGCCTCCAGGTCCCGCTGGAGGGCCTCGAGGCCGGGGTCCACCGCCACGCCGGTGCGGCCCAGCCAGGCCAGCCGGCCCACCTGCACCAGCCCGCAGCCGTCCACCAGCCCCTGCACCCCCTCCCCGGGGAGGGTCAGGGACTCAGCGACGGGCAGCAGGGGCAGGCCCTGGGCCTGGGCCTGCTGCAGCAAGGCGTGGGCCAGGGGATGGCGGCTGTGTTGCTCGAGGCTGGCGGCCAGCTGCACCAGCCGCTCGGCCTGGGCCGCTTCCGCCGGGCTCCCCGCCGGGGCACCGACCACGCGGACGGCCGTCACCAGGGGTCGGCCGACGGTGAGGGTGCCGGTCTTGTCGAACAGCACCGCCTCCAGCCGGGAGGCGGTCTCGATGGCGTCACCGCCCCGGAACAGGAGCCCCGAGCGGGCGGCCAGTCCGGAGCCCACCGTGATCGCCGTCGGCGTCGCCAGACCCAGGGCGCAGGGACAGGCCACCACCACCACGGCGATGGCCAGCTGCAGGCCGAGGCTGAAGGGCGTGGCGGGGCCGGCGGCAGCTCCATGGCCATGGGTTCCATGGCCGGCAGCAGCGGCCGTGAGCAACACCTCGGGCCAGTGCTGGCTCCCCCACAACCACCAGAACAGCAGGGTGAGCAATGCCAGGGCGAGCACCACGAGGGTGAAGCGGCCGGCGACCCTATCCGCCAGACCCTGGATCGGGGCCTTGCGGGCCTGGGCCCGCTCCACCATGTGCACGATGCGGGCAATGGTGCTTTCGGCACCGCTGCGCTGCACCTCCAGCACCAGGGAACCCTCCAGATTGAGCAGGCCGGCGGCCAGCTCACTGCCCGGCTCCACGGAGCGCGGCAGGGGTTCGCCGGTGAGGCTGGAGGCATCCACGCTCGATCTGCCCTCCAGCACCACCCCATCCACCGGCACGCGGTCCCCCGGCAACAGTCGCAGCCGGTCGCCCGGCCGGAGCCCTCCCACCCTCACCTGGCGGGGGGGGCCATCGCCCAGCAGCAGCAGGGCATGGTCGGGCTGCAGGGCGCTGAGTTCCTCAATCGCCCGACCGGTGCGATAGCGGGCCCGTTCCTCAAGGAAGCGACCGGTGAGGACGAAACCCAGCAGCATCACCGGCTCGTTGAAGAAGCAGGGCCAACCGCTGGACGGCCACAGCCAGCCCACCAGGCTGGAGAGGTAGGCACTGGCCACGCCCAGCCCCACCAGGCTGTCCATGCCCGGCACCCCGGCCAGCGCCGAACGCGCACCCCGGATCAGGATCGGGCGGCCAGGAACGGCCAGGGCGAGTGTGGCCACCAGGGCATGGAACCAGGGGCTGCCCAGCAGCTGCCAAGGACCGCGCCAGGGCAGCTGGCCGGCATCCGCCAGGTGACCCAGCCCGGAGACGGACAGCAGCAGCAGGGCCACCAGCAGCTGGCGCCAGTGGCGCCACCACTGGTCGGCCTGCCTCCGCTGCCGCTGGCTGGCCGGCTCCAGCTCCTGGGACCGCAGCCGGGCCTGGAAGCCCAGGCCCTCGAGGCTGACCAGCAAGGCGGGCAGCGGGTCCACCACGACCCCATCGGGGCCGTCCGTGCGGGGCTCCAGGTCGACCCAGGCGGTGCGGGTGAGCAGGTTGACGCTGGCCTGGCGCACCCCCTCGTTCTGGAGCAGGCGCTGCTCCACGGCACGCACGCAGCCGCCGCACTTCATGCCCTCGACATCGAGGAGCAGGGGCTCGGCCGTGGTGGCAGGGGGGTTGGCGCTCACGCGGAGGGGTGCCGGGGCGATCACGGAACGGGGGCACAGGCTAGGGAGCCGCCACCCCTTCGCCTTCCCCAAAGCTGCAACAGGCAGGATGGAGGGACGATCTGGATCTCGACCCTTGCCCCGCTCGCAGCGCAACGACAACTTCATCGACAAGAGCTTCACGGTCATGGCCGACCTGATCGTCAAGCTGCTGCCGATCGATCCCAAGGCCAAGGAGGCCTACGTCTATTACCGCGACGGTCTGTCGGCCCAGAACGACGGCGACTATGCCGAAGCCCTTGAAAACTACGAAGAGGCCTTGAAGCTTGAGGAGAACAGCATCGACCGGGGCGAGATCCTCAAGAACATGGCGATCATCTTCATGAGCAACGGCGAGGAGGACAAGGCCCTCGACTTCTACCGCCAGTCGCTGGATGCCAACGCCAACTCCCCCTCCTGCCTCAAGAACATGGGGCTGATCTACGAGAAGTGGGGCCGACTGGCCGAGGAAACCGGCGACCAGGACGCGGCCGACCGCTGGTTCGACGAGGCCGCCACCTACTGGACCAAGGCCGTGCGGCTCTACCCGGGGGGCTACCTGGACATCGAGAACTGGCTCAAGTCCTCGGGCCGCAGCAACGTCGACGTGTACTTCTGATTATTCGGGGTTGACCCCCAGGCCGGCCACCAGGGCCTCGGCCACCGTGGCCGCCTCCAGCAGCTGCAGGCCCAGGCCGGCCGCCACCGGCCCCAGGGCGCTGCCGCGTGGCACCACGGCCCGAACGAACCCCAGTCGGGCCGCCTCCTGCAGGCGCAGCTCCAGCTGGCCCACGGGCCGCAACTGACCGCCCAGGCCCAGTTCCCCCAGCAGCACGGTGCCCGCCGGAAGGGTGAGGTCGCGGTAACTGGCCACCACGGCGGCTGCCACCCCCAGATCCGCCGCCGGCTCCTCCACCTCGAGGCCGCCGGCCACCGCCAGGTAGCAGTCGAAGCGGGACAGGGGCAGGCCCATGTGTTTTTCGAGCACCGCCAGGATCTGGTGCAGGCGGTTGGTGCCGATGCCGGTGGCGGTGCGCCGCGGACTGGCGTAGCTGGTGGGGCTGACCAGGGCCTGAACCTCCACCAGCAGCGAACGGGTGCCCTCGCAGGCCACGATCGTGGCCGTGCCGGGGCTGGGACCATCCCCGGCCAGGAACAGCTCGCTGGGGTTGCTCACCTCCACCAGGCCTGCGCCCTGCATCTCAAACACCCCCAGCTCGTGGGTGGCGCCGAAGCGGTTCTTGACGGCCCGCAGCAGCCGGTGGCTGGCGAAACGGTCCCCTTCGAAGGTGAGCACCGCATCCACCAGGTGCTCGAGCACCTTGGGACCCGCCAGCATCCCCTCCTTGGTGACGTGCCCCACCAGCACCAGGGCGGTGTGCTGGCGCTTGGCGATCCGCTGCAGGGCGGCGGCGCATTCCCGCACCTGGGACACCGAGCCGGGGGCACTACCTAGTTCGGCGTCGTGCAGGGCCTGGATGCTGTCGATGATCGCCACCTGGGGCCGCAGGGTTTCCAGCTCCTGCAGCACCAGCTCCAGATCGGTCTCCGCCAGCAGGCGCAGCCCCTCGCCAATGCCGCCTTCGCCTTCGCCAGCCTCTGCCGCCGCACCGGGGGCGTCCTCGGCCAGGCGCCGCCAGCGCAGCTTCACCTGCTGGGCCGACTCCTCGGCGCTCACGTAGAGCACCACGGCCCGGGAGGCCATGGCCCGGGCGCTCTGCAGCAGCAGGGTGCTCTTGCCGATGCCCGGGTCGCCCCCCAGGAGCACCAGGGAGCCGGGAACCAGGCCGCCCCCCAGCACCCGGTCCAGCTCGCCGTAGCCGCTGGCCAGGCGCTGCAGGGGCAGGTCGCCAACGGCCTGGATCGGTTCGGAGCGGCTGGGACGGCCCGGCGAGGGAGCCCCGGCGGCGTCAGGAGCGGCGATGGCGGGCACCTGCCGGCGCCGGCGGTTGTCCCCGCTCGGCTCGCTCTGCTCCACCAGCGTGTTCCAGCCACCGCAGCCGGAGCAGCGGCCGAAGAACTGCCGCGTCCTGGCCCCACAGGCCTGGCAGACGAACGAGGAACCGGGACGGGCCAAGGCAAGCAAGCGGGGTGTATGAAGAAAGGTGGCGTTCGGTGAATTCGCGACCTTCCGGCCGGTTCAGTGGGTCGGAACCGTGTTGCATTCTCCGCGCCGCAATGACGGCCTCCCCCACCGCCAAAGAAACCATCCTCGTCGTCGATGACGAGGCCAGCATCCGCCGGATCCTTGAGACTCGGCTGTCGATGATCGGCTATCAGGTGGTCACCGCCTGCGATGGCGAGGAGGCCATCGAGGCGTTCCATCGCGTCCTGCCGGACCTGGTTGTCCTCGACGTGATGATGCCAAAACTTGACGGCTATGGCGTCTGCCAGGAGCTGCGCAAGGAATCCGACGTGCCGATCGTGATGCTCACCGCCCTCGGCGACGTGGCGGACCGCATCACCGGCCTTGAGCTCGGGGCCGACGACTACGTCGTCAAGCCCTTCAGCCCCAAGGAACTTGAGGCCCGCATCCGCTGCGTGCTTCGAAGGGTCGAGAAAGACCCCGCCGCCGGGATTCCCAATTCCGGCGTGATCCAGGTCGGCGATCTCCGCATCGACACCAACAAGCGTCAGGTGTACCGGGGCGACGAGCGCATCCGTCTCACCGGAATGGAGTTCAGCCTGCTGGAGCTGCTGGTCAGCCGCTCCGGCGAGCCCTTCAGCCGGGGCGAGATCCTCAAGGAGGTGTGGGGCTACACCCCCGAGCGTCACGTGGACACCCGGGTGGTGGATGTCCACATCTCGCGGCTGCGCTCCAAACTGGAGGATGATCCTGCCAACCCCGAGCTGATCCTCACGGCCCGGGGCACCGGCTATCTGTTCCAGCGCATCGTTGAACCCGTTGCCACCGAAGGATCCTGAAGGCGGGGGGCGCGACGGCCGCCGCTTCGCCTCCAACCGCCCCAAACCCAACCGCACGATCCGCCGTCTGGTGATCTGGTATCGGCGCAACGCGGCCGTCACCAGCCTGGTGGGCACCGCCACCGCCACCGCCTCGGGGGCGGCCTCGGGGGCGGTTTCAGTGGCGGGCAGCATGGCTGGCGCCGCCACCAACGTGGCGGGCTCCGTGCTCCAGCCCCTGGTCTTCGATCCGCTGCGTCGTCTCCAGCAAGGAAGCCACTCCGGGGGCACCATCGACGACAGGCAGCGCCTCTGGGTTGCCGTCGACGGCATGGGCGGGGACCACGCCCCTGGGCCGATCCTGGAGGGATGCCTGAGGGCGGTGGTCCTGCTGCCCCTGCGCATCCGCTTCGTGGCGGAACAGGAGCCGCTGCGCCAGGCTGTGATGGCAATGGGGCTGGGCCACGACCTTGAGGAAGCCGTGCAGCGCGGCCTGATCGAGCTGGTGCCCAGCGGACCCTCGGTGGGCATGCACGAGGAGGCCACGGTGGTGCGGCGCAAGCGCGACGCCAGCATCAACGTGGCCATGGATCTGGTCAAGAAGGGCGAGGCCACCGCCGTCTATTCCGCCGGCAATTCCGGTGCCGTCATGGCCGCCGCGATCTTCCGCCTTGGCCGGCTGGCCGGCATCGATCGCCCGGCCATCGGCGCCCTGTTCCCCACCAAGGACCCCAGCCAGCAGGTGCTGGTGCTCGACGTGGGGGCCAACATGGACTGCAAGCCCGAGTGGCTGCACCAGTTCGCCCTGCTGGGGAACATCTACAGCCGCGACGTGCTGCAGGTGAAACGGCCGCGCATCGGCCTGGTGAACATCGGCGAGGAGGAGTGCAAGGGCAACGACCTCTGCCTGCGCACCCATCCGCTGCTGGCGGGCGACGAGCGCTTCGTCTTCGCCGGCAACTGCGAAGGTCGCGACATCCTCTCCGGCGACTTTGACGTGGTGGTCTGCGACGGCTTCACCGGCAACGTGCTGCTGAAGTTCCTCGAATCGGTGGGCAGCGTCCTGCTGGACGTGCTGCGAGCCGAGCTGCCCCGGGGGCGCCGGGGCAAGGTGGGCTCGGCCTTCCTGCGCAGCAACCTGGTGCGGATCAAGAAGCGCCTCGACCACGCCGAGCATGGCGGCGCCCTGCTGCTCGGGGTCGACGGCATCTGCGTCATCGGCCACGGCAGCAGCCGCGCGCTTTCGGTGGTGAGTGCCCTGCGGCTGGCCCACTCCGCCGCCAGCCACGGGGTCATGGACGACCTGCACGCCCTCGGAGAGGGGAGCGCCGGAGTGGCAACCACCTGTGGTTGACTGTGCCCACCTGTGAACCGAATGGGTGCCGCTCGGCTCAGACAAGACGGTGACCACGGCCGCCTTGCGGGGGATGGCCCTGGTGGGCTGCGGACGGGCTCTCCCCGCCGCCAGCATCAGTAACGACCAGCTGAGCGAGCGGGTCGAGACCAACGATGGCTGGATCCGCAGCCGCACCGGTATCGGCGCCCGACGTGTGGCTGGCCCAGGCGAGACCGTCACCAGCCTGGCCGCCGAGGCCGGCCGGGCGGCCCTGGCCCATGCGGGCTGGACTCCCGACGACGTGGATCTGATCCTGCTGGCCACCTCCAGCCCAGACGACCTGTTCGGTACCGCCCCCCGGGTCCAGGCGGCCCTGGAAGCCCACCGGGCCGTGGCGTTTGATCTCACGGCGGCCTGCAGCGGCTTCCTGTTCGCCCTGATTACGGCGGCCCAGTACATCCGCGGCGGGACGATGCAGCGGGTGCTGGTGATCGGCGCCGACCAGCTCAGCCGCTGGATCGACTGGGACGATCGCCGCACCTGTGTGCTCTTCGGTGATGGCGCCGGTGCTCTGGCCGTCCAGGCCTGCGATCCCGCCGACGATGCCCTGGTGGGCTTCCGCATGCGCTCGGATGGCAGCCGCAATGCCTGCCTCACCCTGGCCCAGGTGGCCGAGCACCGGCCCCTGGTAGGGGACCTCTCCGCCCAGGTGGGCGGCTTCGCGCCGATCCACATGAACGGCCAGGAGGTCTACAAGTTCGCCGTGCGGGAAGTTCCCGCCGTGCTGGCCGAACTGCTCGAGGCCACTGGCACCGCCGCCGCCGACGTGGACTGGCTGCTGCTGCACCAGGCCAACCAGCGCATCCTTGATGCGGTGGCCGACCGCTTCGCCATGCCCGCCGAGCGGGTGCTCAGCAATCTCTCGGCCTACGGCAACACCTCCGCCGCCACGATCCCCCTGATGCTCGATGAGGCGGTACGCGATGGACGGGTGGGCGTCGGCGACCTGATCGCCAGCAGCGGCTTCGGCGCCGGCCTGAGCTGGGGGGCGGCCCTGTTCCGCTGGAGTGGTCCTGGGCGCCCACCAACCGAGCCCTAATCTCCTGCCGTTGCACGGGAGGCTTGCATGGCCATCGCCTGGATTTTTCCGGGACAGGGTTCGCAGAAGCCGGGCATGGCCGAGGGGGTGATCGACCTGCCTGGCGCCCGGGAGCGCTTCGATCGGTCCTCGGCCCTGCTCGGTCGTGACCTGCTGGCGATCTGCGCCGGGTCGGAGGCCTCCGGCAACGGGTCAGGGGCCTGTGGCAGTGGGGGCCCCGGCGAACCCAGCGATCTCAACGACACCCGCAACACCCAGCCGGCCCTGTTCGTGGTCGAGAGCCTGCTGGTGGATGAACTGCACCGGCAGGGCCGCACGGCCCAGCTGGTGGCGGGCCACAGCCTGGGCGAACTGGTGGCCCTCTATGCCGCCGGTGTCTTCGACGCTGAGACCGGCCTGGCCCTGATGCGCCGCCGCAGCGAACTGATGGCCGCCGCCGGCGGCGGCGCCATGACCGCCGTGATGGGCTTCGACCGCGACGAACTGGAACAGGTGGTGGCGGCCACCGAGGGCGTGGTCATCGCCAACGACAACAGCGCCGCCCAGGTGGTGCTCTCCGGCACCCCGGAGGCGGTGGCCAGCGTCAGCGCCACGGTGCGCTGCAAGCGGGCCATCCCCCTGGCCGTCTCCGGCGCCTTCCATTCCCCGTTCATGGCCGCCGCCGCCGCGGCCTTCGCCGCCGAACTGGAGGGGGTGCCCTTCGCTGATGCCCGGATCCCCGTGCTCAGCAACGTCGATCCCAGGCCCGAAACCTCCGCCACGGCGCTCAAGGAGCGCTTGCGCCAGCAGATGACCATGGGGGTGCGCTGGCGCGAAACGATGGAAGGCCTGCAGAGCGCCGGCATCACCACCGCGGTGGAGATCGGCCCCGGCAACGTGCTCAGTGGCCTGATCAAGCGCAGCTGCCCTGGACTCGGTACCGCCCAGATCGCCGGCACGGGCGACCTGGGCCAGTGAGGCGCCGTCGCCGGCCACCGGCCGATCCCCCTGCCCTGCTGAACACGCCACGACCGAGCCTGACCTACCGGCTGATCAGCTACCTGCTGGTGTTTCCCGTGTTCCGGGTGCTGTTCCGAGGCCAGACCACCGGCAACGACAACGTGCCTCTGGAGGGGGCCGTCGTGGTGGTGGCCAACCACGGCTCCCACCTCGACCCGCCGCTGCTGGGCCATGCCCTCGGCAGGCCCGTGGCCTTCATGGCTAAGGCGGAGCTGTTCCGGGTGCCGATCCTGGGTCCGATCATCCGGGCCTGCGGCGCCTACCCGGTGGAGCGCGGCGCGGGTGATCGCGAAGCGATCCGCACCGCCACCGACCGGCTGCTGCAGGGCTGGGCAACCGGTGTTTTCCTCGACGGCACCCGCCAGCAGGATGGTCGCGTCAACCATCCCCAGCCCGGGGCGGCCCTGCTGGCGGCCCGGGCCGGGGTGCCGCTGCTGCCGGTGGCGATCATCAACAGCCACCGGGCCCTGGGACCGGGCGGCCACGGGCCCCGGCTGGTGCCGATCCACATCCGCATCGGCACGCCGATCCCTCCCCCGGTCTCCCGGCGGCGCCCCGACCTGGATGCGGTGACCCGGGCCGCCCAGGAGCAGATCAACCGGATGCTCGACCTCGGCCCGATCAGCGGAAGCCTGCTTTCTCCAGCCAGGGAGCCACCCGCTCTTCCACCCACGGCCTGATGTCCCGGCCGCTGATCACCCAGAGGGCCGCCCTGGCTCCATCGCCCCACAAGCGCCGCCGGCCCTCGACGACGCAAAGGTCACCGCAGGGGACAGGCACCGGGGTGAGGTGGATGCCACGGCTGCCGGCCACGATCCGTCCCACCAGCAGGGCCCTCTCCATGTGATCGGTGGAGGTGACGAGAAGGGCGTGGCGGATCCTTGACTTGCGCAGATCGTCGACCAGGGAGGTGAAGTTGGACACCGTGTCGCGGGCCCGGTAATCGAGCTGAACCTGGCGGGAGGGCAAGCCCTCCTTCTGCTGGAACAGCCAGTGGGCGTACTCGGGGTTGGTGCCGCCGGTGACCACCACCGGCAGCCCATCGGTGCGGGCCAGGCGGGCCGCCGCCGCCTCCCGATCGGCATCTCCCCCCAGCACCAGGATCATCTGGGGCGGCGGCGGCGCAGGCCACCACACCCCCCGGGAGAGCCACAGCAGAATCAATCCGACTAGGCCTACCAGCACTCCCCTGCCCCGGCAGGGTCGGCGCGGAGCGGGGGGGGCGCGGCGGACCCGCGGGGAAGGACCCTCCGGCGCAGCACCGGTGCGTTCCGGGCGGCGCCGGCGGCGGGGCCGGGGTTGGGGACCGGGGCGGCTCAGCATGGGAGCGCCTCCACCGGACTGGTGGGGTACAGGGGCAGCACCGGCTGCCAGGGCGCCGCCAAGCCAGCGCCGGCGTTGGCGGCACTGATGCCGAGCAACTGGATCACGTCCTCCGGCAAGCGCACCTCGGCGGGATGGATGGGATAGGGGGCCAGGGCGTCGCTGCCGCGGTGGAGCTTCGGGGCTTCCAGCTCGGCCACGCCACCGGGCTGGCCAGGATCGGCGCCATACAGCCCCGCCACCACCCCACGACGGGGGAGCTCCTGGAGCAGCCAGAAGGGGCCCGCCGCACCGGGTGGCTGGGGCCCACTGAGCAGGCGGCGAGCCATCAAGCGGAAACTGCTGATGCCGTCGAGGGGCAGGGCCAGTTGCTGGGCCAGGGTGCGAGCCAGCACCACCGTCAAGCGGGTGCCGGTGAAGCCGCCGGGGCCGGTGGCCACCGCCAGTCGGCCCAGTTGGGGCCAGGCGCTGGCCGGCAGCACCGATTCCAGACAGTCGAACAGGCCATTGGAGAGGGAGCGGCCCAGGGGGAAACTCTCCAGCCGCTCAGGCTGCGTTGCCCCGAGGCGCTGCAGCCCCACCCCAAGGCTGTCGCTGGAGCTGTGCAACGCCAGCAGCCAGGGGCGGCTGGCCGGATCGGGGAAGCCCGTCATGAGGGCAGGGGGCCATCGGGGCGCCAGCGGCGCCAGCGGCCCGGATCCGAGCGGAAATCGGAGCAGGCCCGCACGTCCCACTCCACCCCGACGCTGGCCCCAGCGGCGTCGAGATCGACCACCTGCACGTGAATGCGGGGCTGGCTGGGATTGAAATCGGGGCTCACGGTGAGATGGGCGACGCCATGCTGACGCTCAACCGCGTGGTAGGCCTGACAACGCTCGACCCAGTGGCAATCCACACAGATGCACATGCCGCCACGGCCCAGCAGGGCGCCCATTGTGGCGTGCGAGCCGGGACGTCAAGTCTCGGAACTGTGGCGGGCCCTGGCACCGGAGCGCTGGCCTGTGGCCCCCGCCCAGTTTCCGGAGGGCACGGCGCTGGTGGGGGGGGCGATCCGGGACGGCCTGCTGGGTCGCCTGGCCGCCCAGCCGGATCTGGACCTGGTGGTGCCCGGCGACGCCATCGAGCTGGCCCGACGCCTGGGGCGGCAGTTCGGTGGCACCTGTGTGGTGCTCGACCAGGCGCGTTGCATCGCCCGGCTGGTGCTGAAGGGCTGGACAATCGACCTGGCCCGCTGCGCCGGTGATGATCTGACGGCCGATCTGGGCCGCCGCGACTTCACCGCCAACGCCATCGCCCTGCCCCTTGGGGGAGCGACGTCACCAGACAGCAGCGATGCCGCCGATCTGGTGCTGGTCGACCCCTGTGGCGGCCTCCAGGATCTGGCGGCACGCCGGCTGGTGGCGATCAGCGAGGCCAACCTGCTCGACGACCCGCTGCGCTTGCTGCGGGGGGTGAGGCTGGCCTGCGAACTGGACTTCACCATCGCACCGGCCACCTGGGAGCTGATCAGGCGCCACCAGCAGCGGATCACCGTCGTGGCCGGGGAGCGGGTGCTGGCGGAACTGGAGCGCCTGGCCGCCTCTGCCCAGGGGCACCGGGGGCTGGCTCAGGCCCTGGAGGCGGGCCTGGTCCAGCCCTGGGGAGCCGCTGACGAGCCAGAGGTGCCGCTGGAGCCCCTGGGACCGCAGCGGCCTGAGGCCTGCGGCCTGACCCCGGCGGAGGCGGCCTGGGCCCTGCCGCTGGCACGGCTGGCGGCCGTACTGGACAGCCGGAGCCTGGAAGGGCTGCGGGCCAGCCGCCGCTTGCAGCAGCGCTGCCAGCGGCTGCGGCAATGGCACGACCGGCTCCGGCAGACACCAACAGCCGCCGATGGGCCAGCGCTGGAGACCCTGGCCGAAGCAGAGCGGCTGGCGCTGCACCGACAACTGGAGGAGGATCTGCCCGCGCTTCTGCTGCACCTGGATCCGGAGGCGGCGCAGCTGGCCCTGCGGCGCTGGCGGGATCCGGCGGATCGCCTGTTCCATCCCCGGCCGCCCCTGGACGGCAGACGCCTCCAACAGCTGCTGGCCATCGCCCCAGGCCCCCGGCTCGGCCAGCTGATCGACCACCTCACGACCGAAAGGGCCTTCGGTCGACTGAGTGAAACGGCAGCGACGGACACAGCGGAGCTGGAGGATCCCCGCCTCACTGAAGCTGCCGTTGCCGCCGCCAGGACCTGGCTGGGCCGCCAGGGCGAAGTGCCGGAGGCGGACCCACGGCGTGATTAACTGCTGAGTGCAATGGCGCTATCGCACCGCCTGCCAGAGTTTTTTCCCTTTTCCCTCGCCCCCTTCCCATGAGCGTCCGTCTCTATGTCGGCAACCTGCCGCAAACCTTTGATGCCAAAGAGCTGGAAGCTCTCTTCTCGAGCGTGGGAGAGGGGGTGCGCTTCAAGGCCGTGAACGACCGCGAGACTGGGGCCTGCCGGGGCTTTGGCTTTGCCAACGTCGAAGACCTGGCCCAGGCCGAGGCGGTGATTGCCCAGCTCAATGGCAAGGACTTCGGCGGCAGCACCCTGCGCATCGAGATTTCCGAGCAGCGCCGTGACACCCGCCCAGCCGCCGGCGCCGACCGTCGTCCCGGCAGCGCCCCGACGGCCGCCCGCAAGAGCGTCAACAAGGTGGTCCATGCCGACGCCGTCGGCGAAGGCGCTCCCGATCCCCGCTGGGCCGGCGAACTGGCCAAGCTCAAGAACCTGCTGGCCAACCAGAAAGCTGCGGTCTGAGGCGCCGCCTTAGGGGAGTACCGCCATCAGACCCACGACCCCGACGAAGATCGCCAGGAAGACGAATCCCAGGCGTGTCATCTTGCGCTCATGGCCGTCAATGCCGGCCTCCACGTCGGCCGTGATCCTCTCCCTGAATTCGGAGAGGGTCCGCTGCTTGTCTTCGGGAGGGACCGGCTTGATCGTCATGGCGAGGGATGTTGGGAGGATGGCGCCGAGGACTGGAGCCTGGGATCCCATCGGATCAGCGGCTCAACCCCGGTGAAAGTACCAGTAGGAACCGATCGCCAACAGCACCATCAGCACGATGGGAACGGCAATCGCGGCCATGCCGTTGTGGCTGCGCACCACCCGCCCTTCATGGGCAACGACTGCGTCGCGGATGCTGGCCTGCATCTCCTCCCGCAGGCGAGCCAGGTCGGACTCCAGGGTTTCATTGGTGTATAGGTCGCGCAGGCGATCAAATACGCTCCGTCCCAGCACAAGACTGCGTTCGGGATGCTCGAACAGCAGATCCATCAATTCGTCGCGGCTGAACACCAGCAACTCCGTGGGCTTCGAGGCCCGGGCCGTGTGGGTACGGTTGCGGCCGTCGACGAGTTCCACCTCACCGAAGACGTGGCCGGGCCCATGGCGCCCATCGACGCCTTCACCGGTTTCGGGATAGAGGGTGACCAGCTCGATCGCCCCGGTACGGACGAGATAAACATCCTGGCCGCCGTCTCCACTTCGGTAGGCGAACTCACCGGGGTCAAGGTGAAGCTTGCGCAATGGTCGCAGGTCAACAGGAGCCCACTCTAATTCCTCCAACCAGTTCAACTTGGTTCCCGGGCTAGCCGGTGCTAAACAAGGGCGGTGGGCCAATGGAACCCGTCTCGCACCCGTCTGAGGAATGACCAAGGGACTCGAGAATTTCTGGTACGCGGTGGAGCACACCCACGGGCTCGGCAATCAACCCGTTTCGGTCACCCTGCTGGGGCGCCGCTACCTGCTCTTCCGCGACGACGTTGGCCAGGCCCACGCCCTGGCCGACTACTGCGCCCACCGGGGAGCCAGCCTGGCCAAGGGGTGGCTGGAAGGATCCTGCGTGCGCTGCCCCTATCACGGCTGGAGCTATGACGTGTCCGGGCACTGCGTCAGGATTCCGGCCGATCCGCCAGGCACACCGATCCCGGCCCGGGCCCGGATGGCCACCTTCCCCCTCAGGGAACAGTCCGGTTTCCTATGGATCTTTCCCGGCGATGCCGGCATGGCCGCCAGCGTCCCCATTCCCCCCTTCCCCGAACTGGACCAGCCGGGCTGGCGGGCGGTGAGTGGGGAGTACCGCTGGAACGCCCACTTCAGCCGTGTCGTGGAGTCGGGGCTGGACACGTCCCACGCCCCCTTCGTGCACAAGCCCTTCTTCGGCAACCGGGAGGAGGCCAGCGTGGAAAGCCTGGCCATCCAGAGCGAACCCGGCCTGGTGTCGACCCACCACAAGGTCAAGCCACCGGCAAGGGTGGGCCTGTTGAAGTACATCGTCAAACGGGAAAGAAGCCACTCCAGCGCCACCCTCACCAGCTATCTCCCCAACATCAACAGAATCGCCCTGGATTTCAACTGGAAGGGATTTCAATACATCTATTTCGCCAGCAACATTCCCGTTGACGACAACACCACGTTGACCAAATGGATCGGCGTACGCAACTTCCTTCCCTACCGCTGGGCGGATGGCAACTCGATCCGTAACACCGTCGACACCTACGAAGAGGACCGCGCCGTGGTGGAAACCCAGCCACCGGGGCCCTCCTGGACCACCCAGGGTGATGAACTGCTGCTGGCCTCCGATCAGCTGATCCTGGCCTACCGCCGCGCCCTCGCCCGCGCCTGTCCGGCCGCCAGTGCCGCCACGGCAGCCTGAGATGGACTCCCCGTCGCCCTGGCCCATCGACTGCTGGTATGCGGTAGGGCTCTCCAGCCAGGTGAGCCGCCAGCCCCTGGCCCATCGCTTCCAGGGCAGGGAGGTGGTGCTGATGCGTGATGGCGGCGGCTGCGTGCTGGCCTTTGATGGCCGCTGCGCCCACCGGGGCTGCTCCCTGGCGGCGGGCTGGGCCCAGGGGGACACCCTCGTCTGTCCGTACCACGGCTGGCGGTATGACGCCCAGGGGACCTGTGTGCAGATCCCGGCCCTGCGGCCAGAGGAGTCCATCCCCCGCCAGGCCCACCTGCGCACCTTTCCCACCCGGGAGCGGCACGGGTTCGTCTGGTTGTGGCTGGCCGGCCGGCACACGAGCCCCGACGAGGAGGTGCAGGACATCCCGGAACTGGCCGGGCTGAGCCTGCGGGACGGAGGCGACATGGCCTTCACCTATGCCACCCATTTCACCCGGACGATCGAGAACGGCATCGATCCCACCCATGCCGCCTTTGTGCATGGCAAGAGCATCGGCCGGGTGGACCCGGCCACCGACTTCAGCCTGGAGCACTACCCCGTCCAGGTGGAACCGGGCAGCCTCTACGGACGGATGCCGATCAAGGTCAAGAAGCTCACCGGCCTCACCCGCCTGCTGCTGAAGGGGGATTCCGGCAATGCCTACAAGGAGTACCGGTTTCTTTATCCCAATGTGGTGGTTTCGATCATCCATTTCGGTGCCCTGACCCTGGCGGCCCTGCAGGCCCATGTGCCGGACAACGACAGGGAAACCACCGTCAGGGTGACCAACGGCCGGAACTTCCTGGGCACCACGCCCCTGCTCAACCGGCTGTTCGATCGCATCACCCTGGACACGGGTCTGCAGATCTCCAAGGAGGATGCGGCCGTGATCAGTGAGCAGGAGCCGAAGCGGGTCAGTTTCCGCGGCTCCAACGAGGTGCTGATCGAGTCCGACCTGATCCTTGTGGAGTACCGGCGGATGATGCGCGAACGGGCGCGGGTCTGAGGCAGCGATCGTCTCTAGGGGCGCACCGTCCACTCTCAGCCGCCGATGTCGACCGGCACCGGGACGGGCTCCTTGATGCCACGCAGTAGGGGGACCCCCAGCAAGCACACCACGGCCTGCAACAGGAAACACAGGGCAGGGGAAAGGTCGTAGAGGACCCCGGCGAGCATGGGGCCCAAGGCGCTGGCCAGGCCCGTGAGGGCGATCAGGCTGCCCAGCATCACCCCCTGCCGGTTCTCGGGCACCAGCCGCGACACCAGACTCCTGGCGGTGGGGATGACGCAGGCCGCCCCCACCGACAGCATCACTGCGGCCGTGACGATCACGACAGCGGCCCCAGCGCCGAAGACCTGGGCCAGGGGGACCAGGGCAATGCCGGCGGCCACCGCCACCAGGCCGTAGCTGTTGAGGCGGGCCTCCCCATGGCGCCGGACCAACGGGCCGGTGAGGGCCACCTGGACATAGGTGACCGTGAGGCCGACGATCACGAAGATGCCGCTCGATTGGGAGGCCGACCAGGAGAACTGATCCTTGAGATATAGAACCAGCAGGGTGGTGAAGCCGCTGAAGGCGAAGTTAAAGCAGCAGAAAGCGAGGGCCACGCGGTTCGCCTTCGGCAGCGCCAGCAAGGCCATCACCGGCGCCAATCCGTTGATCTGCGCGCGCTTGAAGCGCGGTCTGTTCTCGCGGGGGAGCGTTTCCTTGAGATAGAGAAACGCCATCAGGAAGTTGTAGGCCGCCAGGGCTGCTGCCACAAACACCGGAATGCGCATGCCGAAGCCCACCAGGGCACCTCCCAGGGCAGGACCGGCGATGGCCCCGAGGCCGAAGGCTGCACCACTGATGCCGAAGTTGCGGGCCCTGTTCGCCGGGGTCGAGATGTCAGAGATGTAGGCCTGGGCCGTGCCAACCGTGGCGGTGGACACGCCGTTGATCGCCCTGGAGAGAAAGATGAGCCCCAATGTTCCGGCCAGGCCGAACATGAACAGGGACAGGGCGTTGATGGCCACGCAGACAAGAATCACCGGCCGTCGGCCAAAGGCATCACTGAGGGAACCGATGATCGGTGATGCCAGGACAGAAAACAGGGTGGCCGTCGATGCCAGTAGACCCAGGGTGAGTCCGTCCGGGGAGAACGTCTCGAGGATGAAGGGTAGAAGCGGGTAGACGATGTTCTCGCCCAGCTTGTCCAGCAACAGGGTGAGAAACACGATCGCCAGGGGACTGCGCAGCTTGCGAATCACTTTCGGATCATTCGAACGGCAGTGTTGGGTGTCCCAACCTTGGCGGCGGCGCCAATCTAGGGGGTGTCGCACTCTCCATCCGGACGCTTCGCCTAAGATCCCAGCAGCCTCAGCAGAGCATGTCATTTCCTGGGTCCGTATCAGAGACAACATCTCCCCAGGTGTCTCAACTGGCTCAGAACTGTTGGTACGCCGTGGCCTCTGGCTTCGCTCTGCAGAAGGGGCCCATTTCCGTCCCATTCGCAGGCCACGATCTGGTGCTGTTCCCGGATGCAGAAGGGCGGCCACGCCTGTTCAGCGACCGCTGCCCGCACCGGGGAGCCTCCCTGGCCCTGGGCCACATGGAGGCGGGCTGCCTGCGTTGCCCCTTCCATGGTTGGAAGTTCGCAGCCGATGGCACCTGCCTGGAGGCCCCCGCCGAACCGGCCGGATCCAGCCCCCCAGCACGCAGCAGCCTGGTGGGGGAGCGGCCGGTGATCGAATCGCGGGGCTTTGTCTGGATGTGGTGGGGCCCCGATCCTCCGGATCCGTCCCTGCTTCCCGAACTGCCCCTCTTCCCGGCTGCCGACTGGAGCCATGTGGAAAGCAGCTTCGACTGGGAAACCCATTTCAGCCGGGTGATCGAGTCCAACCTCGACAATTCCCACGCCTACTGGGTGCACAAGGGCACCTTCGCCAGTCAGGATTCGCCCCTGTCAATTCCCGTCGATCTACGCAAGGAGGATCGGATGATCGCCGCCACGGTGAGCTTCGAACTGCCGGTGAAAGGGGCCCTCAAACTGCTGCGCAGCGTGATGGGCCAGAGCGGGCCCCTCTGCGCCACCACCACCTTCAGTTTCTATTACCCGAATCTGAACATCGTCGACACCAGCATCGGTGACCAATTGCGCTTTGTCTTCTTCAACGCCAGCCTGCCCCAGAGCGACAGCCACACCGTGGCCCGCTGGGTGAAGTACTCCAAGCGCAAACGCTTCCGGCTGCCCGGCAGCGCGACCAAGTCAGTCGCCATCTCCCGGACGATCTTCGAGGAGGACCATGGGGTGGTGCGCAGCCAGCGGCCGACCCCCGTCCCCCTCGATCTCACCGAAGAACGCCATGTGGCCTCGGACATCCTCTCAATCGAGTTCCGCCGCATGCACCGCCGCTGGCTGAGCGAAGAACCGCTGGCTACCATGGCGCGCCCAGAGGCCCTCGGTTCGTGACGGAGACGCCGCACGTGGACAGGCTGGAGGGCCTGCAGCGCTTCTGGCGGGAGCGCGCCTGGGGCAGCGGCCGCCAGAAGCTGATCACGGTGTCGGCGCTGGCCGTGCTGGGGCTGGCGGGCTGGCAGCTGAGCCACCGCCCCGCCCCGCCCCCACCGCCCCTGGCGCCCCGTGCCGTGACCGCCCTGGGACGCCTCACCCCCATGGGGGGCGTCGTGTCCCTGTCCACCGCCTCCGGCAACAGTGGCGGCTCGGAGGTCGTCGAGAAGTGGCTGGTGCCGGAAGGGGCGACGATTCGCCGCGGCCAGCTGCTGGGCTTCCTCAGCAGCTGGGCCAGCCTCCGGGATGGCGTCGTCCAGGCCGAAAACCAGATGGCCCTCAACGAGGCCAAGCTCGCCCAGGTGGATGCCGGGGCCAGGGCGGGGGCCCGGCTCAAGGCCGAAGCCGACCTCAAGGCCGAACAGGTAGTGATTCCCTACCTGAAGATCAGCCAGCAGAAGAGCGTGGAGCTGTTCAAGGCCGGGGCGATCTCCGAGGAGGAGCTCGGCAAGGCCGATGCGGCCCTCGCCCAGGGCCAGGCCAACATCCAGGCCCTCAAAGGCACCCTTTACGACAACCTCACGGTCCGCCCGGTGGACCGGCAAGTGGCCCTCGCCGATGTCGCGGTGGCGAAGGCCAACCTCGCCCAGGCCCGCAGCCAGCTGCGCAACGCCGAGATCCGCTCCCCCCTCGACGGACGCCTGCTGCGGATCTACAGCTGGCCCGGCATGAAAGAGACGGACCAGGGACTCGCCCAGGCCGGTCAGATCGGGGCCATGCAGGTCTGGGCCCAGGTGTTCCAGAGCGACATCCCCCAGGTCCGCCGCGACCAGCCCGTCGAGATCTGGCCGGAGAGCGGTGGCTTCAGCGGCAAACTGCAGGGCCGCGTCCAGAACATCACCGGTGAGGTGTCCGACCGGGATCTGTTCAGCGTCAATTCCAACAACAACGTCAATGCCCGGGTGGTGCTGGTGAAGATCAACCTGTCGCCCGCCGACTCCAGCCGCCTCGCCAAGCTCAGCGGATTGAACGTCAACGTCCGCTTCCTGCCGTGATCGGCCGCTCCCTGAGGCGCAGCCTGGGCGATCTGCCGGTGGCCTGGCTGCAGCTGAAGCGGCAGCCGATCCGTTACCTGGTGGCCGTCACCGGCATCGGCTTCGCCGCCCTTTTGATGTTCATGCAGCTGGGCTTCCAGTCGGGTCTGCTGACCAGCGCCACCACGTTTTACCAGGCCCTGATCACCGATCTGGTGGTGATCAGCCCCGGCACCCGGGACAGTGGCGCCTTCCAGCAGTTCCCCCAGTCCCAGCTGTACCAGTCGCTGGGTGTGCCTGGGGTGAGCGATGTGATTCCCGTCTACGTGGCCAATGTGAATGCCCAGCAGATGGGCGGAATCAAACCCACCAGCCTGCGACTGATCGGCTTCGATCCCGACCAGCAGATTCTCGATCTGGCGCCGGTGCGTGAGCAGATCGACCGGATCCGCACGCCCGGCTATGTGCTCTTCGACGCGGCCGGCAACAGCAACACCGGTCCGCTGGCAGCGGCGGTCAAGGCCCAGGGAAGCCAGACGATGATCCTGTCCGACTTTTCCAAGACCTTTCGGGTGGTGGGATTGTTTCGCCTCGGCTCCACCTTTGCCGCCGACAGCAATCTGATCAGCAGCGACACCACGGCCCTGCAACTGGCGTATAAGCAAATCAACCCAGGTGAGATCTCCATGGGTCTGATCCGCGTCAGGGATCCGGCCGCCATCGCTTCCGTGCAGCGTCACCTGCGAGCCCTGTACGGCAGCCAGCTGCAGGTGTTCACCAAGCCGGAGCTGATCGCCAATGAACAGAACTACTGGAACACCAGCTCCTCCTTCGGCATCATCTTCGGCTTCGGCACGATCATGGGACTGCTGGTGGGGGGGGTGATCGTTTACCAGGTGCTGTACACCGATGTCAGCGACCACCTGCACGAATACGCCACCCTCAAGGCCCTGGGCTTCCGCAACCGTTTCCTGCTGATCCTGGTGCTCCAGGAGGCCTCGATCCTGGCGGTCTCCTCCTTTGTCCCCGCCGTTGTGGCGAGCGCCGCCCTCTATGCCTTTCTCACCGCCGTCTCCGGCATCCAGATCATGATGACCACCGACAAGACCCTGCTGGTGTTCAGCCTGACCATCGGCGTCTGCGGACTGGCGGCCGCCATCGCGCTGAACAAGCTGCGGGATGCGGATCCGGCCAGCGTCTTCTGAACACGATGCTGCCCGTCGTCGCCGAGAATCTGCGCCACGCCTACGGCGAAGGTCCGCTGCGCAGCGAGATCCTGCACGGAATCAGCTTCAGCGTGAATCCAGGCGAGATCACCCTGCTGGTGGGGCCCTCCGGCAGCGGCAAGAGCACCTTGCTCACCCTCGTCGGGGCCCTGCGATCGGTCCAGGAAGGATCCCTTCAGGTCCTGGGCAGCGAGGTGCGGCGCTCCAGTGAGCGCAGCCGGGTGGAGATCCGCCGCCGCATCGGTTTCATCTTCCAGAGCCACAATCTGGTGGCCTCCCTCACCAGCCTGCAGAACGTGGCGCTGGTGTTGCAGCTGAGTGAACCGGATCCCAAACGGCGCCTGCACCGGGCCACCGCCCTGCTTGAGGCCGTGGGCCTGGGACACCGCTTGGATTACTTCCCTTCCGAACTCTCCGGCGGCCAGCGGCAGCGGGTGGCGATCGCCAGGGCCCTGGCCCCCGAACCCGACCTGGTGCTGGCCGATGAACCCACCGCCTCCCTTGACAGCAGCTCCGGCCAGGAGGTGGTGGCCCTGCTCGGCGACCTCTGCCGCAAGCGGGGCAGTTCGGTGCTGCTGGTGACCCACGACCTGCGCCTGCTCGATGACGCCGATCGGATCTGGGCCATTGAAGATGGCAGGGTCGAACCCTGGAAGGGCTCCCATTGAGTCCCCCGTCACCCGGCCCCATGCCCGTCACCCCCCCTTCCAGCGGCGACACGTCCAGCGGCGACACGCTTTTCCCGGCGGACTGGCTGGGCACCTGGCCGTGGCAGGGGCAGACGATCAGCTACGTGCGCAGCTCGCCTGCGGCACCAGGCCCGGCTGGGGCGTTGCCCGTGCTGCTGATCCATGGCTTCGGCGCCTGCAAGGAACACTGGCGCCACAACCTGCCGCCCCTCTCCGGCAACCGTCCCGTCTTCGCCTTGGATCTGGTGGGCTTCGGGGCCAGCAGCAAGCCGCCCTCCCGCCTCGAGGGCGAACCCGACGACGGCCTAGCGCTGCGCTACGGCATCGACCTGTGGGCCGATCAGGTGGCGGCCTTCGTTCGGGAGGTGATCGGCACGCCGGTCCAGCTCGTCGGCAATTCGATCGGGGGCGTCGTGGCCCTCGCTGCAGCCACCAGGCTCGGGGATGACGCCCGCCAGGTGATCCTGATCGACTGCGCCCAGCGCAGCCTGGACGACCGACGCCTGGGCGATCAGCCGCCCCTGCGCCGGATCGGCCGGCCCCTGTTGAAGCGCCTGGTGCGGCAGCGCTGGCTCACGGGTCGCCTGTTCCGCTGGGTGGCCAATCCCGGCGTGATCCGCCGGGTGCTGGGCGCCGCCTACCCCTCCGGTGACGGCATCGACGACCAACTGGTGCAGCTGCTGCTGACCCCGGCCCGCAGCCCCGGCGCCGAAGAGAGCTTCCGGGGTTTCATCAACCTCTTCCGCGACCGGCTCGCCCCGGACATGCTGGCGGAGCTGACCATTCCGGTCCGGATGCTCTGGGGGGAGGCGGACCCGTGGGAGCCGGTCGCGGAGGCCCGGCGCTGGGCCGGGGCCTTTGCCGCGGTGCGTGATCTGCGGATCCTGCCCGGCCTCGGCCACTGCCCCCATGACGAGAATCCCTCCCTGGTGAACCCCGTGCTGGAGGAGTGGCTCGCCCTGGTGGATCAGCCCTGAGGCGGAGCAGCCGGCCTGGCCGCGCCAAGCCGGGTGCGCCAGCGCTGGCGCTCTGGATCCCAGCGCAGCCAGCCCCGTTCCTGCAGACGGGCCCGCAGCTGCTCAGGGGCCTGACCCACGGAGGGGGCGGCGGCGGCACAGCAGGCGTCGAGTTCCGGCTCCGCCAGGCCAGCCCGCAGGCCCATGATGAGCAGCTGTCGCAGCAACGCCGGTTCCAGCGCCACCAACCGGCCCATGCTCAGGGGGCCCTCAGGCAGGGCCATCGGCGCCGGGCTGTCGCCGGCGGCGTCGGGGGGCTCAGAGGAGCGCATCGGCGAGATCGGCCGCGAGCTGGGTCACCCCGGTGCTCCAGGGATGGGAGGGGACATCCACCAGGGCCAGGCTGCCACTGGCGATGTTCAGCAGGTCTTCGCTGAGGGGCAGGATCGCTCCCACCGGAATGCCGTAACTCTGGGCCACCCGGGCCCGCACCTGTTCCGCATCGAAATGGGGCGGCAGTTTGTTCACCACCAGGCGGGCCTCGGGCACCATCAACCTCTGGGCCACTTCGATCGCCACGGCCGTGCCGAGGTAATCCTGCTGATCCGGGCGCATCACCATCACCAGGCAATCGGAAATGGCCGTGGAAAGTAGGGTTTCCTCATTGATCCCCGGGTGCGTGTCCACAATCAGCAGATCCAGGCGCAGACTCTGGCCGAGGCTGAACAGCGCATCATTCAGCCGCTCGACCTCATAGCCTTCCCGCAGCAGGCGGGCGATCCTGTCCCCGTCCATGGCAGCGGGTACCAGAAAAATGCGCCCCTTGCCACCCCGCAGCGAGGAAGGGGTGACGTCATGGGAACACTTTTCGATCGGAATGGAGCCTTGGAGATGGTCGTTGAGCGTATGGGATTCCGGGCCGGCCGTGAATCCAAACAGCACATGAATGCCCGGTGAAGCCAGATCGGTGTCGAACACGCCGACCCTCAATCCCCGGGCAGCGAATGCGGCAGCCAGATTCGCCGAGAGGTTGGATTTTCCCGTTCCACCACGGAAGGAATGGACGGAAAGGATCCTGGTCATGAAGCCATCCAACTCACGGACGTGAGAAAATCATAGGCATGGTGTTGCAAGCCCTTTTGAAGATTCGCCCAAGTTTTCCTGGACGGCCCAAGAGGACACCGGAGGCGAAGCAGGGGCGACCCATGCGGCTGTCGGTGAGGCTGCTGCTCCTGGGGATCAGTGGCCCGCTCGTGAGTCTGGCGATCTTCCTGGCGCTGGCCACCATCGGCTCGATCCGCCTGGCCCAGAAGGCCCGGATCGAGATCAGCACCATGTTCGACCACGACAACCTTTCCTCCCTGGCGGTGACCACGTCGATCATCCAGAAAACGGCCACGGAGTTCAGCCGGGACATCATTCAGGATTCCCAGGAATTGCGCCGGGCCCTCGCTCCCCTGAGGCTGGATGCGGTCGGGCGCCTCTCCTGGAACGGCCAACCCATGACGACGGCCGAGGCCCCCGCCCTGCTGAACGACAGGCTGCGACTCCCCCTGGCCATGCTCCACGAGCAGGCCGCCGTCTACTACCGCGACCGCTCCGGCACCTGGCGGCGCCTGACCGGCATCACCAGCCGGGGCCAAGCCCTGGAGCCCGGCACACCGGCCAGGTCGGCGACGGTGGACGACTTCGAGAACCTCTTCAAGGGCGCCCCTGCCGCGGAGACCGCTCGCAGCACCATGCTGCAACTGGATGGGGACTGGCGGATGGCCCGGCTGACCATCCTTTCGGGTCGGAAGCCTGGCGAGGGCCACCTGGCCCTGTTGGTGGATGTCAGCACCCAGGCCGCCTCCAGGCTGCTCGCCGCCGGCTCCAGCCTCTTCCCCGTCGACACCCATCAGACGGCCTTCTTCGGCATCAGCCCCAGCGGGGCGCTGTACTGCAGCTACCAGACCCCGGACACCCAGGCCTGCGTCGACCTGGCCATGGCCATGCGGCAGAACGGCGGCATTCCCGATCCACGGACCCTGGCCATGGGCAGGACCTTTGAGCGCAAGGCCAGGGTGCGCACCCTGGGCACCGGCAGCCCAGTGCTGCAGCACCTGTACATCTCCACCTTTCCGGAGTGGAACTGGCTGGCGGTGGTGTCCGTGGAAGAGGAGGCCCTGGCCGATGCCCTCCTGCCGATGCAGAAAGCCAAGGACCAGATGGTCCGCCGCCTGGTGACTCTCACCCTGATCCTGATCAGCGCCAGCGGGGTCGCCGCCTGGCTGATCACCCGCGGCATCCAGCGGCAGCTGCATGAGCTGGCGACCGCCGCCGATGCGATCGCCGATGGCCAGGACCATCAGGCCCTTACCTATCCCGCCGATGACGCCATCGGCCGGCTGGTGCGGGCCTTCAACCGGATGTCGGGGGCCGTGGCCGACCGGGAGAGTTCGCTGCGGGCCCAGATCCGCCAGATGGAAATCAACATCAACGCCAAGGAACTGCAGGGCCAGGTCTGCTCGATCCTCAACGACCCCAGCTTCGAACAGCTCAGCGCGCGGGCGCGGGCGATGCGCCAGCGGCGTCTGGAGCAGATCAGCGCATCTGCGCCATCCGTGTCGGCAGCCGCAGGGTCTGCAGGGGATTGCCCACCGCCTCCAGAAGGGCGGGATCAGGCTGAACGGGCAGGCCGCTCGAGCGGCTGAGCTGCACCAAAACGTCGTTGTAGTTGGCCAGGTTCTGGATGTAGGAGCTGACCGCCTGGCTGATCTCCTGCTGGGCCTGGACCACATCGGTGATCGTGCCGTAGCCGGCGTTGAAACGCAGGGTCTGGAGGCGCAGCGCCCCGTTGGCCGCCTTGACCCGTTCGGCGCCGGCCACCACGATGCTGCGGCCGGAGCGGGCCTGGGCCACCAGGGACTGCACCTCACTGCGCACCTGCAGCAGGGTGGCGCTGTAGGTCTCGGCGGCGGCCGCCGCCTGACGGCGGGCCGCGGCGGCGTTCATGCGGGCCTGACCGCCGTCGAAGCCGGTGAAGGTGAGCTGCAGCAGGGCCGATCCGTTCCAGGCATCGGAGCGGGCATCGGGCACGAACGGCGGCCCCTGGGACAGATAGCCCACGCCCTTGGTCCAGTACAGGGAGGTGATCAGCTGCAGGGTGGGTCGGTAGGTGGCCAGGTAGATCCGGGCCTGGGCCTCATTGGTCTGGATGGCGAGCAGTTGCTGTTCCAGCACCTTGCGGTAAGCCAGGCTGGCGTTGATCGTGTCGTCGAGGGCGTGGCCCCAGGCGCCGAGCGGCGTCAAGGGCGAGGCCGGTGAGAGGGCGTCGGGGCTGGGGGTGGCCAGCAGCTGGGCCAGGTTGGCCCGGGCGGTCTCCACCTGCTGCTCAGCAGCCAGCAGCGACTGGCGATCGGCCAGCAGGACGGTCTGCTGCTTGAAGACCTCCAGCTTGGAGGCCACCCCCATCTGCACCCGGGTCAGGGCGAGGCGGTACAACAGCTCATCGTTCTCGACGATCTCCCGGCCGGTCTTCACGGCGGCCACGGCCCGCTGCAGATCGATGAAGGCGGACTGGGTCTTGAGGCGCTGGTCGCGGCGGGTGATCACATAGGTGTCCGCTGCCTGGCGCACCAGGTACTTGTTCTGCCAGATCGTTGCCGAGCGGGTGGGATCGATCAGGTTCCATGTGGTATCGATCTGGCCGATGGCCTGGAAGTAGCTCGCCTCGAAGACGCGTGCATTGGCGAGGCTGGAGGTGCCGGTCGGGAAACCAGCGGAGGCGCTGAAGGGGTAGTTGTAGAAGGTCTTGGAGCCGTAGGGCCCGCCGTTGAGGCTGAGATTGAGGGTGGGCCACCAGCTGGCGTAGGCCGCACCGAGGCTGTTCTGGGTGGCCACCAGGGACTGGTAGGCGGAGCGCACCACGGGATTCCGGTCCACGGCCCAGGCCGCCGCCTGCTCCATCGTCAGGGCCCCCAGCAGGTCGCTGGGCAAAGCGGGCAAACGGTCAGCGGTGGGCATCGGGCCGGGCCATCCCGCCCCCAGACCTTCCACGTCCTTGACCTCAGGTGGGCTGACCGAGGCCGGCAGGGACTGGGCCCAGGCCAGTGATGGAAACGGCAGACTTCCGATGCAGGCCGCCATGGCGAAACGGGTGAGGCGGACAGACAGGCACAGCAGCATCGAAGGCCCGTGGGCCTGGCAGATGGAACGCCGCTTCATCGCGTCTGGGCGATCACATAGGAAAAGGGAAGATCCAGCAATTTGCCGACCCTGGGCACAAAGGCACGGTGGTTGAAGACGTCATAATCCAATCTCTCGATGACATCAAGGATTCCCCGATACAGTCGCAGCGACGCCCACACGGGCCAGCGGGCATCCGGTGCCAGCCAGCGAACACCGGCTTCGGAACGGTTGAACCAATCCCTGGCCCGCTCGAGCTGGAAGCGCATCAGTGCCTGCCAGTTCTCGTTGAGACGGCCGGCCATGAGATCGTCTTCGGAGTAACCGAAACGGTCAAGATCCTCCTGGGGTAGATAAATGCGACCACGACCGCGATCCTCACCCACATCGCGCAGGATGTTGGTCAGCTGGTTGGCGATGCCCAGGGCCACGGCGGCTTCCGACGTGTCGGGGCGCTCGCTCCAGGGGGCGGAGGTGTAGGCGGCATCGACCCCCATCACCTCCTGGGTCATCAGTCCCACGGTCCCAGCCACCCTGTAGCAATAGAGCTGGAGGTCGGAGAAGCTGGCGTAGCGATCGCGCAGCACGTCCATCCGTTGGCCCTCGATCATGTCGAGGTAGGCCTGAAGGGGCTGGGGGAAGCGCTCCATCGTGTCCACCATCACCCTGTCGAGGGCATCGACGGCACGGCCGGCGAACAGGGCGCGGGTGCGCTCCTCCCAGGCGTCGAGGCGTTCCAGCAGAACATCGGCGGAAAGGGTCTGCGCCTGGGCGCTGTCCATGAGTTCGTCGGTGCGGCGGCACCAGACGTAGATCGCCCAGATCGCCCGGCGCTTGGCCGGGGGCAGCAGCATCGTGCCGAGATAGAAGGTCTTGGCCCAGCGCGCCGTTTCCTGCCGACAGGATTCATAGGCGTCCTGCAGATCGGAGGAGAGACATCGAGGCAGGGGGGCCAGCACACTCACACCGTTGCCAGGCTCTGGGCCGGGGCAGGCCCCTGACCACGGCCGCCAGAGAGGCTGGCGTCCACGGCGGCGGCGCAGAGTTTGCCGCTCAACACCGCACCCTCCATCGAGGCCAGGTAGCGCTGCATGGTGAAGCAACCGGCCAGGAAGAAGTTGGGGATGGGGGAGGCCTGGGAGGGACGCAGCTGCTGGCAGCCAGGCACGGTTTTGTAGACGGAGAGCGGCGTCTTGACGACCACCGACTTGCGCAGCCGTGCCGGGGACGCGCCGGTGAAATGGACGGGGAACAGGCGCTTGAGTTCCTCCAGCGTGGCGGCCACGATCTCTTCGTCCGGACGACCGATCCAGTCGGCCGCCGGAGCGAACACCAGCTCGAGCATGGAGCGATCGGGATCCTCGTACTCCCGGCAGGTGTTGCTCATGTCGGCATAGACGCTGAGCAGATCGGAGCGGCTGAACAACAGATGATCGATAGCGGTGAGCTTGCGGTCGAACCAGAGATGAATGTTGATCACCGGCACCCCACGCAAGCCCTCGAGCTTGCTGAAGTACGGCAGTTGCTTCCAGGGCTCAGGCAGCAAGAGCTTGAGCGGATCGACCGGCATGGCGCTCACGTAGGCGTCGGCCTGGATCTCGCGCTCGGGGCGGCCCTTGATGCCACCGATGCGGAAGCCGGTAACGGCTCCATTCTGGTCGACGCGGATTTCCCTGAGGGGCGAATCCAGATGTACCTCGCCCCCCCGAGCCTCAATGGACTCGACGATCGGCTGGCAGAGCCGCTCTGGGGGATTGCCATCGAGGAAGGCCATGCGGGAGCCATCCGTCTCCTGGAGGAAGCGGTTGAGGGCTGTCAGCACCACCGTGCTGGAGATCTCCTCGGGATTGATGAAGTTGAGCGCCTTGCTCATGGCGAGAAAAACTTCATCGTTGACGCGCTCAGGAATATTGTGAATCTCGAGCCATTCACTCCAGCTGTACTTGTCGCATTCCTCCACATAGGCCTGGCCGCGAAGCATGGCAGGAACCAGGCCGAGGCCGAAAGCGATCTTCTCCGGCCAGGTCAGCATGTCGTTGTTCCCCAGGATCGCGGCCACACCGTTGAACGGAGCAGGTAGATCAGGAAAATCAAAACGGCTATAGGTGCCCGGTACTTCCTTCTGGTTGAAAATCATGGAGTGGGATTTCCACTGCAGACGATCCTCGATGTCCAGCTCGGCAAAGAGTTGGCGCATGTTGCGATAGGCGCCGAAGAAGATGTGAAGGCCGGTTTCATACCAGTCGCCATCCGCGTCCTGCCAGGCCGCCACTTTTCCGCCCAGCACATCTCTGGCCTCAAGCACGATCGGGGTATGGCCAGCGTCACAGAGGTATTTGGCGCAGGACAGGCCGGCCAGCCCGGCCCCGGCGATCACAACCCGCATATTGAACCCGAGATCAACAGCAACCTTATCGGGCCCTCTAGGGCAGGGGCGACCGGTGGGATGGGGCCGCGGCGACGGTATCGGGCTTCGGCCTACCTAAAGTCACAGGAGCACTCAACGGGTGCCGCCCCCTTCTCCCGCATCCCTGCCCCCGAGGCCGAGCCCATGGTCGAGACGCTGCTCAAGTCCACCACCCGCCACATCCGTCTGTTCACGGCGCGGGTCGAGAACGACGATCTCATCCCCGACCCGGATCAGCTGACCCTCGACATCGATCCCGATAACGAGTTCCTCTGGGACGAAGCGGCCCTTGAGAAGGTGCGTGGCCAGTTCAGGGCACTGGTGGCGGCCCAGGCCGGCCAGGAGCTCAGTGACTACAGCCTGCGCCGCATCGGCTCCGAACTCGAGGGCCTCATCCGGCAGATGCTCCAAGCCGGTGAGGTGAGCTACAACCCTGAGGCCCGGGTGCTCAATTACTCGATGGGCCTGCCCCGCAGCCCGGAAACCCTGTGACCCGCTCCCGCAGCAGCGGCCGACCCGACCGCTACGACCCCCGGGCCGATGGCTACGACGAGCGCACCGACCGGTTTTCCACGGGCTACGGCCGCCGGGATGACCCGCGCACCGGGACCAAGGGACGTCGGGAGACGAACGGCGGTGGTGGTGGCGGTCGGCCCCCCTCCGGCAACGGCGGCGGCCCCCCGGGCGGCGGCGGCCCCAACATTCAGCTCAATGTGGCCACCGTGGCGGTGCTGGCGGGGGTGCTGGTGGTGGGCATCGGCATCGGCAGCGCCGTGACCAGCACCACCCAGGGCAACCAGGGCAATATCGCCAGCGCCCAGCAGCTCGACATGGCGGTTCCCGACCCCGAATTCTGCAAACAGTGGGGCGCCAGCGCCTTCGTGATGGACATTGAGCTGTACACCACGATGAACCCGAGCAGCAGCTTCGTGACCCAGCCCACGCTCCAGCCCGGCTGTGTCATCCGCCGGGAGAACTGGTCGGTGCTGCAGAAGGAAGGGGCGGTGACCGCCGAGCAGATGCGCCAGTGCAAACAGCGCATGAACACCTTCGCCTACATCGGCTCGGTGCGCGACAAGCCCGTCGTCCGCTGCGTCTACCAGACCGACATCACCGGCAACAAGTTCCAGACCCGGGGCGTCGCCGGCGCCGCCGATGACGCCGTCGGCCTCACACCGGAGGCCGATCAGTTCTAGTGCCGTTGCGCTCGGCCGGCCCCGGCGAAGGCTGCACCTGGCGCAGGGGGCTGTCCGGGCTGGCGAACACCGGCAGCACCTCGCGACGGAAGGCGTCGGCCGCCCGGGAGCAGTAACGGGCGGGGTGGGTGATCAGCTTCAGCTGGCGCCGCACCATCAGATCGGCCACCTGGGGGCGATGCAGGGTGCCGGCGGCCAGCTCCCGCTCAATTGACACCACCGGCAGAAACGCCGCCCCCAGGCCCGCCTGGACGGCGTTCTTGATCGCCTCGAAGGAGTTGAGCTCCATTTCGATCTTGAGCCGCTGCACGTCGAGCTTGGAGCGGCTCAGCAGCTGGTCCACCATCTTGCGGGTGGTGGACTGGGCGTCCAGGCAGACGAATCCCAGGCGGTAGAGATCGTCCTTGGTGAGCTCGGGCAGACGGGCGAGGGGGTGCTTGGGGGGCAGCACCAGGGCCAGCTCGTCGTTGGCGTAGGGCACCACCTGCAGCAGGTCGTTGAGATCCGCCGGCAGCTCGCCGCCGATGATCGCCAGGTCGATCTGCCCGTTGGCCACGCTCCAGCCGGTGCGGCGGGTGCTGTGCACCTGCAGTTGCACCGCCACGTCGGGGTATTTCTGGCGGAACAGGCCGATCATGCGGGGCATCAGATAGGTGCCCGTGGTCTGGCTCGCTCCCACCACCAGGGAGCCGCCGCGAAGGTTGTGGAGATCATCAAGGGCCCGGCAGGCCTCCTGGCACTGGCTCAGGATCCGGTCGCAGTAGCTGAGCAGCAGGTGGCCGGCTTCGGTGAGCTGGGCCTTGCGGCCGCCGCGGTCGAACAGCGACACATCGAGCTGCTTCTCCAGGTTCTGGATCTGCAGGCTGACCGCCGGCTGGGTGACATAAAGGCTGTCGGCCGCCTTCTTGAAGCTGCCCTCACTGGCGATGGCCCGCAGGATGCGCAGCTGGTCGAGGGTGAAAGGCAGATCTGCCATGGGTCGGGGAGGCCGCGGGGGGACCGTTCGCCGGAGCCGGCAGGCCGTGCGGAACTCTAGGGGGCTCGCCCGGTGGCAAGAATCGGCCTGTCACATCCGTTCCCGGACACCACACCCCATGGCCTCGCTTCCCCTGCTGACGGCGGGACCCCAGCACAGCAGCGTGGTGATGCTGGCTTTGCTGATCTTCTTCGCCCTGATCCACAGTGGCGGGGCCTCCCTGAGGGCCTGGGGGGAGGCACGGATCGGGGCCCGGCTCTGGCGGCTGCTGTTCGCCGGTCTCAGCATCCCCTCGGCGGTGGTGGTGGTGGGCTACTTCCTGGCCCACCGCTACGACGGCCTGAGGCTCTGGAACCTGCAGGAGCAGCCCTGGATCGTGCCTGTGGTCTGGATCGGCACGGCCATCAGCTTCCTGTTTCTGTATCCGGCCACCTACAACCTGCTGGAGATTCCGGCGCTGCTGAGGCCCCAGGTGCGGCTGTACGCCACGGGGATCATCCGGGTGAGCCGCCATCCCCAGGCGGTGGGCCAGGTGCTGTGGTGCGCCACCCACCTGCTCTGGATCGGCACCAGCTTCACGCTGGTGGCCTGCGTGGGACTGATCGGCCACCACCTGTTTGCCGTCTGGAACGGGGACCGGCGCCTGCGCAACCGCTTCGGACCGGCCTTCGAAGAGCTGCGGGACGCCACCTCGGTGCTGCCCTTCGCTGCGGTTTTGGATGGTCGTCAGACGCTGGTGGCGGCGGAATTCCTGCGGCCTTCCCAGCTGGGGATCGCCATCGCCATCGGTGTGATCTGGTGGTCCCATCGCTGGATCGGCCTCGGCGCCACGACCTTCTCGCGCACCGCCCTGGCCCACTGGCTGGGCTGAAGCTCCCGTCGATCGGCTGAGGTCGATGGGCAGGCCCCCACAGAGCCGGGGCCATTCGGGCGAGCCTGCCTAAACTCGCGCCAACAGAGCCCCCAGGATGCCCTCCGCTTCCGAACTTGCCTGGTTGATACCAGTGCTCCCGCTGCTGGGGGCCTGCCTCACCGGCCTGGGGCTGATCAGCTTCAACCGCACCGTTAACCGGCTTCGCAAGCCAGTGGCGCTGTTGCTCATCACCAGTGTGGGCATGGCCGCCGTGCTCAGCTTCGCGATCCTCGCCGAACAGTTAGCCGGTGCCGGGGGCACCGAGGTGCTGTTCGACTGGGCCGGCGCCGGCAGCTTCCATCTGCAGATGGGCTTCCGGGTCGACGCCCTCGGGGCCGTGATGCTGTCGCTCGTCACCACCATCGCCCTGCTGGTGATGGTCTATTCCGATGGCTACATGGCCCACGACAAGGGCTATGTCCGCTTCTTCACCTACCTGGCCCTGTTCAGCAGCTCGATGCTCGGGCTGGTGATCAGCCCCAACCTGCTGGAGATCTACGTGTTCTGGGAGCTGGTGGGCATGTGCTCCTACCTGCTGGTGGGCTTCTGGTACGACCGGGACGCCGCCGCCAACGCCGCCCAGAAGGCCTTCGTGGTCAACCGGGTGGGTGACTTCGGCCTGCTGCTGGGGATCCTGGGCCTGTTCTGGGCCACCGGCAGCTTCGGCTTCGAGGAGATCGGTGAGCGGCTCACGGCGGCGGTGGCTGGCGGTGGCCTGCCCACGGGGGTGGCCGTGCTGCTCTGCCTGCTGGTGTTCATGGGCCCGATGGCCAAGTCGGCCCAGTTCCCTCTGCACGTATGGCTGCCCGATGCCATGGAGGGCCCCACCCCGATCTCTGCCCTGATCCATGCCGCCACGATGGTGGCGGCCGGCGTCTTCCTGGTGGCCCGTCTGCAGCCCGTCTATGAACCCTTCCCACAGGTGCAGGTGGTCATCGCCGTGATCGGCACCATCACCTTGTTCCTGGGGGCCTCCATCGCCCTCACCCAGATGGATCTCAAGAAGGGCCTGGCCTACAGCACCGTCTCCCAGCTGGGCTACATGATGCTGGCCATGGGCTGCGGGGCCCCATTGGCCGGCATGTTCCACCTCGTCACCCACGCCTTCTTCAAGGCGATGCTCTTCCTCGGCTCCGGCTCGGTGATCCATGCCATGGAAGAAGTGGTGGGCCACGAGCCTGTCCTGGCCCAGGACATGCGGATGATGGGCGGCCTCAGGAAACACATGCCGATCACCTCCGCCACCTTCCTGGTGGGCTGCATCGCGATCAGCGGAATCCCTCCTTTGGCGGGCTTCTGGAGCAAGGACGAGATCCTCGGCCAGGCCTTCAACAGCTTTCCGCTGCTCTGGGCGATGGGCTTCCTGACCGCCGGGATGACCGCCTTCTACATGTTCCGGCTCTATTTCCTCACCTTTGAAGGCCCCTTCCGCGGCCTGGACGCCGGCATCCGCGCCCAGTTGCTCAACGCGGCGGGCCAGCCTGCCCTGGAGGCCACCGAAGACGGTCACCACGGCCACGCCAGCCATCCCCACGAATCGGGCTGGCAGATGGCCGCCCCCCTGGTGGTGCTGGCGGTTCCTTCGGTGCTGATCGGCCTGCTCGGCACCCCCTGGAACAGCCGCTTCGGCAACCTCGTCGATCCCGTTGAGGCCGCCGAGGTGGCCGAGCATTTCAGCTGGGGGGAGTTCCTGCCCCTGGCCGGTGCCTCGGTGGCCATCTCCAGCCTGGGCATCGGCCTGGCCGTTCTGGCCTACGCCCTGCACCGCATCGACCTCGGCACCGCCGTGGCGGGTCGGTTCCCAGCGATCAACCGCTTCCTGGTCAACAAGTGGTATCTCGATGCCATCAACGAGAAGCTCTTCGTGCAGGGCAGCCGCCGGCTGGCCCGCCAGGTGCTCGACGTCGACTCCAAGGTGGTGGATGGGGTGGTCAACCTGACCGGCCTGCTCACCCTGGGCAGCGGCGAGGGTCTCAAGTACTTCGAGACCGGCCGCGTGCAGTTCTATGCCCTGATCGTGTTCGGCGGTGTCATCGGCCTGGTGCTGCTGTTCGGGGCCTTCGGCTGAGTCCCGGCCATCCCGCCGTCGGCCGGGCCGCCCCCCGCTGCGTGTGACAACGCCCATCCGGTGGGTGTGGGGGAGGCGGGGATATCTACACTCCGGCCAGATGGACAGCACCGTTCTGTGCCCTTTCCCTGGCTGAGCACCGCGATTCTGTTCCCGATCGGCGCCGCTCTGCTGATCCCCTTCGTGCCTGACAAGGGCGATGGCAAGCAGGTGCGCTGGTACGCCCTCGGCGTTGCCCTCACCACCTTCCTGGTGACCGTGGGCGCCTACCTGCGCGGCTACGACCCTGCTGATCCAGGCCTGCAGCTGGTGGAGCGGGTGGAGTGGCTGCCCGATCTGGGTCTGGCCTGGTCGGTGGGGGCCGACGGGATCTCCATGCCCCTGATCCTGCTCACCAGCTTCATCACCTCCCTGGCCTGCCTGGCGGCCTGGCCGGTGACCTTCAAGCCGAAGCTCTTCTACTTCCTGCTCCTGGCCATGGACGGCGGCCAGATCGCCGTGTTCGCCGTGCAGGACATGCTCCTGTTCTTCCTGGCCTGGGAGCTCGAGCTGCTGCCGGTGTACCTGCTCCTGGCCATCTGGGGGGGCAAGAAGCGCCAGTACGCCGCCACCAAGTTCATCCTCTACACCGCCGGCAGCTCCCTGTTCATCCTCCTGGCGGGCCTGGCGATGGCCTTCTACGGAGGTGGTGCCCCCAGCTTCGAGTACACGGTTCTGGCGGCCAAGGAGTTCGGCAGCGGCTTCCAGGTGCTCTGCTACGCCGCCCTCCTGATCGCCTTCGGCGTCAAGCTGCCGGTGGTGCCCCTGCACACCTGGCTCCCGGATGCCCACGGGGAGGCCACGGCCCCTGTTCACATGCTGCTGGCGGGCATCCTGCTGAAGATGGGCGGCTATGCCCTGTTGCGCTTCAACGTGCAGCTGCTGCCGGAAGCCCACGTTCAGTTCGCCCCCTTGCTGGTGATCCTGGGGGTGATCAACATCATTTACGCCGCTCTCACCTCCTTCGCCCAGCGCAACCTCAAGCGCAAGATCGCTTACAGCTCGATCAGCCACATGGGCTTCGTGCTGATCGGCATCGGCAGCTTCAGCGCCCTGGGCACCAGTGGCGCCATGCTCCAGATGATCAGCCATGGCCTGATCGGAGCCAGCCTGTTCTTCCTGGTGGGTGCCACCTACGACCGCACCCACACCCTCCAGCTCGACGAGATGGGCGGCATCGGTCAGAAAATGCGCAAGATGTTCGCCCTCTGGACCATCTGCTCCCTGGCCTCCCTGGCCCTTCCCGGCATGAGCGGCTTCGTTTCAGAGCTGATGGTGTTCGTGGGCTTCGTCACCAGCGAGGCCTACAGCATGAGCTTCCGCATCGTGATTGCGGTGCTCGCGGCCGTGGGCGTGATCCTCACCCCCATCTACCTGCTCTCGATGCTGCGGGAGATCTTCTTCGGCAAAGAGAACAACGAGCTGGCCTCCCATACCCACCTGGTGGATGCCGAACCCCGCGAGATCTATGTGATCTCCTGCCTGCTGGTGCCGATCATCGGCATCGGCCTCTATCCCCGCCTGGTCACCGACAGCTACCGCGCCGCGATCGAGGCCCTGGTGGACCGGGAATCCATCGCCCTGGTGAAGGTGGGGCGTCCACCGGTGCCTGCGGTGATGGCCTCCGGGGCCTTCGGCACCCTGCCCCCTGCCCTGCTGCACGCCCCGGCCCTCGGCTGATCCCCAGCCCACTGACCGCGGGGGCCGGTTACGAAACCCTGCGCAGCTCCCAGGCGATGCCGTCGTCCTGCGGAAAAAATGCCTACGCTCCTCCATCGCACAGCGACGGTCTCCATGCGGCAGGTCAATTTCCTTCTGATCTTCAGCTTCGGCTTGGCCACAGTGATGTTCACCTTGGAGAACACCACGGCCACGACGGTGCATTTCCTGCCGGGCGTGAGCACCACCTTGCCCCTGGCCGCCCTCCTGCTGCTGGTGGGGGGCCTTGGTGCCACCGCCGCCTGGATCTACGCCGTATGGAGCGGGGTGGTGCGGAAAGTGGAAACCCTGCAGAGCAGCGGTGACGTGGAGGCCCAGCAGGTGCGGATCAGCGAACTGGAGAACGATCTGCGCCGCTACCGGGCCACCGTCGACGCCCAGCTCGGATTGCTGCCGGCGGCTGGAGAGAGTTCAGCTCCATCCCGGGATGAGGGGAGCGATGGCAGCCTCTCGCTGGCCGTGGACTGAAGCCCATGGGGCGGTTCGGTGATCACCGCGACTGGTGCCATCCGTCTGCAGCCGGTAGCTTGCGCTTGGAAGGCCCCCCCGAGCAGGACATCGCGCGTGGCAGAAGCGGGCGCCAGACTCGCCATAAGGTTGCTCCAGGACGCGGCGGAGCGGGGCGACATTGACCCCTGGGACGTGGATGTGATCGCCGTCATTGACGGCTTCCTCGACCAGTTGCGCCAGCGCATTGAGTCACCCAGGCGTCTGGCCCCCCAGGGGGGAAGCTACGAACGGGATCTGGCGGAATCCAGTGAAGCGTTCCTGGCGGCTTCGGTGCTGGTGGGGCTCAAGGCCCAGCTGCTGGAGTCGGCCACGTTCCCGCCCGAACCCCTGCTGGAGGATCCCTTCTCCGCCGACGACGACGGCTGGGAGCCAGGAGCCATGGCGCTGCCCCGGCGGCCGGAGCGGCACCTGCATCGCCGTCCGGTGGCACCCCCGCCCCTGCAGCGCCCCGTCACGCTGGGGGAGCTGATCCGGCAGCTTGAGGACATCGCCGAGCAGCTGGAGCAGGACGGGGGGGAAGGACGCCACAGGCCCCGGGCGCGCCGTTACAGCGAACGGGCCGCGATCGCCCAGGTGGCTTCCCTGGCCCACCGGGAGAAACTGCCGGAGACCACCGCCGCCCTCAGCCGCTTCCTGCTGCAGTGGACGCCCACCGCCGAGACCCTCGATTGGGTCGCCTTCGATGCCCTTGTCGGCGCCTGGGCGGAGGCGCTCGAGAGTGGCACCGCCGGCTCGCCAGCGGACGAGGACCTGGACCGGGATCGGGTGGGGGTGTTCTGGGCCCTGCTGTTCCTCTCCTCCCAGGGCAAGGTGGAGCTGGAGCAGGCCGGCGGTCTCTACGGGCCCCTCAGCCTGCGGCGCCGACGCGAGGAAAGGGCAGAGGCGCTCAGCCTGCCGAGGCTACCGGGCCAGGGGTCAGATAGGGGGCCGGCTCTGGAAGCAGTGGCAGCCTGAGTTTTCTCCTTAGGCTGACCACTCACCTCCGACATGAAACGACGCCGATGAAGGCGATGATCCTGGCGGCAGGCAAGGGAACACGGGTGCGGCCGATCACGCACACCACCCCCAAGCCGATGATCCCGATCCTCCAGAAACCCGTGATGGAGTTTCTGCTCGAGTTGCTCCGGGAGCACGGTTTCAACGAAATCATGGTCAACGTCTCCCACCTGTCGGAGGAGATCGAGAACTACTTCCGTGATGGGCAACGCTTTGATGTCCAGATCGCCTACAGCTTCGAGGGCCGCATCAGCGATGGTGAGCTGATCGGAGAAGCCATGGGATCAGCCGGGGGGCTGAAAAAGATTCAAGACTTCCAGGCCTTTTTCGACGACACCTTCGTGGTGCTCTGCGGCGATGCCCTGATCGACCTTGACCTCACCGAAGCCGTGCGGCGCCATCGCGAAAAGGGGGCGATGGCCAGCCTGATCACCAAGCGGGTGCCCCGCGAGCAGGTGAGCAGCTACGGGGTGGTGGTCACGGACGAGGCCGGTCGGGTGCTCTCCTTCCAGGAGAAGCCGTCGGTGGAAGAGGCCGCCAGCGACATGATCAACACAGGGATCTACATCTTCGAACCGGCCGTCCTCGACTTCATCCCCAGCGGGGAAGCGTTCGACATCGCCGCCGATCTTTTTCCCCTGTTGGTGGAGTCCGGGGCGCCCTTCTTTGCCCTCCCTATGGAGTTTGAGTGGGTCGACATCGGCAAGGTGCCGGATTACTGGCAGGCGATCCGAAGCGTCCTCCAAGGGGACGTGCGCCAGGTGCAGATTCCTGGCAAGGAAGTGCGGCCGGGGATCTACGCGGGCCTGAATGTGGCGGCCGACTGGGACAAGATCCACGTCGAGGGGCCGATCTTCGTGGGCGGCATGACCCGCATTGAGAACGGGGTGACCATCATCGGGCCGGCCATGATCGGGCCGAGTTGCCACATCTGTGAAGGCGCCACGATCGACAACTCGATCATCTTTGATTACTCCCGCATCGGCGCCGGTGTGCAGCTCGTCGAAAAGCTCGTCTACGGCCGCTATTGCGTCGATCGCAACGGCGACCATTTCGATCTTCAGGAAGCAGCCCTCGACTGGCTGATCACCGATGCCCGCCGCCAGGACGTGGGCACCCCCTCACCGCAGCAGAAGGCCATGGCCGAGCTGCTCGGCACCGACCTCGCCGCCAGCGGCGCCCCCTAGTCCCGCCAGCCGAAGGATCTGGGGGATGCGGTGCTCAGCCTTGATGGCCATCAGATGCACCCCCTGGGCGATGGACCGGTAGGCCGCCACCTGTTCGGCAGCGATCGCCACGCCCTCCGCCGCCGGATCCGCGGCGCCGGCAAGCCGATCGATCAGGGACTGGGGGATACGGGCACCGGGCACCACGCGGTTGATGAACTGGGCATTGCGGGCCGACTTGAGCAGAAACACCCCGGCCAGCACCGGTAGCCCCAGCGGGGCGGTGATCTCCTCCACGAAGCGGTGCAGACAAGCCGTGTCCATCACCATCTGGGTCTGCAGAAATTGAGCTCCGGCCTCCCGCTTGCGCCGCACCCTTGAGCGCAATCCGCTCCAGCTGGGCGACTGTGGATCGGCGGCGGCTCCTGGGAAAAGTGCCGTGGGTCCATCCGGAAGGTCGCCCTTCACCGGATCCTGGCCGGCGTTGAGGGCACTCACCAGCTGCAGCAGTCGCACCGACTCGAGCTCATTCACCGGACGAACCGCGGGCTGATCCCCAGCCCGCACAGGGTCGCCGGTCAGGCAGAGCAGGTTGCGGATGCCCAGGGCATGGGCGCCGAGCAGGTCAGCCTGGAGGGCAATGCGGTTGCGATCGCGGCAGGTCATCTGCAGCACCGGCTCGATACCGGCCTCGAGCAGCAGGCGGCACATCGCCAGGCTGCTCATCCGCATCACGGCCCGGCTGCCATCGGTGACGTTGACCGCCTGCACAAGGCCCCGCAGAGCCGCTGCGGCCTCAAGGGTGCGGCAGGCATTGCCCCCACGGGGCGGGGTCACTTCCGCCGTGACAGCGAACCGGCCTTCCGCCAGGGCCTGTCGAAGTTGCAACGACCATCTCCATGACAGGGGCATCATGGATCAAGCGCTGCCTAGAGTGGAGTGACCCGTCGAGGAGCTGATGGCTGAGCGCAGGCCCGCAGCACCCTCCATGCCCCCGTCCCCGGAGAGGCCCATGGTGCAGCTACGCAGCGAGTTGTCAGAGCGGGAACTCGAAATCATCGAACTGGTGGCCACCGGCCTGACCAATCTCGAGATCGCCGGCCAGCTGACCATCAGCAAGCGCACCGTCGACAACCACGTCAGCAACATCTTCACCAAGACCGGCGCCAAAAACCGGGTAGCCCTCCTGAACTGGGCCATGGACCACGGCAAGATCTGCCGCGACGGTTTCAACTGCTGCGCCCTGCCCCACCTCGACGCCACCAGGCCCGGCTGATGGGGTCAGACCCCGGAAAGCAGCGCCTGCCGTTCGGCGGCGGACCACAACGCCAGCGGACGGCGCGCCAGGGAGGCATTGCTGAGCTCGCGGCGGCCAGTGATCTCCGTGGCACACCAGGCGGGAATGGCAACGGCCTGATCGGCCCGTTCCAGCTCCACCTCCGCCACCACCAGAGGGGCATTGGGATCCTCGAACACGTCCAGCACCCAGTCGCCACCAGGCAGATCCAGGCCGAAACGCGTTTTGCTGAGCGAATGGTCACTGCGCTCCAGCAGGGCTTCCGCATCGAGGGCGGGGATCGGGTACTCGTACTCCTGCCGGGTCAGGGCCTGACCGGGCGGGGGAGCCATCCCCGCGTCGAGGGCCGCCGGCAGCTTGAGGGTGAGGAACGCCTCCATGGAGCCCACAGGGGGCCGGGCCAGGCGCACCCGCAGGGTGAGGCCCTCGTTTCCCGATGCCAGATAGCCCTGGCGGATCTCCCTGGCCCCCTGCACGTGGCGGCGCCACTGGTCGCCGCTGACCAGGAAGCGGCGCTCGATTTCCAGAGCCATGGGGGGTAGGGCGTCGGGGCAGGGGAGCAGAGCTGATCAGTTACGGGACGGTTCGCCGCTGGTGAGGCTGCCGGCCCAGTGGAGCTTGTGGGTGAGGGTGCTGTAGTACGAGGGGCTCTGCTCCAACTGAAGCATCAGCACCGGATGGCGGCCCCGCTGCAGGACACAGCGATCACCCGGTTCCAGCACGGTGGCATGGGCGCCGTCCTTCCAGAGCCTCACCCGACGGCTGGCCTCCCCCAGGGGCCACACCGAAAGCCGCGAACCGGGCGGAACCACGATGGCCCGACTGGAGAGGCTCATCGGGCAGATGGGTGTGACCACGATCGCTTCGATGCCCGGATGCAGGATCGGTCCGCCGGCAGCCATCGCATAGCCGGTGGATCCGGTGGGGGTGGCGATGATCAGGCCGTCGCCCCGGTATTGATCCACCACCTCCCCGTCGATCTCCAACTCCAGCATGCAGGTGGGTGAGAGTTCATCGAGGCAAGGGCGGAAATAGAAGTCATTGAGGGCGCCATGGGGGCCATCGCCAACTCCGTTCAGATCGTCGTCGGAGGCCATGTCCCCCTCCTGGGGCACGCCGTCGCCACGGTCGATCCGGGCTTCCAGCATCATGCGCTTCTCGATCGCGAAGCGGTCGTCCCGCAAACGTTGCCAAAGGTTGTCGTCGGGATCGTGGCTGCCGGCCTCCCCGTTGGCCTCACCCCGCAGCCGCAGCAGGCGTCGCTCGTGGGTGAGGAAGCCGAGGTGGCCGCCGACGTTGAAGCTGAGCACCGGGACCGCGAAGCTGGCCAGGTGTCGTGCGGCCGCCAGGACCGTGCCATCGCCGCCGAGCACCACGGCCAGGTCGGGGAGTTCGGCTTCCGTGGCCAGGAGGCCAGGGAAGGGATTCAACCCCAGACCGCTGACGGCGGTGGTGACGATCACCCCCTGGGAACGCAGATCCTGGGCACAGCGGCGAGCCTGGCGCTGGGCCGCCTGGCTGCCCTTGCGAAGAATCAACCAGACCCGCTCAAGCCGCATGGGCCGGATCGCGAGACGCTTGCACGGTTACCAGCGCAACAGGTTGAAGCGCTCCATATCGACCGTTTCGCGGTTGCGATAGAGCGACAACAGGATGGCCAGGCCGACGGCCGCTTCAGCCGCCGCCACGGTGATCACGAAGATGGCGAACACCTGGCCGCGGATGAGTTGGCCATCAAGGTAGTTGGAGAAGGCCATCAAGTTGATGTTGACGGCATTCAGCATCAACTCGATGCTCATCAGCACCCGCACGGCGTTGCGGCTGTTGATCAGCCCCCAGACACCGACGCAGAACAGCATGGCCGCGACGGAGAGGAAGGCCTCGAGCGGGATCGGGGACGCGAGGTCGGTGCTCATGGCTTGGTGAGGAGGGTGGGCTCGTTGGCGGACTTCTCGATCAGCAGGGGCGTGCGTTCCTTTTCGATCAGCCCCTGATCGGCCGGTTCACCGGTGATCACATCGGTGCTGAAGACGTCCCGACGGGCCAGAACGATCGCACCGATCATCGCCATCAGCAGCAGCACCGAAGCGAGCTCGAAGGGCAGCAGGTAGTCGGTGAAGAGATGCTCGCCGATCCGGATGGTGGCCTCCTCGCCGACAGGAGGGGGGCCAGGCAGCGCCCAGGTGGTGGTGAAGGCCACCCGCAACAGCAGGGCGAAGAGGCCGGCGCAGACCGCCCCCGACAGCAGACGCCGCACCAGCAGCCCAGGGATCACGGCGAGGGTTTCCTGCTTGTTGACGAGCATGATCGCGAACAGGATCAGCACATTGACAGCACCCACGTAGACGAGGATCTGGGCCGCCGCGACGAAGCTGGCGTTGAGCAGCAGATACAGCCCGGCAACCGAAAGAAAGACACCACCGAGGAGGAACGCGGAATAGACGATGTTGGGAAGCAGGACAACCCCAAGTGATCCGACCACCGTGGTGGCCGAGAGCACAAGGAAGCAGATCTGCTGGGTGGTGGAAGCGATCGACATCAGGACACTCCGGTGCTGTCGGACGGGGCGGCGCCGTTCGGGGCCGTCTCCTTCTGGAGAGATTCCAGCACCTGGGAAGGCAGCTGGCCGGCACGGGGTTCGCTGGCGGGCACCCCATGGGGATCCAGGACGCCCTTGGGCAGGTAGGCCAACTCCCGCAGGGCGAACACCGCCGGATCAGAGGTGACGCTGGTGGGCAGGCGGCCGAGGGCGACGCTGTCGTAGTTGAGGCTGTGGCGGTCGAAGGCCGCCAGTTCGTACTCCTCGGTCATAGAGAGGCAATTGGTGGGGCAGTACTCCACGCAATTGCCGCAGAAGATGCAGACCCCGAAATCAATCGAGTAGTTACGCAGTTCCTTCTTCTTGGTGGCCTTGTTCATCACCCAATCGACCACCGGCAGGTTGATCGGGCACACCCGCACACACACCTCGCAGGAGATGCACTTGTCGAGTTCGTAGTGAATGCGGCCCCGGTAACGCTCGGAGGGGATCAGCTTCTCGTAGGGGTACTGCACCGTGATCGGGCGCCGGCGCAGATGGTCGAAGGTGACCGCCAGACCCTGGGTCATGGTCTGGGCCGCGCTCACCGCCTCGCGGGTGTAGTCACCGACTTGTTTGAGGAACCCGAACATGGCTGGGGGCGAGGGGGTTACGGGATGGGGACCATGATGGCCCAGGGGCGCGGGGCTGTTGGTATCCGCGCGACGGATTCAGCCGCCGAAAGCGACCGGGAAGGCCAGCTTGAGGCCGGCAGTGACCAGGAGATTCACCAGGGCGATAGGCAGCAGGAATTTCCAGCCCAGATCGAGGAGTTGGTCGATCCGCACCCGTGGGGTGGTCCAGCGCAGCAGGATGGCGAAGAACACCAGCAGGTAGGCCTTGAGGATCGTGCTGACGATCCCGATCGAGCCGGTGATCACCTGAACCAGGGGGGCATCGGGGGAGACCCCCAGCCAGCCGGTGATCCATTCGACGGGGATAGGGAAGCTCCAGCCGCCCAGGTACAACACCGAGACCAGCAGGGCCGACAGCACCAGGTTGATGTAGCTGCCCAGATAGAAAAGGGCAAACTTCATTCCGGAATATTCCGTCTGATAGCCGGCCACCAACTCCTCTTCGGCCTCCGGAAGGTCGAAGGGAAGGCGCTCGCACTCCGCCAGGGCACAGATCCAGAAGATCACGAAGCCGACGGGCTGGCGCCAGATGTTCCAGCTCAAGATGCCGGCCCCCGTCTGCTGCGCGACGATGTCGACGGTGCTGAGGGAATTGCTCATCATCACCACGGCCAGCACCGCCAGCGCCAGGGGGATCTCGTAGCTGATCGACTGGGCCGCCGCCCGCAGGCCGCCGAGCAGCGAGTACTTGTTGTTGCTGGAGTAGCCGCTCATCAGCAGGCCGATGGGCTGGATGCTGCTCAGGGCGATCCACAGGAAGATGCCCACACCCACGTTGCTGATCAGCAGGTTCTGCCCGAAGGGCACCACCAGCCAGGAGAGGATCACCGGCACCACCACCAGCACTGGACCGAGGCTGAACAGGACGGAATCGGCCCGGGCCGGGATGATGTCCTCCTTGAAGACCAGCTTGAGGCCATCGGCCAGGGGCTGAAGCACGCCCAGAGCTCCGGCGTACTCGGGGCCGATGCGCTGCTGCACCGCTGCCGAGATCTTCCGCTCCAGCCAGACGCTCACCAGGACGCCGACCACGGCCCCCACCAGAACCAGCACCATGGGCAGTGGCAGCCACAGCAGACGGGCCGCACCAGCCGTGAGACCCATGCCCTGGGCCAGATCAATGAAGCTCGACTGGAGGTCGAGACCAGGGGGAGCGACGGTGGCACCCATCAGGCCAGTGGACAGCATCAGAGAACTCCGGTACGGGGAACCTAGGGGGAAACGGGGTCAGCCAGGAACCGGACGGCTTTCCAGGGGCAACCAGCCCCGTTCGATGGGACCGGTGTAGATCTGCGAGGGACGGTAGATGCGGTTGGCACCCAGTTGTTCCTTCCAGTGGGCCAGCCATCCTGCCGTACGGGCGATGGCGAAGATGGGGGTGAACAGGTCGCGGGGAATACCGAGTTTTCGGTAAACCAGACCGGAATAGAAGTCGACGTTGGGGTAGATGCCCTTCGGCCCCAGCCGCCGCTCGGCCACCTCCTCAAGCTTGAGGGCCACGTCGTACATGGCGTCGTGGCCGAAGCGCTGGAAGAGCTCTTCGGCCAGGCCCTGCAGGATCACGGCCCGGGGGTCCTTGACGCGGTACTCGCGGTGACCGAAGCCCATGATCTTATGCTTCTGGGCGATGGCACGATCGAGCCAGGGCTCCACCTGATCGATGCTGCCGATCTGGTCGAGCATGTCGAGCACGTCTTCGTTGGCGCCGCCGTGCAGGGGCCCGGCCAGGGTGCCCACGGCGGAGGCCACCACGGCGTAGGGGTCAGTGAGGGTGCTGGCGGTGACGCGGGCGCTGAAGGTGCTGGCGTTGAGGCTGTGCTCGGCGTGCAGGATCAGGCAGGAATCAAAGATCCGGGCCGCCAGGGGATCGGGCTCCCGCTCGGTGAGCATGTAGAGGAAGTTGGCCGAATAGGCCAGGTCGTCCCGGGGCTGGATCGGATCCTGACCCTTCCGGATCAGCTGGAACGCCGCCACCATCGTGGGGATCTTGGCGATCAGCCGCACCACCGCATCGACGATGTACTGGGGGTCGTACAGGGCGCGGCGGGAATAGAAGAGCCCCAGGGACGCCGCACTGGCCTGAAGGGCATCCATCGGATGGCCCGTGGCCGGAAAGCACTTCATCATGTCGCGGATGCGGAAGCTGAGCCGCCGGTGCATCTGCACCTCCTGCTCGAACTCCCGCAACTGGAAGATCGTCGGCAACTCGCCCCAGATCAGCAGGTAGGTGGTTTCCAGGAAACTGCTCTGGTTGGCGAGCTGCTCAATGGGGTAGCCCCGGTAGGTGAGCAGGCCCCGTTGCCCCTCGATGTCACAGATGGCCGATTGGGTGGCCGGCACCCCCTCAAGCCCCGGGCGGAACGTGGGTGGAGCCGGCGCCGGCACCGTTGGCGGGGTGCCCTGAGGGTCGTTCACCTCTGGGGTGCTCTCCGCCGCCATACCGCTTCCTGTGGATGGCAAGAACTTAGGCGCAGGAACCGGCGCCTGACGTAGCGCCCGCTGCCGGCTCAGGGGCGAGGAAGCCAGAGTTTGGGGCGCGTCAGCCATTCCAGACGGGCCGTGCCGGCCAGCGAACCATCGAGCGCCACCACGGGCAGGCGCAGCAGGGCCAGGCCCGCCTTGCGCAGGGCGATGGCGCCGGGCGGCGCCCCGAGCAGTCGGGCCGCCAGCAGCCCCAGATCCGGCTCATGGCCCACCAGGAGCAGCCGGCAGGATGGCGCTTCATCACCTTGGTTGAACCAGGCCGGCAACTGGGGCAGGGGATCACCGCCGGGCTCCAGGGCCTGGGCCAGTTCGATGGCGGCGGCCAGGCCGACGGATCTGGCGATCTCTGCGGTTTGGCTGGCCCGGGCCAGGGGACTGGAGAACAGACGATCCGCCCGCAGACCCATTTGGACGGCTCGCTCCAGCACCGCCCGGGCGCGGACCCTGCCAGCAGCGGTGAGCTCCCGCCCCGCGTCGGCTCGGCTGGGGCTGCGCTCCTCGGCAATGCCATGGCGCAGCAACAGCAGCTCCCAAGCCAGTGACGCCATGCTCAGGATCCTCCGAAGTCGAGGCGCGCTTCCACCGCCAGAATGCCGGGCTCTCCCTGCAGCGCCAGGGCCAGGCCCGTGACCGGCTCACTGAGCGGGCCACCGGCCAGGGCGGTGAGGCGCTGCCACGGCCGCCAGGCCGCCAGCACATCGCGGGCCCGTGGGCCATCGAGGGCCCATTGCAGAGCCGCCTCCGGAACGGCAAGGGCCTCCAGTTGTCCCTGAAGGCGACCAGATCCTTTCTTCTCTGGCCCGTCCAGGTTCTCCAGCTGGCCGAGGGACTCCCCCCACCAGGCCTGGTCGCCCCGTTGCCAGCGCCAGCCGAGCAGGGGGGCCTGCAGCTGCTCGGACCTGCCGTCCCGGCGGCCCGGGCCGGCCTGCAGCCGGGTCCAGGCCAGCAGCGGGTGGCCGTCGACCTCCAGCGGCGCCGCGATCAGACCATCGGCCGCCAGGGCCGCCTCCAGCGCCGAAGGCTCCGGGCGATCGGCCGCCGTGCCGAGCAGCCAGCGATCGCCGTTGGCGG
>NZ_JAHLYP010000007.1 GCF_025127995.1 Synechococcus sp. CS-1332 | reverse complement strand
CCGCCCCCGGGCCGGGGCCCCGGCCCAGGGGAACGGCCTCGGCCGGGCTCCGCCAGGCCACGCCGATCGGCAGCTCCGGTGCCGCCAGCAGCGGCAGGGGGGGAGGCGTGAAGGGCGGCAACGGCTGTCCGCCGATGGCCCGGCGCAGGTCCTGCAGCAGGCGCGGCAGGCGCCGCTCCAGGCCCCGGGGCGGATTCAGTCCCAGGCAGAAGGTGAGGGCGCCGGGTTCCGGCAGCTCCGCGATCACCCCCCGCTGCAGCAGCCAGGTGTCGGCCTCCAGACCGTTGATCCCCAGAGGGGCCGTGGCTAGCACCAGGCGCAGGGGATCTCCGTTGGCGACCAGCGGCAGGCCGAGGACCTCCAGCCTCTGGGCCAGCCGGGTGGCCCTGGCCTCGGCCCGGCGGCGCTGGCGAGCGCCAGCATCGCTGGCGGCATGGTCCAGGGCTGCCGCCGTTGAGGCCAGCAGCAGGGCGCTGGGGCTGGAGGTCTGCAGCCACAGCAGGGCCCGCTCGATGGCCGCCGGTGCCACCCGGTCGCCCTGGGCCAGCAGGGCCGCGCTCTGGGCCAGACCGCTGCCGCTCTTCTGCACGGAGAGCACCACCAGATCGGCGCCGGCCCCCAGGGCCTCGCCGCCGCCGTGGGCCTGGTCCACCAGCACCGGCAGACCGGCCCGGTGGGCCAGGGCCACCAGGGCCGGCAGGTCGGCCGCCAGCCCCTGGTAGGTGGGATCCACCAGCACCAGGGCCGCCACGGGCGCGCCTGGCAGGGCGGCGGCTGCCTCCAGCACCCGCTCCAGCCGCCGGGGCTCCGGCGGCCGCCACAGGCCGGTGAGCGGATCGCTTGTCAGGTCGTAAAGGAGCGGCTCGAACCCGCCCAGCACGCAGCCGTGCAGCAGGCTGCGGTGCAGGTTGCGGGGCAGCAGCACCCGGGACCCCGGCGGGCAGAGGGCGAGCAGGGCCGCCTGGAGCAGCCCCGAGGCTCCGTTCACCCCGAACCAGCAGCGCTCCGCCCCCAGCAGGGCCGCTGCCCGCCGCTGGGCTTCGGCCACCGTTCCCTCCGGCTCGAGGGGCCCGCCGAAGTCGGGCAGTTCCGGCAGATCCCAGCTCCCCGGTGGCTGGCGCAGCAACCGGCGCAGGCCGGGGGCCAGGGCCCGGCCCCGGCCATGGGCCGGCAGGTGCAGGGCCAGCGGCACTGACCGCCAGAAGGGGCCCATGGACCAGGGAACACAGTTCCTAGAGTCTGCCCACCGTTGCGGCAGGACCCTGGCAGAGGTCGTCATTCCCACCCCCACCTACCAGCCCAACGAGGATTTTCGCTGGCTGCTGCTGCGGCCGTGGATTCTTGTGAGCCGGCTGATCGTGGTGATCTGGCGGCTGGCGGGGCTGGGCCTGCGGCTGGCGGTTCAGTCCAGCAGCACCGATGCCCGGGTGCAGCAGCGGCTGGCCCGCGCCATCCTCGAGACCCTCAACGACCTGGGACCCTGCTTCATCAAGGTGGGGCAGGCCCTCTCCACCCGTCCCGACCTGGTGCGGCGCGACTGGCTGGAGGAACTGGCCCGGCTCCAGGACGATCTGCCCCCCTTCTCCCATGCGGTCGCCCTGGCGCTGATCGAGCAGGAGCTGGGGGCCCCCGCCCACCAGCTCTACGAGGAGTTTCCCGATTACCCCATGGCGGCGGCCAGCCTGGGGCAGGTGTACCGGGCCCGTCTGGCCGAGGGCCACTGGGTGGCCGTGAAGGTGCAGCGGCCCGATCTGCCCTTCGTGCTGCGTCGCGACCTGGTCATCATCCGCTCGCTGGCGGTGCTGGCGGCCCCGTTCCTGCCCCTGAATCTGGGCTTCGGCCTTGGGGCGATCATCGATGAGTTCGGCTCCACCCTGTTTGAGGAGATCGACTACCGGCGCGAGGCCGACAACGCCGAACGCTTCGCCACCCTGTTCCAGGACCATCCCGAGGTGACCGTTCCGGCGGTGGTGCGCAGCCTCAGCAGTCGCCGGGTGCTGACCACCAGCTGGATCAACGGCACCAAGCTGCAGAGCCGCCGTGAGCTGGAGGCCCACCACCTGGATCCGGCGGCCCTGATCCGCACCGGGGTGATCGCCGGGCTGCAGCAGTTGCTCGAGTTCGGGTACTTCCATGCCGACCCCCATCCGGGCAACCTGTTCGCCCTGCCGGGCAAGACCAATGGCCTGGGCCATGTGGCCTACGTCGACTTCGGCATGATGGATTCGCTCAGCGACTCCGACCGCCTCACCCTCACCGGCGCGGTGGTGCATCTGATCAACCGGGATTTCGACGCCCTGGCCCGCGACTTCGTGGTGCTCGGCTTCCTCAACCCCACCACCCCCCTGGGGCCGATCGTGCCGGCGCTCGAGGAAGTGCTCGGTGGCGCCCTGGGGGAGAACGTGGGCAGCTTCAACTTCAAGGCGATCACCGATCGCTTCTCGGAGCTGATGTACGACTACCCCTTCCGGGTGCCGGCCCGCTTCGCCCTGATCATCCGGGCTGTGGTGAGCCAGGAGGGGTTGGCGATGCGCCTTGACCCGGACTTCCGCATCATCCGGGTGGCCTACCCCTACGTGGCCCGGCGCCTGCTGGCCGGCGACACCGCCGAGATGCGCGAGAAGTTGCTGGAGGTGATCTTCGACAAGGAGGGGCGCCTAAGGGTGGAGCGGCTGGAGAACCTGCTGGCGGTGGTGGAGAACGGCACCACGTCCACCGACCTGCTGCCGGTGGCGCGTGACGGCCTGCGGCTGCTGCTGGGCAAGGAGGGCTCCAGCCTGCGCCAGCGGCTGCTGCTGAGTCTGGTGAGCCACGACCGGCTGCACACCGACGATCTCCAGGCGCTGCTGGGGCTGATGGGCCGCACCTTCTCGGCCCGCAAGCTGGCCACGGGCCTGTTGGCCCGCCTGAATCCGCTCGCCGCCTGAGGCCCCACGGGTGCGCTGAGCGTCGGGCCAGGCGAAGCTGGGTCGCGAACCTGCCTCCTGCGGCCCCTTGACCGAGGCTCTGCTGCTCATCGCCCTCCTGCTGCTCCTGGCCGGGTGGATCCTGCAGACCCTGTCGATGGAGCGCCGCCTCAGGCGTCTGGAGCGGCACAGCGCCTCCCTCAGCCAGCGCTTCTTCGCCCTCTCGCTCTGGAGCGAGGCCCTCGAGAAGCGCCTGGCGGGTGAACCCTGGCCCGGCCAGTCGGGAATCGCGCCGGAGCAGGAGCCTGCGGCGTTGGCGCCGGCCCCACCCCCAGCCCCAACCCCGGCCTCAGACGCTGCAGTGGCGCCCGTGCCCGTGGCACCGCTGCGGCCGGCCACCAGGGGCGCGACCAGACCCTGGAAGCGGATCGAGCGTCTGCTGGTGGAGAACTGGAGCGGCCTGCTCGGCGTGCTCGTGGTGGTGGCCGGCGTCACCTTCATCACGATCCATGCGGGGTTGCGTCTGGAGGCCAGGGAGCGGTTCCTGGTGGCCCTGCTGGCGGGTGGGCTCCTGGCCCTGCCCTCACTGCTGTGGGGCCGGCGACAGCGCTGGCGGGATCTCACCGACGGCATGCGCAGCGGAGGGGGCGCCCTGGTCCTGTTCGCCTGTGCCGCCGCCGGTGGATTGCCCCAGCTCGGGCTGCAGTGGGTGGAGGAGCCAGCCCAGGCCCTGGCCCTGCTGGTTGGTGGCATCGCCGTCAACCTTGGCCTGGCCGCCATCGCCCGCACCGCCACGATCGCCTCGCTGCACGTGGCCGTGAGCCTGGTGCCTCTGGCGATCGCTCCCCAGGGTGGCCCGGCCCTGGCGATCGCCACGGCCATCGCCCTGGTGGGCTCGGAGCTGCCCCTGCGGCATCGCTGGCAGCGGCACCGCTTGGTGGTGAGCTGGGTCTATGGCCTGTTTCAGGTCGGATGGTTTCTGGCCAATGGCCCGGCGCTGGCCGTCTCCAGCGCCCTGACAACCGGCGCCGCCCTGGCGGCGGTGCTGGTGTTCGGCTTGGGACTGCTGCGGCTGCACCGGCCGGGGGCCGCGCCGCCCCGGCTGCAGGCCTTGCCCGTGGCTTTGCTGCTGAGCCTCTGGGCCGGTCTCGGCCTTGCCCTGCTGCTCTATCCCCGTGAGGCGGCCGTGAGGGCCATGGCGCTGATGCTCAGCGCCGCCGTGGCCCTGCTGCTGGGGCGCAACGCCCGGCGTCTTGGCCCGAGATGGTTGGCCCTCGCCGATGCGCTGGTGGGGCAGACCCTGGTGCTGACCGCCCTGTTCAGCCTGGCGCCCCTGATCGCGGATGGGCCGTTGCTGGTCGGTGTGGTGCTGCTGGAGTGCTTGCTGTTCCTGGGTCTAGCGGTGCGGGAGGGCTCCGAGCCCCTGCGCCGCATCGGCTGGTGGCTCAGTGCCTCGGCCAGCCTGCTGCTGGCGATCACGGGCCTGGTGGCGGCGCTGCTGAGCAGCGACCCGGTGGCCCAGCTCCAGGCCGGCGCCGTGCTCACCGGCGGGGCCGCCCTGACGGCCGGGATGCAGGTGCTGCTGCAGCGCCGTGGGGTGCCGCTGCCCCTGCCGCCCCTGCTGGGCTGGCTGGCCGGCGCCCTGATCGCCGTGGGGCCGGCGCTGGTGGTGCCGGAGGACTGGCGCTCCCCCTTGAGCCTGGTGGTGATGGGGGCGTTCCTGGTGGCGGCCAGGCGCTGGCGCCCACCGGGCCTGCTGCTGGGCGTCAGCGTTGCCATCGGAGCGGCCCACGGCTTCGGCTGGCTGGCGCTGCTGGCCCAGGCCCCCTGGCCGTCCCTGGACCTGCTCGCTCGCCTGCTGCCCCTGGGGCTCCTGGCGTTGTTATTGATGGTGTCCGGGGGCGGCAGCCGCCAGCAGTGCCTTGGCCTTGGCCTGCTGGGCTTCGATGTGGGACTGGGGGCCCTGTGGCTGCTCGAGCCGATCTCGCCGTTGCTGCCCGGGGTGGCCTGGCTGCTGCTGGCCGCCGGAGCCCTGGCCATCACCCACCGGCTGCGGGGGGCGGCCGTACGGGTTGGGCTGGTGCTGTCCCTGGTGTACTTAGCCGGTTTCGGCGTCGCCTATCTGTTGGTGATCGGGCCCAGCCAGGAGCTGGTGACGCTTGGGGCCCTGCAACTGCGGGGCCGCTGGCTGATCGAGCTGCTGGCGATCGCCGTGTGTCTGCACGGCTGGTTCTTCCGGGCGGGAGCTGACCTGGCGCGGCTGCGGACCTGGCAGGTGGTGCAGCCCTGTTTCCTGGAGGGCGCCCTTCTGGGCGTGGGGCTGACGCTCCAAGGCGAGATCACCGCTCCCTGGCGACCGGTGGCCTGGTCCCTGCTGGCCCTGGTGCTGGTCTGCCCGGTGCTGGTGCGGCTGTTCGCCATCCGCCTGCAGGCCTACGGCGTGGTCGTCTACTGGCTCTCGGTGCTGGCGCTGGTGCACACCCTTGGGGGCGGCCTGTCCCCTTTCCCCCCGGTCAGCGGCACCGCCCAGGCCGCCGGGGTGGTGGCGATCGCCCTGCAGACGGCCTTCGTCGTGGCGTCCCACCGTTGGCTCGACCTGGAACAACTGGCCCAGCCAGGTGGATGGCCGGTTCTGGTCTGGATCGGAGCGCGGGTGGCGCAGCGCCGCAACCTCTGGCTGTATTACCCCCTGTTCGTCGCCGTGGCCCTCGTGCTGGCCAGCGGTTACGACCGTGCCCTGTTGACACTCCTGTGGACCGGCGAAGCCTTCGCCATCTACCTGCTCGGCGTGGTGCTGCGGGAGCCCCAGTTCCGGCTGGTGGCCCTGGTGGGCCTGGGGGCCTGCCTGCTGCGCTTGCTGGCCATCGACATGGCCCAGGCGGACCTGGGTCTGCGGGGCCTGGTGTTCATCGGCGTGGGGCTGCTGCTGCTGGCCTTGAACGCCATCGTCCATCGGTTCCGGAGTCGATTCAGCTGAGGGGGCGGCATTGGCGCCTAGGGTCGGGCGCAATCGCCTGCCTGACTCCCTGCCGTGACCCAGCTGCTGGCCGCCCTCTCGACTGCTCCGGTGACCCTGCAGCAGGCGGGGCTCGACCAGGCCAGCGGCGATTTCGGCGATCTGGATGCCCTGGAGATCCTGCTGGAGTACGCCCCTCTCACCTATCCGCCCTATGTGCTGGCCGGGATCGGCCTGGCCATGGCCGTTCTGTGCGGACTCACCTTTGCCAAGATGATCCAGAATCGGCTGGAAGGCTGGAAGCAGGACAGGCTGGCCCTGCTGCCGATCTCCAACCTGGAAACGACCCTGCCCTACGGGGGCTTGGTGATCGGTGTGACCCTGTTCATCGGTGCCAGCCTGCAGGTGTTCGGCTTTGCCGCCGGCGCGGCCCTGCTGGTGGCCTTCGTGCTGTCGCTGCTCACCGGTGGCGCCCTGTGGGTTCAGCTGGAGCGGCTGATGGCCCAGGTGCAGGACGGCACCTTCCGTGCGGTCGACTTCGATAACTTCGACCAGTTTTTCTGATCACCCAGTGCGGGTTGCCGTCACCCACCCGCCGGCAAGGCCTCGTAACGTTATGAAATATCGCAACACGGCCATGGAAGCCTCCCTTTCGATCAACCGCCAGTTCTCGATCGCCGTTCACTCCCGCGCCATCGACAGCTGCGAGGACATTCAAGAATTGCGGAAGGTCGCCAAGACCCTCCTCTCCGCCTGGCAGCACCAGGCCGAATTCAGCGAGCATTACGGCGCCCAGCTGCTCGGCATCCGCAAGTAGCTCGACGCCGTCAGGGTATTTCGTCTTCTTTGACGTCTAAGCAGGGGCCAGGACCCGTACCCCTTCGCCGCCAAAGCTTCAGCCCCAGTCCGCCCCAGAACAGACTCCAGATCACGAAGGTAACCAGGGTTCCCACCTGTCCCCCTTCGAGGTTGTAGACCCCTGCCCCTATCAGCCCGGCATCGATCAGCGAGCCGCCGACACCCCACACGAGAACCCAAAGCGCCACCAAGGCTAGGGCCGACCACTGCTCCTTCATGCATCGCCCTGCGCAACGGCCCCAGCCTGCCAGCCCAGCCAGGCTGTACGCTTCTGTTGATTCAAAGATTTCTCTTCTCCGGCGAGTGACAACGTCCTGTAAGGGCTATCGACGAATCTGTTCATAATTGTTTCTTTGTTCATGACGATTTACGTTGGAAATCTCTCCTTCGATGCGGAGGTAGACGATCTCAACCATCTGTTTGCGCAGTATGGAGCGCTGCGTAACTGCAGCTTGCCCCTCGACCGGGAAACCGGCCGTAAGCGCGGCTTTGCCTTCGTCGAAATGGCCAATGAGGCCGATGAAACCAAGGCCATCGACGATCTTCAGGACGTCGAGTGGATGGGTCGCATGATCCGGGTCAACAAGGCCCAGCCACGCACCGGTGGTGGCGGCGGCGGTGGCGCTGGCGGCGCTGGTGGCCGTCCCCGCTACTGAAGCGAAACCGAATCTGTTGATTGGAAAGGCCCCCGATGTCGGGGGCTTTTTTGTTTGTCTAGGGCCGGCTCAGGCCACCAGATAGGCCTCTAGCGAGCGGGAGTGGTGGCGAATGCCTTCGAGGGCACGCCGTTCCAGATTGCGGGTCTTGTCGCGGCTCATCCCCAGGGTGCGGGCGATGCCGGTGAGACTCATCGGCTCCTCGCCATCGATGCCGTAGCGCATCTTCAGCACCCGGCCCTGCAGGTCAGGCAGCTGCTCCAGCAGCGCCCGCAGGTCGCCCTTGAGGCACTCCCCATCCACCAGCTCAGACGGCAGCAGGTCGTCTCCCGACAACAGATCCAGCAGCTCGGTGTCCTCGCCATCGCCCACTTTCGTTTCCAGGCTCACCGGCTGGCGGGCGCGGCAGAGCAGGTCTTTGACCTCCTCTTCGGGCAGCTCCACCGCCACCGCCAGTTCGCTCAGGGTGGGGGTGCGGCCCAGCTCCTGGCTCAGCTCTCGCTGGCCCTTCTTGAGCTTG
>NZ_JAHLYP010000006.1 GCF_025127995.1 Synechococcus sp. CS-1332 | reverse complement strand
GCCGTGGGGCGCGGTGCGGGTGGACGGCTTGCGGGAGGAGCCGGGGCGGCGGGTGCTGGTGCCGCGGGCGGAGCACTGGCCCGGGGGGCACTGACGGGCGCCGGTGCGGCCTTCTTCACCGCCAGGATCGCCTTGGCAGGGGGGGTGGCCGCCGCAGGTTCGGGCCGCGCCGGGGCCTGCCCACCGACGCTCACCCCGATCAGCGAACGGATGCGGGTGGCCTCGTCGTCACTGATCGAACTGCTGTGGCTCTTGGCTGCAATGGAGAGCTTTTCGGCGGCATCGAGCACGTCCTTGTTGTCCAGGCCTAGGTCCTTCGACAGCTCGTAGATTCTCACTTTGCCGCTGCTGGTCATTCAGAAAGGTCTCCGTACGGTGGGGCCGAAAGGACCCCGGGGCCGCACGCACGTGGCGACCATGGTTCATCTTGCCTCAGAGGTTGCGGGGCCGATCGCTCGAGACGTGCCTCGAGGCTGGCGATGATGGCATCGCTGACGGCGCAGCGGAGGCCGCGCTGGAGGCGGCGGCGCCGGCGGGCCTCCTCAAGGCAGCTCGGCTGAGGGCACAGGTAGGCCGAGCGACCCATGCCCCCATCCAGGCTCACCGACCCGTCGGCCTGACGCACCACACGCCACAGCTGGGTGCGGTCGCAGAGCTGACGGCAGGAGACGCAGCGGCGCAGCACGGGCCGGCTCGCGGGCGAGGTCACCGGACGTCCTCGGCGGGCTCATCGGTGGCGACGGCTTCCGCCAGATCGTCGGTTTGATCTTCAGGCTGACTCTCGCTGAGCTCTGCTGCGATCTGCTTCTCGGCAGGGGCGCCCTCTTCACCCTCCTCCAGTTCGTAGAACTCTTCGTCCTCCGGCAGGGGGTAGAGCTCGCGCAGGCGGGCATCCTCTTCGGCGCGGGTGGCCTGCTCGGCCTCCAGACGGGCCTCGGCTTCGGCCTGCAGGGCCTCCTCCTCCTGGCGCTGTGCGATCAGGGCCGCCACCGTCTGGTCCTCGCTGACCTGGTCGTACTCCTGGGCATTCTTGATGTCGATCTTCCAGCCGGTGAGCCGGGCCGCCAGGCGCACGTTCTGACCCTCCCGACCGATGGCCAGGCTCAGCTGGTCGTGGGGCACGAGAACGTGGGCGTGGTGCCCTTCGGGGTCCACCAGGCGGACCATCTCCACCCGCGCCGGGCTGAGGGAGTTGGCCAGGTACTGGGCCGGATCCGGCGACCAGCGGATCACGTCGATCTTCTCGCCCCGCAGCTCGTTCACCACCTGCTGGATGCGGGAGCCGCGGGCGCCGATGCAGGCCCCCACCGGATCGACTTCCCGCTCCACGCTGTCGACCGCGACCTTGGTGCGCGGGCCGACGGCACGGGAGGGTGGGTTGGCTTCTCTGGCCACGGCGACGATCCGCACCGAGCCCTCCTGGATCTCGGGCACCTCATTTTCGAACAGATAGACCACCAGGCCCGCATTGGCCCGGGAGACGAACAGCTGGGGACCACGACGGGGCACCTCGCTGACCTCCTTGAGGAACACCTTGAAGGTGGCGTTGGCGCGGTAGTTGTCATTGGGGAGCTGGTCACGGCGGGGCAGTTCCGCCTCCACCTCCGGCCGGCCCAGGCCGCTGCTCACGGCCATGATCACGCTCTGGCGCTCGAAACGGATCACCCGGGCGGTGAGCACGGGATCTTCCAGGTCGGCGAATTCCTCCTGGATCATGCGGCGCTGCTGGTCCCGCAGCTTCTGGGCCAGCACTTGCTTGGTGGTAGCGGCGGCCATGCGGCCGAAATCATCTTTCTCCGGCGTCACGTCCAGCACCACCGTGTCGCCGATCTGGGCGTCTTCCGCCACCTGGCGCACCTCTTCGATGGCGATCTGGTGGTCGTCGCTCTCCACCTCCTCGACAATGATCTTGCTGGCCAGCACCCGATAGCCCTCTTCCTCGAGATCGAGAGCCACGTCGAAGTTGCTGAAGTAGTCCTCCTCGAAGGGGTCTTCGCTGATGCCCAGGTAGAGGGTGCGGCGGTAACGCTCGTAACCCTTCAGCAGCGCTTCCCGCAGAGCAGCCTCCACCACCTGGGGAGCCAGCTTCTTCTCGTCGCTGATGTCCTCGATCAGGTTGTTGAGACCGGGGAGCAGAACCAGGGCCATGAATTCGGGAGCAGGTGGGAAGGAAGGGAAAGAAGGACGAACCGCAGCGGCTCAGGAATCGGGGGGAGCTTCGCAGAGCCGCACCCGAAGCACCTCGTCGCGGGGGATGCGCAGGATGCGCCCGCGCTCATTGAGCTGCACCACCTGCTCATCCCGGCCGAGCAAGAGGCCCGTGCGACGCACCTCCGCACCGCCGGTCTGCTGGCGCATCAGCTCCACCGGAAAACCGCGAAAGCTGACGAAGTCCCTGTCGGTGAGGAGCTCCTCACCGATGCCGGGGCTGCTCACCTCCAGGACGAAGGCCATGGTCAGCAGTTCCGACGCTTCAAGGGCCTCGGCGAGGGGACCGCTCACGGCGGCGCACTCGTCGAGATTGACGTCGGTGCCGTCAGCCCTCTGGACCCTCACCACGACCGTGAGGGGGATTCGATGGGCCAGCACCTCGACCGAATGCACCGTCAGATGAGCCTCCTGGACCACTGGGCGAACCAGTGTCTCCAGGTCGTCGGTGAGGGGATGGGGCAAGGACAGCAACGTGGGGAGGAACTCCCGCGGGCGGGATGGTCCGCCGAGCGCTGCAGTGTTCACTGCCCCCAACCAAAAGTGTTCCACCTGTCGGGTGGAACAGACTCAGGCAAAAGGGTGATGCCCGGCGGGCACCAAATCACCCTAGAGGATTGGGCCCCGGGGGGATGGGCAGCTCCAGGACCGGAGCTTCCGCGTAGTAGTCATTGACGCTGACCTCACCCCGTTGGGTGGGGTCTTGGTTGAGGCACTGACCGCACTGCTCTGGTGTGCGCAGGAACTGACAGACCCGGGCCCAGAGCTTGGCGCGGCTGCCGGGAGCCCCCTGGCTGAAGTGCACGAGGTCGTTGCCTCCGGCCATCCCCTGGATCTCCACCTTGCAAAGGGTGCAGCGCTGCCGGGTTCCGGGAGGGATCGTGGCCATGGCCTCAGGGAGGACTGGGGGCAAAGTTAAGCCGATTCAGGTCGAGCGGTCCTGCCCGGGGCCGGACGGAGCGGTCTGCCATGCGAATTCTTCAACTGAGCGATCCCCATCTGCTCGCCGACCCCGAGGGCCTCTGCCATGGCCGGCCGGCTCTGGCGCTGCTCCGCCATGGGCTCCAGGAGGCCCTCGGCCAGCTTCGGGCGGCCGGGGAGACCGTCGATCTGCTCCTGATCAGCGGCGACCTCTGCGATGACGAGAGCTGGGGCGGTTACGTCCGCCTAGGGGAACTGCTGCAAGCGCTGCCGCTGCCGGTGGCCCTGCTGGCGGGAAACCACGACCAGCCCGCCCTGCTGCGCGCCGCCTTGGGGCGCAGGGTCGTGATCGCCCCGGCCCTGGTGCGCTGCGGCCATGGGTGGTTGCTGTTGCTCGACAGCCACCGCAGCGGCGACACCGCCGGCGCGCTGGGCCGGCTCCAGCTGGACTGGCTGCAGCACCAGCTGGCGGCCCGCCCGGCTGCAGCAGGGGGCCAGCCCCTGCTGGTGGCCGTCCACCATCCCCCGGTGCCGATTGGCGATGCCGGCATGGATGCCATCCGGTTGCGGGACGGCGACGCCCTGCTGGATGCGCTGCGGCCGCTTGCGGCCCTGCGGGGGCTGGTCTTCGGCCACGTCCACCAGCACTGGCACGGGGAGCTGCCCGGCCGGCCGGAGGTGCCCCTGCTGGGCTGCCCCTCCACCCTGCGCAGTTTCCCTGCAGTGCAGCGATGCCCCCTGGAACGCCCTGACGACCCAGGCGGGCGCTGGCTTCAGATCGGCGAAGACGGCGTCCTGCGGCAGCGGTTGCTGCGCTGGGCGCCGCTCGACAGCCCTAGCCTCGCCAGATGCAACGCTCCCACCCCCTGTCTTCCCTGAGCCGGCGGCTGCGGGCCCTGACGCTGCTGGCCCTGCTGCTGGCGTTCGCCGCCCTTCCCCTGCCCGCAGCGGCCCTTGAGGCCGATCCCCCGGCCCTGACCCCCCACAGCTTCGTGGCCGACGCCGCCCGGCGGGTGGGCCCAGCGGTGGTGCGGATCGACACCGAGCGCAACGTCGCCAGGGCCCCCTTCGACCCCACCCTGCTGGATCCCCTGCTGCGGGACCTGTTCGGCGACCCCTCCAGCAGCACGCGGGAGCGGGGCCAGGGTTCGGGGGTGGTGATCGATGAACGCCGCGCCCTGGTGCTCACCAATGCCCATGTCGTCGACAAGGTGGACGGTGTGACGGTGACCCTGGCGGATGGCCGCCAGCTGGATGGCTCGGTGGTCGGCACCGATCCGGTCACCGATCTGGCGGTGGTGCACATCACCGGCAAGGCCCCCCTGAGCGCGGCTCCCCTGGGTGATTCCGAGGCCCTCGAGGTGGGTGATTGGGCCATCGCCCTGGGCAGTCCCTATGGCCTGGAGCGCACCGTCACCCTGGGGATCGTCAGCAGCCTGCACCGCGATATCAACAGCCTTGGCTTCGCCGACAAGCGCCTCGACCTGATCCAGACCGACGCGGCGATCAACCCCGGCAACTCAGGCGGGCCCCTGATCAACGCCGCCGGTGAGGTGATCGGCATCAACACCCTGGTGCGTTCCGGGCCGGGGGCCGGACTGGGCTTCGCCATTCCCATCAACCTGGCCAAACGGGTAGCGGACCAGCTCGGCGAGGGGGGCACGGTGGTGCATCCCTACCTGGGCCTCCAGCTGGTGCCGCTCACGGCCCGGATGGCCCGGGACAACAACAAGGATCCCGATGCCCTGCTGCAGTTGCCCGAGCGGGATGGGGCGCTGGTGCAGCGGGTGCTGCCGGACAGCCCGGCCGAGGCGGCCGGGCTGCACCGCGGCGATCTTGTGGTGGCGATTGCCGACCAGCCGGTGAATACCCCCTCGGCGCTGTTGCAGCAGGTGGAGCAGGCCCAGGTGGGCCAACCCCTGCCGCTGCGGGTGGTCCGGGGCCAGCGGGAGCTGCAGCTCTCGATCCGGCCGGCGGCCCTGCCCCAGGCGGGCTGAGGAGCCCTCCCTTGCTACGGTCTGCCCCGATTTCCGCCAGACCCCCGATGTCCGATCTGCAGGACCGCATGAAGGAGGCCGTGGCCACGGCGGCGGTGGATCAGATCCGCGACGGCATGGTGGTGGGGCTGGGTTCAGGTTCCACCGCGGCGCTGATGATCCGTGCCCTGGGTCAGAAGCTGAGCCAGGGCGAACTGAAGGGCATCGTCGGCGTCACCACCTCGTTCCAGGGGGAGGTGCTGGCCGCCGAGCTGGGCATCCCGCTGATGGCCCTCAACGCCGTCACCAGCATCGATCTGGCCATCGACGGCGCCGATGAGGTGGATCCTTCCTTCCAGCTGATCAAGGGGGGCGGCGCCTGCCATGTGCAGGAGAAGCTGGTGGCCCGCCGGGCCGATCGCTTCGTGATCGTGGTGGATGCCACCAAGCTGGTGGCGCGCCTCAACCTCGGCTTCCTGCTGCCGGTGGAAGTGCTGCCCGGCGCCTGGCGCCAGGTGCGGGATGAACTCACGGCCATGGGGAGTTCCGTCGAGCTGCGTATGGCCATCCGCAAGGCCGGTCCGGTGGTCACCGACCAAGGCAATCTGGTGCTGGATGTGGCTTTTGAGGGGGGCATCGGCGACCCCGCCGCCCTGGAGGCGACGATCAACAACATCCCCGGCGTGCTCGAGAACGGCCTGTTCGTGAACCTCGTCGATCAGGTGCTGGTGGGGGAGATCGTCGACGGCGAGCCCCGGGTCAGGGAACTGCCCCGGCTTTAGTCCACCCTGGCGTCAATCGGGCGAGAGCCGCTGGCGCACCGACTCGGCGTGGCTGTGCAGCCCCTCGCTCTCGGCCAGGGTGATGACGGCGGCGCCGGTCGCCTCCAGGGCCGCCTGGTTGAACTCGATCAGGCTGGTGTGTCGCAGGAAGGTCTCGACACTCAGGGCGCCGGCGAAGCGGGCGGTGCCTGAAGTGGGCAGGGTGTGGTTCGGGCCAGCCAGGTAGTCGCCCACCGCCTCGGGCGACCAGGGGCCGAGGAAGATGGCGCCGGCATGGCGGATCCGATCGGCGAGAGCTCCGGGGTCTGCCACCAGCAGCTCAAGGTGTTCCGGGGCGAAGCGGTCGCTGAGGGCCGCCGCTTCGGCCAGATCGCCGCAGACCACGATCAGTCCCCAGTCGTTGAGTGCCTGCAGGGTGATGGCGGCGCGTGGGTGCTGCTCCAGCTGGGCTTCGATGGCGGCCGGCAGGGCGGCGGCCAGCTCCTCGCTGGTGGTGATCAGGATGGCGGCCGCCAGGGGATCGTGTTCCGCCTGGGCCATCAGATCGGCGGCCACCTGGGCGGGCCTGGCGGTGTGGTCGGCGATCACCAGCACCTCGCTGGGGCCGGCCAGAGAATCGATGCCCACCCTGCCGTAGACCGCCTTCTTGGCCAGGGTCACGTAGAGGTTGCCGGGGCCGCTGATCACATCGACGGCGGGGATCGTTTCGGTGCCGTAGGCCAGGGCCGCGATCGCCTGGGCGCCCCCCACCCGGTACACCTCTTCCACTCCGGCCCGGTGGGCGGCCGCCAGCACGGTGGCGTTCGGCTCGCCGCTGGGGCCGGGCGGGGTCACCATCACCAGGCGTTCCACGCCGGCCACCCGGGCGGGAATCGCATTCATCAGCACGGTGCTGGGGTAAGAGGCCCGGCCGCCGGGGACGTAGATCCCCGCCCGCTGCACCGGGCGCCAGCGGCGCCCCAGCCGTTCGCCATGGGGGCCGTCCACCGCCAGATCCGTGGGCCTCTGGCGGCGGTGGAAGTCGAGGATCCGGTCGTGGGCCAGGTCGAGGGCATGGCGCAGGGGCTCGGGGCAGGCCTGCCAGGCCTGGGCCAGGCGTTCGGGCGGCACCCGCAGGGGATCGGGCCGCAGGCCGTCGAAGCGCTCGCTGAACTCCAGCAGGGCCGCGTCGCCTCGCTGGCGCACCTCAGCCAGGATCCCTGCGACCGTCTCTTGCTCCTGGTGCATCCGAGCGCCCTCGGTGCGGGTGGCGATCGCTTCGAGCCGTTCGCCGGCCAGTTGCCCATCCCGCAGGCAGGCGATCCGCAGCGGCGGCAGCGCCGTGGCGGCGTCTTTGGCAGGGCTGCTGCTGGTCGAGGTGGAAGCAACCACGGGTCGTCGGCGGAGGCGGAGGGCTGTCACAAAATTAGGGCCAAGGACCCGCCAGGCCCCAGGAGGTAGGATCCTCGTTTGCCGATTCAGCGCCCTTACGCCTGTGGCCAATAACAAGTCTTCGAAGAAACGCATCGAGATCGCCGAACGCAATCGCCTGCGCAACCGCACCTACAAGTCCGCCCTGCGCACCCTGATGAAGCGCTGCCTGACGGCCTGCAGCTCCTACGGCCAGCAGCCAGGAGAGGAGGCCAAGGCCGCCGTCCAGGCCAGCATGAGTGCCGCCTTCAGCAAGATCGACAAGGCGGTCAAAGTTGGAGTGGTGCATCGCAACACCGGCGCCAACCAGAAGTCGCGGCTCAGCGTGGCGGTAAAGCAGGTGCTTGAGCCCACGGCCGCTGGCAGCACCGGCGCCTGAACGCCACCCCATGGCCGTCAGCTCCGAGGCCACTGCATCCCTGGTGGATAGCCACTGCCACATCGTGTTCCGCAACTTTGAGGCGGATCTCGAGGAGGTGGCTCAACGATGGCGGGAGGCGGGGGTCAAGGCCCTTGTCCATGCCTGTGTGGAGCCGGCCGAAATTCCGGCCATCCGCTCCCTGGCCGACCGCTTTCCGGAGCTGCGCTATGCCGTTGGGGTCCATCCCCTCGACACCCAGCACTGGCACAGCGACACCGCCGCGGTGCTCGAAGCTGCCGCCCGCGCCGACGACCGTGTGGTGGCGATCGGAGAATTGGGCCTGGATCTGTTCCGGGCCACGAATCTCGATGAACAACTCGCGGCCCTGGGACCCCAGCTGGATCTGGCAGTAGCCCTGGATCTGCCGGTGATCATCCACTGCCGGGACGCGGCCGAGCCGATGCTCGCCGAGCTTCGCCGGCGTGAGCGCATTGGCACATGCCCCCGCGGAGTGATGCACTGCTGGGGGGGCACCCCCGAGGAGATGGAAAGCTTCCTGGCACTTGGGCTCTACATCAGTTTCAGCGGCACGGTCACCTTCGCCAAGGCCGAGCCCATCCATGCCTGTGCCCGGCTGGTGCCGGCCGACCGCTACCTCGTCGAAACCGACTGCCCCTTCCTGGCGCCCGTGCCCCGCCGCGGCAAGCGCAATGAGCCTGCCTATGTCGCGGCGGTGGCGGCCAGGGTGGCCGACCTGCGGGGCGAGACGCTCGAGCAGGTGGCGCAGGCGACCACAGCCAATGCCACCCGTCTTTTCAGGCTGCCCCATCAGGTTGTATGATGTCTTATTGGCCTGGAAGCGGAAGCGCTCTTTTTGTCCACGACGGCATCCCTTGAGTCGGCAACTGAGTCGGCACTACCACAGCGAGCCCTGTAAGCGCCTCTGCTGGAGCATTCGTCCCATTTCCATGGGCGGACGCCACAGCTAGGCGCCTGTTGGCATGGCCCGTCACCGGGCACCCCTCCAGGCAAGTCTCGCCGCGATCGCCCTTCCCCGTCCAGGCCCGCCCTACCACCACCGTTCCTGCAGGTTCACCGCATGAGCAGCGCGATCCAGGTCGCCAAGACCGTCACTTACCTTCCCGATCTCGTGGAGGTACAGCGGGCGAGCTTCAAATGGTTCCTGGAGAAGGGCCTGATCGAAGAGCTGGACAGCTTTTCTCCGATCACCGACTACACCGGCAAGCTGGAACTGCATTTCATCGGCGATCAGTATCGCCTGAAACGCCCCCGCCACGACGTGGAAGAGGCCAAACGTCGCGATGCGACCTTCGCCTCCCAGATGTATGTCACCTGCCGTCTGGTCAACAAAGAGACTGGCGAGATCAAGGAGCAGGAGGTCTTCATCGGGGAGCTCCCCCTGATGACCGAGCGCGGCACCTTCATCATCAACGGCGCCGAGCGGGTGATCGTCAACCAGATCGTGCGCAGCCCTGGCGTCTACTTCAAGGACGAGCAGGACAAGAACGGCCGCAAGACCTTCAACGCCAGCCTGATCCCCAACAGAGGCGCCTGGCTGAAGTTCGAGACCGACAAGAACGACCTTCTGCACGTCCGCGTCGACAAGACCCGCAAGATCAACGCCCACGTGCTGATGCGGGCCATCGGCCTGTCGGACAATGACGTGCTCGACAAGCTGCGTCACCCGGAGTACTACCAGAAGTCGATCGAGGCCTCCAACGAAGAAGGCATCAGCTCCGAGGACCAGGCTCTGCTGGAGCTCTACAAGAAGCTGCGTCCGGGTGAACCGCCGTCGGTGAGCGGCGGCCAGCAACTGCTGCACAGCCGCTTCTTTGATCCCAAGCGTTACGACCTGGGCCGGGTGGGTCGCTACAAGATCAACAAGAAGCTGCGTCTCACGATCCCCGATGCGGTGCGCACCCTCACCGCCGAGGACGTTCTCTCCACGATCGACTACCTGATCAACCTGGAGCTCGATGTGGGCGGCGCCTGCCTCGATGACATCGACCACCTCGGCAATCGCCGCGTGCGTTCGGTGGGCGAGCTGCTGCAGAACCAGGTGCGCGTCGGTCTGAACCGCCTCGAGCGGATCATCAAGGAACGGATGACCGTCGGCGAGACCGAATCGCTCACCCCCGCCCAGCTGGTGAACCCCAAGCCCCTGGTGGCGGCGGTGAAGGAGTTCTTCGGCTCCAGCCAGCTGAGCCAGTTCATGGACCAGACCAACCCCCTGGCCGAGCTGACCCACAAGCGCCGCATCAGCGCCCTCGGCCCAGGCGGCCTCACCCGGGAGCGGGCCGGCTTCGCCGTGCGTGACATCCACCCCTCCCACTACGGCCGTATCTGCCCGATCGAGACGCCGGAAGGCCCCAACGCCGGCCTGATCGGTTCGCTCGCCACCCACGCCCGGGTGAACGAGTACGGCTTCATCGAAACCCCCTTCTGGCGGGTGGAGGACGGCATCGTCCTCAAGCAGGGCGATCCCCTCTACCTCTCCGCCGACCTGGAGGACGAATGCCGGGTGGCCCCCGGTGACGTTCCCACCGACGCCACCGGACGCATCACCGTCGATCTGGTGCCGGTCCGCTACCGGCAGGACTTCGAGAAGGTTCCCCCCGAGCAGGTGGACTACGTCCAGCTTTCGCCGGTGCAGGTGATCTCGGTGGCCACCTCCTTGATCCCCTTCCTCGAGCACGACGACGCCAACCGGGCCCTGATGGGCTCGAACATGCAGCGCCAGGCCGTGCCCCTGCTGCGGCCCGAACGGCCCCTGGTGGGCACCGGCCTGGAAACCCAGGTGGCCCGCGACTCCGGCATGGTTCCCATCACCAAAGTGAACGGCACCGTGTCCTTCGTGGATGCCACGGCCATCGTCATCCGTGACGACCAGGGCCGGGATCACACCCACTTCCTGCAGAAGTACCAGCGCTCCAACCAGGACACTTGCCTCAACCAGCGGCCGATCGTGCGCCAGGGCGATCCGGTGATCGCCGGCCAGGTGCTGGCCAACGGCTCGGCCTGCGAAGGCGGCGAGATCGCCCTTGGCCAGAACGTGCTGATCGCCTACATGCCCTGGGAGGGCTACAACTACGAGGACGCCATCCTGGTCAGTGACCGGCTGGTGCAGGACGACCTCTACACCTCGGTGCACATCGAGAAGTACGAGATCGAAGCCCGCCAGACCAAGCTCGGACCCGAGGAGATCACCCGGGAAATCCCGAATGTGGCCGAGGAGAGCCTGGGCCACCTCGATGAGATGGGCATCATCCGCATCGGCGCCTACGTCGAATCCGGAGACATCCTGGTGGGCAAGGTGACCCCCAAGGGGGAATCCGACCAGCCGCCGGAAGAGAAACTGCTGCGCGCCATCTTCGGCGAAAAGGCCCGCGACGTGCGCGACAACTCCCTGCGGGTGCCCAGCACCGAACGGGGCCGGGTGGTCGACGTGCGCATCTACACCCGCGAGCAGGGCGACGAACTGCCGCCGGGGGCGAACATGGTCGTGCGGGTCTACGTGGCCCAGCGCCGCAAGATCCAGGTCGGCGACAAGATGGCCGGCCGCCACGGCAACAAGGGCATCATCAGCCGCATCCTTCCTCGGGAGGACATGCCCTACCTGCCCGATGGCACCCCCATCGACATCGTGCTCAACCCCCTGGGGGTGCCGAGCCGGATGAACGTGGGTCAGGTGTTTGAGTGCCTGATGGGCTGGGCTGCGTCCCACCTCGACTGCCGCGTCAAGGTGGTGCCGTTCGATGAGATGTACGGCCCCGAGAAGTCGAAGCAGACGGTGCAGGCCTACCTCGAGGAAGCCGCCAAGCTGCCCGGCAAGGAGTGGGTCTACGACCCCACCAACCCCGGCAAGATCCAGCTGATTGATGGCCGCAGCGGCGAACCCTTCGACCAGCCGGTGACGGTGGGCTACGCCCACATCCTCAAGCTGGTGCACTTGGTGGACGACAAGATCCACGCCCGTTCCACCGGTCCGTACTCCCTGGTGACCCAGCAGCCCCTGGGCGGCAAGGCTCAGCAGGGCGGCCAGCGGCTCGGGGAAATGGAGGTGTGGGCCCTGGAGGCCTACGGCGCCGCCTACACCCTGCAGGAACTGCTCACCGTCAAATCCGACGATATGCAGGGCCGCAACGAGGCCCTCAACGCCATCGTCAAGGGCAAGCCCATCCCCAGGCCCGGCACGCCCGAGTCCTTCAAGGTGCTGATGCGGGAGCTGCAGTCCCTCGGCCTCGATATCGCCGTCTACACCGACGCCGGTGAGGAAGTCGACCTGATGCAGGACGTCAATCCTCGCCGCAGCACCCCCAGCCGACCCACCTACGAGTCCCTCGGTGTCGCGGATTACGACGATGACTGATCGCTTGATTCACCGGCTCTGATTTCTCCGCTTCTCTCGATCACCCTGCGTTTCCGCCATGTCCAACAGCAACCTCCGCACCGAAAACCACTTCGACTACGTGAAGATCACGCTCGCTTCCCCCGAGCGGATCATGCAGTGGGGGCAGCGCACGCTGCCCAACGGTCAGGTGGTGGGTGAGGTCACCAAGCCGGAAACGATCAACTACCGCACCCTCAAGCCCGAGATGGACGGGCTCTTCTGCGAGAAGATCTTCGGCCCCTCCAAGGACTGGGAATGCCATTGCGGCAAGTACAAACGGGTGCGGCACCGCGGCATCGTCTGCGAGCGTTGCGGCGTGGAAGTCACCGAGAGCCGGGTGCGGCGCCACCGCATGGGCTTCATCAAGCTGGCGGCCCCCGTGTCCCATGTCTGGTACCTCAAAGGCATCCCCAGCTATGTGGCGATCCTGCTCGACATGCCCCTGCGGGACGTGGAGCAGATCGTCTATTTCAACTGCTACGTGGTGCTCGACAAAGGGGACCACAAGGACCTCACCTACAAGCAGCTGCTGACGGAAGACGAGTGGCTGGAGATCGAGGACCAGATCTTCGCCGAGGATTCCGAGATCGAGAACGAGCCCATCGTGGGCATCGGCGCCGAAGCTCTCAAGCAGCTCCTCGAGGACATCGACCTTGAGAAGGAGGCTGAGCAGCTGCGGGAGGACATCAACAACTCCAAGGGCCAGAAGCGGGCCAAGCTGATCAAGCGCCTGCGGGTGATCGACAACTTCATCGCCACCAACGCCCGTCCCGACTGGATGGTGCTGGATGTGATACCGGTGATTCCCCCCGATCTGCGCCCCATGGTGCAGCTCGACGGCGGTCGTTTCGCCACCAGCGATCTCAACGACCTCTACCGGCGGGTGATCAACCGCAACAACCGCCTGGCGCGTCTCCAGGAGATCCTCGCCCCCGAGATCATCGTCCGCAACGAGAAGCGGATGCTGCAGGAGGCCGTCGATGCCCTGATCGATAACGGCCGCCGCGGTCGCACCGTGGTGGGGGCCAACAACCGGGCCCTGAAGTCTCTCAGCGACATCATCGAGGGCAAACAGGGCCGCTTCCGCCAGAACCTGCTCGGCAAACGGGTCGACTACTCCGGCCGTTCCGTGATCGTGGTGGGCCCCAAGCTCAAGATGCACCAGTGCGGCCTGCCCAAGGAGATGGCCATCGAGCTGTTCCAGCCGTTCGTGATCCATCGCCTCATCCGCCAGAACATCGTCAACAACATCAAGGCGGCCAAGAAGCTGATCCAGCGGGCCGACGATGAGGTGATGCAGGTGCTGCAGGAAGTGATCGAAGGGCACCCGATCCTGCTCAACCGGGCCCCCACCCTGCACCGTCTGGGAATCCAGGCCTTCGAGCCCAAGCTGGTGGATGGCCGGGCCATCCAGCTCCACCCCCTGGTCTGCCCCGCCTTCAACGCCGACTTCGACGGAGACCAGATGGCCGTGCACGTGCCCCTGGCGATTGAGGCCCAGACGGAGGCCCGCATGCTGATGTTGGCCAGCAACAACGTGCTCTCCCCCGCCACCGGCGAGCCGATCATCACCCCGTCCCAGGACATGGTGCTCGGTGCCTACTACCTCACCGCCGTCGACCGGGAGAAGGTGCAGCCCGCCTTCGGCGACCGCTCCCGCACCTTCGCCGATCTTGAGGACGTGATCGCCGCCTTCGAGGAGAAGCACCTCACCCTGCACGACTGGGTCTGGGTCCGCTTCAACGGGGAAGTCGAGAGCGACGACGAGGACAGCGAGCCCGCCAAGCAAGGCACCCTCTCGGACGGCACCCGCTTCGAGCAGTGGAAGTTCCGCCGCGACCGCTTCGATGAGGACGGTGCCCTGATCAGCCGTTACCTGCTGACCACCGTGGGTCGGGTCGTGATCAACCACACCATCATCGACGCCGTGGCCGCCACCTGAGTTCCACCGGCCGGGCCCAGCCCCGCGCCCCGTGTCTTCCGATTCCCTCCAGCCTTTTCCAACGCGCGCTGCCATGACCGCCACCCCCGCCAAGAAGATCAGCAAGAAGAGCGCCAAGGCCGCCGCCGAACTGGCGGCCGCCGAGGCCGCCGCCCAACTCGCGGCCTCCGCCCTGAGCAAGCAGGCGCCGCCGTTCCGCAACCGGATCATCGACAAGAAGGCGCTGCGCAATCTGGTGTCCTGGGCCTTCAAGCACCACGGCACCGCCGCCACCGCCGCGATGGCCGATGAGCTGAAGGATCTGGGCTTCCACTACGCCACCCAGGCGGCGGTGTCGATCTCGGTCGACGACCTGCGCATCCCCGGCGACAAGGCTGTTCTGCTGGAAGAGGCCGAGGAGCAGATCACGGCCACCGAGGAGCGTTATCGGCTGGGCGAGATCACCGAGGTGGAGCGCCACACCAAGGTGATCGACACCTGGACCGAAACCAACGAGCGGCTGGTGGCGGCGGTGCGCCGCAACTTCAACGACAACGATCCACTCAATTCGGTGTGGATGATGGCCAACTCCGGCGCCCGGGGGAACATGTCCCAGGTGCGTCAGCTGGTGGGCATGCGCGGCCTGATGGCCAACCCCCAGGGGGAGATCATCGACCTGCCGATCCGTACCAACTTCCGCGAGGGCCTCACGGTCACCGAGTACGTGATCTCCTCCTACGGCGCCCGCAAGGGCCTGGTGGACACGGCCCTGCGTACCGCCGACTCCGGCTACCTCACCCGCCGTCTGGTGGACGTGGCCCAGGATGTGATCGTGAGGGAGGAGGACTGCGGCACCCACCGCTTCATCCCCATCAACGCCGACGAGCGCGGCCGCTTCGGCACCAAGCTGGTGGGCCGTCTGGCGGCCCAGCCCGTCGTCGACAGCGAGGGCGTCGTCATCGTCGATCGCAACGGTGAGATCGACCCCGCCCTTGCGGCCGCTATCGAGAAGGCGGCGATCACCACCGTGATGGTGCGCTCACCGCTCACCTGCGAGGCCTCCCGCTCGGTCTGCCGCAAGTGCTACGGCTGGGCCCTGGCCCACAACGAACTGGTCGACCTGGGCGAAGCCGTCGGCATCATCGCCGCCCAGTCGATCGGGGAGCCCGGTACCCAGCTCACCATGCGGACCTTCCACACCGGTGGTGTGTCCACGGCCGAAACCGGCGTGGTGCGATCCCTGGTGGACGGCGTGGTCGAATTCGGGTCCAAGGCCCGGGTGCGCGATCACCGCACTCCCCATGGTGTGGAGGCCAAGCTGGCCGAGACCGACTTCACCCTGACCCTCAAGCCTTCGGGCAAGGGCAAGATCCAGAAGATCGACATCACCAACGGCTCGATTCTCTTCGTGGCCGATGGTGATCCCGTCGCCAACGACATCATCCTGGCCCAGATCTCCTCGGGCTCGGCGGTGAAGAAGAGCGTGGAGAAGGCCACCAAGGATGTCATCTGCGACCTGGCTGGCCAGGTGCGTTTCGAAGACGTGATCCAGCCCCGGGAGGTCACCGACCGCCAGGGCAATATCACCCACAAGGCCCAGCGTCTGGGGCGCCTGTGGGTGTTCAGTGGCGACGTCTACAACCTGCCGCCGAACGCCCTCCCTGTGGTGGAGACCGACAAGCTGGTGACCCCTGGCGACGTCCTGGCCGAAAGCCGGCTGCAGAGCGAGTACGGCGGCGCCGTGCGGCTGCGGGAGTCCACCGGCGACTCCCGTGAAGTGCAGATTGTCACCGCCAGCCTCACCCTCAAGGACTGCAAGCTGGTCGGCGAATCCAGCCACACCGGCGAAAGCTGGCACCTGGAGGGCAAGGACAACACCCGTTACCTGGTCAAGACCCAGCCCGGCACCAAGATCGGCGCCGGTGAGGTGATCGCCGAACTCACCGACGACCGTTTCCGCACCCAGACCGGCGGCGTGGTGAAGTTCGCCCCCGGGCTCTCGATCAAGAAGGCCCGCTCCGCCAAGCACGGCTTCGAGGTCAGCAAGGGCGGCACCCTGCTCTGGATTCCCCAGGAAACCCACGAGATCAACAAGGACATCTCCCTGCTGATGATCGAGGACGGCCAGTGGATCGAGGCCGGCACGGAAGTCGTCAAGGACATCTTCAGCCAGACCGCGGGCATCGTCACCGTTACCCAGAAGAACGACATCCTTCGGGAGATCATCGTCCGCTCCGGTGAGCTGCACCTGGTCTCCGACGCCAAGGTGCTCGGCCGCTACGGCGAGGACGGCAAGATGGTCAACCCCGGCGAAGAGATCGCCCCGGGCCTCAAGGCCGAGGCGATGAAGTTCGTCGAGAAGGTCGACACCCCAGAGGGCGGCGCCCTGCTGCTGCGGCCCGTCGAGGAGTACGCGATCCCCGATGCCGCCCACCTGCCCGAACTCTCCACGGTCAAGCAGACCGGCGGACCCTCCTTGGGGCTGAAGGCCACCCAGCGCCTCACCTTCAAGGACGGCGAGCTGATCAAGTCGGTGGAAGGGGTGGAGCTGCTGCGCACCCAGCTGATCCTGGAAACCTTTGACACCACCCCCCAGATGACGGTGGATGTGGAGGTGGTCGCCGACAAGCGGGCCAAGACCATCGAGCGCCTGCAGCTGGTGATCCTGGAAACCCTGCTGGTGCGTCGCGACACCCTCTCCGATGCCAGCCACGGTTCCACCCACACCGAGCTGCAGGTGGAAGACGGCATCGCCGTCAAGCGCGGCGATGTGGTGGCCACCACCCAGATCCTCTGCAAGGAGAACGGCGTGGTGCAACTGCCCGAACCCACCGTCGGTGAACCGATACGGCGCCTGATCGTGGAGCGGGCCGACGACACCCGCAGCCTTGATCTGGGCGGGGCCGCTCCCAAGGTGGTGGTGGGCGATCGCATCGTCGACGGCGACGTGCTTGCCGACGGGGTGCTCTCCCCCTGCTGCGGCAAGGTGGAGGCCATCGACGGCAAGACCCTCACCATCCGCCTGGGTCGGCCCTACATGGTGTCGCCCGATTCGGTGCTGCACGTCCGTGACGGCGAACTGGTGCAACGCGGTGATGCCCTCGCCCTGCTGGTGTTCGAGCGCCAGAAAACCGGTGACATCGTGCAGGGTCTGCCCCGCATCGAAGAGCTTCTGGAGGCCCGCCGGCCAAGGGAATCGGCCGTGCTCTGCCGCAAGAGCGGCACCGTGCAGATCAAGCAGGGTGAGGACGACGACTCGATCACCGTTTCCGTGATCGAGACCGATGACGTGATCACCGAGTATCCAATCCTGCTGGGCCGCAACGTGATGGTCAACGATGGCCAGCAGGTGAGCGCCGGTGAGATGCTCACCGACGGTCCGATCAATCCCCACGAGCTGCTCGAGTGTTTCTTCGAGGACCTTCGCAGCCGCAAGCCCACCATGGAGGCGGCCCAGGAGGCGATCTCCAAGCTGCAGTTCCGCATGGTCACGGAAGTGCAGAACGTGTACAAATCGCAGGGGGTGTCGATCAGCGACAAGCACATCGAGGTGATCGTGCGCCAGATGACCAGCAAGGTCCGCATCGAGGACGCCGGTGACACCACCCTGCTCCCCGGTGAGCTGATCGAGTTGCGCCAGGTGGAGCAGGTGAATTCCGCCATGGCCATCACCGGTGGGGCTCCTGCCGAGTTCACCCCCGTGCTGCTGGGCATCACCAAGGCCTCCCTCAACACCGATTCGTTCATCTCGGCGGCCTCCTTCCAGGAGACCACCCGGGTGCTCACCGAAGCGGCGATCGAGGGCAAGAGTGACTGGCTGCGGGGCCTCAAGGAGAACGTGATCATCGGCCGCCTGATCCCGGCTGGCACCGGTTTCGGGGGCTTCGAGGAGGAGCTGCGCGCCGAGGCCGGACCCCACCCCGACATCCTCGAGGAGGAGGCCGCCGGCTACCGCCGCAACCAGAACCTGCGTCCTGACTACACCGTCGAAATGCCCGCCCCGGCGGTCACCGCCGCCGTACTCGACGACCCCTCCGAGGAGGATCTCGAGGCCACCCGCAGCCGCCACGGCATCGAAGCGGCCGCCAGCGGCTTCGCCGCCTTCGCCCGTCCCACGGCGGATGAGGGGCTGGAAGAGGAGTTGATCGCCGATCCGGCCGCCCTTGAGGGTCTGCAGGAGGAGGGATTGCTCAGCGATGACTGATCCCGCCATCGCCACCCCGGTGCCGGTGCGTCGGGTGCCGCGCTTCGGCTTCCACACCCACACCGAGCGCTTCAATGGCCGGCTGGCCATGCTCGGCTTCATCGCCCTGGTGGCGGTGGAGTGGAAGCTGGGCCACGGCCTGCTGATCTGGCCCTGATGGCGGAGCCCGTTCCCCTGCTGGGGATGGGCCTGGCGGCCCTCCAGGAATGGGCCGGCCTGCAGGGCCAGCCCACTTTCCGCGGCAAGCAGCTGCATGACTGGATCTACGCCAGGGGAGCCCGTAGCCTTGAGGAGGTCACGGTGCTGCCGAAGGCCTGGCGGGAGCAGCTGGCGGCCTCCGGCACCGGTATTGGTCGCTCGGCCCTGCTGCACCGCAGCGACGCCCGCGACGGCACCACCAAGCTGCTGCTGGCCACCGCCGATGGCCTCAGCCTCGAGACCGTGGGCATCCCCAGCGGTGATCGGCTCACGGTCTGTGTCAGCAGTCAGGTGGGCTGCCCGATGGGCTGCCGCTTCTGCGCCACAGGCAAAGGCGGGCTGCAGCGCTCCCTGGCGGTGCACGAAATCGTCGATCAGGTGCTCAGTGTTCGTGAGGCGATGGACCGCCGCCCGAGCCACGTGGTGTTCATGGGCATGGGCGAACCTCTGCTGAACACCGAAGCGGTGCTCGAAGCCATCGCTTGCCTCTGCACCGATCTGGGCATGGCCCAGCGCCAGATCACCGTCAGCACCGTGGGGGTGCCCCGCAGCTTGCCCACCCTGGCCGAGTGCGCCCTGGAGCGGCTGGGCCGGGCCCAGTTCACCCTGGCCGTGAGTCTGCATGCCCCCGACCAGCGCCTGCGGGAGGAGCTGATCCCCACCGCCCACGCCTACCCGCTGGAGGCCCTGCTCGACGACTGCCGCCACTACGTGGCCATCACCGGCCGTCGGGTGAGCTTCGAGTACATCCTGCTGGGCGGCCTCAACGACCATCCCCGCCAGGCCGATGCCCTGGCCCGCCTGCTGCGGGGCTTCCAGAGCCACGTCAACCTGATCGCCTACAACCCGATCGACGAGGAGGACTTCCGCCGCCCCGCACCCGAGGCGGTGGAGGCCTTCCGCGCCCAGCTGGAGCGGCGCCACATCGCCGTGAGCGTGCGGGCCAGCCGCGGCCTCGACCAGGACGCCGCCTGCGGCCAGCTGCGTCGCCGCCTGCTCACCGCCCCGGCGGCCTGATCGGCCGGTCCATGGCCCTGCGACCCGGCGCCCTGCTTGCCATCACCGGCCTGGTGGTGGCCCTGGCCTATCTGGGGCTGTGCGGCCTGCTGTTTCTGCGCCAACGCTCCCTGCTCTATTTCCCCCAGCCCCGCTCCAGCGACGCGGCAGGCCAGCTGCTGGCCCTGCCCATGGCCGACGGCCCGCCGGGAAGCGAGGTGCTGGTGAGCGTCCGCCGCCGCCCCGGCCCGAAGGCACTGCTCTATTTCGGGGGTAACGCCGAGGCTGTGGCGGGCCAGTTGCCGCTGCTGGAGGCCGCCTTTCCGGAGCACAGCCTCTACCTGATGCACTACCGGGGCTATGGCGGCAGCAGCGGCCAGCCCTCGGAGCTGGCCCTGTTCGCCGATGCCCTGGCCCTGTTTGACCGGGTGCGGGCCGACCACGACCACATCGCGGTGCTGGGCCGCAGCCTGGGTAGCGGAGTGGCGGTGCACCTGGCCGCCCGCCGTCCGGTGGCCCGGCTGGTGCTGGTCACCCCGTTCGACAGCATCGAGGCCGTGGCCTCCCGCCAGTTCCCGCTGGTGCCGGTGGCCGTGCTGCTGCGGGACAAGTACCGCTCCTGGGCGGACGCCCCCCGCGTGAACGCTCCCACCCTGCTGATCGCGGCCAAACGGGACGAGGTGATCCCGCGTGCCCACACCGACGCCCTGCTGTCCCACTTCCGCCCCGGCGTCGCCTCCCTGGTGGTGCTGCCCGTCGATGGCCACAACGCCGTGGAGGGCTCGCCTGGCTACGTCCCGCTGCTGCGCGAGTTTTCGGCGTCGCGTTCGGCGCTGTAGGCCCCGCGGGCGCCCTGGCCGTTCCAGGGGGTGAGCCGCACCATCAGTAGGAAGGCCGGCAGGGCCGCGGCGGTGGTGGCCAGGAAGAAGCCCGGCCAGCCGAGCCGTTCGGCCACCAGCCCGGCGGGTGCGGCCAGCAGCGAGCGGCTCAGGGCATAGACCCCCGAGAGCAGGGCGTACTGGGTGGCGGAGAAACGGGGGTTGCAGAGGCTCATCAGCAGCGCCACGAAGGCGGCGCCCACCATGCCGCCACCGATGTTCTCCAGCGCCACGGCCATCAGCAGGCCTGGCATGCCGCCGTCGAAACGGGCCAGGGCCCAGTAGGCCAGGTTGCCCGCCGCCCCCACCAGGGCGAACAGCCACAGCGAACGGTTCATGCCCAGCCGGCCGAACAGCAGGCCCCCCAGCAGCGTGCCCACGATGGTGGCGCCAATGCCCCAGCCCGCCAGCACCGACCCCACCACCTCGGGGCTGAAGCCCTTCTGGATCAGGAACGGCACCGCCATCAGGCCCAGCAGCCCATCGGGCCAGCGGTAGAGCAGCACCAGGGTGAGCAGGGCCACGGCCCTGGGCCCGCCGCTGCGGTGCAGGAACTCCCGCGCCGGACCCAGCACCGCCTGGCGCAGGCTGCTCACCGGCACCGCCAGGGGTTCCAGGCGCGGCGCCGTGAGGGTGAACGGCACCACCACCAGCATCAGCACGGCGGAGAACAGAAAGGCCAGGGGCCAGTCGTAGCGTCCGGCCAGGATGAAGCCGCCGGCCCCCACGGCCAGCATCGCTGTGCGATAGCCCAGGTTGGAGGCGGCGGCTCCGGCGCCCCGCTCCAGATCGGGCAGCAGGTCGGTGCGGTAGGCATCGACGGCGATGTCCTGGGTGGCGCTGACCACGGCCAGCAGCACGGCCATCAGGCCGATCGCCGTCAGGCTGGCCGGATCCGTGGAGGGCCGCAGCAGGGCCATGGCGCCGATCACCGCCACCAGGGTGAGCTGCAGCACCAGCAGCCAGCCGCGGCGGCGGTCGGGCCAGGGCAGGGGCCAGCGGTCAAGGGCCGGAGCCCAGACCATCTTCAGGGTGTAGGGCAGCTCCGCCAGCCCGAGCAGGCCGATCAGGGACAGGGGGATCTGGCTGGCGGTGAGCCAGCCCTGCAGAAGCTTGGTTCCCACCATGTAAGGGGTGCCGCTGGCCACCCCCTCGGCGGCCACCGCCAGGAGGCGACGCCAGGGCCGGACGCTGCTGGAGGCACGGGTGGCCATGGCGGCTTGCGGGTCGCCGAACCCTAGAAGCGACCGCTCGGACCACAATGCAGCCAGCATCGCCGCACCGCTCCCCCATGTCCTTCCTGCGCTCCAAGCTCCTGCCTGCTGCCATCGTGCTGCTGTTTGGCCTGGCCCTGTTCGCCGTCAGCGCCCGCATCTGGCTGCCCGGCGACATGGCCGCCCCCGCCCCGCTGGGCTGATCCCGTACTCATGGGCTGAACCGGCAGCCGTCCTGCTTTTACGATGCCCTCACCTGGATGGCTCCATGCCGGAAGACGGCCTGCCCTTTCCCGAAACCACCCATGAGCTGGCCCTCGACCCGGAGGTGCTGGCACGGGAGCTGGCGCAGGAGCTCCTGGGCGATCCCCTCGATGAGATCGACAGCGTTGCCCCCTCCAGCTCCGATGTGGCCGCCGAGTGCGACCTCGGCATCGAACTGCTCAAGGGGGGGCGTGAGGAGCGGCTGCAGGGGCTGCGCATCTTCTGCGAGCACCGGGACCCCCGGGCCATTCCGCTGCTGCTGCCGTTGCTGAAGGCCGGCTGCCCGATCGTGCGCATGAGCGCCGTCTACGCCCTGGGGCGCAATCCCCACCCCCTGGCGGTGGAGCCCCTGCTGGGCCTGCTGGGGGCCGATGACAACGGCTACGTGCGCAAGGCGGTGGCCTGGAGCCTGGGCAACTACCCCGAGGCCCCCGTGCTCAACCCGCTGATCCGGGCCCTGGAGATGGACATCTCGGCCGTGCGGCTGTGGGCCGCCAGCTCCCTGGCCGATGCCGGCGCCACCGGCGTGGCCAAGGCCGACCCCGCCGCCGCCCAGCTGCTCCTGACCCTCCGCATCGACAGCGAGCCGGCCGTGCGTAGCAACAGCGCCTGGTCGCTTGGGCGCCTTTACACCGATCTGGTGGAACCGCGCCAGCGGGACGTGGTGGAAGCCTTGTTGCACACGATGCTGCACGACGGCGATTCCACCGTCCGGGACGAAGCCCGGATGGCGCTCGAGCAGCTGGAGCAGCCGGAGGTGCTCGAACGGCTCCAGACCCTGGTGGATGAGGGCCTGATCAGCTGAAGGGCCTGCCACCGTGGCGATCCCACCCGCCGCGGCCTCCCGAAATCGCGGTTAAGATCCCGGTCTGACCTGTGTCGATCGCCCGGGATGGCCCAACGCACCATCCGCTTCCGCATTCGTCCTGACGGACGGGTGGAGGAACTCGTGGAGGGTGTGCAGGGCCAGGGTTGTTCCCAGCTCACGGAGCGGATCGAGGCCAGGTTGGGCAGCGTCCAGCAACGCCTGAGCACCTCGGAAGCGTTCCAGGCCCAACCCCTCGATCTCCAGGACCCCCAGGTGGTCGTCCAGCACCACGGCACCTGAGCCACCGCCCCTCCTCCCCGTACGTCCCATGTCGCACTTCAGCACCGTTAAAACAGAGCTGCGCGATCGCCAGGCCCTGGTAGAAGCCCTCTGCGACCTGGGCCACCCTCCCACCGAAGGCTCCTGCCAGGTGCGGGGCTACCGCGGCCAGACCGTGACGGCCGAGCTGGCCATTCCCCAGGTCGATGGGGCGGACATCGGTTTCCGTCTCAACCCCGACAGCGGCAGCTACGAACTGGTCACCGACCTGGAACTCTGGAAGCAGCCCATCCCGGTGGAGCGTTTTCTGGCCAAGCTCACCCAGCGTTACGCCCTGCGCACCATCCTGGCCAGCACCGCCGAGGAGGGCTTCCAGGTGAGCGAGCAGACCAGCCACCTCGACGGCAGCATCGAACTGGTGGTGACCCGCTGGGACGGCTGATCCTGTGAGCACAACGGGTCCGTCTGCCGGCCTCGATCCCGCCCTGGCCTTTCGCACCGCGGCGGCCCCGGAGTCGGAGGCGACGGGGCTGGAGCCGGTCCTCGGTGGTGCCCTGCGGCAGCAGGCCGTCTGGGTGGATGAGGCCGTCTGCATCGGCTGCCGCTACTGCGCCCATGTGGCCGGCAACACCTTTGTGGTGGAACCCGACTGGGGCCGCTCCCGGGCCCTGCGCCAGGACGGGGACAGCACCGAGCGGATCCAGGAAGCGATCGACACCTGCCCCGTGGACTGCATCCACTGGGTGGCCTACGAGCAGCTGCCAACCCTGAGGGCCCAGCTCGACGAGCAAGAGATCCAGCCCCTGGGGCTGCCCTCCCAGGGCCGCCGCCGCCGCACCCTGCCCCGCTCCACCCCGCCAGCGCCGTGACCATCCCCAGCCGGCGCTTCGGCCGCACGGGGCTGGCCATGCCGGTGCTCTCCCTGGGGGGCATGCGCTTTCAGCAGAGCTGGAGTGATCTGCCGCCCGAGGCGGTGGAGGCCGAGAGCCAGGCCAAGCTTGAAGCCACCCTCCGGGCCGCCATCGCAGCGGGCCTGCACCACATCGAAACCGCCCGCCACTACGGCACCTCGGAGCGGCAGCTGGGCTGGCTGCTGCCCCGACAGCCGGATCACCGGCGCATCCTGCAGACCAAAGTCCCCCCGACCGCCGACCCGGCCGCCTTCGAGGCCGACCTGAAGACCAGCTTCGAGCGGCTGGGCCTGACGGACGACGGGGTGACGGACGAGGGGGGCCGGGTCGACCTGCTGGCCATCCACGGCCTCAACACGCCGGAACTGCTCGATCAGACCCTGCGCCCCGGGGGTTGCCGAGACGTGGCCCGCCGCTGGCAGGAGGCGGGCCGGATCGGCCATGTGGGCTTCTCCACCCATGCGCCGCTGCCCCTGATCCTGGAGGCGATCGCGAGCGACCAGTTCGATTACATCAATCTGCACTGGTACTTCATCCGCCAGGACAACCGGCCCGCGATCGAGGCCGCCACCGCCCACGACATGGGGGTGTTTGTGATCAGTCCCACCGACAAGGGCGGCCACCTGCACAGCCCGTCGCAGCGCCTCTGTGAGCTGTGTGCGCCGTTGCATCCGATCGTCTTCAACGACCTGTTCTGCCTGTCGGCGCCGGGGATCCACACGATCAGCGTCGGCGCCGCCGGGCCGCAGGATCTGGCCCTGCATCTGGAGGCCGTGGCGCTGCTGCCCCGGGCCGGGGAGCTCCTGCCGCCGATCCTGACCCGGCTCGAGCAGGCCCGCCGAGAGGCCCTGGGGGATGAGTGGCTGGCCAGCTGGGGCCAGGGCCTGCCGGCCTGGCAGGACACCCCCGGCCGCATCAACCTGCCGGTGCTGCTCTGGTTGCACAATCTGCTGGAGGCCTGGGACCTGGAGGCCTACGGCCGGGCCCGCTACGGCCTGCTGGGCCAGGGGGGGCACTGGTTTCCGGGGGAGAACGCCGATGCCCTCGATGGCACGGTGAGCGAGGCCGAGCTGCGGGCGGTGCTGGGGGCCAGCCCCTGGGCCGCCGAGATCCCCGACCGGTTGCGACGGCTGCGCCGGCGGCTGGGCGGTGAGGCGGTGACGCGCCTGCAGGCGGCCTAGGCCCCTGGCGTGATGGCCCCCGGCGCGATTGGCGTCTTCTGGGGCACCCCCACGGCCCGGGGGTAGGCGGCCGGACAGCGGCCGGAGGGCCGCAGCCAGAGGCCATGGCGTACCCCCCGGCCCGCCGGCAGGTCGCGGCGCTCCGCCGGATCCACCGTCGCCCGCAGCACCCCCACGGCCGCCTCCAGGTCGCGCTGGTCGTCGGCGCCCCACTGGCCCCGGTAGAGCAGGGCCAGGCCCTCCGGCTTCAGTAGGGGCACCAGGTACTCGGCCACCACCGGCGCGCTGGCCACGGCGCGGGCCATGGCCCGATCGAAGCGGCCGCGGCAGTCCGGGGAACGGCCGGTGCGCTCGGCCCGTTCGCAGCGCAGGCGCAGCCGCCCCTCCTCCAGCCCCAGGCTGCGGGCCATGGCCCGTACCGCCTCCAGCTTGCGGCCCACCGAATCCACCAGGGTGATCCGTGCCGTGGGTAGGGCAATGGCCAGGGCCAGGCCGGGGAAGCCGCCGCCGGTGCCCACATCGATCAGATCGAGGCCGTCGGGGACGCCGCCGGGGTCGCTCAGCAGGGGGACCCAGGGCCAGAGGCTGTCGAAGACCTGGGCGATCCAGAAATCGTCGCCCTCCACCAGGCGGGTGAGGTTGACCCGGCCGTTCCAGAGCCTCAGCTGCTCCTGCAGGGCCACCAGCGACGCCAGCTGGCCGTCGTCGGGGGTCCAGCCCAGTGCTTGCCAGAGGCCGGCATCGGGGGGGGCGCTGGGGTCGGGGCTGGCGGCCATCCGCTACGGCAGTGGTGCTTCTCCCTAGGATCCCTCACGCCGGGCAGGCTGCCACCGCCACCTCAGGGACCATGTCCTCCACAGCCAAGCCCCCCACCCACTACCAGGTGCTGCAGCTGCAGCCCACCGCCACCGATCAGGAGCTGCGGCAGGCGTTCCGGGGCCTGAGCAAGCGCTACCACCCGGATACCACAGCCCTGCCGGCGAGCGAGGCCGAAGTGGCCTTCCGGCAGCTGCGTCAGGCCTATGCCGTTCTGAGTGATCCGGCTGCCCGGCGGCTCTATGACGCCGCCCTGCTGCAAAGCGCTCTCCCGTCCCCGGTCCAGCGCCCCCCGTCCGTGGCCGTTGTCCGGCCCGTGTCGGTGCGCCGGGCCCTCTCCGGCGGCGAGTGGTTCGCCCTGTTGCTGCTGGCCCTGGCCCTGGTGCTCAGCCTGGTGCTGGGGCTGGGGGTGGCCTGGGCGCGGGGCGCCGAACTGATGGCCTGGCCCAGCTGGTGGTCCGAGCTCGAAACGGTTTCCGCCCCACTCCCCTCTCCCAGCCAGCCCCTGCCGATCCGACCGTGACCCTGCCCCCCGCGGCCACCCCCCTCTACAACCACCCCCTGCCCGCCCTGGAGGCCTGGTTGCGCCAGCTGGGGGCCAACCAGTCGCGCACCAACGTCGCCCACTGGGACCTGCACCGCCCCGAATGGAGCGCCCGCATCGCGATGGAGGTGGAGGAACTGCGGGTGAGCTGGCACCAGGAGGGCCGCACCACGGTGCGCCAGTTCCCCTATGGGCTCTCGCGGGCCGATGTGGAGGCGGCGATCCTGGCGGGTCCCTGAGCGCCGGGCCGCCCTTCCCGTTCAGAGGCTGGAGAGGGCCGCCCCGATAACGGCGTAGCAGTCGGCCAGCTGGTCGTCGTCGAGGCACAGCGGCGGCAGCAGGTAGACCACCTGCCCCAGGGGCCGCAGGAACACGCCCCGCTCCAGGGCCAGCCGTTGCAGCCGTGGCCCCACCGGATTGAGGTAGCCGGGCCGATCCGTGGCCACCTCGAAGGCGGCGACACTGCCCAGCAGCCGCGGTCGCCGCACCAGCCGATGGCGTGCCAGGGCCTCCAGATGGGGGCGGTGGCGCGCTTCGAACCCCTGGTGGCGTTCCGGCCGCTCCTGCAGCAGATCAAGGCTGGCCAGGGCGGCGGCGCAACCCAGGGGGTTGGCGGTGAAGCTGTGGCCGTGGAAGAGGGTCAGGCCCGCTGCGGTGCCGATGAAGCCGTTGTAGATGGCCTCCCGGGCCAGGGTCACCCCCATGGGCAGGAAGCCGCCCGTGAGCCCCTTGGAGAGGGCCATCAGGTCGGGGCGGATCCCGGCTCGCTGGCAGGCGAACAGGTGGCCGCTGCGGCCGAAGCCCGTCATCACCTCATCGGCGATCAGCAGGGCCCCGCTGGCGCGCACCAGCGCCTCCACCCGCCTCAGGAACCCTTCCCGGACCAGGGCCATGCCGCCGGCCCCCTGCAGCAGCGGTTCGAGGATCACCGCCGCAGTGGGCGTCTCCAGTAACTGCTCCAGTCGCTCCAGGGCGGCGGCCTCCCGCGCCTCCACCCCGTCGTCGTCCCACCAGGTGGCGGGCCAGGGGGCCCGGGCCACGGCGAACAGCAACGGCTCGAAGGGCGCCGAGAACAGGGAGCGCTCCCCCACCGCCATGGCGCCGAAGGTGTCGCCGTGATACGCCCCTTCGAAGCCGATCAGTTGCTGGCGGGGCTCGCCCCTGTTGCGCCACCACTGCCAGGCGATCTTGAGGGCCACCTCCACGGCCGTGGAGCCGTTGTCAGAGAAGAACAGCCGCTCCAGGCCACTGCAGGCGGCCAGGCGCTCGGCCAGCTGTTCGGCGGCCGGGTGGCGGAAATCGGAGAAGCCCACCTGCTCCAGGCGGCGGGCCTGGCCGGCGATGGCGGCGGCGATGCTGGGCTCCCCGTGGCCGTGCAGGGTCACCCACCAGCTGCTGATGGCGTCGATCAGCCGGCGGCCGTCATCGAGCTCGAGCAGGGCCCCCTCGCCGCGCACCACCCTCAGGGGCGGGTCGGCCGTGGCCACCTGGGTGAAGGGGTGCCAGAGGTGGGGGTGCCAGCCGGGGCCACTCAGCGGCATACATCCGAACGGCGTTCGCCCCCGGTGGCCAGCGGCCCGCAGTTGGCCCAGCGGGTGACGCTGGTCTCGATGTCGGTGAACAGCACCAGGATGCCCGCGCAGAGCGCGGCAACGGCGCCTGTCACCAGCAGGTGCTTACGGCTCATGGCTGCAGGCTACGGGCCAGGCCACTGCGCTGCCAATGCCGCTCCAGGCCCTCGCGGTCGAGGGGATCCAGGGGCGGTAGCTCCGCCAGCACCGGCACTCCGCCGAGGGAGGCCAGGGTGCGGGGGTTGTCGGGGTGGGGATCGCCGTTGAGGACCAGGCCGAGGACGGGGATCGAACGCCTGGCCAGGGCCTCCAGGGACAGCAGGGTGTGGTTGAGGGTGCCCAGGCCGCTGCGGGCCACCAGCAGCACCGGCAGTCCCCAGACGGCGATCTGATCGATCTGCAGCCAGTTGCGCCGCAGGGGCACCAGCAGCCCCCCCGCCGTCTCCACCACCAGAGGTCCGTCCCAGGCCGGCAGGGCCAGCCGGGCCGGATCGATGCTGAGGCCGTCCCGCTCGGCGGCCCAGTGGGGGGAGACGGGGGCCGTGAGGCGGTAGGCCTCCGGCCACAGCCGCTCCGCCGGCAAATCGAGCAGCCGCTGCACCCGGCCGCTGTCGCCGCCGTCCTCCAGACCGCTCTGGACCGGTTTCCAGTACTGGGCCCCCAGGCCCTGCACCAGCAGGGCGCTCACCACCGTCTTGCCCACGTCGGTGTCGGTGCCGCAGACCACCAGCTGCAGGGGGGAGCTCATGGGGCGGGGGCGTCAGGGTGGGTTCGGTGGCCCACCAGGAGCAGCACCTCCCAGGTGAGGGGCGTCTGCTGGGGCCAGTGGGCCAGAAGCCGGCGCAGCTCCCCGGCCGCCAGGGG
>NZ_JAHLYP010000005.1 GCF_025127995.1 Synechococcus sp. CS-1332 | reverse complement strand
CAAGCTCAAGAAGGGCCAGCGAGAGCTGAGCCAGGAGCTGGGCCGCACCCCCACCCTGAGCGAACTGGCGGTGGCGGTGGAGCTGCCCGAAGAGGAGGTCAAAGACCTGCTCTGCCGCGCCCGCCAGCCGGTGAGCCTGGAGACGAAGGTGGGCGATGGCGAGGACACCGAGCTGCTGGATCTGTTGTCGGGAGACGACCTGCTGCCGTCTGAGCTGGTGGACGGAGAGTGCCTCAAAGGCGACCTGCGGGCCCTGCTCGATCAACTGCCGGACCTGCAGGGTCGCGTGCTGAAGATGCGCTTCGGCATCGATGGCGAGGAGCCGATGAGCCTCACCGGCATCGGCCGCATCCTCGGCATCAGCCGCGACCGGGTGCGCAACCTGGAGCGCGACGGCCTGGCCGGTCTGCGCCGCCTCAGCGACGCCGTCGAGGCCTACGTGGCTATCTGATCCCGCCGTTTGCGAGGCTTGAGTTCAGCTCGCACACTCACCGCTTCCATGGCCGGCACACCCCCGGAAGAGCCCACGATGGAGGTGGTCAGTCTCTTCCCCCGCTATCTGCTGCAGGGCCAGTTGCCCCCGGCCCAGTTGGTCGATCTGCAGGCCATGGCCCGCGCGGTTCTCGCCCAGCCCGAACGCAGTCCGGATGCGTCGGTGAAGCTGGCGGGGCAGCTGTCCCAGCAGCGGGAGCTGGGGCCCGACCATCCCGCCGCCGCCGAGCTCTGCCGCTCGGTGATCCTGCCGGCCTGTGAGCGCTGGATCCGCCACGTGATCGACCAGCAGCCGCCCCAGGGCCGGGGTCCCTGGACGCCGGGCCGGTATGGCCTGCAGATGATCGATCTGTGGCTCAACGCCCAGCGCGCCGGCGACTACAACCCCACCCACACCCACGGCGGCAGTTTCTCGGGTGTGCTGTTCCTGCAGGTGCCTCCCCAGATCAATGCCGACCGCTTCGACGGCCAGCTCTGTTTCCACGGCCCGGAGGAATGGCACATCCAGAGCTTCCGCACCGGCATGGCCCATTACGTGTTGCCGGTGCCCGGTGATTTCTATGTCTTTCCGGCCTGGCAACCTCACTCGGTGCCCCCCTTCCGCGGTGAAGGGGAGCGCTGGTCGATCGCTTTCAACGTGGTCGCCGTGCCCCAGCCGCCGCCACGGCCTGCCCCTTTGCCTGCCGTTTCCCAGGGTGCCGCCCAGGGCAACGTGTCCCTGTCCAGCACCCGGCCCCGGCCGGGGGGGTTCGTGTAGGTCGAGGTGTGATGGATCCGGGCCCGATTGAGCCCCTTCGGTCTTCCCTGCTGGATTGGTGGGAGGACCACGGCCGCCACGACATCCCCTGGAAGCTCCGCCCCGACGGATCACGCCCTGGGCCCGGTGAGCCCCTCGACCCCTTCGGCGTGTGGGTCGCCGAGGTGATGCTGCAGCAGACTCAGCTGGCCGTGGTGCTGCCCTACTGGCACCGCTTGATGGCGGCGTTCCCCGATGTCGGGGCCCTCGCCGCTGCCAGCGAGCATGACGTGCTGATGCTGTGGCAGGGCCTGGGCTACTACGCCCGGGCCCGCCGCCTGCACGGCGGGGCGCAGCGACTGGTCGCGGCGGGTGGCGATCCCTGGCCGCGCACGCTGGAGGGCTGGATGGCCCTGCCGGGCATCGGCCGCAGCACCGCCGCCAGCATCCTTTCGTCCGCCTTTGATCTCCCCCATCCGATCCTTGATGGCAACGTCCAGCGGGTGGTGGCCAGGCTGGTCGCCCACCCGGGGCCACCGAAGCGGGACATGGCCCACTTCTGGCGGCTGAGCGAAACCGTTCTCGACCCCCACCGGCCCCGCGCCTTCAACCAGGCCCTGATGGACCTGGGCGCCGGGGTCTGCACCCCCCGCCAGCCCTGCTGTGGTGCCTGCCCCTGGCGCGGGCGCTGCGCTGCCTACGCTGCCGGCGATCCCGGCCGTTTACCCGTGAAGGACACTTCCCCGCCCGTGCCGTTCCAGGTGATCGGGGTGGGCGTGGTGCGGGACAAGGACGGGCGGGTGCTGATCGACCAGCGGCTCCAGGAGGGCCTGCTGGGCGGCCTGTGGGAGTTTCCTGGGGGCAAGCAGGAGCCTGGCGAAGCGATCGAAGCGACGATCCAGCGGGAGCTGCGGGAGGAGCTGGCCATCGAGGTGGCGGTGGGGGAGGAGCTGATCACCCTGGAGCACGCCTACAGCCACAAGCGGCTGCGCTTCGTGGTGCATCTCTGCCGCTGGCGCTCGGGAGAGCCGCAGCCGCTGGCCTCCCAGCAGGTGCGCTGGGTGGCGCCCGAGGAGCTCTCCAGCTACCCCTTTCCGGCCGCCAACGCCCGCATCATCAGTGCCCTGCTCCTGCGGTTGCGGGCTTCACAGCGGCCTGCCGAGTGACGGTGACCCCTGGCTACCACGACCGGATCAACCCCGATCTCCTGGGCCGGATTCCGCTGCAGGCCCGAGCCGTGCTGGAGATCGGCTGCGGCGCCGGCGCCCTTGGGGCGGCGTTCAAGGCCCGCAATCCCGAGGCGATCTATGTGGGGGTGGAGCAGCTGGCCGGACCTGCCGAGCTGGCCGCCGAGCGCCTCGACCATGTCATTCGAGGCGATGCAGAAGACCCGGGGCTGCTTTTGCCACCTCTGCCGCCCATCGACTGCCTGATCTACGGCGATGTGATCGAGCATTTCCGCGATCCCTGGGCCACGATCGCCCGCCATCTGGCCTGGCTGGATCGGGATGGGGTGCTGCTGGCCTGCATCCCCAATGTGCAGCACTGGTCGGTGTTGGCGGAGCTGCTCCATGGTCGCTGGCCCGTGGCGGAGGAAGGACTGTTTGATCGCACCCACCTGCGCTGGTTCACCCGTCAGGGCATTCAGGCCCTGGTGGAGGGCAGCGGTCTTCACCTGCATGAATTGACGCCCAGGATCTTCCGTCCGGAAGCGGCCGAAGCCTTCGTGCGCCAGCTCGAGCCGGCCCTGAAGGGCCTGGGAATCGATCGCGGCGAACTGTTGGCCGGCGTGGCTCCCCTGCAGTACCTCGTGCGGGCCAGCCGCCGGCCGCGGATACCCCTGCACCTCGATGCCCTCACCCTGCCCCCCCAGGCCGGCATGGTCGACGTGCGCATGGCGCAGCCGCTGCGGGCCCTGTTCAGCCAGCCGGCCATCAGCTTCCGCTGCGGCTCGGGCTCTCTCAACCTGCTGCCGGCCGCAGCCACGCTGCCAAGGCTGCTGCTCTGGCAGCGACCGATGCTCACCCTTGAGGACTCCCTCGAGAAGTTGCGGCTGTTGCTGCGTAACGGTTATGTGGTCGTGAGCGACTACGACGATGATCCCGACCGCTGGCCGGCGATCGCTGCGAATCGGCATCTCTGCTTCACCGGCGTTCACGCGGTGCAGGTGTCGACCCAGCCCCTGGCCGAGCGGATCGGTCCGCTCAATCCGGAGGTGGCCGTGTTCGCCAATGCCATCGAGGCGCTTCCGGAGTCGCGGCCTGCGGAATCGGAGTCGGAGCTGCAGCGGCGCCCCCTGCGACTGTTTTTCGGCGCCCTCAACCGCCAGGCCGACTGGAGCCCCTGGATGGGGTCGCTCAACGAGGTTCTCACCGCCGACCCCGATCGCTGGGAGGTGGAGGTGGTGCATGACCGGGACTTCTTCGAGGCGCTGGCGATCCCAGGCCGGACCTTCACCCCCACCTGCGACTACCCCACCTATCGCCGGTTGATGGGCCGCTGCGACATCGCCTGGCTGCCCCTCGCCGACACGCCCTTCAACTGCTGCAAATCAGACCTCAAAGCCCTGGAGGCCGCGGCCCACGGCCTGGCGATCCTGGCCAGCCCCACCGTTTACGCCGCCACCTTTGAGGCTGGGCTGGGCGGCTGCCTGTTCGACTCCGCGGCTGAACTCAAGGCAGCCCTGGCGGGTTGGCGGGCTGACCCCCTGGCGATGCAGGAGCTGGGCCAGAGGGCCAGAGGCTGGGTGGCAGCGAACCGGATGCATCGCCACCAGGTGGCCGACCGGGAGGCCTGGTACCGAAGCCTCTGGGATCGGCGCCATGACCTCACCAGCCGCCTCCTGGATCGGGTGCCGGAACTTCATCCCTGAAGCCGCTGTCCGGTTCTCCCTCTGGGGCTACCCCTTTGCGGCCGCCAACGCCCGCATCATCGCGGCGCTCCAGACGCGGATGGCGGCGTGATCCGGGCCAGCCTGCCCTCGCCATCTTCCGTGTGGCTCAAGTCCACCTCCCAGGCCCCCTCCGGCCGGAAGCTGAGCCGCTCGGGCCACTCCACCGCCATCACGGCACCGATGCGGCGGGCCTCCTCCTCCTCCTGGGCAAACAGTTCATCGGCCGCGGCGCCCTGCTCCAGCCGGTAGAGATCGAGGTGCACGAGGGCAGAGGCGCCCGCGTCGGGCCCGGCGTCGGTGTCGTAGTGCTGAGCCAGGGCGAAGGTGGGGCTGCTGATCGGTTCGGCGATGCCCAGGGCGGCGGCCAGTCCCTGCACCAGCGACGTCTTGCCCGTGCCCAGCTCCCCCCGCAGCAGCAGCAGGGCACCGTCACCAGCACCAGCGGCGATCAGCTGCGACGCCAGCCGCCGCCCCAGGGCGTCGGTGGCGGAGGGGTCCGCCAGATGGCACACGTCGATCGCGTCATTTGGTTCCACCCTTGTAGATTGCCTCTCAGCGAGCCCGAAGCCTCGGCGTCTCTGCAGATATTTCCATTGTTTCGTCCTCCCGTCCGGGAGCTTTTCTTTCATGGTGGCAACACCTTCCAGCCCTGAGGCTGCGTTTGCTGGCGTTCAGGCCACAAGTTCCTATGTGATCGCCGACCTCGGCCTGGCCGACTGGGGCCGCAAGGAACTGGCGATCGCCGAAACCGAAATGCCCGGCCTGATGGCCCTGCGCGAGACCTATGGCGCAGAGCAGCCCCTCAAGGGGGCCCGGATCGCCGGCAGTCTCCACATGACGATCCAGACCGCCGTTCTGATCGAGACCCTGGTGGACCTCGGCGCCGAGGTGCGCTGGGCGTCCTGCAACATCTTCTCCACCCAGGATCACGCCGCTGCTGCCATCGCCGCCGCCGGCATCCCGGTGTTTGCCTACAAGGGCGAGACCCTCGATGAGTACTGGGCCTTCACCCACCGCATCCTCGAGTGGGGCGATGGTGGCACCCCCAACATGATCCTCGATGACGGCGGCGATGCCACCGGCCTCGTGGTGCTCGGCACCAAGGCCGAGAAGGATCTGTCGGTGCTCGACAACCCCTCCAGCGAGGAGGAAGTGGCGCTGTTCAACTCCATCCGCCAGCGACTGGCGGTCCAGCCCGGCTTCTACTCCCGCATCTACGCCAACATCCAGGGCGTCACCGAGGAGACCACCACCGGCGTGGCCCGTCTGTACCAGATGCAGAAGAGTGGCGAACTGCCGTTCCCGGCCATCAACGTCAACGATTCGGTCACCAAGAGCAAGTTCGACAACCTCTACGGCTGCCGCGAATCGCTTGTTGACAGCATCAAGCGCGCCACCGACGTGATGGTGGCCGGCAAGGTGGCCCTGGTGTTGGGCTACGGCGATGTGGGCAAGGGTTCGGCCCAGTCCCTGCGGGGCCTCGGCGCCACGGTGATGATCGCCGAGATCGATCCGATCTGCGCCCTGCAGGCCGCCATGGAGGGCTACCGGGTCGTGCGTCTCGAGGACGTGGTGGCGGATGTGGACATCTTCGTGACCGCCACGGGGAACTACCAGGTGATCCGCCACGAGCACCTGCTCGCCATGAAGAATCAGGCGATCGTCTGCAACATCGGCCACTTCGACAATGAGATCGATGTGGCGTCCCTCAAGCAGTACGCCTGGGACAACATCAAGCCCCAGGTGGATCATGTGATCCTGCCCAGCGGCAACCGGATCATCCTGTTGGCTGAGGGCCGGCTGGTGAACCTGGGCTGTGGCACCGGCCACCCCAGCTTCGTGATGAGCAACTCCTTCACCAACCAGGTGCTGGCCCAGATCGAGCTGTTCACCAAGGGCGACGCCTACGGCAAGGAGGTCTACGTGCTGCCCAAGCACCTCGATGAGATGGTGGCCCGTCTGCACCTCGAGCGGATCGGCGCCCGGCTCACCGAGCTCACCGCCGAGCAGGCGGCTTACATCGCCGTCCCCGTCGAAGGCCCCTACAAGCTCGACCACTACCGCTACTGAGCGGCTGCGGCCCGGCGCTGCTGGCAGCGCTCGGGCCGTCGTGGAAGACTGGCGCCTCTGATTCGGCTGGCCCGATGGCGATGGAACTGGTCCAGAAGCTGCCCGAGATGATCGGGGCGGCCGTGGAGGCCAACCCGGCAGCGGGGTATGGCGCCATCTTCGCGGCCATGTTTCTGGAGAACCTGTTCCCTCCCATCCCCTCGGAGCTGATCATGCCCCTCGGGGGCTTTTATGTGCAGCAGGGCAAGCTCTCCCTGATTCCGGTGGTGCTGGCCGGTCTGCTGGGCACCGTTCTAGGTGCCCTCCCCTGGTATGGCATCGGCAGGTTGGTGAACGAGGAGCGCATCGAGCACTGGCTCGAGCGCCATGGACGCTGGATCGGCATCAGTCCCCAGGAGCTTCACCGCAGTCGCCGCTGGTTCAGCCGCCACGGCACGGCTCTGGTGTTCTGGGGCCGGCTGGTGCCTGGCATCCGCACCCTCATCTCGGTGCCCGCCGGCATCGAAATGATGCCGATGACGCCCTTTCTGCTCTGGACCACCGCCGGCAGCCTGATCTGGACCCTGCTGCTGACGCTGGCGGGCCTGGCCCTGGGCGAGAGCTACACCAATGTCGAGCTCTGGATCGCGCCCGCCGCCAGGGTGGTGAAGGTGCTGCTGGTGCTGGCGGTGCTGGCGGGGGCCGTGTGGCTGGGGCTGCGCATCTGGAAGCAGAGCCGCCACCGTCCTTGACCCGGATAGTAAAAAAGGCGCCCCGGGGGGCGCCTTCTCTGGCTTCGGACGCTTGATAACCCGGCTGGGTCACTGGCACAAGCCCCGGAGTGATTGTTAGGTGGAAATCCTCAGAACGGCACTTCCTCCTCGCTGGGTTCGCCGCCACCAAAGCCGCCACCACCGCTGAAGCCGCCACCGCCTTCGGTGTCCCGCTTGCTGCCGAGCAGCTCCAGGCGGTCGACCCGGATCACGGGCTTGCTGCGCTCCTCACCACTGGCCCTGTCCGTCCAGCGGTCGAGCTTGAAGGAACCGATGATGCCGATCAGGGCCCCCTTGCGGACGTAGTCGGCGGCCACCTGGGCCTGCTTGCCCCAGATCTCCAGGTTGAACCAGTCCGGTTCGTCGTCCCGGCTGCGGCGGTTGACCGCCAGGGTGAGGTTGGCAACCATGCTGCCGGATTCGAAGTAACGGACCTCCGGGTCGCGGCCGGCCCTGCCGACGAGAGTGATGGAATTGACGCCCATGGCGTGCTCCTGAAACGAGTGGATCAATGATGGGGCACCCCGATCGGGGGCCTCTCCCTTTCCGTTCCACCCTTCGTCCCGGTTGTCACACCCATGGGGGGTTGGCGGGTCGACAGGGATCGCCCCACCTATGATTGACCGCTGCCAGAGGCCTTGCCCGTGTTTTTCCGCCGTTTCCAGTTCTCCCGCGATATCGGCATCGATCTGGGGACGGCCAACACACTGATGTATGTCTCGGGCAAGGGGATCGTGCTTCAGGAGCCGTCCGTGGTGGCGATCGATCTGGAGCGCGGCACGCCTTTGGCGGTGGGTGAGGAGGCCAAGCTGATGCTGGGTCGCACCCCCGGCAACATCCGGGCGATCCGGCCCCTGCGCGACGGGGTCATCGCCGACTTCGATGCCGCCGAGCAGATGATCAAGAGCTTCATTCAGAAAGGCAACGAGGGCCGGGGGGTGATCGCCCCTCGACTGGTGATCGGCATCCCCAGCGGTGTCACCGGCGTCGAGCGCCGCGCCGTGCACCAGGCCGGTCTGGCCGGGGCCCGGCAGGTGCACCTGATCGATGAGCCGGTGGCAGCTGCCATCGGTGCCGGCCTGCCCGTGACCGATCCGGTGGGCACGATGATCGTCGACATCGGCGGCGGCACCACGGAGGTGGCCGTGCTCAGCCTGGGCGGCACCGTGCTGAGCGAGTCGGTGCGGGTGGCGGGCGATGAGCTCAGCGACGCCATCAGCGTCTATCTCAAGAAGGTGCACAACCTGGTGGTGGGTGAGCGCACCGCCGAAGACATCAAGATCCGCATCGGCTCGGCGTTTCCCGACGACGGCCACGACGAGACCTCCATGGATGTGCGGGGTCTGCACCTGCTCTCCGGTCTGCCGCGCACGATCAACATCCGCGCCGGAGACATCCGCGAAGCCATGGCCGAGCCGCTCAACGTGATCGTGGAGGCGGTCAAGCGCACCCTGGAGCGCACCCCCCCCGAGCTGGCGGCCGACATCGTCGACCGGGGGATCATGCTGGCCGGCGGCGGTGCCCTGGTGCGGGGCATCTGTGACCTGATCAGCCACGAGACCGGCATCCTCACCCACGTGGCCGAAGACCCCCTGCTCTGTGTGGTCAACGGCTGCGGCATGGTCCTGGAGGACTACAGCCGGCTGGAGCGGGTGCTCGACACCCCTGAATTCCTCCGTCAGACGGCCTGATCCCCATGCCGGCATGGCGCTGGCTTCGCTTCGTCCAAGGCTCGTCCCTGCGACGGATCACCCCCTGGCTGCTGGTGCTGCTGGCCCTTTTGGCCGTACGCCTCAGCAAGGGGGCGCTGGTCGCGGATGCCTACGCCTTGCTGAGCCGACCCTTCTGGCCCGGGACGGCCCAGGCCGAATGGCTGCAGTCAGCCCGACGGGTGGAGGATGGGGCTCGGCTGGCCCAGCTGGAGCAGGACAACCAGCGGCTGCGGACCCTGCTGGAGCTGCAGAAGCAGAATCCCAACCGGGTGACGGCCCCGGTGATCTCCCGGGATGGCTCCGGCTGGTGGCGGCAACTGCTGCTCGGCCAGGGGGCCCTCAGCGGCATCCGGGCCGGCCAGGCGGTGCTCGGTCCGGGCGGACTGGTCGGCCTGGTGGGCAGCGTCACGCCCAGCACCGCCAGCGTCACCCTGCTCACCGATCCCCGCAGCCGGGTCGGGGTGTGGGTGGGGCGCACCCAGCACCACGGCCTGCTCACCGGCATCGGCTCCGGCCGGCCCCTGCTGCGCTTCCTGGAGAAGGATCCCCAGGCCCGTCCCGGTGATGTGGTGGTGACATCGCCCGCCAGCACCCTGGTGCCGCCGAACCTGCCGGTGGGGGTGATCCAGACCATGGACGCCAATGCCGACCCGGCCCCGGAGGCGGTGGTCCAGCTGATCGCGCCGGTGTCGGCCCTCGACTGGGTGCAGGTGCAGGTGCGCTGATGGACCTGCTCACCCGGCAGCCCCTGCTCGCCGCCTCCGCCCTGCTGGTGCCGTTGCTCGTCCTGGCCTCCCCGGGCTGGCTCAGCCTCGACGGTGTCGGCCCCTGCTGGGCGGTGCTGTGGCTGCTGCCCTGGGCGCTGAGCGACGGCCCGTTCTCCGGGGCCTGCGCCGGCCTCGCCCTGGGGCTGCTGCTGGATGCGGTGTACCCCGGCGGCGTCACCCAGGCGCCCGCCCTGCTGCTGCTGGGCTGGTGGTGGGGGCGGATGGGACGGCGGGCACTGCCGATCCAGCGCAGTTTCAGCCTCGGTCTGCTGGCTTTGCTGGGCACGGCCCTGCTTGGCCTCACCCTGATGCTGCAGTGGGGCGTCCAGGACTGGGTGGGCACCCGGGAGGCGATCCAGCTGGCGGGACCGGAGCTGGGCCGCCGTCTGGCTGATCAGGGGGTGAATCCCGCCCTGCTGGCCCTGCCGGGGTGGCGCTGGGATGATCTGGCAGGTCCCGGCCTGCGGGTCCTGCTCTCCCAGACCCTGATCACGGCCCTGCTCGCCCCGATGCTCTGTTCCCTTCAGCTGCTGCTCTGGCGCCAGCTGGGCTCCGGTTGGCGGCGCTGAGTGATGCCCGGATCCCTGCCACGACGCCAGGCCCTGCGGCTGTTGGCCGCCCCCGTCGCCCTCGCCCTGGGCGCCGGAGCCTGCGGGCGGGGGCCCAGGCCCGAAGCGGGCAATGTGCTGAACGTCTGGACCCTGGATCTGGCGCCCCGCTTCAACACCTACATGCGGCGGGTGATCGCGGCCTGGGAGCAGGGCCATCCCGGCGTGACGGTGCGCTGGACCGACGTGCCCTGGGGCTCGGTGGAACGCAAGCTGCTGGCGGCGGTGTTCGCCCGCACCGCCCCCGATCTGGTCAATCTCAACCCCAACTTCGCCGCCAACCTGGCCAGCAAGGGGGGGCTGCGGGATCTCACCCCCCTGCTCCCCCCCGATGCCGCGGATCGCTACCTCGCCGGGATCTGGACCTCGGGCCAGCAGCAGGGGGAGCAGTTCGGCATTCCCTGGTACCTGACCGCCCGGGTGACGATCGCCAACCGCCGCTTGCTGCAGCGGGCCGGCCTCTCTGCCCCGCCCAAGCGTTGGGAGGAGGTACCTGCTTACGCGGAGGCGGTCAGGCGCCGCACCGGCCGCTACGCCCTGTTCGTGACCGTGGTCCCCGATGACTCCGGCGAACTGATGGAGGCACTGGTGCAGATGGGGGTGCAGCTGCTCGACGACCGCCAGCGGGCGGCCTTCAACACTCCGGCCGGTCGGCGAGCCTTCGCCTTCTGGAGCGACCTCTACCGCCGCGAGCTGCTGCCGCGGGAGGTGGTGAGCCAGGGCTACCGGCGGGCCATCGAGCTGTTCCAGGCCGGGGATCTGGCCCAGGTGGCCAGTGGCCCCGATTTCCTGCGCAACCTGCAGACCAACGCCCCCGGAATCGCCGCCACCTCCGCCCCCTTCCCGCCCCTGACGGGGGCGAACGGCGAAGCCAATGTGGCGGTGATGAACCTGGTGGTGCCCCGCCAGAGCACCATGGCCCAGGAGGCGGTGAGCTTCGCCCTGTTCCTGAGCGATGCGGCCAACCAGCTGGCCTTCGCCGAGGAGGCCCGGGTGTTGCCCTCCTCCAGAGGAGCCCTGGCGAGCCTGGAGCGCAAGCTGAGGGGGGCGGTCCCCAGCGATGGCCAGGAGAGCCTGGTGCACAACGCCCGGCTGCTCTCGATCGAAACCCTGGCCCAGGCCCGGGTGCTGGTGCCGGCGACTCCGGGGGTGAAGCGGCTGCAGGCGATCCTCTACACCCAGTTGCAGCGCGCCATGTTGGGGCAGCTCAGCAGCGAGGCGGCCCTGGCCGAAGCCGAGCTGCAGTGGAACCGCTACGCCGAGTCCCGCTGGCCCTGAAAGGGCCGCTGGTGGGGCAGGGAGGGATTGCGAAGAAATGTTGCCTGTCGCTCAGACGCCCGCTGCTGGAACTGATTCCGTGCTCGCAGGGGCAAGCGGCGTCGCGTTATGGTTGCGATTCTTCATCCGATTGGCCCGGAGCGATGCCCATGCCCACGGTTGCATCCTCCTTCACCGACGGTGCTGATCTGGAGGCTTCCGCGGGCGGTGGTTCCCCCTCTCAGCCCATCGCCACCCTGCTCGTCGTCGACGATGAAGCCGCGGTGCGCCGGGTGCTGCTGATGCGTCTGCAGCTGGCCGGCTACCGGGTGCTCTGCGCCGAGGACGGCGAAGAGGCCCTGGCCCTCTTCCACAAGGAGCAGCCCGATCTGGTTGTGCTCGACGTGATGCTGCCCAAGCTCGACGGCTTTGCCGTCTGCAGACGGCTGCGGGCCGAATCCTGTGTGCCGATCATCTTTCTTTCTGCCCTCGATGCCATCGCCGAGCGGGTGGCGGGCCTCGACCTGGGGGCCGACGACTACCTGCCCAAGCCCTTCAGCCCCAAGGAACTCGAGGCCCGTATCTCCACGATCCTGCGCCGCATGGGCCGGGGGGCGGCCACCAGCGAGCCACGGGAACTCCCCGTCGGCTCCGGGGTGCTGAGGGTGGGGGATCTGGTGGTTGACACCAATCGCCGTCAGGTGACCCGCGAGGGCCAGCGCATCCCCCTCACTTACACCGAGTTCAGCCTGCTGGAGCTGCTGTTCCGGGAGCCGGGCCGGGTGGTGCCCCGGGCTGAGATCCTCGAGCAACTCTGGGGCTACCCGCCCCGTCGTGCCGCTGATCTGCGCGTGGTGGACGTGTACGTGGCCCGGCTGCGGGGCAAGCTCGAGCCCGATCCGCGCAACCCGGAGCTGATCCTTACGGTGAGGGGCACCGGCTACGCCTCCCAGCGGATGGGTGAGGCTTCCCTGGCCGCCGCCGCAGGCTGATCCTGCAGGATGGGCCTTCACCCTTCTCCACCCCGCACCAGCCTTGTCGGATCTGCGTGAGACCCGTCTGGAGAAAGCCCGCACCCTGGAGTCCCTCGGCCGGCCTCCCTACGCCCTCGGCTTCGCTCCCAGCCATCGCACCGCCGCGTTGCAGCAGGCCCATGCCGACCTGGCCAACGGAGAGGAGCGGGCGGTTGTGGTGGCGGTCGCCGGCCGGGTGATGACCCGGCGGGTGATGGGCAAGCTGGCCTTCTTCACCATCGCTGACGAATCCGGCCCGATCCAGCTGTTCATCGAGAAGGCCACCCTGCTGGCGGCCCACCCGGAGGAACCCGACGCCTTCGCCCAGATCACCTCCCTGGTGGATGGCGGCGACTGGATCGGTGTTCACGGCAGCCTGCGCCGCACCGACCGGGGCGAACTCTCGGTCAAGGTGACCGACTGGGTGATGCTCACCAAGGCGCTCCAGCCACTGCCCGACAAGTGGCATGGCCTGGCGGACGTGGAGAAGCGCTACCGCCAGCGTTACCTCGATCTGATCGTCTCGCCCCACATCCGGGAGACCTTCCGGCGCCGGGCGCGGCTGGTGAGCGCCATGCGCCGCTGGCTCGACGACCGCGGTTTCCTCGAGATTGAAACGCCCGTCCTGCAGACCGAAGCCGGCGGCGCCGATGCCCGCCCCTTCGCCACCCATCACAACGCCCTCGACCTGCCCCTCACCCTGCGCATCGCCACCGAGTTGCACCTCAAGCGGCTGGTGGTGGGGGGCTTCGAGCGGGTCTATGAGCTGGGACGCATCTTCCGCAACGAGGGGATCAGCACCCGGCACAACCCCGAGTTCACCTCGGTGGAGATCTACCAGGCCTTCGCCGATTACCACACGATGATGGACCTCACCGAGCAGCTGCTGGCCGCGGCCTGCCTGGAGGTCTGTGGTGATACCCGCCTCACCTACCAGGGCACCGCCATCGACCTCACCCCGCCCTGGCGGCGGGTCACCATGCATGAGCTGGTGGAGCAGGCGACCGGCCTGGATTTCAACACCTTCGCCGATCGCTCCCAGGCGGCCGCGGCCATGGAGGCCGCCGGCCTGGCGGTCCCCGAGGCGGCTGACAGCGTCGGCAGGCTGTTGGTGGAAGCCTTTGAGCAGGCGGTGGAGACCAGCCTGGAGCAGCCCACCTTCGTGATGGATTACCCGGTGGAGAACTCGCCCCTGGCCCGGGCCCACCGCAGCAAGCCGGGGCTGGTGGAGCGTTTCGAGCTGTTCATCGTCGGGCGGGAGACGGCCAACGCCTTCAGCGAGTTGATCGACCCCTTGGACCAGCGGGCCAGGCTTGAACTCCAGCAGCTGCGCCGCCAGGCGGGGGACCCCGAAGCCCAGACGGTGGATGAGGACTTCCTGCACGCCCTGGAGGTGGGCATGCCCCCCACCGGCGGCCTCGGCATCGGCATCGACCGCCTGGCCATGCTGCTCACCGACAGCCCCTCGATCCGTGATGTGATCGCCTTCCCCCTGCTGCGCCCTGAGGCCCGGGAAAGGGTGGGAACCGACGCAGTGGGATAATGGTCTCCAGTAGGCATTCTCCCCCTCGGGGCCCTGGTATGAGTGGTGAGCGCGTCGGTTTTCGCTTTCAACACGCCGATGCGGTGGTGAAGCGCAATCCCCAGGGGCGATCTCGCCGTGGCTGGGTCATGGAACCGGTGGAACAGACCACCAGCCGGGGAACCAAGATGCCCGCCTACCGCATCCGTTGGCGGGACAGTGAACGTCCGGAGATCGTGCTGCAGCACATGCTGATCGCCGATCCCGACCCCACCCCGCCCCCCGAGGGCGTGAGCCTGGTACCCCCGGTGCCCAAGAAGTAGACCTCCAGCGGGCCTCAGCGACGGCGACTCAGATCCAGCCCCTCCAGCGGTAGGCCAGCAGGCCCAGATGCTCCCGCATGGCCGTCGTGGTCAGCACCAGGGCTTCGGCGCTGGGCAGCAGCCCCATGACGCTGCCGGCCAGGGTGGGTGTGCCGAAGGATCTGCGCTCGGGGAGCTGGAAATCGCAGGCCACCGGGATGATCCGGAACTCGGGCGCCGCCCGGCGCAGGGTGGCCAGCGAGCGGGGCAAGTGGGTGGCGCTGGTGACCAGCAGCAGCGAGCTCCATCCCCGCTGCCGGGCCACCTGCACCAGGGCGGCGGTCTCCTCCCCCGTGTTGCGCCCTTCTTCGCTGGTCACGATCCGATCGGCCGCCACCCCCAGGCTGGTGGCCAGGGCCTTGGCCAGCCGGGCCTCGCCGGCCGCCGGATCGTTGGCCATGAAGGTGACCTTGCCCCCGGTCACCAGCAGCCAGGGTGCCTTGCCCTCCCGCATCAGCGCCACGGCGCGCAGCAACCGGTCGCCGGCCTCGTTGACTTCCACCCCCTGGCGCGGCGGCAGGGCTGGCCGCAGCCCACCCCCCAGCACCAGCACCGCATCGGCCCGGGGGATCGGGGAGGGCGTCAGCCGGGCGGCCCGTTCCTCCAGCCCCCACACCAGCTGGCGGCTCAGCAGGGGCGTGGCCGCCAGCCAGAGCAGCACGATCCCCACGCTGGAGAGGACCGGACCGAAGCGGCGCTGGCGGTTGGCCAGCCCCGCGATCTGGAGAAGCAGGGCCAGACCGAGGGGGTAGAGGCCCAGCGGCAGCAATTTCGAGAGCAGAAAACCCATGGAGTGGCGCGGCTCAGGGCTGGCTGCGCCGCTTCAGCTCCTGCAGTTCCTGCTGGGCCTCGAACCGGGCCCAGTCGGCCTCCAGATCGGGAGTGGCGGCGGGGCCGGAGCTGCGCTGGCTGGTCAGGTCGGCCAGCTCCTGCTCAACGCCGGCGAAACGCTGCCCCAGGTCGGTGAGGGCCTGCCAGCGTTGGCGCCCCTGGTCCATCAGGCCCGCCACATGGCCTTCAGCGCGGCCCGCCAGCTCCCCGGCCCCGGCGGTCCGGGCCCGGCCGATCCGCCCCTGCCACTGGCGAATCTCCTCGGCCAACTTCAGCAGTTGCTTTCGCTGCTCCTCGGCCTGCTGCCGCAGGCGCACCCGTTCGGCCAGCAATTGTCGCTGCCGGTCGCGGGCGGCCTGTCCCCGCAGCAGCTCCTCCTGTTGGGGATTGGTGCGCAGGAAGCCCGCCAGCTGCTGTTCCAGCCGCGCCTCCAGTTCCTCCAGCCAGGTGCTCATGGCACGGGTTCGCCGGGGGCGCGGGTGATCAGGGGCGCTTCGATCTCTTCCTGCAGCGGGGTGATGGCGGCCTCGCGGGAGCGCAGCAGCAGCTGGGTGAGCCGGGCGATGGCCCCTTCCCCCAGGTCCTGCTCGCCGATGCGGTCGAAGGCCTGGCGGTACAGGTCCTCCAGTTCCTCGATCAGCCCTTCACGCACCCCGCGCATGGACTGACGTTGCTCCTCCCTGCTCATGGATCGCTCCGGTGCTGTTCCGAGTCTGCCTGCACCAGCAGATGCAGAGCGAAATCGCCGGCCGGGTCGCTCCACTGGGCTGCCCCCTGCCAGCCGGCCGTGGCCGCCAGGGCAAGAAAGGCTTCGGGGGCGTACTTGTAGCTGTACTCAGTGATCAGCGGCTCACCGGCCGCGAATGGCCAGTACCGGCCCGCCAGCTGCACCTCCAGCTCCCGCTGGCTCACCAAGGCCATGGCGATGCGGCCCCGCTCGGCGTCCCACCAGGCCCGGTACCCAAAGTCAGCCGACTGGAAGTCGCCGCCCAGATCCCGGTTGAGCCGGGTGAGCAGGTTGCGGGCGAAGGCCTCCGACCAGCCCGCCGCATCGTTGTAGGCCGCCTCCAGCCGCTCCTTCGCCTTGGGCTGGTCGATGCCGATCAGTAGACGGCTGCCGGTCCCCAGCAGCCGGTGGAACTGCCGCAGCAGCGCCTGGGCGCCGGCGGGGTCGAAGTTGCCGATCGAACTGCCCGGGTAGAAGCCCAGCCGCCCGTGGCCCTCCAGGGCGGGGTGGCCCGGCAGCTGCTCCAGGAGGCTGTAGTCGCAGCAGATGCCCAGCACCGGCAGGTCGGGGTGGCGGCGCTGCAGGGCCTGGCAGGCGGGGGCCAGATGGTCGGCGCTGATGTCGAGGGCCACGTAGGCGGCTGGCCTCAGGGCACTGATCAGGGGGCTGACCTTGCGGGCGTTGCCGGCCCCGAATTCCACCACGACTCCGGGGCCGAGGGCGGCGGCCAGCTCGGGCGCCCGCGCCTCCAGCAGGGCTGTTTCGGTGCGGGTGAGGCCGTACTCCGGTTGCTCGCAGATCGCCTCGAACAGGCGGGAGCCCTCGGCGTCGTACAGCAACCAGGCCGGTAGCTGCTTCGGGCTGCGGCCCATGCCCTCGATCACCAGCCGGGTCATGTCGGCCGGCTGGGGATGGAGGTCGATCAGCATGGCTCCATGGCACCGCCCCCGGCGCCCTCGTCAGCACCGTCACGGGCCAGGCGCAGGCCGGCGGCCATCCAGCGGCAGTGGGGCGCAAAGAAGTTGCGGTAGGTGGGGCGGGCGTGGCCCGCCGGGGTGAGGAAGCTGCTGCCCCGGAGCACGAATTGGGAGGTCATGAACTTGCCGTTGTATTCCCCCACCGCACCAGTGGCGGGTTGGAAGCCGGGGTAGGGACGGTAGGGGGTGGCGGTCCACTGCCACAGGGCGCCGAAGGCCTGGGGCAGGGGGCGGCCGCCCGGTTGCACCGCCTCTGTCACCACCAGCTCCCATTCGGCCTCGCTGGGCAGGCGGGCGCCGCTCCAGCGGGCGAAGGCATCGGCCTCGAACCAGCTCAGGTGCCGCACCGGCGCCTGGGGGTGGCGCGGCCTCCGGCCCGCCAGGCTGAATTCCCAGTCGCCGCGCCAGTAGCGCGGCGCGCACCAGCCGCGCTCCTGCACCACCGCCCAGCCCTCGCTCATCCAGAGCTCGGCCCGCCGGTAGCCCCCATCGGCGATGAAGGCGGCGTAGTCGCCGTTGCTGACCAGTGTTTCGGCCAGCAGGAACGGCTCCAGCCACTGCCGGTGGCGGGGGGCCTCGTTGTCGAAGTGGAAGCCGCCGCCGGCATGGCCGATCGCCACCAGGCCGCCGGGGTGGGAGCGCCAGCCGGCGGGGGCTTCCGTCGCCGCCGCTCCGGGGGGCTCCTGGCCGTAGGAGGGCTCCAGCGGGTTGCGGCTGAAGCCGTCGAGCAGATCCATCAGCAGCAGCTCCTGGTGCTGCTGTTCGTGCTGCAGGCCCAGCTCCACCAGCTCGAGCAGGGGGGCGGCCGCCTCTGCGGGCCGGCGATCCAGATCCAGCAGCAGCGTTTCCAGCCCGGCGTCGACGCGCCGGCGCCAGGCCAGCACCTCGCCGATGGCCGGGCGGGTGAGCAGACCCCGCTGGGGGCGGGGGTGACGGCTGCCGATCGCCTCGTAATAGGAGTTGAACAGATGGCCCCAGCGGCGATCGGGCGGTTCATGGCCGCTCAGGTGGGGGTCGAGCAGGAAGGTTTCGAAGAACCAGGTGGTGTGGCCCAGGTGCCACTTGGCGGGGCTGGCGTCGGCCATGCCCTGCAGGCAGAGGTCCTCCGGCTCGAGGCCGTCGATCAGGTGCTCGCTGTGCTGCCGTACCGCCTGGAGCCGTTGCAGGAGCCTGGTGCTGTCCGCCGGGGAGTGTGCCCTGGAGCCCATGGACCTGACCTTCTCTGGGGCCGACCTTAGGGATGTTCCCTACGATCCGGCCACGCAGCCATGGAGAAGGCCAGCCGCATGGGAGCCCACAGCGATGGCATGACCACAGGGATCACCGAAGGCTTCAGCGGCGCGGTGGGCCGGACGCCGCTGATCCGGCTCCATGCCCTCAGCGCCCTCACCGGGTGCGAGATCCTCGGCAAGGCGGAGTTCATGAACCCCGGTGGGTCGGTGAAGGACCGGGCCGCCCTCGGCATCCTCCAGGAGGCAGAGGCGAGCGGCCAGCTGCAGCCGGGGGGCACGGTGGTGGAAGGGACCGCCGGAAACACCGGCATCGGCCTGACCCACCTCTGCAACGCCCGCGGCTACCGCTGCCTGATCGTCATCCCCGAAACCCAGTCGGCGGAGAAGATCGGCCTGCTGCGCAGCCTCGGCGCCGAGGTGCGCACGGTGCCGGCGGTGCCCTACAGCGACCCGGCCAACTACGTGCGCCTCTCCGGCCGCATCGCCGAGGAGATCCCCGGGGCCCTGTGGGCCAACCAGTTCGACAATCTCGCCAATCGGCGCGCCCACTACGGCAGCACCGGCCCGGAGATCTGGCAGCAGACCGGCGGCCGGCTGGATGCCTGGGTGGCCGCCACCGGCACCGGCGGCACCTACGCGGGGGTGGCCCTGTATCTCAAGGAGCAGGATCCGTCGATCCGGTGCGTCCTGGCCGATCCCTGCGGCAGCGCCCTCTACAGCTGGGCCACCGACGGCACACTCACAAGCGAGGGCAACTCGGTCACCGAAGGCATCGGCAACAGTCGCGTCACCGCCAATCTCGAGGGGGCCCCGATCGACGATGCCGTCCGCATCGACGACCCCATGGCCCTGCGCACGATCTACGGCCTGCTGTGGCAGGAGGGCCTGTTCATGGGGGGCTCGGTGGGCATCAACGTGGCGGCGGCGGTGGAGACGGCCCGGCGGCTCGGGCCGGGCCATCGCATCGTCACCGTGCTGTGCGACAGCGGTGATCGCTACCGCTCCCGCCTCTACGACCACGATTGGCTCGCGGGCCGCGGCCTGGAGCAACCCGAGCGCAGCGGCGCGGCCCTGATCCCATGACGGCAGCCCAGGGTCAGGTGATCGGCGGCCGTTATCGGCTGGAGCGCTGCCTCGGCACGGAGAACGCCGGCCCCCAGGGCGCGTTGTGGCTGGCCAGCGACCAGCTGGCTGCCGACGCGCCCGTGGCCCTGCGCCGCATCGGACCCGACCAGGACCAGGCCCGGGCCCGGGACCTCTGGTCGCGGCTCCAGGGGGTGCTCCATCCCCAGGTGCCCCGCATCGGCGCCGTGATCGAGGCCGACGACCAGCTGTGGCTGGTGCGGGAGTGGCAGGCGGGCCGCACCTACCAGCAGCTGCTGGAGCTGCGGGCCGAACGCCAGCTGGTCTTCGGGGCCGGGGAGGTGCTGTTGTTGCTGCGCCAGCTGCTGCCGGTGCTCGCCGCCCTGCACAGCCAGGATCTGCTGCATGGGGATCTGAGTCCCGCCAACCTGCTGCGCCGCGACAGTGACGGGCTGCCGGTGCCCCTCGATTTCGGCCTGGTGCGGGGCAGCGCCAGCGGCCCCGCCGGGGAGCGGCTGCTGGGTGCCACGCCGGGCTACGCCCCGCCGGAACTGGCCAGGGGCGAGCCCGCCCAACCCTGGATGGATCTGCACGCCCTCGGGGTGGTGGCCCTGGTGCTGCTGAGCGGTGATGCCCCGGGCGGCTTGCTCGATCCCACCACCATGCAGTGGCGCTGGCCGGCGGCCCTCGAGGTCCAGCCGGACCTGCGGCTTCAGCTGCAGCGCTTGCTGAGCCGCCATCCCGACGAGCGATTCGCTTCGGCCGGCCAGGCCCTGGTGGCCTTCCAGTCCCTGGCGATGCCCGACAGCACCGGCCCCGTGCCCCGGGCCGATCGCACCGTGATCCTGGTGCCCTCTGCGGTGCCGGTCCCGCCGCAGGTCCCGCCGCAGGTCGTCGCCAGCGAGGTGGCTGCCGCCGAGGCCCCCCGCCCGTCCGAATCACCCCGGGTGGAGCCCCAGCTGCCACTTCGCACCGCGGCGCCACCGCCGCCGGCCGTGGCTGCCCCCGACAGCCTGCGTCGCCGCCACGAGGAACGGGAAGAGGCGGCCGAGGGGGGCTTCTGGCCGGTGCTGATCGCCCTGGTGCTGTCGGCCGTGGTCGGCACGGCGGTGGGCTGGTGGTGGCTGAGCCGCGGCAAGGTGGCCACACCGCCCCCCGGCGGGGTGCCCGAGCTGCCCAGCAGCCTGCCCCCCTCGGAGGTGGATCAGCGCCAGCAACTGCTCAACCGCCTGCGGGCGATGCAGGTGGACCGGGCCTGGTTCCTCAGCCTGGTGGATGCGGCCCTGCTGGCCCAGTACCCCGAACGCAACGGCCGGCTCCCCTCCGACACCCTTGAGGACGCTCCCTTGCGGCGTGTCTGGAACGAACTGGCCGAGGAATGGCTGGCCCGGGTGGAGCAGCTGCCCCTTCCCCTGCGCCGGCGGCTGGGCAACTTCAGCGCCACCGACTGGGAGTCGCGCCAGGCCGGGTTCGTGCGCCAGGGCCTGAGTCCAGCGGTGCTGCGGGAGCTGGTGTCGGCCAGCGTGCAGAACCTGCTGCCGAGCCGCGCCTCCCAGGCGATGCCTCCGGAGCCGTTCCGCCAGATCTGGTACGCCGCCGCCGATCTGACCCTGGAGAACCTCAGGATCGAGCCGATCGAGGCCCCCTCCGGTGCGACCCAGGTCCTGACCGCCGAAGTGCCCGCCAGCGGCGCGCGGCTGTTCCCGATCCGGCTCCCCGCCGGCCATGGCCTGGCCCTCGGGGTCAATGGCTCCCCCTTGCTGCAGATGAGCGTCTTCTCTGCGGAGGGCACGCCCCTGGAGGCCAGGGGGCCGTTGCGGGTGGTGACCCTGGGCTCCCAGAAGAGCTCGCCGGTCCAGTTGCTGCTCACCAACGACGGTGTCGCCCCGGCCCTGATCCGGTTGTCGCTGCGGGCCGACCCACCGGCCCCCACCCCCCCACCGGCCCCGGACGCCCCACCGGCTCCGGAGGAGACGCCGGAAACGCCGTCCGAGCCGGCACCGGCCAGCCCCGGCGCCGTCCAGACGCCCACCACACCAACCCCGCCAGCGCCACCCCCGCCACCGGCGCCTCCCACCAACCCCTGAGGGCGGTCCTCAGAGCCGGGCGACGGCGGCCCGGGTTTCCTTGGCGATCTGCTTGGTCTTTTCGTCCTGGCGCTTGTCGTGCAGCTTGCGGCCCTTGCCCAGGCCGATGGTGATCTTGATCCAGGACCCTTTGAGGTGCAGGTTGAGCGGGATCAGGGTGAGGCCCTTCTGATCCAGGGAGACGCGCAGCTTGTCGATCTCGCGCCGATGGGCCAGCAGCTTGCGGACCCGCAACGGCTCGTGGTTGAAGAACTTGCCGGCGTGGCTGTGGGGGGAGATGTGGACGTTGTGAAGCTGCATCTCGCCGTTGCGGATCAGGCAGAAGCCGTCGCGCAGGTTCACCTGGCCGGCCCGGATTGATTTCACCTCGGTGCCGAGCAGTTCGACCCCGGTCTCGAGGGTTTCGAGAATCTCGTACTGGTGTCTGGCCAGGCGGTTGTCGGCCAGCAGCCGGTTGGCCGGGTCGGCGCTCTTGGCGCCACCGCCCTTCCTGCCGGGCCCCTTCGCCATCGCTTTGTCCTTGATCACCTGGGTGCTCCCCGACCCTAGGCAGCAGCCGGTACCCTCCAGCTATGGCGATCATCTCTTCGGGGGGACCAGCCGGGCCTGTCCCGGGAGTGGGCGGGACCAAGGCCAGCGAGGCCCCTTCGGCGCGCCTCGTCGATCCCGCCGCCCGGCCTGAAGAGGAGCCGGTGGTCCGGGAGGATGGGCTGCGGCCCCGGCGCCTGGCGGACTACATCGGCCAGAGCGAGCTGAAGCAGGTGCTGCGAATCGCCGTGGAGGCCACCCGCAGCCGCCAGGAGGCCCTCGATCACGTGCTGCTCTACGGCCCCCCCGGCCTCGGCAAGACCACCATGGCCCTGGTGCTGGCCGAGGAGCTGGGGGTGCGCTGCCGGATCACCAGCGCCCCCGCCCTGGAGCGTCCCCGCGACATCGTCGGCCTGCTGGTGAATCTCCAGCCCCGCGAGGTCCTGTTCATCGATGAGATCCACCGCCTCAACCGCGTGGCCGAGGAGATCCTCTACCCGGCGATGGAGGACTTCCGTCTCGATCTCACCGTGGGTAAGGGCACCACCGCCCGCACCCGCAGCCTGGACGTGGCCCCCTTCACCCTGGTGGGGGCCACCACCCGCGCCGGTTCGCTGAGTTCGCCGCTGCGGGATCGCTTCGGCCTGATCCAGCGGCTGGAGTTCTACGGCCTCGACGACCTCGAGGCGATCGTGGTGCGGGCCGCGGGCCTGCTGCAACTGCCCCTGCGGGCCTGCGCCGCCCAGGAGGTGGCCCGCCGTTGCCGGGGCACGCCCCGGATCGCCAACCGCTTGCTGCGTCGGGTCCGCGACGTGGCGGCGGTGGGCGGACACGGCCAGATCGATGCGGCGCTGGTCGATGAGGCTCTGTCCCTGCACCGGGTGGATGGCCGCGGCCTGGATGCCAGCGACCGCCGCCTGCTGCAGCTGATGCTGGAGGCCTACGGGGGCGGTCCCGTGGGGCTGGACACCCTGGCAGCGGGCCTGGGGGAGGATCCCGCCACCCTCGAAGCGGTGGTGGAGCCCTACCTCTTGCAACTTGGTTTTTTGCAGCGCACCCCCCGGGGACGGATCGTCACCGCCGCCGGCCGCGCCCACCTCGATGGTCCTGCTGCGGTGGCGGCGTGAGGTCCCGGATGGCGGCGCTTCTTTCTGTGCTGGCCCTGCTGCTGGCTGGGCTGCTGGCCTTGCCGCCGGCGGTGCGGGCCGATGCCGGCGGGGCGGCACCGTCGTTGCCGGTGCTGTTCGATCGGGCCCTGGCCGCCAGCCGCGAGGGGCGGTTCGGCGAGGCCCTGCCCCTGTGGGACCAGGTGCTGGAGCTGGCGCCCCAGGACGCCTCGGCCTGGAGCAACCGGGGCAACGTGCAGCTGGCCCTGGGGGACCCCCGGGCGGCGATCGCCGACCAGGACCGGGCCATCGCCCTGGAGCCCGCCAGCGCCGACCCCCACCTCAACCGCGGCACCGCCGAGGAGGCCCTGGGCCTGTGGCCAGCGGCCGCCGCCGACTACGGCTGGATCCTGGAGCGGGACCCCCTCGATGCCTCCGCCCTCTACAACCTGGGCAATGTGGAGGGTTCGCTCGATGACTGGCCCGCGGCGCGGCAGTGCTTCGAGGCGGCGGCGGCGGCCCGGCCGGGTTTCGCCATGGCCCGCTCCAGTGCCGCCCTGGCCGCCTTCCAGCTGGGGGAGACGACGGCGGCGGAGAAGCAGCTGCGTGATCTGATCCGCCGCTACCCCCTGTTCGCCGATGCCCGGGCCGGACTGACGGCGCTGCTGTGGCGCCGGGGCGCCCGGGGCGAGGCGGAGAGCCACTGGGCCGCGGCCTCCGGCCTCGATCCCCGCTACCGGCAGGAAGAATGGCTGCTGCAGATACGGCGCTGGCCGCCCGTTCCCGTGCAGGCTCTGGCCCAGTTCCTGGCCCTGGCCCCCTGAACCGGCTTAGCCCTATCGGCTTCCCCCTCCGCCCATGACCCCGTTGTCCTTTTCCCCCATCGCCCCGGCTGATGCCACCTGGGAGGCGCTGGGGCTGGAGGCGACCCTGCAGGCGGCGTTGCCGGAGCTGATCCAGCTGCGGCGCCACATCCACCGCCATCCCGAACTGAGCGGCCACGAGCAGCAGACCGCCGCCCTGGTGGCCGGTGAGCTGCGGCGCTGGGGCTGGGAAGTGCGCGAAGCCGTGGGCCGCACCGGGGTGGTGGCCGAACTGGGGCCGCTGGGGGCTCCCCTGGTGGCCCTGCGGGCGGACATGGATGCGTTGCCGATCGAGGAGCGCACCCAGCTCGCCTTTGCCTCCAGCCGCCAGGGCCTGATGCATGCCTGCGGCCACGACATCCACACCACCGTGGGTCTGGGGGTGGCGAGGCTGCTGGCCAGCGTGGCCGACCGGCTCACGGCCCGGGTGCGGCTGCTGTTCCAGCCGGCGGAGGAAACTGCCGAGGGAGCGGCCTGGATGTGCGCCGATGGGGCCATGGACGGCGTCCAGGCCCTGTTCGGGGTGCACGTGTTCCCGAGTCTGGAGGTGGGCACGGTGGGGGTGCGCAGCGGCAGCCTCACGGCCGCGGCGGGTGAACTGGAGGTGGAGGTGCTGGGGGAAGGCGGCCATGGCGCCCGGCCGCACCAGAGCACCGACGCGATCTGGATCGCCGCCCGGGTGGTGAGCGGCCTGCAGGAGGCGATCAGCCGCCGGCTCGATCCATTGCATCCGGTCGTGGTGAGCTTCGGGTTGATCGAAGGCGGCAAGGCCTTCAACGTCATCGCCGACCACGTGCGGCTGCTGGGCACGGTCCGCTGCCTGGATCTGGAGGTGCACGCCCAGCTGCCGGGCTGGATCGAGGACACCGTCCATGCCCTCTGCCGCGGCCATGGCGGCGAAGCGCGGGTGCACTACCGCTGCATCTCGCCGCCGGTGCACAACGATCCGGAGCTCACCCAGCTGGTGGCGGACGCGGCCGTGGCCCTGCTGGGCCGCTCCCGGGTGCAGTGGCTGGAGCAGCCCTCTCTGGGGGCCGAAGATTTCGCCGAACTGCTGGCCAACACCCGCGGCACCATGTTCCGCCTGGGGGTGGCTGGACCCGGAGGCTGTTCGCCCTTGCACAGCAACAGCTTCGATCCGGACGAGGGCTGCCTGGAGGTGGGCATCAAGGTGCTGGCCCTCAGCCTGCTGCGCTGGATGGAGCAGCCGGTTTGAGCGTCCGTCGGCTGCCCAGGTTCCGGGCCGCGCTGCTGGCGCTCTCCGCGCCGCTGCTGATCCTGCTGGCCCTGCTGGTGCTGCTGCTTCGCCAGGGGGCGGATCGGCTGCCGGCTCTTCCCGCCCTGGTGATCGGCTGCGGCCTGCTGACCACCAGCGTGGTCCGCCGCCGCCGCCGCCGGGCCGAACTGCTGCGGGCGCTGCGCCAGGGCCCACAGGCCTGAAGCGCACTGCGCCAAGGTGATGGATCCCCGTCGTGATCCCCGTGAGTGCATCCACCCCCGATCTCGAAGCCGCCCGGCAGGCGATCGCCTCCGGCGACCCCAGCCGGGCCATGCCGGCCCTGGCGGGACTGCGGGCGGTGGAGGCGGAGGCGGCCATCCCGCTGCTGCTGCTGGGGCTGGAGCAGACCACCTTCGTGATCCGTTCGCTGGCCTGCGCCGGGTTGGGGGTGAAGCGCAGCGAGGTGGGTTGGCAGGCCCTGGAGATGGCGGTGCGACAGGACGAGGACGCCAATGTGCGCGCCGAGGCCGCCAATGCCCTGGCCAGCTACGGCGTGGAGCGGGCCTGGCCCCCGTTGCGGGACACCTTCGTGGCCGACGACCAGTGGCTGGTGCGCTGCAGCATCCTCTCGGCGCTGGCGGAGCAGGCGGAGATGCCGGCGGCCTGGTTGCTGGAGCTGGCGTTGCTGGCCATCGCCGATGGCGACGGCACGGTGCGGGCCGGTGGGGCCGAGATCCTGGGGCGCCTGGTACGCCAGGGGGAGGGGCCCGAGGCGGCCGAAGCGCGCGAGGCCCTGGCGGCGCTGCAGGCCGATGGCGACCACCGGGTGGCGGCCGTGGCGCTGGACGGTCTGCAGGCCTGACGCCTCCGCCGACCCGGGTCGTGAGCCCTGGGGAGGTGGTGGTGGGTTGTTTCCCAGTTCTGTACAGCCTGTACAGAACTGGGAAACGTTGCTGTGGAGCCCTTATCCCCGTTCAGCCTTGCTAGGTTTCGGGCGTCACTAGGGGTGCCCGGCGCAGGATCCACCGATCGCTACGCCCAGGGCTGAGATCACACCCTCCGAACCTGATCCGGGTCATGCCGGCGCAGGGAAGTGGAACAGGACCGTGAAACCAGTCTCAGGCAGCGCCCCCGCCCTTTGCCGTAGCCCGTCATGCGCAGCGCCTGGATCCAGAAGCGTCGTGGTCAAGCCAACGTCACCCAGCTGCATTACGCCCGCCAGGGAGTGATCACCGAGGAGATGGCCTTCGTGGCCCAGCGGGAAAACCTGCCCGAATCGCTGGTGATGGAGGAGGTGGCCCGGGGCCGCATGATCATCCCGGCCAACATCGAGCACCCTGGCCTTGAGCCGATGGCGATCGGCATCGCCAGCAAGTGCAAGGTGAACGCCAACATCGGCGCCTCCCCCAATGCCTCCGATCTGCAGGAGGAGGTGGAGAAGCTGAAGCTGGCCGTGAAGTACGGCGCCGACACGGTGATGGACCTCTCCACCGGCGGTGTCAACCTCGATGAGGTGCGCACGGCGATCATCAACGCCTCCACGGTCCCCATCGGCACGGTGCCCGTGTACCAGGCGTTGGAGAGCGTGCACGGCTCGATCGAGAAGCTCGATGCCGACGATTTCCTGCACATCATCGAGAAGCACTGCCAGCAGGGGGTCGACTACCAGACGATCCACGCGGGGTTGCTGATCGAGCACCTGCCGCTGGTGAAGGGACGGCTCACCGGGATCGTCAGCCGCGGCGGCGGCATCCTGGCCCAGTGGATGCTCTACCACCACAAGCAAAACCCACTCTTCACCCGCTTCGACGACATCTGCGAGATCTTCAAGCGCTACGACTGCAGCTTCTCCCTGGGGGATTCGCTGCGGCCGGGCTGCCAGCACGATGCGTCGGATGCGGCCCAGCTGGCGGAACTGAAGACGCTGGGTGAACTCACCCGCCGCGCCTGGAAGCACGACGTGCAGGTGATGGTGGAGGGTCCGGGCCATGTGCCGATGGATCAGATCGAGTTCAACGTCAAGAAGCAGATGGAGGAGTGCAGCGAGGCGCCTTTCTATGTGCTCGGCCCCCTCGTCACCGATATCGCCCCCGGCTACGACCACATCACCAGCGCCATCGGCGCGGCCCTGGCCGGCTGGCACGGCACGGCGATGCTCTGCTACGTGACGCCGAAGGAACACCTGGGCCTGCCCAATGCCAACGATGTGCGCGAGGGCCTGATCGCCTACAAGATCGCCGCCCACGCCGCCGACATCGCCCGCCACCGCCCGGGCGCCCGCGACCGGGATGATGAGCTGAGCCGGGCCCGCTATGCCTTCGACTGGAACAAGCAGTTCGATCTCAGCCTGGATCCGGAGCGGGCCCGGGAGTATCACGACGAAACCCTGCCGGCCGACATCTACAAGCAGGCGGAGTTCTGCTCGATGTGCGGCCCCAAGCACTGCCCGATGCAGACCAAGATCACCGACGCCGACATCGAAGGTCTGGAGCAGGTGCTGAATGCACTCGGGGCGAAGAGCGAACAGGCGGCGGTGTGAGTATCGAGGCGCGGTTGTCGGTTCAGCAGGTGATTGCAGCTGGGCCTCTATTGTCTGTGGCTCAGCCAGGGAAATTCTTATCGCCGCCGCTTCACTTGTTGACTTCAGCTGGATGTTCCATCTGAGCAAAGGTTTTAGATCGGTCAGCTAATGGCGAGGCAAAGTACCATTCTCAAATCACTTAAAAGTGATTATGGCTCTGTTTCTTTTGCTCCGCATCGGGCAAAAGAACTAGCTCATTCTATTCTATCTGAATGCATTCGATTGCATGAAGTAAATCATGCTCTCGGTGATTTTCTGGAGAAGAATCTGGCTATGGAAATCTTCCTGCTCCAAGTGACTGTCCATCGAGCAACTGCCGGAGCTCTCCACTCTTAGAGTTGATCACCCACGACTCCTCGGAATTGTAATCAGCTAGCACTGTCTCGGCGTTGCTTTGTACGGTATGAAGGCCTTTCCTTCTGACTCGCCACCAATCGGTGGCTACCAAGGCCTTGAGGTCTCGCCTGTTAGGAAATGTCCAGTGCAGTGCGGCTTGAAAATCCCAATAGGAAGCAAACCCATAGATACCCTTATGCGAAATCGGTCCATCAAGAACAATGATGGAGTTACGTTTGACGTCTTCTATTGATGTTTGTTTGATATCTCGCAACAGAGATGACTCAGACTCCCAAACATCGTGCCACAGACTCAATTGCGTCGCCATCGAAGCGCTGAGTACAATGCTGTAAAATGTAAAAGCGGTAACTCCAGTAATCTTAAGGGGTTTCATTCTTGATTTGCTCACGATGCCAAATATGAGGGAAATGAATAGTGCGATCCAAAGAGATACTCCAATAGTGGACCGAGAATCCACTCCAGTGCCAGTCAGTCTGAATCCAATGAAGGAAGGGACTAAGCAGGAAGCCGCATATCCCAAACAGCAAAGAAGAATTGCAACTAGGAAGCTCCTGCGAACACCCCTTAGGGCCTGTTCTGTGAATAAAGAGATTAAAGTTAGGCCGATAAGTCCGATAGAAATGGCTAAGCCTAATAGCAAAAGCCAGTTGTTGCTTGGTAAAGATTGACGAATAAAGTCAGATTTCAGATTAACGAAAAACGTTGTAAGCCAGTCAGCGTAATACGCTTTGACCGCTGACTTCCCAAACGACTCCCCGAATTTGCGGATTAGGTAAACGACTCCATATGTGGCCAAGAGCCATCCTAGAGGACGTAATACTGGCTGTGCCGGAATCTTTTGAATACAACGACTACTCTGAGCATAAAAAAAGCACACCAATATGATGAACTGAGGAATAAAAAACTCGTAAGCTAGGCAAGATAGAAGAATACTTAGAGGGAACCACGGCAAAAGTCCGGCTTTGCCTCTCCAGAATCTGATCAAACTAGTACCAGCTAGCGCAAAACCCATGACGCAAAAGAGCGTAGGATTTGTTGTAAGCCATGCCGAGGTGCCCAAGGTCCATGGCATTACTAGCCAAATACAGGCTCCAATGACAGAGCTGACATATCCATTGGATTCCAAAACAAAATGGAGCAGTTGTCGAATGAAAGAGCGAAGAATCAGGGCCGTTCCTAAGACTACTAGACTGGCATAAAAATGTAGTACAGCAAGGTTTCCTCCACTTAGCCACGTTGTAGCTATATGATAAAGTCCTAGAACTGGACGATTCCCAAAAACCTGGATTAGACTTAGCGTGCTCCCAGTTGATGGAGAGTCAAGAAAGATAGCCCAGTCATCATGATAGAGCCCTAGGGAAAATGGCCTGAAACCATAGAATGCCAGCCAAGCTGCAAAAACTACTGCATTGTCTCTAATCAGCTGTTTCCAGCTCATCCAACTACACTCATCAGTGAACTTCATTGCTTTTTGAATACGATCATCAGAGATGTACCTGCAAAGTGATTGGGGAGTATTTCTAGGGAAGCTAGAAATCCAAGAACACGGCCAACGAACGGGCTGGACGGCGAGAAACCCCGTTGAATGACTTTTGAGCGTTCAGAAAAATGAACGATAAAATTGCGCATAATCAAAACGGGAATTAATGCAAGTCCCCAATAACTCCATTTGATGATGCTGAGATTATGCTCTTTGGCTATTCGCTTGACGTCATTGGCGCTGTAACGACGTTTGTGCCCAGCCTCTACATCGTACTTGGAGAAACAACACTGAAGTGCTGGAACATTGATCAATAATTGACCGCCAGGCCTGACATGAAAAAGTAACGACTCAACAAAGTGATGCTCATCGTCAATATGCTCAATGACGTCCATGGCGCTGACGATATCGAAAGTCTGCTCAAGTTGAACTTGTCTAGAATTGATGTCGTAGCAGTAAGTGCTCTTGACGCCGCTTGGATTGAGCTTCAATGCAACGATATTCAGATCCGCACCGATCACATCAAGATGATAGCGGTCCCGACAATAGCTCTGAAGTAATCCGGAACCACAACCTACGTCAAGCCAGCTCGGCGTACCACTAAGCCAAGACCGGATTAAGGTATGCATCACCTTGAAGCGACGAGCAATCCAAAAATGATCAGGTCGAGAAAACTCATACCATTTGTCAGCCATGTCAACGGGAACGGCCTCACTCAGATAAGTGATCATCGACTCGGGGGAACTCATGCTTTGATGATACGTGAAATGAACGAAACGGGCCTCTGCTTGACTTCAACAAGCACCACGGCTAAATATTCTCCGATGATGCCAAGAGCCGCGAGAATCGCGCTTGAAACTAGCAGAAGCATAACTGCTAAAGTCGCAATTCCTTGATTTGCTCCGATATTATAGCCGAACAGAGTGAAGGCTGGAAAGATCCGATTGATCATCAGTAACCCAGCAACTAAGGCGCAAAAGAGGCCCGATCCCAAGCTTAGAAATGAGGCAATTCGAAGCGGTATGGTTGAAAAGCCAACCACTCCTTTCATTGCCAAAAGATATAATCTAGAGTAATTGTATCTTGACTTTCCAAGCAAGCGCTTAGGGCGTGAGTAGGATACTCCTAGCTGCCGAAGGCCTACCCAAGAGCGCAGGCCTCGTAGGAATTTATCTCGCTCTGGAAAAGAAAGAATCATGTTTACGGCGCGCCGGTTCATGGCACAAAAATCTCCGGCGTCAACCTGCCAAGGATGCTCTGAAATTGATCCCATCAGCCTGTAGAAGCCCTTATAGCAAGCTTTGATCAGGGGTCCGGCTTCTCGGTTTGCTCGTACTCCATAGGCAACATCTTGCTCTCCAGAATGGACAATTCTGATTAGATCCAGCAGAATTTCTGGTGGGTCTTGCATGTCAGCATCCATTAAAGCGCATATCTCCCCTCCCGAATTCTGTAGGCCCGTATACAATGCAGGTTGATGGCCGAAGTTGCGCGTGAGGGATATTCCCCAAACATTTGGAAATACTTGATTTATGTTTTCGATACAGCTTTCGGTCATATCGTGGCTCCCATCATTGACAAGAATGATCTCCCATCTGTCGGAGCCGAAAGCGGAGCAGAGCAGAGGCTCAAGTCTGTCAATAAGAACTGGCAAAGACTTTTCTTCGTTGAAGCAAGGGATGATCACAGAAAGAAGAAGCTTTCCCGCCTCAGGTATTGTTCTCATGATCGGGGTTTCAAGCTCGGAGTGAATGGAAATTCTTGTGCATAGGGTTGGGCCCCAACTCTTCGATTATCTCATCACGCAGTCTGTGAAGAACACGCCAATAGGATATGATCTCATTTAGAGGGATTCCATTAGGGTGGGCTTTGAGCAAGCTAGGTGCGTTTTGACTCTACTTGGTCTCTGCTCGATTGCACAGAGGCCAGTGCTTGGTATAGTGTCGATAGCCTTGATCATGATTTAGGCAGGTTCGCCCTTGCATTATCATTTTTCAAAGCCTCAACTCCTTATATGAAAGCCGTCATCCTGGCCGGTGGACTGGGTACCCGACTAGCGGAGGAGACCCACCTGCGGCCCAAGCCGATGGTGGAGATCGGCGGCAAGCCGATCCTGTGGCACATCCTCAAGATCTACAGCCACCACGGCATCAATGACTTCATCATCTGTTGCGGCTACAAGGGTTATGTGATCAAGGAATACTTCGCCAACTATTTCCTGCACACCAGTGATGTCACCTTCCATATGGATCTCAACCACATGGAAGTGCACCGCCAGAAGGCTGAACCCTGGAAGATCACCCTGGTTGACACCGGCGATGCCACCCTTACCGGCGGCCGTCTGGCCCGGGTGCGCAGCTACCTCCCTGAAGACGAGTCCTTCTGCTTCACCTACGGCGACGGCGTCGCCGATGTGGACATCACCGCCCTGATCGCCCATCACCAGCGCCAGGGCCTGCAGGCCACCCTCACCGCCGTCCAGCCCCCCGGCCGCTACGGCGCTCTGCACCTCGACGGGGACGTGGTGACCGATTTCGAGGAGAAGCCCGACGGCGATAATGCCTGGATCAACGGCGGCTTCTTCGTGCTCGAGCCTTCCGTAATCGACCTGGTCGACGGCGACGACTGCGTCTGGGAGCAGGCCCCCCTCAAGGCCCTCGCCACCCAGGGCCAGCTGAACTCCTTCAAGCACCGCGGCTTCTGGCAGCCCATGGACACCCTGCGCGACCGTCAACGGCTCGAAGACCTCTGGCTGCAGGGCCGCGCCCCCTGGAAGATCTGGAGCTGACCATGACCAGCGGCTCCCCTGGGCGGGCCTGGCAGCAGCCCGATCCCTCCTTCTGGCACGGCAAACGCGTGCTGCTCACAGGCCACACCGGCTTCAAGGGCAGCTGGCTGGCCCTCTGGCTCTGCGAGCTGGGGGCCCGGGTGTCTGGGTTTGCCCTGGCGCCGGACACCGACCCATCCCTGTTCGACCAGCTCGGGCTGGCCAGCCGCCTCGATCACCACGTGGGCGATCTGCGCGATCCGGCGGCCCTCACAGAACTCGTGGCGTCCAGCCAGCCCGAGGTGGTGCTGCACCTGGCGGCCCAGCCCCTGGTGCGGCGCAGCTACGCCGAGCCGGTGCTCACCTGGGAAACCAACGTGCTGGGCACCATCCATCTGATCGAGGCGCTGCGCCCGCTCAGCCACCCCTGCGCGGCGGTGCTGATCACCACCGACAAGGTGTACCGCAACAACGAATGGCTCTACGGCTACCGGGAGAACGACCCCCTCGGCGGCCACGACCCCTACAGCAGCAGCAAGGCCGCCGCAGAGCTGGCCATCAGCTCCTGGCGCGCCAGCTATTGCGGCACCCTGCCCCACCAGTCGCCCCATCTGCGCCTGGCCAGCGCCCGGGCAGGCAACGTCATCGGCGGCGGCGACTGGGCCGCCGACCGCATCATTCCCGACACCGTGCGCTCCCTGCGCGCCGGTGAGCCCATCACCCTGCGCAACCCCGCCGCCACCCGGCCCTGGCAGCACGTGCTCGAACCCCTCGGCGGGTACCTGGCCCTGGCCGAGGCCCTCGCCGAGCCGTCCGATGGGCGCGCGATGGCCGAAGCCTTCAACTTCGGGCCCCAGCTGGAGGCCAACCGGCCCGTGCAGGAGCTGGTGGAGCAGGCCCTGGCCCACTGGCCCGGCCGCTGGATCGATGCCTCCGATCCCAACGCCCCCCACGAGGCCGGTCTGTTGAACCTTGTTGTCGACAAGGCCCACCACCGCCTCGGCTGGTCGCCCCGCTGGGATTTCGCCACCACCACCGCCCGCACGCTTCAGTGGTACCGCCGCGTGATCGAAGCGGGCGACGACCCGCTGGCCTGCTGCCTCGACGATCTCACCGCCTATCTCGCCTGCTGCCCGCCGGGCCGATCCACCCCATGACCGCCGACCTCGACCAGCTCAAGCAGGAGATCCTCCGGCTCACCCGCGACTACGCCCGCCGGGCCCACGCCGCCTTCCGCCCGGGCGACGATCCGGATCGCACCCCCCACGCCGACGGCCAGACGATCCCCTACGCGGGCCGCGTCTTCACCGAAGACGAAGTCGAAGCGGCCGTGGGAACCACCCTCGACTTCTGGCTCACCCTCGGCACTGAGGGGGCGGCGATGGAGAGCGAGCTGGGGGCCTTCCTGGGGGTGCGCCACAGCTTGCTGGTGAATTCCGGCTCCTCCGCCAACCTGGTGGCCATCTCGGCCCTCACCTCCCACCGCCTGCCGGCCGAGCGGCGCCTGCGGCCCGGCGACGAGGTGATCACCGTGGCGGCCGGCTTTCCCACCACCGTGGCGCCGATCCTGCAGGTGGGCGCCTTGCCGGTGTTCATCGATGCCGATCCAGTCACCGGCAACGCCCGCTGCGACCAGCTCGAAGCCGCCTTCACCCCTGGCGTCACCAAGGCCGTGATGATGGCCCACGCCCTGGGCAATCCCTTCGATCTGGCGGCCGTGCTGCGCTTCTGCCGCGCCCACGACCTCTACCTGGTGGAGGACAACTGCGACGCCCTCGGCTGCTCCTACTCCATGCCCCGGGAGCTGGCTGAATCCCTCGGTTTCTCAGAGAACAGCCCCGGCCTCGATGAGGGGCCCGATCGCGTCATCCGCTGGACCGGCACCTGGGGAGACATCAGCACCCAGAGCTTCTACCCGCCCCACCACCTCACCATGGGCGAGGGCGGCGCCGTCAACATCGTGCGCGACCAGAAGCTCAAGGTGGTGGCCGAGAGCTTCCGCGACTGGGGCCGCGACTGCTGGTGCCCCTCCGGCAAGGACGACACCTGCGGCAAGCGCTTCGACTGGCAACTGGGCGAACTGCCCGGCGGCTACGACCACAAGTACATCTATAGCCACCTCGGCTTCAACCTCAAACCGCTCGATCCCCAGGCCGCCATCGGCCGGGTGCAGCTGCGCCGCCTGCCGGAGTTCATCGAGGCCCGCAAGCGCAACTGGCAGACCTTGCGCGAAGGCCTGGTGGCCACCGAGTCCGTGCTCGAGTTCTCCCTGCCCACCCACGCCACCGGCTGGGATCCGGTGGCGGGCTTCTCCTGGGACGCCAGCGGCTGCCGCACCGACTGCTCCTGGTTCGGCTTCAAGATCTCGGTGAAGCCCGAGGCCCCCTTCCGCCGCACCGACCTGGCCAAGGAGCTCGATGCCCACCGCATCGGCAACCGCATGCTGTTCGGCGGCAACCTGGTGCGCCAGCCGGCCTTCGTGCAGCTGCGCGCCGATCGCCCCGACGCCCTGCGGGTGGTGGGGGATCTGGCCGGCGCCGACGCGATCATGGTCGACACCCTCTTCCTTGGCACCTACCCGGGCCTCACGGCCCCGATGCTGGCCAAGGAGATCGCGGTGATCCGGGCCTTCTGCCAGGCCTGATGCGGCTGTTCCTCACCGGCGGCACCGGCTTCATCGGCTCCCATGTGCTGGCGGCGGCCCTGGCGGCAGGCCACCAGGTGCTGGCCCTGCGCCGCAGCCCCGCCTCCGCCCCGGCGATCCCCCTGCCGCGCCAGCCCCAGTGGTGCGAGGGCGACCTCGCCAGCCTGGAGGCCGCCCAGCTGGACGGGGTCGAGGCGGTGCTGCACCTGGCTTCGGCGGGCGTGAGCCCCAAGCCTGCCAGCTGGGACAAGCTGGTGCAGGCCAACGTGGCCGGCAGCCTGCGGCTGCTGGAGCGGGCGGCGGAGGCGGGGGTGCGCCGCTGCGTCGTCGCCGGCACCAGCCACGAGTACGGCAACGCCGCCCGCCGCTATGACGCCATCCCGCCGGAGGCCCCCCTGGAGCCCCTGAGCCCCTACGGCGCCAGCAAGGCGGCGGCCTTCCAGCTGCTGCGTGCCTTCGCCATCGCCCAAGAGCTGGAGCTCGTCTATGGCCGCATCTTCTCGGCCTACGGCGAGGGCCAGTTCGCGGGCAACTTCTGGCCCTCCCTGCGGCGGGCCGCCCTGGCTGGCGAGGATTTCCCGATGACCTCCGGCCGGCAGGTCAGCGATTTCATCCCCGTCGCCGCCGTGGCGGCCCACCTGCTGGCGGCCTGCAGCCGCCCCGACGTTGCCGCCGGCGTGCCCCTGGTGGTCAACGTCGGTTCGGGGGCCGCCATCAGCCTGCTGGCCTTCGCCGCGGCGGAATGGGAGCGCCTGGGGGCGACCGGTAGATTGCTGCCCGCCAGCCTTCCGGACCGCCCCGATCAGATCGAACGGTATGTGCCCGACCTGCGCGGGCTGCGGATTCCGGCCTCTCCCATCCCCTGAATCCGATGAAGGTCCTGATCACCGGCGGTTGCGGCTTTCTGGGCTCCAACCTGGCCGCCTCCTACCTGCAGGAAGGAGTCGAGGTGGTGGTGGTCGATGCCCTGTTCCGGCGCGGTTCGGCGGCGAACCTGGCCTGGCTGGAGCAGCAGGCCGCCCCGGGGCGTTTCCACTTCATCCAGGCCGATCTGGCCGAGGCCGAAGCTGTGCTGGCCGTGTTCCGGCGCCACGCCCCCTTCGATTACATCTGCCATGTCGGCGGCCAGGTGGCGATGACCACCTCCCTACAGGAGCCGGCCCGCGACCTGCAGACCAACGTGCTCGGCACCTTCGCTGTGCTCGAGGCGGCCAGGGCCCTCTCTCCCGAGGCGCTGATCGCCTACAGCAGCACCAACAAGGTCTACGGCGATCTGGAGGGGCTGCGCTACGAGGAGACCCCCACCCGCTACCGCCTGCCGGACCACCCGGAAGGCCTCGATGAGTCCCTGGGGCTGGATTTCTCCACCCCCTACGGCTGCTCCAAGGGGGCGGCGGATCAGTATGTGCGCGACTGGGCCAGGGTGTACGGCCTGAAAACGGTGGTGTTCCGCCACTCCTCGATCTTCGGCGGCCGCCAGTTCGCCTCCTTTGACCAGGGCTGGGTGGGCTGGTTCTGCCAGAAGGCGATCGAGCAGAAGCGTGCCCACCAGGCGGGCATGGCCCCCGAGCCCTTCACCATCGCCGGCACCGGCAAGCAGGTGCGCGACGTGCTCCACGCCGACGACCTGATCCGCCTCTACCGGGCCGCCTACGAGCACCGTGAGCGGATGAACGGCGAGATCTTCAACATCGGCGGCGGCGCCGCCAACTCCCTCAGCCTGCTGGAGCTGTTCGCCCTGCTCGCCGAGCTGCTGGCCATCCCGCCGCTCGTTTACACCCCCACCCCCCGGCGGGCCAGTGACCAGGACTGCTTCATCGCCGCTATCGGCAAGGCCGAGCAGTTGCTTGGCTGGTCGCCGGCCATCTCCTGCCGCGACGGCGTCAGCCGCATGCTCGCCTGGACCGAAACCAACCTCATGCCGGCCTGAGCGGAGCCGTTGCGCGCACCCATGGCCACCCTCCTGCAGAAGATCCAGCAGTTCCGCCAGTCAGCCGAGCAGCGCCTGCCTCCCCGGCTCCACGGCGTTCTCGTCTCCGCCGCCCTGATCGGCCTCTGCGCCCTCGGCTACCACCTGCGGCGCCCGTCCATCTCGTTGCAGCCGGGCCTCTATGCGGAGGATGGCTCGATCTTCCTGCAGCACGCCATCGACCACGGCAGCGGATCGCTGCTGCAGCTGTATGCGGGCTACAGCCATCTCCTCCAGCGGATCAGCGCCCTGACGGCCGTGAACCTGCTTTCGCCCCTGGCCTATCCCAGCTTCTTCCTGCTGGTGGCCTGGGTGTCTTACCTGCTGCCGCTGGTCAGCGTGGAGGCCCTGATCGGGGCGGGGGTGTTCAGCCGGGCGATGCGGCTGGCCTACATCCCCTACGTGTATTACCCCTACGCCGGCGAAACCTATCTCAATCTGCCCAATGCCTACATCTTCTTCCCGCTCGGCTTCATCCTGATCGCCTATGGCGTGGTGGCACAGCAGGGCAGCGGGAGGGCGGAGATCTTCCGATCTCCGCTCCTCAAGGGAGTGTTGTTTCTCTATGGGCTGGTGGCGGCGTTCACCGGACCCTTCATGGCCATCTACACGGTTCCCCTGCTGATCTTCCATGGCCTGCGCCGCCGCCGGCTGCCGATCCGGCCCCTGTGGCTGAGCCTGCCGGTGCTGCTGTCGTCCCTGCAGATCTACTTTTCCCAGCTGCAGACCAACTACCCCCTCTCGACGGCCCGGGCGCTGGCCAAGCTGCTGATGCGGCCCGCCGTGCTGCTCGACTGGTTCACGGTGCACCTGATCGCCCCGCTGCTGGGGGGCTACAAGCCCTGGTGGTACCTGCGGGACCTGCCCGATCCCCTGCAGCTGCTGGCCGTGCTCGGGGTGCTGGTCCTGGTGGTGCTGGCCGTGCGGGTGGTGACAGGGCGCATGGGCCAGCCGGCCCTGCTCTACCTGGCCATCTTCTCCACCCTGGTGCTCTCCTTCTCCAGCCTGCTGGTGGCCACCCGTCGCGGGGTGGACCTGAAGATGTTGAGCGTCGAAGATGCGGGCGGGCGCTTCTTCTATTGGAACACCGTCCTGTTTCTGTCGGTGTTGCTGTTGGCGTTCTTGTTTCTGGTTCGTGACCCAGGCACCCGGAACAGCGCCACCGGCCGTGCCCTGGCCATCTGGCTGGTGTTGACGCTGGTCTTCTATCACAACAATGTCGTCGACCGGACCGTCTTCGAGGTGAGTCCGTCGGGGGAGATCAAGACCCTCGTCTACGGGGATCAGCTGCGGGAACAATGCCAGCAGAAGGATTCGCTGCCGATCAAGATCTTCGGCGGCCCCGTCTGGGACTTCAAGCTGGGGCAGCGCCAGATTGACAGGCTGTGCGCCAGCCTCACCTAACGCCCGAACATGCCCACAGCCACGATCGCATAGCCGAGGGTGATCGCCACCAGGCTGGCCGGCTGCAACGCGGCTGAATCCTTGATGGCGAAGAGCACATACAGAAGCGGATACTGCAGGCTCAGCATCAGCACCGCCAGTTTTCTGTCGGCGGCGGGCAGCACTAGGGCCGTGATTCCAAAGGAGGCGCCATAACAAAGCAGCGAGGCCACCAGGTAGAGGATTGTGGTGCGGATGCCCTCAGCCGGAGGCCGGATCCGCAAGATGAATTGGCCCAGGCATGCCGCTAGAACGGCAGCCAAAAGATACACTGCCTGCAGCATGCTTTTCGTCAACATTGAGCCATCATATCGCCATTTGCATTCCATGCTACAACGAGTCCTCCAATATTGAAGCCCTCTATGTGAGGCTGTCGAAGGTTCTCGAGCAGTTTTCTGACGATGTCTTCTCGATCGTGTTTGCTGATAATTGCTCCACCGACCCTACGGTCGATCTGATCGAGGGATTGGCGGCAAGGGATTCACGGGTTGGCCTGATTCTCAATGTCTCGAACTTCGGCTTTGTGCGCTCCTCTGCCAATGCCTTGTTGGTGCCAGATGCCGATGCCAATGTCTTTCTGATGTCAGATTTGCAGGATCCCCCCGAGTTGGTGGCCGATCTGATTACGGCCTGGAAGCAGGGCGATAACCAGGTGATCTTTGCTGTGCGGCGCTCCAGCCATGAGAGTCCGATCCTGTTTCTCTGCAAAAAGATCTACTACGCCACGCTGTCCTGGCTCTCCGACTATCCGATGGTGCGGGATACCACCGGCTTCGGCATCTACGATCGCTCGGTGATTCTGGCCCTGCGGCAGTCGATCGATTCCTATCCCTTCATCAAGGGCCTAGTCTGCGCCATCGGCTTCAAGTGGTCCACGATTCCCTATGTGAGCGCTGATCGCAAGGGAGGCAGCAGTTCCGCTTCTCTCTCGTTCCTGGTGGATTTTGGTGTGCTCGGCATTGTCACCTCCTCCCGCAAACCCATGCGTCTGATCACCACCGCAGGCCTGTCGCTCGGGGCCCTCTCGATCCTGCTCTCGTTCGTGGTGATGGTCAGCAAACTGATCTACTGGAACAGTTTCCAGTTCGGCGTCGCGATGCTGTCGATCTCGGCACTCTTTTTCGCCGGCGCGATGATGTTTGCTCTCGGCATTCTCGGCGAATACATCGGCTTCATCAACCAGCGCACCCTGCGACTGCCCCTGGTGGTGGAGCGCAGCCGCCACAACGTGCCGTCCCGCCAGGGCTGAGCATTCCACGGGCATCAAAAAGCCGGACCCTGACGGTCCGGCTAAGAAGATGTTCAGCTGGTTGGCCACGCCGATGGCTGACCAACCCTTCGCTGGGGACTGATCCGTTCAGCCCAGTGCCTTCGCCGTGGCCACCACGTTGTCGACGGTGAAGCCGAATTTCTCCAGGCAGATCCCGCCGGGGGCGGAGGCACCGAAGCTGTCGATCGAGACGCTGGCGCCATCGAAGCCGGTGTACTTGTGCCAGCCGAAGGAGCTGGAGGCTTCCACCACCACGCGCTTGCGAACGGCGGCGGGCAGCACTGATTCGCGGTAGGCGGCGTCCTGCTCCTCGAACAGCTCGATGCAGGGCATTGACACCACCCGCACGGCCTTGCCTTCGGCGCTCAGCTGGGCGGCGGCTTTGACGCAGAGGTCGAGCTCGGTGCCGGTGCCGATCAGGATCAGATCCGGGGTACCGTCGCAGTCGTTGAGCACGTAGCCACCCATGGCCACCTTGTCGGCGGCTGAGTTGGCCTGGTTGACCATGGCCTGGCGGCTGAGGGCGAGCACCGTGGGGCGCTTGCGGTTGGTGACAGCGACCTTGTAGGCCCCCACCGTCTCGTTGCCATCGCCGGGGCGCATCACCAGCAGGTTGGGGATGGCGCGCAGGTTGGCGAGGGTTTCCACGGGCTGGTGGGTGGGGCCGTCTTCGCCCAGGCCGATCGAATCGTGGGTGAGCACGTAGATCACGCCCAGCTCGGAGAGGGCCGACAGCCGCATGGCTCCGATCATGTAGCCGGCGAACACCAGGAAGGTGCCGCCGTAGGGGATCAGGCCGCTGTTGTGGTAAGCGATGCCGTTGAGGATCGCTGCCATGGCGTGCTCGCGCACACCGAAGTGCAGGTAGCGGTTGGCTTCATGGCCCTTCTGGAAGCTGGCCTCGCCCTTGATGTCGGTGAGGTTGGAGTGGGTGAGGTCGGCGGAGCCGCCGATCAGTTCGGGCAGGCTGGGGCCGAAGGCGTTGAGGGCGTTATAGGAGTGCTGGCGGGTGGCCAGGCCTTTGTCGTCGGGGGTGAAGACGGGCAGTGCCGCATCCCAGCCCTCGGGCAGCTCACCCCGCAGCATCCGCTCGAACTCGGCGGCTTCGGCGGGGTAACGGCTGCGGTAGGTGGCCAGGCTTTCGTTCCAGGAGGCTTCATCGGCGGCCCCGCGCTGGATCGCTGCGCGCCAGTGCTCGTAGGCGGGCTCGGGCACTTCGAAGGCCCCGTAGCTCCACTCCAGCTGTTGGCGGGTGAGCTCGGCCTCCTCGGCACCGAGGGCGGCGCCGTGCACCCCGGCGGTGTTGGCCTTGTTGGGCGAGCCGTAGCCGATGGTGGTGGTGACCTTGATGAGGCTGGGGCGATCGCTGACCGCCTTGGCCGCTTCGATCGCCCGTGTGATGGCGGCCACGTCGGTGTTGCCGTCTTCAACGTGCTGCACATGCCAGCCGTAGGCCTCATAGCGCTTCATCACGTCCTCGGTGAAGGACACGCCGGTGTTGCCGTCGATGGTGATGTGGTTGTCGTCGTAGAGGGCGATCAGCTTGCCCAGGCCTAGGTGGCCAGCCAGGGAGGCGGCCTCGCTGGAGACGCCCTCCTGGTTGCAGCCATCACCCATCAGCACATAGGTGTAGTGGTCAACGATCTTGGCGTCGGGCTTGTTGAACTTCGCCGCCAGGTGGGCTTCGGCGATCGCCAGGCCCACGGCGTTGGAGATGCCCTGGCCGAGGGGGCCGGTGGTGACCTCGACCCCGGGGGTTTCGAAGGTTTCCGGGTGGCCGGGGGTGCGGGAGCCCCACTGGCGGAACTGCTTGAGGTCCTCCAGGGAGACGCTGTCGTAACCGGTGAGGTGCAGCAGCGCGTACAGCAGCATGCAGCCGTGGCCGGCCGAGAGCACGAAGCGGTCGCGGTTGAACCACTGCGGATTCTTGGGGTTGTGGCGCAGCACCTTGTCCCACAGGGAGAAGGCCATCGGAGCGCAGCCCATCGGCAGGCCGGGGTGGCCCGAGTTGGACTTGTTGATCGCATCGACCGCCAGGAAGCGGATGCTGTTGATGCAGAGCGTCTCTACGTGGCTATCGACCTGGGTGGTGGGGGCGGCGACCATGGCTTGACGGGGGATAGAAAACAGGGAGAAGGGAGGTGGTCCTTGGAAGGCGCACCGGGTGATCAGGTCATCCGGCGGAAGGCGAGGCAGACGTTGTGGCCGCCGAACCCGAAGGAGTTGGAAAGCACGACGTTGACGGCGTGTTCCCGGGCCTGGTTGGGCACCACATCCAGATCGCAGGCGGGATCGGGCGTGCTGTAGTTGATCGTAGGCGGTACAAGGTTGTGGGCCACCGCCAGCACCGCGGCGATCGCCTCGATGCCGCCGCTGCCGCCCAGCAGGTGGCCGGTCATCGACTTGGTGGAACTGACTGGGATGGTCATGGCGTGGGCTCCGAGGGCCGACTTGATGGCGGCGGTCTCGTTGCTGTCGTTGGCCTGGGTGCTGGTGCCGTGGGCATTGACGTAATCCACCGCCTCCGGCTCCAGCCGGGCATCGGCCAGGGCCAGCCGGATGGCCTCCGCCGCCCCCACACCGCCCGGGGAGGGAAGGGTGTAGTGATAGGCGTCACAGGTCATGCCGTAGCCGACGATCTCGCCGAGCACCCGCGCGCCCCTGGCGGTGGCGTGCTCCAGGCTCTCCAGCACCAGCACCCCAGCCCCCTCGCCGATCACGAACCCGTTGCGCTCGGCGTCGAAGGGCCGGCTGGCGGTGGCGGGGTCATCGTTGCGGAACGACAGGGCCCGGGCGCTGGCGAAGCCGGCCACCCCCAGGGGAGTGATCGCCGACTCGGCGCCACCGCAGACCATGGCGTCCGCCAGACCCATCTGGATCAGCCGGAAGGCGTCGCCGATGGCATTGGAGCCGGCGGCGCAGGCGGTGGCTACGGCGCTGCTGGGCCCCCTGGCGCCGATGGCGATGGCCGCCAGCCCGGTGGCCATGTTGGGGATCATCATCGGCACGCAGAACGGGCTGACCCGGTCGGGACCGCGCTCGGCCAGCACATGGGCCTGGGTTTCCATCATCAGCAGCCCGCCCACGCCGGAGCCGATGGCCACCCCGATCCGCTGGGCATTGCTGTCGTCGATGGTCAGGCCGGCATCGGCCAGCGCCTGCTTGGCCGCGACCACGCCGAACTGGCAGAAGCGATCCCATCGCTTCGCTTCCTTCGGCTCCAGCCAGCCAGCCGTATCGAAGTCCTTGACTTCGGCGGCGAAGCGGCAGGCATGGCGGGAGGCATCAAACAGGGTGATCGGCGCCACCCCATTGCGGCCGTTGATCAGACCCTGCCAATAGTCCGCGACGTTGTTGCCGATCGGTGTGACCGCGCCCAGGCCGGTGACGACGACGCGGCGGAGACCCTCCACCATGGACGCCTCAGGCCTGCTTCTCTTGGATGTATTTGACGGCGTCGCCCACCGTGAGGATCCCTTCGGCCGACTCATCGGGGATCTCGATGTCGAAGGCTTCCTCCAGGGCCATCACCAGCTCGACGGTGTCGAGGGAATCAGCTCCCAGATCGTTCTGGAAGTTGGATTCCGGCTTGACCTCGTCAGCCTCCACGCTGAGTTGTTCGGCAACGATCGACCGGACTTTCTCGAAGATCGCTTCCTGGGACATGGCTGCTGTGAGGGAGGCAGCATCCTACGGGTCGCCCCGAACGGGCCCTTTCGCCGTATGAACAAGGGTGACGGCCGACGCCCGGTCTGGCCCTGCGCCGGAAGGGTGTGGGTACTTTGGGCACCTCGCCGTTCGTTCCCGGCCCTGGCATGTCCCACGCCGTCAAGATCTACGACACCTGCATCGGTTGCACCCAGTGCGTCCGTGCCTGCCCCCTCGACGTTCTCGAGATGGTGCCCTGGGATGGCTGCAAGGCCGCCCAGATCGCGTCCTCACCCCGCACCGAAGACTGCGTCGGCTGCAAGCGCTGTGAAACCGCCTGCCCCACCGACTTCCTGAGCATCCGCGTTTATCTAGGCGACGAGACCAGCCGCTCCATGGGCCTGGCCTACTGAGCTCGGCAGCATCGCTGCCCTCCCATAAGCTCTTGCCCGGCGCTAGCGCCGGGCTTTTTTTTGCCCCCACCCCCGTTTCCCGCCGGATTGCTTCTCCTATGTGCGGCATCGTTGCCCTGATTGGCTCGCGGGAGGCGGCCCCCCAGCTGCTGGAGGGTCTGCGCCAGCTGGAGTACCGCGGCTACGACTCGGCCGGCATCGCCACCGTCGACGGGGCCGGCCTGCATTGCCTCAAGGCCGAGGGCAAGCTGGTCAACCTCACCGCCCGTTACGAGGAACGGGGGGCCCCGGGCCAGTGCGGCATCGGCCACACCCGCTGGGCCACCCACGGCAAGCCTGAGGAGCGCAACGCCCACCCGCACCTCGATGGCAGCGGCCAGCTGGCCGTCGTTCAGAACGGCATCATCGAGAACCACCGCAGCCTCAGGGAGCAGCTGCAGGCCGAAGGAGTGGAGTTCCGTTCCGACACCGACACCGAGGTGATCCCCCACCTGCTGGCCCGCCGGCTGCGGCAGCGGCAGGACGAGGGGGCAATGGCTTCGCCGGCGCTGCTGCTGGAAGCATTGCAGCAGGTGCTGCCTCTGCTGCAGGGGGCCTACGCCCTGGCGGTGGTGTGGGCGGCGGTGCCCGGGGCCGTCGTGGTCGCCCGGCGCCAGGCCCCCCTGCTGATTGGCCTGGGGGAGGGGGAGTTCCTCTGCGCCAGCGACACGCCGGCCCTGGCGGGCTTCACCCGCACGATTCTGCCCCTGGAGGACGGCGAGGTGGCCCTGCTGACGCCCCTTGGCATCGAGCTCTACGACGCTGCCGGCACGCGGGTGCAGCGCAACCCCACCCTGCTGGTGGGCACCGAGCACGTGGCGGACAAGCGCAGCTTCCGCCACTTCATGCACAAGGAGATCCACGAGCAACCCGAAACCATGGCCCTGTGGGTGGCCCGCCACCTGCCGGAGGGAGCCCTGGTGGCGCTCCCCCTCGACGAGTCCGTCTACGAGGGGGTGGAGCGGATCCAGATCCTGGCCTGCGGCACCAGCCGCCATGCGGCCCAGGTGGGCGCCCATCTGCTGGAGCAGCTGGCGGGGCTGCCGACGTCGGTGTTCTACGCCAGCGAATTCCGCTATGCCCCGCCGCCGCTGGAGCCCCACACGCTCACCATCGGTGTCACCCAGTCAGGCGAGACGGCCGACACCCTCGCCGCCCTGGCGATGGAGCAGGAGCGCCGCTTCCTGGTGGCGGATCCGGCCTACGCGCCGCGCCTGCTGGGCATCACCAACCGCCCCGAGAGTTCCCTCGGCCGCCTGGTGCCCCACCTGCTCGACATCGGCGCCGGCATCGAGGTGGGGGTGGCCGCCACCAAGACCTTCCTCGGCCAGCTGCTCGCCTTCTATGGCCTGGCGCTGGCCTTCGCCGAACGCCGCGGCGGCACGGCCCATCCCTTGGGCGGCGGCCGCACCCCCGCCGAGCTGCGGGCCCTGGCCGAGCAGCTGCGCGCACTCCCGCCGGTGCTGCAGCGGTTGGTCGACGACCATGACCGCTGCTGTGCCGAGCTGGCCCATCTGTTCGCCGACACCCAGGACGTCATCTTCCTGGGACGGGGCATCAACTACCCGATCGCCATGGAGGGGGCCCTCAAGCTCAAGGAGATCAGCTACATCCACGCCGAGGGCTACCCGGCGGGGGAGATGAAGCATGGCCCGATCGCCCTGCTCGATGCCCGGGTGCCGGTGGTGTCGATCGCCGTGCCGGGAAGTGTTTTTGAGAAGGTGCTCTCCAATGCCCAGGAGGCCAAGGCCCGCGATGCCCAGCTGATCGGCGTGGCGCCTGCCTGCCCGGACACCGAACTGTTCGATGTGCTGCTGCCCCTGCCGGACGTGGACGAGCTGCTCAGCCCCCTGCTCACGGTGATTCCAATGCAACTGCTCAGTTATCACATCGCCGCCCACCGTGGCCTTGATGTTGATCAGCCGAGGAATCTGGCCAAGAGCGTCACCGTCGAGTGAGGGTGTCGGGCCTGTGACGCCCTGCGGCGGGCGAGCCCGCGT